>JAOUOP010000018.1 GCA_029880325.1 Myxococcales bacterium | reverse complement strand
CCGGCGAGGCCGGCGCCAAAAGGCGCTCGAGCAACCCCCTCAGAGGAGCCTGAGACTTGCGGAATTTCCGGGCTGATTTGCGGCAATACGTTCAGGACTACGACAGAGATACCCCGGAGGAGCCCCGTTTTCATCCTTGCACGACGCTCAACCGCTTGAAATTATTGGCTTTCGGCGTCGCATCAACGGATCCGCACCCGTTTGACACTTCGCGGCCTCGTTCACTCGTACGTTCACACTCGTAGCCAATGGCGACACGCTCGTTCTTGCCCCGGAGGCGCTCCGGCAGGTCGATGGGGTTGAACGACCGTTGAATCTCGAAGCGGTCGGCGTTGGGGTTTGCGGCCTTGAAGGCTTCGATTTCTCTTTCGCGCCGTGCGGTGTCGGGGTGGTGGATCGTCTGGTCCTTGCCATAGCCCCGGGAGCCGGGCGGCAGTTCCATCTTCATGATGTCGAGGGGTTCGTACTCCAGGGTCGGGCCCTCGGCGTCCTCGCTCTTCCAATACGCAAGGGTGCGCTTGAGCCAGTCGCGGTCGTTGCGCTTGGGGTAGTCCTCGCGGGCGTGGGCGCCGCGGCTCTCGGTGCGCGCTTGGGCGCCCTTGGCCACGCACAGGGCGAGCTTGAGCATTCGCGGGACGCGCAGCGATGCAGCCAGCTCCGGGTTGGAGTGGCGGGCCTTGTTCCGACAAACGATGTTGCGGCTGCGCTTGTAGAGCGCGGTGAGTTCCTCGACGGCCTGATCGAGCTCCGCCTGGTTGCGGAAGATGCCCACCTTGTCCATCACGATCTGTTCCATCTCGGCGCGCAGCGCCCAGGCGTTTTCGCCGCTGTCGCGGTTCATGATGGCGTCGATCTTGGCCTGCTCGCGCCCGAGGAAGTCCGAGATCACGCGGGTGGCCAGGTTCACGTCGGCGACGTCGCAGTAGTCGGCGATGTGCTCGCCCACGATCATGCCGGCCACGACGGTCTCGGCCACGGAGTTGCCGCCCAGGCGGTTATAGCCATGCATGTCCCAGCAGGCGGCTTCGCCGACCGAGAACAGGCCGCGCAGGGCAGGGCTCTCGCCGGTGGCCTTGGTGCGCACGCCGCCCATGGAATAGTGCTGCGTGGGGCGCACGGGGATGAAGTCTTTCACCGGGTCGATGCCCGGGAAGTACTGGCAGATCTCCTTGACCTCGCGCAGGTTCTTTTCGATGTGCGCGCGCCCGAGCAGGGTGATGTCTAGCCAAAGGTGGTCGCCGTAGGGGCTGGGCACGCCCTTGCCCTTGCGCATGTGCTCGGTCATGCGGCGCGAGACCACGTCGCGGGAGGCGAGTTCTTTCTTGCCCGGCTCGTAGTCCGGCATGAAGCGGTAGCCGTCCACGTCGCGCAAGAGGCCGCCGTCGCCGCGGCAGCCCTCGGTGGTGAGAATGCCCGCCGGTACAATGGCCGTGGGGTGGAACTGAACTGCTTCCATGTTGCCCAGCGCTGCGACGCCGGTCTCGAGCGCGATGGCCGAACCCATGCCCTCGCAGATGATGGCGTTGGTCGACACGGCGTAGATGCGGCCGTAGCCGCCGGTGGCGATCACCGTGGCCTTGGCCACGTAGGCGATGAGTTCGCCGCTGATGAGGTCGCGCACGACGGCGCCGTGGCAGATGCCGCCCTCGTGGATCAGCGCCAGCGCTTCCTTGCGCTCGTGGACCGGGATGTCCAGCTCGATGGCTTTATTGTCCATCGCGTAGAGCATGGTGTGGCCGGTGTCGTCGGCGGTGAAGCAGGTGCGCCACTTCTTGGTGCCGCCGAAGTCGCGCGAGGTGATAAGCCCCTGGGAATCGGCGGGTTCGGTGATGGTGACGCGCTCGCCGTTGACGACCACCTCGCGGTCGCCGGCGCGCACGCGGCTCCAGGGCACGCCCCAGGTTGCCAGCTCGCGGATTGCCTTGGGGGCGGTCTCGGCGAACATGCGCGCCACGTCTTGATCGCAGCCCCAGTCGCTGCCCTTGACGGTGTCGGCGAAGTGCACGTCCTCGTTGTCGCCGCGGCTTTTGACCGCGGCGGCCAGGCTGGCCACGCTTCACGCTGCCCGCTTCGAGGGGGAGCTGTTGGGCTTTGGACAACGTGCAAACGATCCGGCGGCAACGACGTGCCGCTCGCTGCCATGGCTTCGGGAGCACTGCCCGCAAGTGCGACGGCGTCTCGGGGAGAGGCTGCACGAGCGCGACGACGCTCTCTATCGTCGCTATCTCGAGCGAAGGTCACCCGAACTCGTGGCGCGGCTCGAAACGCGCCGCGGCTTCGCGCTGCTGCACGGCGATCCCCACGTCGGCAACGTCCTCTTCCCACGTGAAGGCATTCGCGCGGACGCCGTGTTGATCGACTGGGGCAGTTGCCGCATGGGCCCATGCGCGTGGGACCTGGCCTTTTACCTTCTGTGGACCGACCCAATCTGCTGGAGCCACGACATCTCGGCCGGCATTCTCCACCGCTACTACGCAGGATTGCTCGAGCATGGCGTGAAGGGCTATCCCCTCGAGCGCTGCGAGGAAGACTTCAGGCACGCACTGCTCGACGGCCTGCGCACCCCGCTCTCGCAGCTCGCCGCGGACCACGTACCCGATGAGGTTGCATTTGGCGCACACACCGCTGTCATGGCTCTGATCGACGCCTGGGATTGTGCTGAACTGCTCGCGTAGGCCCCCATCGGGGCCGCAGTGTTCACGGTGGCCGCGGTTCCCAGCCGGGGGCCTCCCGGGGCTCGCGTCGCTCAGCTCCGCAAGAAACGCCCCGCTCACAGCCTATTGGTGATCGTCTGGCTCAGCGTCATCGCATCCGTCGCGGCGATGTGGGAGCCGGTTCCGCCGGCGGCTGCGATGGAATCGAGCGTGTCGGCCGCCCCACTGGATCCGGGCAATCCGATCACAAGCGTCTCGATACCCACAGCCGCCCATCCCGCGACCAGCGCAAGCGCTTCCGTGATATCGGCAGAGCAATTCGGCTCGCCATCGGTCACCAGGATCACATCCGTGGGCCAGGTTGAAGCATCGGCCGAGGCGAGTGCAGTGGTGAGCGCGGCATCGGCCACTTGGAGCGCGACACCCAGGGGCGTGCTGCCGTTGGGTAGCTGGGTGGTCAATGCCGACTCCCAGGCTGCCAGGAACTCGGCTCCTGATCGAAAGGCGAGTTGCTGAGCATCGTCGAACGCGGCGACGTCACAGGAGCCGGGCTGCGGAAAGAAGATCGCCCCTGCTCGCAGGCGGTCGGTGAATGGTTCGAGCCCCTGGGCCACGGCCTGTCCTCCGACTGACCATTTCGAGTCGGTCGTCCACGCCTGGTCCATGCTGCCCGACTTGTCGAAGATCACCAATACGTTCACTGGAGCAGGCGGGCCCGCGTCCACGGTTGCGTCCGCGTTTGGCACCGAGCTGTCGGGCGCCGATGCGTCGATGGCGTCCATCATGGTGTCCACCATGGCGTCCACCATGGCGTCCACCATGGCGTCGGCTGTGATCACACCGGCGTCCATGGAGCTTTGGGTTGGTGGCGTGGATTCGACGCTGTCCGCAGGCCTGCAGTAGCCCGCGCTGCGGTCGCAAAGCAGACCCAGCGGGGTGCAGGTGGTGTCCGATTCGCACCGGGGCCAGCACTGGGCGTTGCCGCAGGTCTCGTCGCCTGGGCAGTCGGCTTCACGCAGGCACTGCACGCAACTTCGGAGGGCCGTGTCGCACACAATCGAGACCCCGTCGCTGGCGTCGCAATCGAGGCTCGAATCACAAACGCGGGTCTCGATGCAGGTGTTTTGCGCACACAGCTTTCGCAGCGGGCAGTCGGCGTTGAGCACGCATTCTACGCAGCGCTCTGCCGAACGATCGCAGCGCGGTAGCTGCGCGGGACAGTCGCTGTTGTCCCGGCACTGGGCGATTTTCGATTGGCGCTGCGAACCGGTCTGAGGGTCGGCTTGCGCAGCGTCCGATGCCTCGCTGCTTCCCTCAACCTCGACTCCGGCCTCCGCCGTTTTGGAACTCAGGCCGCAGCCCAGCACAGACGCCGATGCGATCAGCAGGACGACGACATGCATTGCGACCCCAGCCACGTGCGAGCACCCGACGTGCGAACGTACCAAAATGGCGGCACCCAGGCCAGTGCGAGCGCGCCGGGGGGGCGGCGCCGCCGCGTGCGAGAACGGACCGCTCAAATGGCCATCAGTGATGATCGGCCGTCGGCGCGTTTCGTCTCGCAGCAGCGCGAACGGGGGGGCGCGGTGTGGGCTCGATTTGCTGCTTCTGAGGGGCCCTGGCGTGCGCCGCGGCTGTTGCGGCGCAGCGTTCGGCTTCGAGGCGCAGCCTATGCTAGCGTGCGCTGACCTTGGCGAGGAGAACGAACATGGCCGACAGTGGATTCGAGGGCAAGGTAGCGATCGTGACTGGTGGCGCTTCGGGTATCGGGGAGGCCGCGGCGCGGATGTTCGCCGCGCGCGGGGCAGCGGTGGTGGTCGCCGACGTGGATGACGCCGGCGCCGCGCGCGTGGCTGCCGCGATCGGGGCGGACGGAGGTCAGGCCCACGCGCTGCACGCCGACGTGACCGAGCCGAGCGATAACCAGGCCATGGTCGAGGCCGCGAAATCGCGCTACGGCGGCGTGCACGCCGTGTTTCTCAACGCCGGCATCGGCCGTCCCTCATCGATTCTCGACGGCGACATCGAGGCTTTCGATGCTGTGATCGCGGTCAATCTCCGTGGCGTCTTCCTCGGCATGCGGGCGGTGGCTCCGGTGCTGATCGAGGCTGGTGGAGGTAGCATCGTGGTCACCGCTTCGGTAGCCGGGTTGGTGGGTGGCTCTGGAATGCCTTCCTATTTCGCGAGCAAGCATGGCGTCGTCGGCCTGGTGAAGGCAGCAGCCGCCGAGTTCGGCCGCCACGGCATCCGCGTCAACGCCGTCTGCCCGGGCGTGATCGACACGCCCATCCTCGGGCCCATGCACGGCCAGGCCGAGGCGCTCGAGGCGATGGCTCGAATGCACCTGCTCCGGCGCGTGGGCGAACCCTCCGAGGTCGCCAACTTGGTGGGATTTTTGGCCAGCGATGCCGCGAGCTTCATCACGGGCGCGGCTTATCCCGTCGATGGCGGCATGATGGCCGCGGTGCGTGGACCGGGGGGCCGGCAGTAGGCGGACGCAAATGGACTGGCCCGCTTTGGTCCCAGAGCTGTACGTGTCCGACCTCGAAGCGAGTCTGCGTTTCTACTTCCCGCTGATCTTCCGCAGCAGCATCTTGACCGGGTCGTAGTACCTGTCGACCACGCGCTCCTTGAGCGGGATGATGCCGTTGTCGGTGATGTTGATGTGCTCGGGGCAGACTTCGGTGCAGCAGCGGGTGATGTTGCAGTAGCCCGAGCCGTATTCGTCGCGGATGGCGGGGATGCGGTCCTCGGTGTCGAGGGGGTGCATGGCCAGCTGGCCGACGCGGATCATGAAGCGCGGCCCGATAAAGGCGTCCTTGCGGTCGTGGTCACGCAGTACGTGGCAGGTGTTCTGGCAAAGGTAGCATTCGATGCACTTGCGGAACTCCTGGGTGCGCTCCACGTCGTCCTGCTGCATGCGATGCTCGCCGTCGGCGTCGCGCGGCCTGGGCTGCAGGGGCTTGATGCGCTTGTTCTGCTCGTAGTTCCAGCTGACGTCCGTGACCAGGTCCTTGATCAGCGGGAAGGTCTTCATGGGCTGGATGGTGATGGTGTGGTTTTCCGGGTAGTCGCCCAGGCGCGTCATGCAGCCGAGTTTGGGCATGCCATCGATTTCCATCGAGCACGAACCGCACTTGCCGGCCTTGCAGTTCCAGCGCACGGCGAGGTCGGAGGCGTGCTCGGCCTGGATGCGGTGGATGGCGTCGAGCACGACCATGCCAGGGCCGACTTCGACGCTGTACTCCTTGAATTCACCGCCGCTCTTGTCGCCGCGCCAGACGCGGAAGGTTCGCTTAGACATTGCCGGCCTCCAGGTCTTCGATCTTGGCGTGGGCGATCTTCGCGAGCTCTTCGGGCGGGTCCGGTCGCTCTTCCTTGCGCGCGAGCATGGTGCCGTCGGGCTGTTTGCTGACGACGATGTTGTATTTGGACCACTCTTCGCGCTCGCCTTCGAAGTCCAGGCGCGTGTGGCCGCCGCGGCTTTCCTCGCGCAGCAGCGCCGAGCGCGCCACGGCCTCGCCGGTGGTCACCAGGCTGTGCAGGTCGAGGGCTTCGTGCCAGCCGGCGTTGAACTGGGAGGCAGAGTGGGCCTTGACCGAGTCGATGCGCGGCCGCAGCTGATGCAGCTTCTCGATGGCGGTCGAAAGCTCGTCGCCCTGGCGCACGATGCCGGCGCCTTCGCCCATGATCTCTTGAATCTCTTCGTGCACCACGAAGGGGTTGGGGCCTTCCTCGCGGTTGAGGATGTCGGTGCAGTGCTTGACCAGGGCCTTGACCTCGTCTTCGTTGACCTGCGGTGGCGCCTCCAGCGTCTTGATGTAGTCGGCGGCGCCGTCGCCCGAGAGCTTGCCGAAGACGATCAGGTCGCTCAGGGAGTTGCCGCCCAGGCGGTTGGCGCCGTGCATGCCCGCCGAAGCCTCGCCGCAGGCGAAGAGCCCCGGCACCTTGGACATCTGGCTGTCGGCGTCCACGCGGATGCCGCCCATGAAGTAGTGCAGGGTCGGCCCCACTTCCATCGGGTCCTTGGTGATGTCCACCTCGGCCAGCTCCTTGAACTGGTGGTACATGGAGGGGAGCTTCTTCTTGATGTATTCCGCTGGCCGCTGGTTGGCGATGTCCAGGAAGGCGCCGCCGTGGGGGCTGCCGCGCCCGGCCTGCACCTCGGAGCGGATGGCGCGGGCCACCACGTCGCGGGTGAGCAGCTCCGGCGGACGGCGGGCGTTTTTGTCGCCCTCGAGCCAGCGCGCCGCTTCTTCCTTGGTGTCGGCGGTCTCCGGGGCGAAGCGCTCCGGAATGTAGTTGAACATGAAGCGCTCACCCTTGTTGTTGAGCAGGATGCCGCCTTCACCGCGCACGCCTTCGGTCACGAGCACGCCGCTGACCGAAGGTGGCCAGACCATGCCGGTGGGGTGGAACTGGGTGAACTCCATGTCCATCAGCTCGGCGCCAGCGTCGTAGGCCAGGGTGGCGCCGTCGCCGGAGTATTCCCAGCTGTTGCTGGTGACGCGCCAGCAGCGGCCGCCGCCGCCGGTGCCCATGATCACGGCCTTGGCCTTGAAGAGCACGAAGCGCCCGTGCTCGCGCCACAGGCCCAGGGCCCCGGCGATGCGGTCGCCGTCCTTGAGCAGGCCCACGATCTTACACTCCATGTGCGTGGCGAAGCCTTGGTGCACGCCATGGTCCTGCAGCGTGCGGATTAGCTCGAGGCCCGTGCGGTCGCCGGTGTGGGCCAGGCGCGGGTAGCGGTGACCGCCGAAGTTGCGCTGGTTGATGAGGCCGTCGGGCGTGCGGTCGAAGACGGCGCCCCAGTCTTCCAGCTCGCGCACGCGATCGGGCGCCTGCTGGGCGTGGAGCTGGGCCATGCGCCAGTTGTTGAGGAACTTGCCGCCGCGCATGGTGTCGCGGAAGTGCACCTTCCAGTTGTCGCGCTTGTCCACGTTGCGCAGGGCCGCGGCCATGCCGCCCTCGGCCATGACCGTGTGGGCCTTGCCCAACAGGGACTTGCTGACGACGCCCGTGTCGAGGCCGAGCGCGGCGCACTGGATGGCGGCGCGCAGTCCGGCGCCACCGGCGCCGATGACGAGCACGTCATGCTCGAAGGTCTGTAGCTCGTTGATGTCGACCATGGTCTTGCTCTAGCCCCAGGTGTTCAGGTCGGTGATGACGCCCATGGAGACCAGGCGCACGTAGACGTCGGTGAAGGCGACCCAAAAGAGGCTCAGCCAGGCGAAGCGCATGTGGCGCTCGTTGAGGTAGCTCGCGAGCTTCCACAGCTGATGGCGCATGGGAAACTTCGAGTGAAGGTTGATGCCGCCGCCGATGAGATGGCGCCAGGAGTGGCAGCCAAAGGTGTAGGCACCCAGCAGCGTCGGGTTGATCAGCAGGATCAGCGTGCCCACGCCGAAGCCGAACTCGCCGTCCTTTTTGAAGGCGAGCAGGGCGTCGTAGTAGAGGATGAAGATGAAGGCGATGGCGAAGTAGAGCGCGTAGCGGTGCAAGTTCTGGAAGATCAGCAGCGCGGTTTCGCCCTTGTACTGGCCCTGGGGGCGCGCTCCGACGGCGCAGCCGGGCGGCGTCATGGCGAAGGCCCGGTAATAGGCCTTGCGGTAGTAGTAGCAGGTGAAGCGAAACGATCCCGGGAAGATCAGGATCAGCGCCGCCGGTGTCGCCGGGATGAAGCTCGGCCACCACTGGGGCCAAGCCCCGAGCAGGGCGTGCTCGAGGGGCGCGGCGCCGAGCTGGGACAAGTCGGTCCAGATCACCGGCGAGTACATCGGCGAGAGATAGGGGCCGGCGTAGTAGTGGCTGCCCTGCAGGGCGGCCCAGGTCGAATAGACGATGAATGCGGACAGACCGAGGAAGGTGGCCGTGGGGCCGGTCTTCCAGTCATCCACCCGGCAGGTCGCTCCCAGTCCAGTTTGGTGGCCGCCTATCCGGATTTGAACCAGTTCCGACATCGCTGAAATCTCCTGTCGAAGCGGCACCGCATCTACCACATGTGCAGTTTCCGCGAAAGTTGGGCGCCCGTCCGCTCGCTCGCGTCCGGTTGGATGTCCGCGAGGTTTCCGCGGGCTCTAGGCCCTGGACGGGCGTTCCGTGCGCGATGGCGCTCGTGGGGCCTGGCACCGACGAGGGATGTCAGAAGGCGTACCCCGCCTGCAGCTGCAGCCGGGGACCGAAACGGACCATCTCCTGGTCATCGAAGGGCAGATAGACGTGGCCACCGATAAAGATGAACTCGACCCGGTAGTCGACGCCGACGCCGCCATAGCTCACGAGAAAGCTCTCGGTGGTGTCGTCATCCACGTTCTCGAGTTCGTCGAAGCCCACGTTTTTGACGCTCGTGGTCAGCCCGACCAGCCCCCCGGCGTGCAGAACCTGGCGGGGCGACGTCCCCAGTTCGATCGACAGGCCGAGGTGTGCGGCGCCATTGGGCACGAAAAAGAAGAAATTGCGCTCCTCTTTCAACCCGTAGCGGCCATCGTCCTGCCGCACGAAGACCACCTCGGGTAGGCCGACCGCTTCCAGTTCGGCGAGCAGCGAGAGGGCAGGCCGCAGCTTCCGGTCCCCGCCAAGCCTCAGGTTGAGCCGGGCCCCCAGGCCACCCTTCCAGAAGTCATCACGCGTGCCCTTCGGGAAAGGCAACACGTTGAGCACGTTGGGTGAGGACCAGCGCGCATGCGCGTACTGCAGGTGCCCGCCGACTTCGATCAGGTCGTGCAAGCCGAAGTAGAAGCTGCCGCCCAGGTGGGCGTCGGGGATCAGCACTCCGGGGTCGCCGAACTCGCCGTCCTCGAACACCAGATCGGGCGTCAGGTGGCCGGCGTTGAGTTCCAGGCCGCCGCGGCCCTCGCCGCCGGCAAGCGGTGCGCCCACCCGGGCTGGCAGCGAGGGTGTGGGGATCAGCGTGGTGCGACGTACCGCCGTCGGGGGCGTGCAGGCCGCAACCAGCGCGACGACGGGCCCTGCCCACCCGAATTTCCTTCCGCCCTCGAACACGGCAGCCAGAGCGGTGCAAGCGCGGTGCCATCGGTTTCAGACGCGCAAACGAGCGCTTTTCGCGCCGCAAAATACCTTGAACTCAGACATCCATGTCGCGGTCGCGCAGATCGCACGCCGCCAAAAGTGACCAGCGGGGCGCCGCTGAATTACTTGGCGTCCTTCTTGGTCCGGATGGCGTCGTTGGCGCCCTTGTGGGCCTTCTTGAAGTCGTACCAGGCGCGCGTGGCGTCCTTGATCGGTGCGCTGGCCTCGTCGCTGTCGTACTCGAGCTCGTCCTTGTCCAGGTAGGTGGCGAGGCTGCTGACGGCGGTGCGCAGCTTGCCGTTGGCCTCGACCATGGCCGCGATGGGCTCCTTCAGGTCCTCGGGGGCGATCAGGGCCTCCAGGTTCGGACCGAAGTCCTCGAGCTTCTTCAGGCAGGTGTCGCGCAGGTGCACGCCGTAGGCCTGGCCCCTTTCGCGCCCTCGGGAGTCGAGCTGGGCGCTGAGGTCGGCGTTGGACTTCACGTCGCGCAGGTCTTCGCCGGCCAGGGCGCAGCCCCAGAATTGGTCGAAGTGCTCCATCTTCAGGCCGTTGATTTTCTTGCCCAGCTCGCCGTAGACGCGATTCTCGTCGTCGCCGCCCATCAAAAAGAAGAGGCCGCCCAGCAAGGCCAGGGCGAAGGCCGTCAGCATGAGGAGCTGGCCTCCCTTGCCCTTCTGCATCGCCGCCTGTTCGTCGGCCAGGGTGCCGCTCAGACCCTCATCCGCCATCGTCCACCTCCGTCGTGGGCCACGCCGCAGACGCTGCGGGCATTTTTTTTGCGCTCAGTTGGCCGGGGCCGGGCCCAGTCCGGATCCGGAACCACCGAGACGGAGTTTCGGCGCCCCGCCGCCGAGTTTCAAGCTCCCCGGCCCGTCGCCGCCGAGCAGGCTGGGGCCCGAGTTGCCCTCGCCGCCCATCAGCTTCGAGCCGCTCGACAGATCGAGCTGGCCTGGATCGGCCAGTTCTCCGATGCCGCCGTCCGGCGTCCCGTCGTCCTCAGCGTCGAAGGCGTCGGGCGCCTCCAGCGCCGTCGGCCCCAGCAGCTGCTCGATCAGCAGTTTGGTCCGCGACTTCTGGCTTTCGGCGACCAGCTCCATGACCTTGCGGGCATGGGCGCGCATGCCGTCGTAGTCGCCAGCCTGACGCTGCATGCGCGCGAGCATCAGCCGTGGTTGCGGATTGTCGGGGCTCAGCTCCACGGCGCGCTCGGCCCGGGCCAGCGCCTGCTGCAGGTCACCGCCGCTCATGTACCACTGGGCCCAGGCCAGCGGCAGCGAGGGCAGCTCCCGATCGAGGCCTTCGACCCGTTCGAGCGTGCTCTGGGCCTGTTCACGCTCGCCACTGGCCATCTGTAGCGTGGCCAGGGTCGTGAGCGCCGCCGCGTACTCCGGGTACTGTTCCAGCGCCAGCGCCAGCTGTTTGGAGGCTTCCGATTGGCCGCCGGTGGCCAGGGCCAGCACCGCGGCGTTGTGTCGGCGCGGGCCGTCGGGGCGCATCTGGGCCGCCGCTTCGAGCTCGCCGCGGCCCTCCTGCTCGCCGCCGCTCGACAGCAGCACCATGCCCCGCGTGGTGCGCACCGAAGCCGAGGTTGGATACAGCGCGATGGCGGCGTCGGCGTCGCGCAGGGCCGCGGCCGGTTCGCCATTTTGGCCCAGCACTTGGTTGGCCTTGAGCGACAGCGCTGCGCCCACCGCTTCCAGGTCTGTCAGCAGCCGCAGCTCGCCGGGGGCCGGCTGTGCGCTGCGTCCGCCGTAGGGGTCAAAGAGGCGCGGCTTGACCGCCTTGGCTTGGGCCTGCTGGCCTTTTTCGTTCTTTGCGCCTTCCGGAGTGCCGCCCAGGGCGACGGCGAAGTAGCCGAAGCGACCGGAGGCATCCAGGGGCGCCTTTTCGTCGGGGTAGGCGTAGACCTCGGCCAAGTATACCGGTTGCTCGGTCGACAGCGCGCGCAGGGCCGCCACCGTCAGCGCCGCCAGTTCCAGCGGGTAGTGGCGCTCGCGGGCCCCGTCCTTGCCGAGACTCGAAAGCAGCTCCCCGCCCAGGCGCAGCGCTCCGGCGCGGGGCTCCACCATCGACCAGGGCACGAAGGCGCCGGCGCTGGCCCGCGCCCGGATCGCCTTGACCAGGGCTTCGGCCTTGGCGGCATCCGAGTCGGCCGACCCGGCCGCCTCGCGCGCAAAGCTCAAAACGGCGTCGTCGGCGGCCAGCAGGCGCGCGAGTTCGCCGGCTTCGATGCCGCGCTTCTTCAGCTCGGCGGCCACTTGCTGTCCGCCGTCGTCGGCGCCACCGCCGGGGCCACCCTGGCGCAGGAGCGCAAAGGCGACGATCGCGATCACGGCTGCGGCGCCCACAAGGCCTGCGATCAGCCGCCCGCGCCCCAATGCTTCAGTGCCGGCGGCCCTGGTCCCTGCGCCCTCGGTGGAGGCCTTCGCGGGAAGCGTGCGCAACCCCTTGGAGCGCATGCACTTGGGGCAGCGCCGCTCGGCCCCGGCTTCGAGTTCGAATTGCTGCTGGCAATGGGCGCATTCGATCCGCATCTCGGCTCCTGCGCGCGAGGTTCTTACACGTTCCGTCCGCGATCGCCAACGCCGCTGCCGCGCGGTACAAGGAGCTGCGATGAAGCGCTGGACGCCCGCCCTTGCCGCCCTTGTGGTGCTCGGCCTCGGCTACCTCTGGCTGTTGGGTCCCTCGGCCCCTCGCCGCTCCGCCGCCTCCGGCGCAGTCGAGCCGTCCGAGGACGAAGCCGAACTCGCCGAAGCACAGCCCGCGCCCGCCGCCGTACCGCGGCCGCCGCGGCCCGCAAAGGCCCCCGCCGAGGGCGCTGAGCAGGCCCCAGAGCCGCCGCCACCACCGGCCTGGAAGCCCCGGGGCAACCCCGCCACCGTCTTGTATCCGGCCTTCGAGCGCGAACCCCGCGACGCGCTCTGGGCCGACGCCACCGAACGTGAGATCCGCGAGCTACTCGACGATCCCCAGCTACCCGAGGATGTGATCGAGAGCGTCTCCTGCCGCACCACCGTCTGCCGCCTGCAGCTGCGCTGGTGGCGCGAGGGCGATCAGGGCCTGCGGCGTTCCACGGAGCTGATCACCGGCCGCTTCGCGCCCACCATCGGCATCGACTATCCGACGGTCCCGGAAGCCAAGCGCGCCGTCGACTACTACTTCCCGCGCAAGGGCTACACCCTGGAGGATGTGGCGGGCGGGGCCGACGAACCCTGAAGCGCGAGCCGCCATGCCCAAGCCCCCGTCGAAGACCAACGCCGCGCGTCTGCTCGAGCGGGCGCGCGTGCGCTACGAGCTGCGCGAGTACGCAGTCGACAGCGCCCACCTGGGCGCCGCCGAGGTCGCGCGCCAGGTGGGCATGGACCCGCGCACCGTCTTCAAGACGCTGGTGGCCCACGGCGATCGCCACGGTCATTGTTTTGCCGTCGTGCCCGCCACGGCCGAACTCGACCTCAAGCTCCTCGCCCGCGCCAGCGACAACCGCAAGGTCGCCATGGTGGCCCTCAAGGAGGTGCAGCCGCTGACCGGCTACATCCGTGGTGGCGTCACCGCCCTCGGTGCCCGGCGCAACTTCCCCGTTTTCATCGATCGCAGCGCGCTCGACCACGATGCGATCGCGGTCTCGGCGGGCCTCAAGGGTATGCAGATGGTGTTGGCGCCTGGCGACTACGTGAGGGTCACGGTCGCCACCGTGGCGCCGCTGGTACAGCTTTCACCGGGCGCTGCCCAGTGAGCGCGAGCCCTATTGCGCAGCGCGCGCCCGCGGCCCCCGCGTCGCGGCCTCTTCGCGAATCCGGAGCTTGGTCGCCGCCCAGCCGCAGATGGGGCACTTTGCCAGATCGTGACCGCGCGCCGGGCAGTGTTCGCGGCCGAAGTAGATGATCTGCAGGTGCAGTCGATTCCAGGCCTCGCGCGGAAAGAGCTGCTTCAGGTCGCGTTCGGTCTGCTCCACGTTCTTGCCCGACGACAGCCCCCAGCGCGCGGCCAGCCGGTGAATGTGGGTGTCGACCGGGAAGGCGGCGATGCCGAAGGCCTGGGCGCGCACCACCGAGGCGGTCTTGTGGCCGACGCCGGGCAGCGCCTCGAGAGCCGCTTCGTCGCTCGGCACCTCGCCCCCGTGCTCGCCCATCAACTGCTGGGCCATGGCCTTGAGGTTTTTGGCCTTGGTCGGCGCCAGGCCGAGCACGCGGATTTTGGCGAGCAGCTCGTCGACGCTGCGCGCGGCCATCTGCTCTGCGCTGCCCGCGATGGCGAACAGCGCGGGCGTGACTTCGTTGACCTTCTTGTCGGTGGTCTGGGCGCTGAGCATCACCGCCACCAGCAGTGTGAAGGCGTCGCTGTGATCGAGCGGGATCGGTGTCGTGGGGTAGAGTTTGTCGAGCATCTCCGCGATGCGCGCGGCTTTGTCGGCTTTCTTCATGGAGGCTTCGGGCTCGCTCTATCAAAGGGGTGCGGATCCGTTGATGCGACGCCGAAAGCCAACAATTTCAAGCGGTTGAGCGTCGTGCAAGGATGAAAATGGGGCTCCTCCGGGGTATCTAGAAGTTGAAGAGACAACTATCTACCCAGGAGGTGACCCCATGAGGGCAGCCTACCGCAACGAGGCGCTCGGTGAAGAGGAACATTTCGTCGAGGCGGAGGCGCAATTCGCTTCGATGAAGAAGGCGCTGATGTCCGATGAGCTTGGCACCAAGAGCGAAGCGGAGATTGAGCGATGGCTGTCGAACGAGCAGCGCTGAGCTGATGCGTCGGCTGCACCAAGCCTATCTTACGTTGCGCAGTCAGGCCCGAGCGACACAGCCGGTCGTGGGTGCTGACGCTCGAGAGCGCACCCATAAGCGCAGCGGCATGGTGCGCAAGCTCGAGACGGTTTTCGGGACTGTGGAGGTGGAGCGCACGGGTCACTCAGGACGTGGCCTGTCGTACCTGTTCCCGGTCGATGCTGCTCTGGGACTTGGCTCGACGAGATACTCGCTGGAAGTAGACCGTCAGGTGGCACTGGGCGCCTTGCGCATGTCGTTTGACGCGACGCTGGAGATGATGGCGGTGCATAACGCGGCCCATGTTCCGAAGCGTCAGGCCGAACAGTCGGTGAAGCGCTCAGCAGTTGACTTCGACGCCTTCTGCGGCAACACCCGACTTCACTTTCCGGAACCGACCAGTGAATTGCTGGCGCTGACCTTTGACCAAAAGGGGGTCGTGCTACGTCACGAGGACTTGACCGACGCGACCCGCAAGGCGGCGCAAGAGGCGAGGCCGAAGATGGACAGTCGGCGCAGCAAGGGCGAAGTCAAGCGCGGGCGCAAACGCCGAGCATCGGTGGCGGCGGTCTACACGGTGGCACCGCACGAAAGGACGGCCGACGACGTGATCGCGGGTCTCAGGCGAGTGCGCGACGCCATCACGAAGCCCAAACCCAGACCCGAAGGCAAGCGGGTGTGGGCGAGCTTGCAGCGGCCGCTCAAGGATGTGATCTCTGACGCGTTCGATGAAGCCGCCGACCGTGACCCCAAGCACCGAAAGCGCTGGCTGGTCCTGGTCGATGGCGATGACAAGCTCATCGAGCTGGTGCGCGCCGAGGCCCAGCGTCGGGGAGTCGAGGTCACACTGGTGCTCGATTTCATCCATGCCCTCGAATATCTGTGGCGTGCGGCGCACGTCTTCTTTGATGAAGGGACATCCGAGATCGAGGACTGGGTTCTCGAGCGCTTGCGACGCATTCTTCAGGGCGAAGTCAGCCAAGTGGTGGCCGGCATGACTCGCATGGCGACCTTCCGTGAATTGAGCGCCAAGCAGCGCAAGCCCGTAGACCAAGCCGCAAACTATCTGCTGAAGCGCAAGTCCATGATGCGCTACGAACAGCTGCTCGCGATGGGAGCACCGATCGCTACCGGCGTCATCGAAGGCGCCTGTCGGCACTTGATCAAGGACCGCATGGACCTCACTGGCGCGCGTTGGAGTCTCGAGGGTGCCGAAGCCGTCCTGCGCCTGCGTTCGATCCTCTCCAGCGGTGATTTCGACGAATACTGGGCCTTTCACGAGCAACAGGAGACCTACCGCAACCACCTGTCACGTTACATTGACTCGAAGGTTCCAGAAATTGCCCCGCCCACCCGTAGACGACGCCTCCGACTCGTGAAAAACGTCGCATGAAAGGAGCCGCACCCTGTCGAATTCGAGCCGCTTGCGTTCGTCGAGCGCCTGGCGGCGTTAATTCCTCGGCCGCACAAAAATTCGCTGGTCTCCCGCGGCGTACTGGCACCGCGCTCGGCGCTGCGGGCGCGCGTCGTCGCCTACCGGGCGCAGGCGAGGCCGGCTGCGGAGCGCGGCGACGCCGAGGAGGATCTCGGCTCGGAGCCGCCTGTGCCGGAAGGCGGCGGTGAGCGGGCGCAGGGGGGCTACAGCTATGCGGACTTGATGCGCCGAGCGTTCAAGACCGACGTGCTGATTTGTCCAAGCTGCAAGGGGCCGAGGCGGCTGTTGGCTGCTGTGTTCAAGCCGGATGCGATTCGCCGCATCCTCAAGAGCCTGAAGTTGCCGACCGAGCCGCTGCCGATCGCACCGGCACGGCCGCCGCCGGGAAACGAGTGGCTCGACCTCGAGTCGGCTTGAGGGCCAGGGCCGACTCGATGGGCGGACAGGCGTGTGGTGAGCTGGGCGCTGCGGGAGCGAGGCCTGGGTGGGGGGGGGGGCGTTCTTGGGGCGGAAAAGTCCCTTGATTGGGACGTTTTTGCTTTTTTGGCTAATGCGTTCCGCCGTGCTGTAAGGCGGCGGGATCGTGGGGCTGGGGCGGACGGTGGGTGATGGTGGCGGATTAATTCATTGCTGTCGTACTTCGCAGTAGTGGTTTTTATGTCAACTCCTCCCCAGTGCGGTGACTGGCCCAATTGACCCCCTTCTAATGCTACCTACGGACTGCCCGCGTCAGCACCGCGATTGTGGGGTTGGCAGAGCCGCTCTCCAGGTTGGCCCAGGTAGGCCGTGGCAGCCCGGCCAGCTTGGCGATCTGCTGCTGACTGAAGCCGCGCGCCTCGCGCAGGGCGCGCAGGTTGTCGGCCAGGTTGCTGGCGATGTCGTCGCTCATGGGGCATGGCGATGGCCGTCCGCCAAGGAAAGAGCAAGATGGTTGTGTTAGGAGCAGGTGGCCCTGGAGCTGGCGATGCATCGGTGCGCACGGTGGGCTTCGGGCAGCCGGGTGAACTGGCCATGGTGCTGCAATGGGTGTCTGGGTTCGTCGAGCCATGCGGAGCTGTCCACGCGGCGACCTATGGATCGCTTCCCGTCGCCGTGCTGAGCCGCTACGCTGGGGCGGGAACACGGGTTCGGCCTGTGCGAACAGCGGCCGAATGGACGGCGTTTCGGAATCGTGACACTTCCGGTCATGCTCGCCCGCGCCTGGGCGGTCGGCTTCGCCACTTGCCTGCTGCTGGCCCCGGTGGAACTCGCTGTCGTGGGCCTGCGCATCGGCGAGCCCAGCGGGTTGCTCGTTCGCTACGGGCTGAGCCTGCTGGCCGAGGCCCTTTGGGTGAGCGGACTTGCGGCCGCGTGCGTGAGCTTGCCCTGGCGCCTATTTTTGCCGCTATGGGCTCCGCGAAGGGGCTCGTGGCTGTGGCGACTGTTGTTGGGCTCGGCGATCGGTGCTGCCGCTGGCGGGGTGGGCGTACTGATCCTGCGGCCCTGGAATCTCGCCGACGATCCCTACCGACTTGCGCTGGTGGTGCCGACCGCCAGCGGCGTCACAGGTGTTCTCCTCGCCAGCATCCGCGGTGGGCTCGGGGCGCCCTTGTTTCGGGCGCTGTGCCTGGTCGCCGCGCTGTCGTGTCTGTTGGCGGACGCCTTCGTGCTACGGCGTCTTTA
Organism: Myxococcales bacterium; assembly: GCA_029880325.1. Classification (GTDB taxonomy): domain Bacteria; phylum Myxococcota_A; class Polyangia; order Polyangiales; family JAFGIB01; genus JAOUOP01. The sequence continues at coordinate 106,511 of JAOUOP010000018.1, read as the reverse complement.
CGCGACCTTGCACGACCTGGCCGGCTTCGCCGCCATGATCCTGGGGGCCTGTACGCTTTGGGACTGGACCCTCAGGGCCAGCTGGCGGCGCCTGGGCGCGTTGGCGGCCGTGGGCCTGGCCAGTCACCTCTCCCTCGGCAGCCAGGTACGAGAGGTCCGCGTGCTGGGCGACGCCCACGGCATGCTCCAGCCCCAGCTGCTGGCCACCATGCGCCTATTGCTCGACCTCGATCGCGACGGCCACGCGGGCACCTTCGCCGGAACCGACTGCGACGATGGAGACCCGGAGATCGCTCCAGGGCGCTGCGAACTGCCGGACCCGGTCGACCGCAACTGCAACGGCCTCAGCAGGGCGACTGCGCCCGTGGTCCCCGCGCGTCGGCCCGCCCCGCGCGCTCCGCTTCCCGATGTGTATCTGCTGGTGACGGACACAGTTCGTGCCGATTGGGGTGGGCTGGACTTGCGGGAGGTGCCCGACTTCGCGCGCTGGAAGCGCGGGACCGTGGACTTTGCACGCGCGTACACGCCCTATCCCGAGACCTATCGCGCGATGCTCGCCATGGCGCAGTCGCGCTACCTTCGGTACACGGGCCTCGGGCATCCCAGCGTCTTCGAACTGATGGACGCGGCCGGCTACGACGCCGACATTTGGATCCACCAGCACAAGGGCTCGGCACATCAGGGAAAGCAGGTGCTCGGCTTGTCCCGGGAGCGCTCGCCCTTTCAGGACGACTGCGACGTCGTGGCCCTGCGTGGTGCGACCGCGCGGCTGGTCGACTGGGCCATCGAGGAGGCCCGCTCCGGGGCCTCCGGGCCGCCGCGCATGCGCTGGCTTCACTTTCTCGACGCTCACGCGCCCTACGCGCCCTGGCTCGAGGGACTGACGCAGCAGGAGCGCTATCGCACACAGATTCGCCACGTGTTGATGCACCTGGGACGCCTTGTCGCAGAACTCGAACAGAGCGAGCGCGGGCGGGCCGCAGTCGTGATCATGCTCAGTGATCACGGCGAGGAGTTCGGCGAACACGGAAGCCGTTACCACGGCGGCTCGCTGTACGAGGAAGCGCTGCGGGTTCCGCTTTACATGCGGCTGCCCGGGGTTTCAGCGCGCGTGATTACGGACCCCGTCTCACTCGTCGACGTCGTTCCGACGCTCTTGGCCTATCTCGGTCTGCCGCAGCGGGAAGGCTTTCAGGGCCGTGACCTGCTCGGACCGGCGCTTCCCTCGCAGCTCCCCGTTGTCAGTCAGCTGATCGCCGTCGATCATTGGGGAGGCGTGGGGCTGCCCGCCCAGCTGGCGGTGATGAGCCAGCGCTACAAGTTGATCGTCAACCTCGACGACAACCTCAACTACCTCTACGACTTGGAAAGCGATCCCGGCGAACGCGTCAATCTTGCGCTCCAGCAGCCCCAGGAGATGCTTCGACTGCGTTCGGAGCTGGCCCGCTGGGAGGACCTGCCCGGTTGTCGTGAGCTGAACCCAGCCGGGCATCCGTGAGAGTTGCTGCCCACGTCGCGGGTCGCCATTGATCGGCCTGGGCCGGCCGAGGACATCGCCGTGATGGCGCGCACGCGGGCATCACGATGCCCAGCTTGCTCACATCATGGTGCTTGCGCGTGTCCGGATGCCTCCGCCACGGCGCCAGCGCGGTCGGAATGAAACTGCTTCAGCGTCTCGCCCGCTTCATCGCTGATCGGTGCGGCGTTCGGGGGCGGTTCCGGCTGTGCCTCGTCGTCCGCACCGCCCGCCCACAGCGGTGCGGCTTCGATGTAGACTTGGGCGTTGCGCACGGCCTTGTCGAAGTGCATCAGGGCGTCGTGGGAGCGCGCCAGGAAGAAGTAGAGGGCGGGGTGCTCGAGGGCAAAGGCAGGATCGGCCTGCAGCGTGGCTTCGAGGGTGTCGATGGCTTCGTCGTACTGGCCGGCCCGGTAGTGCAGGTAGCCCCGCAGGTAGCCCATGGGCGCGCCCGCGTGTTGCAACAGGGCGCTGGGTAGGGCGCTCAGGGCTGTGACCGCGCGCTTGGGCTCGCCACGGTGCAGCCAGTCGAGGGCCTCGGCGTGGCCGCGGCTGAGCTGGCGCCTGGTGGCGGCGTCGAGCTCAGGGTCGAGGTGCTCTGGCGTGGGCGGCGGGAAGCTGACCTTGGGCGTGTTCGGCTCATCGCCCAGTACGCCCCAGATGGCGTGGGCCTGCTCGATGGGGGATGCCGCAGGGGCGAAAGCCTTGGTCTCGGCCTTGGCGCGCAGGCCGCCACCGGCCGCAGGCGGCAGCATGGCCACAAGCGCACCGGCCTCACGCGTGCGGCCATGGGCCAGCAGCGCGATGGCCTGCTCGGCCACGTCTTCTGACTTTCAGTTGGGACCGATGAGCTTGTCCTGCAGGCGGCCGTAGGGCCACTCGTGGTGGTAGACGGTGCGCAAGTAGCCGCGGTAGCGCATCGAAGCCGATGACGTCCCGCGGGGCGGCGAATTCGATGAGCGCGTTGTCGTCGGTGTTCAGGGGCAAGGGCTCGCGACGGCAGCCCGGCGGCCGGCAGTCTTCGGCGTTGGTGGCTTCGGGGATGGCTTTGATGCGGCCGGTTTTCTTGTCCTTGCGGTGCTCGATGTGGGTGAAGCGCATCACCTCGTCGCGGTCCGAGAGCAGCACCCGCGCCAGCACGTCGTAGGGCGAGTGGATGTAGGCGCGCTCGAGCTCGGCAACCACGCCCGGCTCGGCAAAGGCCCGGCGAAGGCGGCCGAGATCCAGGGGCAGGGGCGAGTCCGAGCCCATCAGGATGGTGTCGCTGGAGAGATCCTCGGCCGAGAAGACCACCACGTATTTGAACTGCGAAGCGAAGGTCCGGTAGATGATCTTCACGTTGCGCGGGCTCATCTCGTAGAGCTGGACCCACTGGCAGTAGATGCCATCTTTAGCCAGGCGCTTCTTGGCTACCCGAAAATGATCGACGGTGAAGAGGTCGGAGACGCCCGTGATCCACGGGTTGCTCGGCTCGCTGATAATGACGTCGTAGCTCTGCTCGCTGGCGGCCAGGAAGTTTCGCCCGTCGTCGTTGTGCAGCGTCAGGCGCGGCTCTTCGATGTAGGGGTAGTCCGGCAGCGTGTAGTGCAGATGGTTGACGTCGGCGAAGAAGCGCGAGGCGTCCACCACCGAACGCTCCAGCTCCATCACGTCGGCATGACCGAGCGGAAACTGCAGGGCCGCGCCCACGGTCACGCCCGAGCCGCCGTGCTGTAAGGTGGCGGGATCGTGGGGCTGGGGCGGACGGTCGGTGATGGTGGCGGATTAATTCATTGCTGTCGTACTTCGCAGTAGTGTCTCTTATGTCAACTCCTCCCCGGTGCGGTGACTGGCCCAATTGACCCCCTTCTAATGCTACCTACGGACGACTTTCCCGCCATCGACGCCCCGCGGCTCACCCTGACCTCCGACTTTCTCCAGCCCTCCTTGTGGTACGCCACGGGACAACCCATGTGGTGGGTGGCCCGCCAGCGCATGTTGCTCGGCGAAATGCCCCAGAACATGGCGATGCCGATCCAGGCGCGCACCGTGCTCGAACGCTGGTTCAACGTGCCGCCCAGCGACTGCACACCGTTGTAGGCTCGAGATCGGAAAGCCACTTGCCGAAGCACCACGGCATGGTGCACCACATTCGCCATGCTCACGTTCGGGATCCTCGCCTCCCATCAAGGCAGCAACACCCGGGCCGTCGCCCAGGCCTGCCGTGACGGCCGTCTCGACGCCCGCATCGGCCTCATCATCAGCAACAACAAAAAGAGCGGCGTCCTGGCCTTCGCTCGCGAGCACGGCGTCCCGTGCCAACACATCGGAGGCCCGCGCTTCGCCGACGACCGCGTCCGCGACGAGGCCATCCTCGAAGCGCTGCAGGACCGCCAGGTCCAGGTGCTGCTGCTGCTTGGCTACATGAAGCTACTGGGCCCACGCACGGTCGCCGCCTACCGCGGTCGCATCCTCAACACCCATCCCGCGCTGCTGCCGAAGTTCGGCGGCCAGGGCATGTACGGACAGCACGTGCACCGCGCCGTACTCGAGGCCGGCGAGACCGAAACCGGCATCAGCGTGCACCTGATCGATGAGATCTACGACCACGGCGCAGTGCTCGCCCAAACGCCCGTGCCAGTGGAAAAAACCGACACGGTCGAGACCCTCACCGCACGCGTGCAAGCGCGGGAGCACGCCTTCCTGGTCGAGACCCTGCAGCGCATCGCGTCGGGCGAAATCGCCCTCGAAGGGCTCGCGCGATAGCGGCTGCGGGGCGCACTTCCGCAGAGCCCGTGCACAACGGTCCCGGTGACGCCCTGCCTGACCGCCAACCACCCGCTCAGATGCAACAGGTGATCCCGAAGCTACTGCTCACCCCGCCGCAGCTCTGCCCCTCGGCGGAGCGCCCCGGTGCCGTTGCCTCCGCGTCGAGCGAAGCATCCATGTCGGAGCCCGCACCCGCGCTGCTGGCGTCGTCCCCACACGCAATCACAACAACGAAAAGCCACCCGGCCCAGCTGAGTCCCCGCATGACCATCGAGCATAGCGGAGTTCCAGCGGCAACCAAAGACCCCACACCGGACCGCGATGACCTTGCCGCCCGGCGCGCTTCGAGCCATCGACTTCGACAGCCGGTGCAACACGCGGATGCGAACGGTCGCGGGATTGCACCGCGCCCGGCCGCGCTTCAAGCCCGACGTTTGACCCAGCGTTTGGCCCAGGCATCGAGAGGAAGCAATAGCTCACCGAGCTGTCGCCCCATCGGGCTCAGCCGGTAGCCTGCCTCCATCGCTTCCACAAGCCCTGCCTCCCGCAGCTCCGACAGCCGCGCGTTGAGAACGCTGGGCGAGATCTCGTCGCAGGCAGACTGAAGTCCGCGGAACGTCAGCGACTCGCCCCTGAGTTCCCATAGCACGCGCAGTGTCCAACGCCGCCCGAGAAGGTCGAGCAGTTCCATGATCGGTCGCTTGGCAACAGGAGCCATCCGAACCTCCGCTTGCACTTGCGCTACTAAAACCGTAGCGCTACCATCGGGTTGCTACGAAAACAGTAGCACATTCCTTGGCAAAACAGCGACCGCGAAAGGCGACGAACATGGCAGCCCGAATCGAACCCGCACGCCCCCCCTACGAGTCCGAGGTCGCGCAAGACCTGGCAAAATTGATGCCGCCCGGCATGGAACCGATCGGACTGTTCCGGACGGTCGCGAAAAACCCCCGCGTGCTTGGGCGTTTGCGCCGCGGCGGACTGCTCGACCCTGGCAGCATCGACCTCAGGACCCGCGAGCTCATGATCCTGCGAACCACAGCGCTTTGCCGCGCGGAGTACGAGTGGGGTGTGCACGTGGCGTTCTTCGCCGAAGCCGCGGAACTTTCCGAGCAGGAAGTCACAGCCACGGTGCTCAGCAACGCCGACGACTGGCACGGTCGAGAGGCGCTCGTGGTGGAGCTGGCCGACGCGCTGCACACAAGCGCCCAGGTGGACGACGCCCTTTGGCAGCGCTTGCGACGGTTCTTCGACGAGGCGCAGCTCATCGAGCTACTCGCGCTGGCGGGCCAGTACCGCGCCGTGTCCTACCTGGCAAACGGCTCGCAGGTGGAACTCGAAGCAGGCGCTCCCCGCTTCCCACAGCGCACCGACCGACGCTGAACAGCCGTCCAAACCCTTGGACGCCGCGCGTGCGACCTGGATGGCCCATGCGGAAGCGAATGCTGCCAGGACGTTTTTTCCTGCCTCGCTCCCGGCGCCTGGACTTCCCGCCCTGGGGCGCTTGCGACGCTTTGGCAAGCGCACGCGCACGCACCGGGGCATTGTGACGCGCGAACGCCCGCGGTCGGCAAGGCAACGTAGCGATTTACTGCGCTACAGCACTGGCACGCACCCTGCAAGGACCTTTGGCGACGCGACCGGACGCACTTCGTTCCGGCGCGATGACCAAGGAGAGTCCATGCAAAAGAACAACATCACCCTGCGCGCTGCACGGCTGCGCAGACAGCGCAGACGGCGCAGGCAACAGGGAATGACGCTGATCGAGATCATGATCGTGATGGTGATCATGGCCATGGTGGCGGTGGCTGCCGGCTTTGCCATCATGCCCTCGCTGGTGCGGGCCCGCGTACGTCAGGCCCGCATCGACGCCAGAACCATTGGCCAGGCGGTCACCGCCTACCAGCTGGAGTTCGGGAGTGAGTGCCCCAGCGTCGAGACGCTCGTCAAGGAAGACATCCTCTCGCGGCGCACCAACTCGGTCGACCCCTGGGGCAACGCCTTCCACATCGAGTGCGACGAAAGCGAAGCCACCGTGGTCTCCGCCGGTGCCAACGGTCAGTTGGGCGACGACGACGACATTCGCTGAGGGCGCTCAAGCCGCCGCTTGCTGGGCGCCGGCTTTCATCAACCCGGCGATGGCGCCATAGGCCTCTGACCAGGCCGCGGCCAGTTCGTCGCTCCAGGCATCGCCGGCCACCTCCGCGAGCGTCTCGAGCAGCGCCTCGCCGACCCAGTCGTACATCGCCTCGGTCACGCCGTAGCCCACGTGGCGGGCGCCCATGACGCTCAGGGTCTGCTCGAGCCAGCTGGCATCTTCGAGGTGCTCGACGACGGCGCCGAGCGCACGCGCGAGCATCAGCGCCTGCTGGGCTCGGCTGTTTCTGGAAAAGAGCGGCTCGACCTCGTGGTGGCGGGCGAACAGGTGCTCGTAGAAACGAATGGTGAGCTCGGGCTCCCGCTCCATCACGAGGTCGAAGCTGCTCTGCAAAAGGTCCACGTTCAGGCTCATGGCTGGTTCTCCTTTCGGGGAGGAAGGTGCGAGCGGCAGCGCGCCGTCGCTCAGTCATGAGCCTGGGCCCCGACCGTGTGGAAGACCGTTGGAAGCAGCGTTGAAAGTCGAGGGCCCGACCTGCCCTGGCGACGGCTCAGCCAGCGCCCCGCAGCGCAGGGAACGCCGGCTCGAGCGCCCCCGGCGACCCCAGAAGGCGCCGGGTGTAGCGGCCCGTGGCCAGCGTCGGGCGGTGCCCCAGCGTGATCAGGTGCTCGCGGGTGCGGGAAACGGTGACGTTGAGCAGGTTGACGCGGTCATTCAAGAAACCGAGCGAGCGCGGATCGGTGACGACACTGCTGAAGAGCACGACGCTGCGCTCACCGCCTTGAAAGCGATGCTCCGTGCCCAGGGTCAAGCCCGCCGGCTCGGGCTCGACGCCAAAGAGGCTTACCTGCTCGTCGGCCACGGGGTCGAAGGCCAGGCCGCGGGCGATGCGGATGCCGCGGCGGGCCACGGCGCGCTGCAGCTGCTCGATCTGCCCGCGATAGGGCGTGATGATGGCCACGTCGTCGACCGAGACGCCGGCGTCGACGATCGCCTGCAGCCACTGCATGCAAAGCTCGAGTTCGGCGGGATTGGTCCAGCTTCCCCCCAGCCGCTGCTGGCGCCCGTCGACGTCCACGAAGAGCACCGGTGAGTGCAAAAAGGGAGCCTCGCGCGCGCGGCTTTGGGGCGGCGTGTGAACTTTCAACCCGTAGTTGCAGATGGAATCGCAGATGGCGATGATCGACGGCTGACAGCGAAAGTGGTCGGTCAAACGCAGGGGGCCACCGCAGGCGCGGTAGGCCAGGGACTGCACGGAGTTCGAGCTCTCGGAGCCCACGCGGTAGGGCGCGAGCTCTTGGTCGCTCAGGCGCAGGCCCGCCTGCAGGCGCACGCGGCGCTCGTCGGAAGCGGTCAGCTCGATGACCGGCTCGAGCTGGTGGACATCGCCGATGATCAGGGGTGAGCGTGCGCGCAGAAGCGCCGAGATGGCGTGGGCCGGATGGCACTGGCCGGCCTCGTCGATGACCACGCGCTCGATGTGACGTGACTCGGCGACCACGGCGTTGGCCATGGACAAAAGCGTCGAGCCCCAGACGCCACAGAGCTGACGCAGCCAGCGCCCGGCTTCGGCCTCGGCACGGAAGAGCGTGCGCATGGAGCGCTCGCTCTGGACGCACTCCAGGGCAAGCTCGAGCGCCTGCGACAGCGACTCGGCGTGGAGCGTGGCCCAGCGTTCGCGCAGCTCGAGGCCGCTTTGCAGCAGCTCGACGCGCAGGGGATCGAGCGCGTCGCTCGGCGGCGTCACTTCGCCCTCGTCGGGGCACGCCTCGACCCGGTGGTGCAAACGGCGGCGTTCTTTCAGTAGCTCCCGCACCTCGAGCCGCTCGCCGACCTCGCTGCGCAGGGCGTCGGCCTGGTCGAGGGCCACCTCGATCGCCTCTTCCCAGGCCTTGAGGCAAGCTCCCGGTTGACCGCGGTCGTCGCACACGGGCGGCAGCGGCCAAGGCGCGCCTTCCGAAGCGGCCGCGCGCAAACTCTGAAGCGCCGACCCGTGCTCGGTCAGAAACCTTCGGTGGGCTTTTTCGAGGCGGCGCAGGGCCGACTTCGATGGATTGCGACCGGCCATGTCCTCGAGCCGATCCAGATCGAGCAGCAGCGATGTCAGGCGGGCGAGGTCGGCTTTCTTCTCGACCGGCAACGGTGCCTCGGGGTCCAGCTTTCGCACGCGCAGCTCCGCGTCGAAGCGCTCGAGCTGGGTCTTGGCGACGGTGGCAGCCCGGCGCGCCTCCATGGCCTTCGCACGCGGTCGTTCCTGCTGCATCAGTTGCTCGCGCAGGCGGCGATAGCGGTCCACGGCCTGGTCGTAGTGCTCGCTGGCCTGCGTCCGGGCGGCCTGATCGCGGGGTCGAGAGCGGGCCAGCCATGCCAGCGCCTTGCGCAGCTGGGCGGTGGTGACCTTCTGGCAGACCTGGCGACTGCCGCTACGCAGGGCCATGGGCAGGCCGTCGACAGTGTGGTCGAGGGGCTCGACCACACTGTCGACGGCGCGGTTGTTGGTGCTGGCGACCAGCAGCAGGCGATCGCCCATCTCGCCCTTGTCGACCAGGGCGTCGAGCTGCTCGAGCATGTGCTCGCAGCCAGATGCAGGATCAGGGTGGTCTTGCCGGTGTCGGCCGGCCCCTGCACGGCCCACAGGGTCGAGCCCTAAGGCGGCGGGATCGTGGGGCTGGGGCGGACGGTGGGTGATGGTGGCGGATTAATTCAAAGTCCGCCGCGACCGGTCAGCCGTGCCAGCGTCTTTTGGAATTCGTCGACGCTGATGTTCACGTGTTCGACGACGCGGCCGTAGAGCATGGCCGTGGGTACGTAGCGACCGCCCCGCTCTTTTTGCGCGCGGTCCAGGGTCCACAGGATCACGCGCTCGATGCGTGTCAGGCCGTCGCGCACATCGGGGATGCGATCGTAGCGTCCCACGGTGTCGCTTGCGGGTGGTCGGGAGCCGGCGCTGCCGTCGTTATCGTTGTCTGCGCGCGACATGGACGGGGGCGCTTCGGGAGCTGATGTCCGAAGCGCGCCCGCCCAATGTGCCATGCTCGGCTCGGGCCGCAAAGCGCCGCCGCGTTCAACCGGCGTCGGCGTCTGTATCGCAGCTGGGGTTGGGTTCGCCGGGCGTGCCCAGGTCGATGGCGTAGGCGAAGCGCCCGGGGCAGTAGGCCTGGCCGAAGTCGTTGTCCACGGCGTCGTAGGCGTCGGGATCGAGCGACATGCTCACGCCCGGGCTCAGCGGAAAGCCCTCGCCGTAGGCCACGGCGTCGATCTCGATGCCGTCGCAGAAAATCGCGACGCGGTCGGCGCTGTTGCCCAGGGAGAAGCTGATGACCAGATCGGGGGGCACCGGGCATTGCTCCGAGCGCGCCAGCAGGAAGTGGGCGCCGGCGTCGATGGTGGTGCCGGCCGGCAGTGGACGTCGGGTGCTACCACCGTCGTCGAGCAGGCAGCCGGCCACGTCGAGGGCCTCTGCGCCCGGGTTGTAGAGCTCGATCCACTCGCCAGCGGTGTCGGCCACGGCCGCCGGATTCGGCATCAGCTCGGTGATCAGCAGGTGGCCGGGCGCCGAGGGGCGCGGAGCCGGTTCGGCGCCCGTCGCGGCGCCGGCGTCCATGGCACCCGCGGAATCGGCGTGGCTCATGTCGTTTCCGGCGGCGCCTTCGCCTTCGGCGGCGTCGTCGGAGGGGGTGGGCGCTGGCTCGCACTCGGGCCCCGTGTAGGGATCGCCGTCGGCCGGGCGCATGGCCCCGGCGTCGATGGAGAGATTGACCGAGATCGAGGCGTCGCGCGTCAACTCCGCCAGCGGTTCGAGGGTTTCTGGCGGGATGTCGACACAGGCGCTGGCGTGGAGGCAGAGATAGAGCGCGACGCTGCCGCGCAGGGCTTGGAAGTGGGGCATGGCGGTTCTCCTTGGGCGTGCGGGCAGGTGGCTGCCCGGCTGCCTCTCACTCATCGGCCAGTGGCCCCCGCCGGTTGCGTCAATTCGGCGTATGACCCCAAAAAAGAACTGCGCTACACAGCGGGCGCATCCTTGGCTTCCCGATGGCGGTCTACGATCCCGATCAGGCGCCCACGAGTCCCTTCTTTACGCGTTGGGCCGAGTTCGTGGTGCGCTATCGCGTCTTCGCGATTCTCGGCACGCTGAGCATCTCGGCGTTTTTCGCCTATCAGGCGATCGCCCACCGCAAGGTCGACACCAGCGTCGAGGCCTTCCTGTCGACGCACTCCGAGGCCTTTCAGGTGCTCGAGCAGCTGCGCGACGACTTCGGCCGCGACGAGATTTTTGTGATCCTGATCGGCGGCGACGTCTTCTCGCCGGCCTACTTGGAGCGGTTGAAGAAGCTGCACGATGCCTTGGCGGCCATCGATCTGCCGATCGAAAGCCTGGGGCAGCGCAAGAGTCAGCGCGATGCCTGGCGCGGGCGAACGACCGCTGCCGGGGTTCCCGGGTCCGGTGAGCAGGCCGCTGCCGAGCGCGACGCGGGGACCGCCGACCAGGGCTTCGATGGCTTCGGTGACGATTTTGGTGACGATTTCGGCGACGATTTCGGCCAAGCCGGGGCGGCAGCGGGCGACGATGGGCCCAAGGCCGACGCCTGGGGCGAGGAGAAGGGCGGCACGGTGATCGACGAGATCACCTCGCTCATCAACGTGCGCCAGACGCGCTGGAAGGGTGGGGGGCTACAGGTCGGCGGCCTGCTGGATGAATGGCCCGGCGCCGAGCAGCTGCCTGCCCTCGAGCCGCAGGTGCTGGCCGATCGCACGCTGGTCGGGCGCGTGATCTCCGCCGACGGCAGCCACTCGGCAATCCTGCTGCGCACCGACTTCATGAGCGAACAGGACTCGGCCCGGGTCTACGCCGAGGTGCTGCGCCTGTGCGCGGCGGTCGAGGCCGAGGACTTTCGCATTCACGTGGCCGGCCTGCCGGCGCTGGCCGCTGCCATCAATGACCTGATGCTCGGCGACCTGGCCTCCATGGGCGGCCTGGCGGTCGGCCTGATCTTCGTCTTCATGGCGCTGATGTTTCGTCATCCACTGGGCGTGATGGGGCCGCTCTTGGTGGTGGTGCAGGCGGTGATCTGGACGCTGGGCTCGATGGCCTTCTTCGGTGTGCCGATGACCATGATCACCAACATCTTGCCCGCCTTCGTGATGTGCGTGGGCATCGGCGACTCGGTGCACATCCAGTCGGTCTACCGCGACACCATGCGGCGCGGCGCCAGCAGTCACGAAGCGGTCGTGCACGCCCTGGGCACGACCGCCATGCCGGTGCTCTTCACCACCCTGACCACGGCCCTGGGCTTGCTGAGCTTTCGGTTGGCCGTGGTCGATGCGATCCAGGACATGGGCACCTTCGGTGCGCTGGGCGTGATGCTGGCGCTTGTGCACACGCTGGTCTTTTTGCCCGCGCTCATCAGCTTCAACCAAAAAAGCCTCTTCGGTCTGCGCGCGGGCGCCCATGGCGGCGGGGATGTCTTCGACCGCTTTCTGGCCTTTTGCAGCGGCCTGTCGAGGGCGCCTGCCGCATCGAGTCATCCCCACAGGCGCCGCCGTATGACGCTGGCGGTGGCGGCGGCGATCGCGGTGGTGGCCATCGCCTGCATCGGACTGATGCGCGTCTACCACAATCCCCTGGCCTGGATTCCCGGCGGCTACGCCATCAAAGACGCGTTCACGGCCGTCGACGATCACCTGGGTGGCACCTCCGACCTGACGCTGCTGATCGAAGCCAAACCCGGCCAAACGCTCAAGGACCGCGAGCTGATGCTCGCCATCGATCGGCTCGAAGAGCACATCTTCGCCTACCGCGACCCGCGCACGGGACTTCCCGTGGCCCGCGGCAAGCCCGATCAGGCGCCGCCCGAGCAGCTGATCGGCAATGTGATCAGCATCGTCGACGTGGTGCGCGAGACCCACCAGGCGGTCCACGAATCCAAGTCCGAGGCCTACCGCATACCCGACACCCAGCGCGGCGTGGTCGACATGGTCACCCTCTTCGAGAGTGCCGGCCCCGCCCAATTGAGGCGCCTGGCCACCATCGATCTGCGGCGCACGGTGCTGACGGTGCGCCTGCGTTGGCTCGATGCCAGCGCCTACGAACCGCTGGTCGCGCACATCATGGCCGGCGTGGAAAAGCACATCGGCGACCGCGCCCTCGTGCGCCCCACGGGCTCGGCCTTGAATCTCTTGACTGTGGTGGGCGGTCTGCTGGTCGACCTGATGCGCAGCTTCGGCGCGGCCTTCGTCACCATCACCCTGATGATGGTGCTGCTCCTGCGCGACCTGCGCCTGGGTCTCATCGCCATGGTGCCCAATCTGCTGCCCATCGCCATGATCATGGGCTTGATGGGGGCGGCGGGCATTCCCATCGACCTCAACAACATCATGATCGGCTCGATCGCCATCGGCATCGCGGTCGACGACACGATCCATTTTTTGCACCAATTTCGCTCCCACATTCACCACCACGAGGACGTGGAGTCGGCCCTGGCCCACTCCTTCTCCCACGCCGGCCGCGCCATGATCACCACCTCCATCGTGCTGGTGGCCGGCTTCATGGTCTTCCTGGCGGCCAGCATGTACAACTTGCAGCGCTTTGGGCTCTTGGTCGGCCTGAGCCTGTTGCTGGCGCTGCTCGTCGACCTGATTTTCACACCCGCCCTGCTTAGAAGTTTTTACCGTCACCGCACGTCGTAAAAGCCGAGCATCTCCAGAGAGGACCGAAACGTGTCGTATCACCGCCTACACAAGCTGCTCCCTGCGTCCCAAGCGAACTTCCCCCTGCTACGCGCACTTTTGCGCGGCACCGCCGCCCGCGTGGCACTGGGCGCCGGCCTGCTCTCTTCGCTGGCCGCGCCGGCTCTGGCGCTCGATCCCAACACCAAAGATGCCCGCGCCATCGCCAAGGCCGTCGAGGACCGCGAGAGCGGCGACCGCATCGTCTCGCGCGTCACCCTCACGCTGCAGGATGCGGCCGGTCGCAAGCGCGTGCGCAAGCTCAACCAGCAGAGCCTGAAGTTCGACGGGGGCACCCGCAGCATCATCTTCTTCGAAGCCCCCGCCGACGTGCGCAACACGGGCCTTTTGTCGGTGGACTTCGACGACGGCAAAAAAGAAGACGACCAGTGGCTCTATTTGCCGAGTCTGCACAAGTCCACGCGCATCTCGACCTCCGACCGCAGCGGCTCCTTCATGGGCACCGACCTGACCTATTCGGACATGACCAAGAAGGACCCCGAGCAGTACGACTACGCGATCATCGAACAGAGCGTGAAGGTCGACGGCGAGGACTGCTGGCTGCTGGAGGCGCGACCGCGCAGCGAAAAGGAAAAGAAGGAGACCGGCTACGTCAAGACCCACACCTGGATCAGCAAGAGCAAGCTGATGCCTGTACAGGTCAAGGCCTGGGTCAAAGAGGGCAAGAAGCTGAAGTACATGAAGTTCAGCAACTTCGAAAAGATCGACGGCATTTGGGTCGCCAAGCGTCTGGCCGTGCGCACCGTGCGCGGCGGCAAGGTGGATTCGCAGACCCTGCTCGAGACCAACACCATGAAGTTCAACCAGGCCAGCGTTACCGAGAGTCAGTTCTCGGAGCGCCGTCTGGAGCAGGGGCTGTAGCTCACCGTCACCCGGAGACGAAGCCTCAGTCCGGAACGAAGACGCCGCAGGGGAACTCCGCCAGCAGGCTGGTCTCAGTCGAATTCAGGAAGTCGAGGCAGGTCAGACCCATCAGCTCCAGGGTGCGCTCGTCCTTGAGGCGCCAGCCGTTGGCGTCGGCCATGGGCACGCCGTCGCAGGTGTAGGCGCCGGGGGCGCCGGTGCAGCAGGGCAGGTGGTTGCCGCTGAGGGTGACCTCGCCGGTGCACTCGGAGCCGGCCTTCACGGTGCCGTTGTCGAGGAAGATGTCACAGCCGACGGCGCCGCCCACCAGCTTGGCCAGGGCCGAGACCAGGTCGGCCTTGTTCGTGGGATTGTAGGTCACGGCGTTGGGGTTGCCGGGATCGCCGTGGCGCGCGACCTCGTCGAGGTGGGCCTGCAGGTTCGGGTCGTTGCCCGCCAGGCTGATCACAAAGGTGCGGATGCCGTTGGCGGCGCCGCGGTCCACCTCGGCCAGCACGTTCTGGCGCTGGATGCTGCCGTCGCCGCCGAGGCCACCGACGCAGATGTCGTTGGGCGCGCCGTCGGTGGCCAGGATCACGTACTGGGGCTCCATCTCCGTGTCGGGTCCGCTCACCTGCTGCTCGATCAGGCGGTCCATGGTCCACATCAGGGCGCGGTCGGTGGGCGTCGAGCCGCCCAGCTCGACCTGCGGGAAGCCGGCGTCGATGGCGGCGGCGTTGTTGAGCGCCGGCGGCACGTCGACCAGCTGGGGACACTCGCCGGCGGCTTTCATCTGGAGGTAGTTCGAGGCGCAGGGCGGAGAGGGGGTGCCCACAGCGCCGAGGGCCAGAAATTGATCGATGGTGCCGTCGTAGATCACCGAGCCGAAGACCACCGTCTGCTGCAGTCGATAGATCAGCCCCTCGACCGGGTCGAGCAGCGCCGAACGCAGCGCGGTCCAGCGCGTCTGGGGGCCGAACACGGCACACATGCTGCCCGAGCCGTCGACGACGAACTCGATCGTCGGCTGGGCCCGGGTGGTGCGCACATTGGCCGAGGCGCAGGGTTCGTTGGCAACATTGTCGGCGGTTCCCGTCACCGTGGCGGTCGGATTGCCGAAGCCGCTGCCGGCGCCACTGGCGCCGCTGGACTCCGGGTTGCCGAAGCCCGTGCCGGTGCCGCCGCTGCTCAGG
The DNA here is from genome assembly GCA_029880325.1 of Myxococcales bacterium. Classification (GTDB taxonomy): domain Bacteria; phylum Myxococcota_A; class Polyangia; order Polyangiales; family JAFGIB01; genus JAOUOP01. The sequence goes on along the minus strand of JAOUOP010000018.1, from coordinate 91,366 downwards.
CCGCCGCTGCCGGTTCGACCGTCTTCGTCGCCCCCGCCACATGAAACGATTGCCGCCATACAGAACAGCGCCAGGCAGGCACGGCTCCGGGCGCGTAGGGTTCGCAGCCTGTTCATCACTCCACCTTTCGGACTTGTCCCCTACCATACCCCACATGCCCCGGTTGACCAGGGGCTTGGACGAAAAATGCGCACCCATAAATCCCTGACAACACAGGGCTTTATGTTGCCATCCGAGGAGTGTGTGTGGGGCCGATGCCCGCGGCTCAGTGGTAGATGTGGCGGCCGCTGCCCTCGACGAAGCGCTTGACCATCCACGGCACCTTCAGCATCCAGGTGTGCACGGTGCCCCGGACCACGGCCACGCCCAGCCCTTGGCCGATGTCGGCCATCACGGCGTAGGCCAGCAGCGACTTGCCGCCGGGGTGGGGGCGCACGGTGTAGAAGCCCCAGGCGGCGCGGATACCGTTGTCCTTGCTCTCGTCGACGCGGAAGGCCAGATCGCGCTGGGCGTGGTCGAGCTTGAGGTCCAGGTAGTAGCTGGTGTCGACGAGCCCGGCGGTGGTGTGGCGCATGAACACCTTGCGCGCGTCGCCCTGCTCGCTGAGCACCCGGGCCTCGGCCAGCTGGGGCAGCATGCGATCGTAGTGGCTGGTGTCGAGCAGGGCCTGCCAGACGATCTCGGGTCTGGCGTCGATCACCTGGTAGCTGCTGCCGCCCATCAGCTCCATGTCGCCGCGTTGCTCGCGCACCGGGCGCTGGACCAGCTCGCCCTTCTGCAGTCGCGCAAGCTCGGTCGGGCTCAGGCCTCCCTCGCCCCCGGCGCGCGCGATGGGTGTCGCGGCGGCGAGCAGTCCGCAGACCAACGCCGCAGCCGCGCGCCAAAGCGCCCGGCTCTTCCGCGAATCCCTGAGAGGACCCGGGCTCACCATGGCCCCAAGTGTGTCAGAGGCCGCCGGGCGGCGCCATCCCGTAGCAATGCCGGGAGTTGTGCTGCTGCGACTCAAGGCCCGTGCGAGCCCTAAGGTCTGGAAAGCGTGGAATAGACGCCGCCCGGTGGGCTCCCGGGGTACCAGGGCCAATAGGGCGGCCGGTCTTCGCAGCGGCCGCGGTCGGCCGGGGCGCAGTAGATGCGCACGTGGAAGTGGTTTTGGTGGGGGTGACCGTGGTTGGGCTCGACCAGCACCGCGCGCACGCGCTCGAGGACTTGCCGGTGGGCGCCGCGCTTTTCCCCTTCGCGCAGGATCCGGGCCTTGAGCGGTTCGGAGACGAAGATGTACTGCACGCGCGCTTCGCCGTCGGTCACCAGCTTGGCGACCAGCTCCCAGTTGCGGGCGTCGTCGAAGCGCAGGTAGCCGTTGGGGGCCATGCCGCGGCCGCGGCCGTCCATATCCGCGAAGGAGTGGGTGTAGTAGGGGCGGCCGTCGGGCAGCGTCAGGTAAAAGCCGATGTCGGCGTCGCGGCCGCTTCGGTGGGAGCGATGGCCGTCGAGGCGGCCACCGTCCTGGGCTGACAGCTCGCCGATGGAGAGCTTGGCGCCAGGCAGCCGAAAGGCCACGCGCCGCGCGGCCCGTTCGAGCAGCTGCACCAGCTCCCAGGTGCCGTAGAAATTGCCGCCCCGGGCGTACTCGCCCACGTAGCGCAGGTACGCGGACTCGCGGACTTTCATGCCATTGACCAGCGTTCCGCGATGGGCCGCGCCCAGCGAGCGGCTGCGCAGCCCCGGTGGCGGGCGTAGGTTCACCTCGGTGGCGGCCAGGGGGCGACCCTGGCCGCCGGGACTCGCGCTCACTCCCGAGCCCGCCCACAGCACCAGCGCGAATGGCAGCAGCCATCGGAGCGGGCGGCGTCCAGTGGCGCGCGACTGCAGCCATCCTCTCGCCATCACCCTTCGAGCTATGCACCGGTGCCTTGATCACAGCAACTTTTCGGGGAATGGCGCGCCAGCTCCCCGGCGGCTGCTATGGTGGCGCCATGCATCGGCTGGTTTCGCCGCTGTTGGTCATCGCCTGCGCCTGCTCCGGGTCGCAGCCCAAGGATCCGGGGCAGCCGGCGACCGAAGCACCGCCGCAGGCTGCCGCGGCCACGGTCGGCGGTGAGCTCGCGGCCGAATCCAAGACTGCGTCCACGCCGCCACCCGCGCGCGATCTCGGCACCGACTCCGACTTCGCCGCCCTGCTGCGCCTGGCCCGAGGGCTGCTTCGCCACGGCGGTGGCGCTTCCGGAGCCGATTGCATCCTGGGCCGGCGCGGCGACGCATTCGTGTTGCACGCCCCGCTCATGCCCGCCCTCGACCAGCTGCCCGAGCCGCCCGCGCGTCTGGCCGATCGGCTCGAGCGCGACCGGGGGCCGGTGGCCATTTTGAGTGCCTGGGGCGTGCTCGCGGGCGGCTCGTCCGGCGACTCGTCCGGCGGCCGGCAAGTGGCGGCGGCCTTCACCGCAACGCCGCCGCAGGCGCCGGACCAGCGTTTGGCGCTGCTGGCGCTGACCGCCGACGGTGTCTTCCTGCGCTATGGCGAGCGCCAGGCGACCACCGAAGATGGCCCCCTGCGGCCCGACCAGGTGGTGTCACGCCTGCTCACGGTGGAGTCGGCAACGGGGGGCGTCGAGCGCGCCCTCTATGTCAGCGCCGATGCGGCCATTTCAGTCGAGGTCCTCGATCAGCTGCTCTACCAGCTGCCGGCCGGGCGCTCCGTAGCCCTCTCGGTGCTGCTGCCCAAGGGCACGGAGCTGCCCGGCGAGACCCCGCCGCCAGCGCTCCAGCGCTGCCCCGACGGCCTGCCGGAGCTGGCGGCCGACGCGGCCTTCGGGGACCTGCCGCGGGAGGCGGTCGTCGCGGCCCTTGCGCCGCTGCAGCAGGCCGCCGCGGCGTGCATGGCGCAGGCCCGGGGGGCGGCCGCCGTCGGGGGGCGGCTTTCGATGGCGCTGCGGGTGGGGCCGGGCGGCAAGGTGGAGCGAGGCTGCCTGCTGGGGGACGCGATCGGCGACGCCCGTCTGGGCGCTTGCGTGCTCGACGCCGCCACCTCCCTTCGCTTCCCGGCGCCCGAACCCAGCGGCAGTGTGGATGTGCACCTGCCGCTGTCGCTCGAGCCCGAGCCCCATCGCCGCCTGCGCACGCGCTGCGATTGAGCGCGCGGGCCGACGGATCGTCGGTCAACGAGCGTCGTCGTCTCCAGCATGGGATCGCAGCACCGAAAAATGTGCAATTTTGGTACTTAAATGCCCCGTGGCCATTGCCAGCGCGGGGTGCGCTGTGGAAAACCGTCGCGATGCCGTTGTTCCGTAGGCCCGCGCTGCTCTTCGGCCTGGTTCTCGCCGGCTTTGCCAGCCTGGTCTCGGGAGCTGGCGGCGCTTCGGCGCCGGTGGTGCTGCAGGCCCTGGAGATCGTGGCGCGGCTGCCGCAGCCCGGTCCGGACGTGCACGAGCTGACGGCCTATTTTCCGAATCCGTCGCCGGTCGTCCAGGCGCTGGGCGCTCCCCACCAGCCCGTCGACGATCGCCGCACCGATCGTCGCGCGCGTCTGCGCGAGGCCACCGAGCTGCGACCGGGAATGCCCGGTGTGGACCTGGTCAACCCGACCTTGAAGCGCAACTTCGGCACCTACGAGCTGGTGGAGCTGATCCAGCAGGTGGGCGCGTCATTGCAGACCCGCTATCCGGGCCACAGCATGGCGGTGGGCGATCTCTCGCGGCGCCATGGCGGAACCATCCGTGAAGCCGACGGGCGTCGCGTCCACAGCAGCCACCGCAACGGCCTCGACGTTGACGTCCACTACTTCTACGAGGATTGTGGTCGGCCGGGGGTTGAGGCGTCGTGCCCCATCGCGCTGCGCGAGACCCTGGAGTTGATGCAGCTCTTCGTGGATGGCGGTCCCGATCCCGAGCGCAGCATGGTGGATGTGATCTACGTCAGCGCGGGCTTTCAGCGCCGCGTTTGCCGGCATCTGGCGCGCCATCCCGAGGATGCGGCTCGCTTTGGCGAGGTGGTCGATCGCCTGCAGGTGGTCGGTGGCCACCACGCCCACTTCCACGTGCGCATCGAGTGCCCGCCCCACAGCCGCGGCTGCCCCGCGCCCCGGCTCTATCGACCCGGCTTCTGCAAGAAGCGCCGCCGCGCCAGGCCGACGACTTTCGCCTCAGCTGAGGCGTCCCCCAAGTCGTCGCCCAAGTCGTCGCCCAAGTCGCTTTGAAACAGATCCCCCCGGGCGCGCTAGCCTTCGAGCGCGCGCACCTGGGAGGTCAGGCGCGAGATGTAGCGGGAGCCGGCCTTGCGGTGCCACAGGCCCTTCTGGACCGCCTGGTCGATGCGCTTGGTGCACATCGCCAGTGCCGCTTCGGCTGCCGCCTTGTCGCCGGCGCTGATGGCCGCACGCACGCGCTTGACGTGGGTGCGCGTGGTGCTGCGGAAGTGCTTGTTCCGCTGCGTGATCGTCTCGGTCTGTCGGATGCGCTTGCGCGCGGAAGCGTGGTTCGCCAAGGGATCGCTCCGGGAGTATTACAGGGGCGGGAGACCTACCCCCAGGTAGCGGCCTTGTCAACCAAAGCCGGACCTGCAGGCGCTTCGCCAGCGCGGTCCATGTCGCTGGTTTGACACCGGGCGCCCGCCGGGCCGATACAGCTGCCATGGTCGAGTCGGCCGCCGAGGGCAATGCGATCACCCGGCGGGCCGGCCTTGCGGCGCTGGGTACTCTGGGGTCACGCCTCTTGGGAGCCGTGCGCGACGCGGTGATCGCGGCGAGCTTCGCCCTGCCTGCCACCGACGCGTTCTTCGTGGCCTGGACGATCCCCAACACCCTGCGGCGGGTGCTGGGCGAAGGGGCGGTGTCGGCGGCCTTCATCCCGATCTTCAGCGAGCTCGACGAGCGCGAGGGGCGCGAGCAGGCCCGCCTCTATCTGCAGCGCTTCTGCGGTGCGCTGCTTTTGACGCTGCTGCTGGTCAGCGCCCTGGGGGTGCTCGGGGCGCCGCTCTTGGCCATGCTCTACGGTGGCGGCTACCGAGGTGATGCCGGCAAGTTCTCCACCGTGGTGCAGCTGACGGCCCTGGTCTTCCCCTACATTCTTTTTGCTGGCGTGGCCGCCCTGCTCAGTGGCGCCCTCAACGCCGTGGGGCGCTTTCTGCTGCCGGCTTTCAGTCCGGCGCTGTTGAATCTGGCGCTGATCGCCACTCCCTGGCTCTTCGTGCCCGTGGCCCTCGGCCTGGGACTGGAGTCGGTGGCGGGGCTCGGGCTGGCGGCGTTGGTCGGCGGTGCCCTGCAGGTGCTGGTGCAGGTGCCGAGTCTGCGCCGGCACGGGCTGTCGCCGCGACCGCGCTTGGCCGTGGGCGACCCCCAGGTGCGGCGAAGCTTTCTGCTGATCGCGCCGCTGGTGCTCGGCACCGGCGTCTACCAGCTCAACATCCTGCTCTCGCGGCTGCTGGCGTCGTTTCTGCCGTCGGGAGCCCAGAGCTACCTCTATTACGCCCAGCGGCTGGTGGAGATCCCCCAGGGCATGTTCGCGGTGGCGGTGGCTTCGGCGGCCCTGCCGAGCTTCGCCCGCCTGCACAGCCAGGGCGACGACGCCGCCGCGCGCGAGGCCTTTGGGCACAGTCTCAGGCTCTCGCTGTTTATCGCCGTGCCCGCGGCGGTGGCCCTGAGCGTGATCGCCGAGCCCACCGTCTGCATGATCTTCGGGCGCGGCGCTTTCGGCCGCGAGCAGGTGGTGCAGACCGCGCGCGCGTTGGCTTGGCTGGCGCCGGGAGTGTGGGCGGTGGCGGCGACCCATACCACCACGCGCATGTTCTACGCCTACAACGATACGCGCACGCCGGTGCTGTGTGCGGCGGCGAATCTGCTGACCTTTGTCGCGCTCAGTGCCGCCACCATGGCGCCGTGGGGCCACGTGGCGATCGCGGCGGCGACCAGCGCGGCGGCGCTCTTGCAGCTGCTGCTCTTGCTCATCATGCTACGGCGCCGGTTGGGGGTGCTGGAGCTGCGACCTTTGCTGGTCGCCCTGGTGCGCGCGGGTGTGGCGGCCACTGTCATGGGCGTGGTGATCCATGAAATCGCCGTGCTCGGGCGCTGGGAGCTGGGCGGGGGGCACCTGCCGAACCTGGGCGTCTTTGTCCTGCTTTTGTGCTTTGGACTGGCGGTGTACCTGGCGGCGAGCTACCTCTTGGGCTCCGGCGAGTTGACGGCGCTGACCGACGCCCTGCGCCGCAGGGTCGCCCCGGGTGGCGCAGCTTCCGACTCCGCGGCCCCCGACCCATGACACAGCAGCCCCCACCGGCCATTCACGACGCCCGCTTCGTCGCTTCTGCCACGGCCGTACAGGGCCTGCCGCCGCCGATCTACGCGGAGCTGGCCTTCGCCGGGCGCTCCAATGTGGGCAAGTCGAGCCTGATCAACACGCTGCTGGGCCGCCGCAACCTGGTGCGCACCAGCTCGACGCCCGGCTGCACCCGGGGCTTGAATCTCTTTCGCGTCGAGCTGAGCGCCGGCACGTTCGATTTGGTCGACCTGCCGGGCTACGGCTACGCGCGCCGCAGCAAGAGCGAGCGCATGTCGTGGGGGCCGATGATCGAAGGTTACCTGCAGCAGCGGGCGGGCCTGCGCTGCGTGGTGCTGATCATCGACGTGCGCCGCGGATTGCTCGAGGAAGACTCGCAGCTGCTGGAGTTTCTCCAGCACATCGACCGCGAGGCGCTGCTGGTGGCGACCAAGCTCGACAAGCTGCCGCGCAATCGGCGCAAGCCGGCGATGCTCGCCATCGAGCGCCAGGCAGGCCGGCCCGTGATGGCCTTCAGCTCCAGTGAACGTCTGGGCCGAGACGAGTTGCTCAGGGCCTTGCTGAAGCGGGCGGCTTTGGGCGCCGCTGTAAGCCCTTAGGCGTGATCGGCTTCCACGTCCACGTGCACCATGGCGTGCAGCACGTCGGGTTCCTGCATCAGGCGCAGTTCGACGCTCTCTGCGATGTCGTGGGCGTCGCGCAGCACCAGGTTCTCGTCGACCACCACATGCAGCGTGACGTCGAGGCCGGTGCCGTCGTAGCGCGCGGTCAGCGCATGCACCGAGTCGACGCCACGGGTCTCGCCGGCGATTTGCATCAGCTCTTGCTGTCGCGCTTCGGGCGGTGCCTCGCCCATCAGGAAGCGAATATTTTCGCGCGCCAGACCCAGGCCCGCCGCCGCGATCCAGCAGGCGATGGGCAGCGCCAGCCAGGCGTCCCAGCCGCTGGAGCCGTAGCGGGCGGCGAAGAAGCCGACCAGGGCCAGTAGCCCCACCAGCACGTCGTTTCTGGCGTCGACCTGGAGCGCTTGTAGGGCAGGGCTGCCGAGCTTTCGGTAGTAGCGCCCCGACACCGAGCTGAGCAGTGTCTTGGCCACCACTTTGACCGCGAATGCCGCCGCCAGGGGCCAGCCCATCACCGCGGGCGTTTCGGTGCTCAATGCATCGAGAGCGCGGTGGAAGACCTCCACCGCCAGCACCCCGGCCAGCACCGCCGCCACCAGCGCCGCGATCGGTTCGGCCCGGTGGTGGCCGCGGGGGTGCTCGGCGTCGGCCGGCTGCGAGCCCACGTGCAGCGAGTAGAGCAGGGCCAGGGCCGTGAAGGCGTCGGTGAAGCTGTCGGCCGCCTGGGCCAGCGCCAGCTGGCTTCCGTAGGTCAGGTAGACGGCGACCAGCGGGACCGTCAGCACCACGCTCAGCAGGACGCTGGCCAGGGTGATGCGCGAGGGAATGCGGCTGCGTTCGCCCACGTCGGCGGGGTATCCCACGTAGTCCCGGCCGGCGGCAAGGGGTGCTGCGGCTGCGTGGTGGTCAACCATCGGCGATTTGCTCCGCCAGTCTGTAGCGCCGCGGGCGTCCCGCTTCGTCGCGGCGTACGGCGCCGGCGTTTGCAAGGGCTCCAAGGTGCAAGCGCAGGTGGTATTCGCTGAGCTGCAGGGCACGCCCGAGCTCCGCCATGGACTGGGGGCCGCGGCGACGCAGTGCCTGCAGGATGCGAGCGCGCAGGGCGTCGGTGTCGCGCACGGGCGCGCGGGCCGCTCGCCTGCGCTGGGGCGCCTTTGGCGTTTTGGGCTCGTCTGCGCGCTCGGCGATCGCCCGCAGGCGAGCTTCGAGGCCCACCGTGCGCCGACCGGCTTCGGTCGGCACCAGGTAGATGAACTCCTTGTTGTTGAGGTGGGTGACCTCTCCGACGCGCTCTCCTTTCGGATTGTGGATGCCGATCTGGGCGCCCACGTAGCGCTTGAAGTCGCGGCTGATCACGAAGACCGGGCCTCGCTCGGCCAGCAGGGCCTGCATCTGTTGGCGGCTCTGGAAGCCCTCGTTGTTGAAAGAGACCATCACCAGCGGGCAGTCGAGCGCCCGGTAGGTTTCCTGGAAGGCTTCCACGTGGCGGCGTCTTTGGTTGAAGTCGCTCTTGCGCGTGCGGCAGTCCACGCGTTTGCAGGCCACGCCATAAACTTCAGGTTTGTCCCACAGCACCAGGCTCTCCCAGATGTGGTAGTTGCCCAGGTAGGAGTGGCTGTTGTAGGGCGGGTCCAGGTAGGCCACATCGGCGCGTAGCTCGCGCGCGGCCTGTCGTGCGTCGAGGCGGTGGGCTTCGCAGCGGCCCTGCGGCAAAGCCGGCAGTACTTCGGGCAGTCGTAACTCCAGGTTATTGTAGGCGCGCTTGGCCCAGCTCTTGACGTAGGCCATCTGCAACCCGCAGGTGGAGTCGACGCGATCGGCGGCTTCCATCAGCGAGACCAGCAGCACGTGTTCGAGCTCAGGATCCAGATTTCGCGCCGCGATCGCCTCGCGGATGGCGTCGACGCGGGCGCCGTTGTGGGGCTGAAAGAAACGCGAGCGGCGACAGAAGGTCTCGGTGAAGTAGCCGTCGCGGCCCGGCAGGCGGCTGAATTCGGCGATCAAGCGCCGGGCGTCGCGCTCCACGCGCTCGCGGTCGGCCTGCACGTAGCAGGTGGCCAGGCTGTGGGCGTAGGCGTTGAGGTCGTTGCTGGCGACGCGATAGCCGGCGGCCTTGAAGGCGTGGCCCACACGCGAGGTCCCCGAGAACAGATCGATGATCGAGTGGAAGTTCGGGAGTGCTTCCAGAATCGAGACCAGCAGCGAGGTCAGGGTGCGCTTGGAGCCGATGTACTTGATCATGGCTGCGCGGCCTTGGGGCGCGGGACCTTCATACCCCGGATCGCGGGCTGGCTCAGCCCTCGCGGCCGACAATTGTCGTCAGGCTGCGTAGGATCTCGCGGGAGGCGTGCTTGCTGCGCGGGCTCGGTGGCTCCTTGCGCGCGCTGCGGATGAGTGTGCGCAGGTGGTTGCGATCGGCTTCGGGGTAAAGCTCAACGAGTTCGTCCAGGGCGCGATCGCCTTCGCTCAACAGGCGCTGGCGCCAGGCCTCCTGCTCGTGTTCGCGGCGCACGCGCTTGCGATGCTTGCCCTCCAGTTGGCTCAGGCCCGCTTCGATGGGGCCGCGATCGCTTGCGCGCAGGAGTTTGGCAATCAGGCGCAGCTGGCGGCTTCTGGCGTTCTTGCGCAGCGGGCGGCACTGGGCGATGGCTTCGCGGACTTCGTCGTCGGCCACGATGGCGTCCAGATCGCGCTCGGGCAACTCGGCCAGGCGTTCGGCCAGGCGGCTGACTTCGGCGGCGCGACGCTTCAGCTCGGAGCGGCTGGGGCGCTCGGAAAGTTCGCTCGGGGGCTCGCTCATTCGATGCGATCGAGTGCGTGGATGTGGGCCCGCAGCGCGGCAAAGCGCGCTTCGCCCGCCTCGCCGAAGACGGGATCTTCAATCGCTTCGTAGGCGGCGCCGATGGCCGCCCAGTCGCCATCGCTCAGCGCTTTCTTGGCGGCGGGGAAGAGGAAACGTTCTTCCAGGCGCATGTGGTTTCTGTAGTCGGTCAGAAAGCGCTCGCCCAGCTCGATCAATGCGTCGCGAGGCATCATGCCGTCGCCCAGCACGTCTTCGATGCGTTCGTGGAAGGTCGCAGTCAGCGCGGCCAGGTTTTCGTGATCCTCGTGCAGCCCGCGGCTGAGCTCGCCGATGGTGCCTGAATCGCGTTCCAGGGCTGCGTAGACCCGATCTTCGATGGGATGGTGGCGCTGGTCGGCGTAGGAGGTGCAGTAGTCGAGTACCTCTTCGATCAGCCGGTAGTCCGGGTCGCCGCCGCGGCGCAGCTGCTCGAGCTGGTGCTCGAGCACGTGGAGGAGGGCCTCGAGATTGCGATGGTCGCGGTCCAGTTCGTCGATGACTTTGCTCATGGGATCTCCGCCGCGGAAGCTCGGTGCGCGCGCCGACGGTTTACATCTACAATGTGCACAGCGGGGGCTCGATGCACAGGCCGTCCTGGCAGTAGTCGCTGGCGCAGCCCTTGTCGCTGATGCAGGGCTGGCCCAGGCGGTTGACCGGGCGGCACTTTTCGTCCTCGTCGCACTGCAGCCCCGGAGCACATACGGCGCCGAAGGTCTGGGCGCAGGGCTCGCCCGCACCCGGCAGCGGCACGCAGTCGCCGGCGAAGTCGTTATTGAAGACGTCGCCGTCGCAGTACTCGCCCGCGGGGCAGGGCATGGGCAGGCCCACCTTGCAGGGCTCGCCCGAGCCGACGGGCTCCTGGCAGGTGAAGGTGGCGCCGCTGAGGCTGACCTCGATCACGCAGGAGAGGCCCTCGACGCAGAGCGTGGCGGTGTCGAAGTTACAGGTCTCGCCCAGCTCGCCGACCCAGAAGCCGGCCGGATCCTGGCAGCTGCCGGCGATGCCCATGTCCTCGTCGTCGCCCACGCAGCTGAGGCCCAGCTTGCAGTCGGCCGCGATGCTGCCGCCGCAGCTCTCGCCGAGTTGGGCCGGACGAACGCAGCGCAGACTCAGCTCGTCGCAGCCGAGGCCGTCCTGGCACTCGTCGTCGTCGGTGCAGGCCTGGCCCGCCGCCAGCAGCTCGGTACAGGTGCCGGGGCAGCTGTCGCCGAGCTGACAGAAGGCGGTGCCCTTGCAGTCGGCGTCGAGCGCGCAGGCGCCGCCGGGCTCCACGCTGCCGACGAAGATCGCGGCGCAGTTTTCGTCGCTCTCGATGCGCCGGGTGCCCACGTCACAGCCGAGGCCCGTGAGCGAGGCCAGGCAGGCGTCGGTGGCGCTGGGGTCGTAGCTCACGCGGCCGTCGTCGACGGCGTCCTGGACCCGAGCGAAACCGCCGTCGTCGAGCTGGGCGCCGAAGCGTTCGACGCAGCTCTCGTCGCCGAAGCTCTGGGCCAGCACATCGGCGCCCAGGCAGGCTTCGATCTCGGTGCAGAGGGCCATCACCAGCATGTCGGCCAGCTCTTCGATGCTGGGACCGCGCACCACGGGGTCGCCGGCGAGCTTGTTGGTGCGGTCGGCCGGGTTGCCGGAATCGACCGGCAGGCCGCCGTCGTCCACGCCGCCGTCGCCGCCGCCGACAGGGCCCGAAGCGCCGTCGTCGCCGCACGCCCCAGCGCCGAGGAGGGCAAGAAAAAACCAGTAAAATCGGGTCGTTCGGGTCGATGGCATGGGCTGCGGCTCCGATCGCATGACAAGACCGAAAGGTTGCCATGGCTTGGGACGGGCGAGAAGTTTTCCTTGACAAACTATTGAGTGTAGTTAACTATTTGAGAATGGCCCCGGCCACAGAAACCCGCGACATCCACCGCGCCATCGAGCTGCTTCAGCGGTTGACCGACCTCTTCCAGGTACGGCGCCGGGAGCTTTCGGCGCGCGTGGGGCTGAGCGAGGCCCAGTGGCGGGTGTTGGAGGAGATCGCCAGCGAGCACTTCATGCCCTCCATGTTCGCCCGCGAGCGTCAGAGCACGCCGGCGGCGGTGTCCAAGGTGCTGCGGCAGCTCTTGGACAAGGGGCTGGTCGAAGTGGAGGTCGCGGCCGGCGACGGGCGCCAGCGCCACTATCGGCTGAGCCGCCACGGCCAGGTCACCATGGAGCGGCTGCGCGGCTACCGCGAGCGGGCCATCGCCGAGATCTGGTCGGACCTGCCGGCCGAGCAGGTCGCGGCTTTCAATGTCCTGGGCGACGCGCTGGTCGCCCGCATCGAGTCTTACCGGGATGCCGACTGAGGGCCCGGGCCACACAGGAGCAGATCATGGGTAAAAGTCTGTACGACAAGGTTTTCGACAAGCACGCCGTTCGCAAGCTGGAGTCCGGTCAGTACCAGCTGATGATGGGCCTGCACCTGATCCACGAGGTCACCTCGCCTCAGGCCTTTGCCATGTTGCGCGAGCGCGGCCTGTCGGTTGCCTATCCGGGGCGAACCTTCGCCACCTGCGATCATATCATCCCAACTACGAGTCAATTGCGCCCGTTCGCCGATGATCTGGCCGAGCAGATGCTCGTGGAGCTGGAGAATAACTGCAAGGACAACGGCATTCGCTACCTCTCGCCCGAGCAGGGTGAGCAGGGCATCGTGCATGTGGTGGGGCCGGAGCTTGGCCTGACCCAACCGGGCATGACGGTCTGCTGCGGCGACTCCCACACCTCCACCCACGGTGCCTTCGGCGCCATCGCCTTCGGCATCGGCACTTCCCAGGTGCGCGACGTTCTGGCCACCCAGTCGCTGGCCATGGGTCGACTGAAGGTGCGCCGCATCGAGGTCGAGGGCAGGCTTTCACCTGGAGTTTACGCCAAGGACGTGATCCTCTACATCATCCAGCAGCTCGGCGTGCAGGGCGGCGTCGGCTACGCCTACGAATTCGCTGGCAGCGTCTTCGAGGGGTTCTCCATGGAAGAGCGCATGACGGTCTGCAACATGTCCATCGAGGGCGGCGCACGGGTCGGCTACGTCAACCCCGACGAGACCACCTACGGGTACTTGAAGGGGCGTCCCTACGCCCCCAGCGGCGCGGCCTGGGATCGCGCCCGCGAATACTGGCAGTCGGTGAGGAGCGATTCCGACGCCGAGTACGCCGAGGTGGTGCGTTACGACGCCGCCGACATCGAGCCGATGGTGACCTGGGGCATCACGCCGGCCCAGTCGACCTCGGTGGGCGGGCAGGTCCCCGAGCCCGAGCGCTTCGAGGAGGCCGACCGCGAGGTGGTGCGCGAGGCCTACGCCTACATGGACTTCGAGCCCGGCAGTGCCATCGCCGGCAAGAAAGTCGACGTGGCCTTTATCGGCTCCTGCACCAACGGCCGCTTTAGCGACTTCGAGGAGGTGGTCAAGCACCTGCAAAAGAGCGGCAAGAGGGTGGCGAAGGGCGTGCGCGCATTGGTCGTGCCTGGTTCGCAGAAGGTGAGGGCGCGGTTGGTCGAAGCGGGCTATGACCGCGTTTTCGAGGAGGCGGGCTTCGAATTTCGCGAGGCCGGCTGTTCCATGTGCCTGGCGATGAACCCGGACAAGCTCGCCGGGCGCGAGCTGTGCGCATCGTCGTCCAATCGCAACTTCAAGGGCCGCCAGGGGTCGCCCACCGGACGCACGTTGCTGATGTCGCCGCTGATGGTGGCCGCCGCGGCGGTCTGCGGCGAAGTGGCCGACGCCCGCAGCGTCTTTGGGGTCAGCTGAGGCCGCGACCATCCGAGTCTTCAACGCAAGCACATAGAGAGAACACACCATGCAAGACGTCAAGCGCACACGCATCAGTGGCCGGGCGGTGGCCCTTTCAGGCAATGACATCGACACCGACCGCATCATCCCCGCCCGCTACCTGCGCGCGGTCACCTTCGACGGACTCGGCGAGCACGCCTTCGAGGACGACCGCAAACAGCTGGCCGAGGCCGGCCAGCAGCATCCCTTCGATCGTCCCGAACGTGCCGAGGCCGAGATCCTGGTGGTCAATCGCAACTTCGGCTGTGGCAGCTCGCGCGAGCACGCGCCCCAGGCCCTGATGCGCTGGCACAGGGGCATCAAGGCGGTGGTCGGCGAGAGTTTTGCCGAGATTTTCTTCGGCAACTGCGTCGCCCTGGGCATTCCCTGCGTCACGGCCGAGCCCGCGGCCATCCGCCGTCTGATGGCTGCGGTTGACGCCGACCCGGAACTCGCGCTCACGCTGGACCTTGAAGCCGGGCGCGTGAGCTTCGGGGCCGCGGGCGACGGCATCGACGCCACCATGCCCGAGGGCCCGCGCGGGCAGCTGTTGAGCGGGCGCTGGGATTCCACCACGGAGCTGTTGGAGGGTGCGAAGCAGCTGGCCGAGGTCGAGGCTGCCCTGCCCTACGGCTTTTCCGAAGCGGGCTGAGGGGTTTTTCCCAGGTCTGCGTTCGTGTCCAAGCTCTCACAGCAGCAATCGGCCGCTGTGGGGGGCTGAGGCATTGACATCGGCCTCCCGGGCTGCCGGAATTCACTGGCTGCCTGGGGGCGTGTTTTCGTCCCACCGGCGAGCAGAAGCGAATGAGTGCGCGCACGGTCCTGGTGGTCGACGACGACCCGATGCTGCAAAAGATCTACCGGCGAACGCTGGTACGCGGCGGCTATGCCGTGGAGCTGGCGGCCGACGCCGGACGCGCCAAGGAGCTGCTCGGTGCCGGTCCCCGATTTGACCTGGTAATCGCGGACTTGGGGCTGCCCGACGTACCCGGCTGGGCGCTGGTGGAGTGGCTGCGAGAGCACCATCCATCATTGCCCGTGATCGTGGCTTCGGGCGAGCCCGCCGACCCGCATCAGGCCACCAGCGCCGACCACTACCTGGAAAAGCCCTTTGAGACGCGTGAAGTCCTGCGCCTGGTGGCCGAACTCTGCGGCCAAGCCGGCGACTCCGGCTGACGCGAGCGTCCAGGTCCCGTTGCTGTCGTGCGGTTTTCGCGCCTATGCTCCGCCGCGGCTGCCGTCGGTGGCGGCCCTGCACAGCGAGGACAGACGATGGCCGTCAAGCGATTTCCGGTGGAAGCCTCCCACATCATGATGTTTGCCCGCTCGGTGGGTGACTACAATCCGGTCTACTTCGACGAGGAGCAGGCGAGCGCCGGCGAGGCCGGCGGCATCATCGCACCGCCCACGTTCGTTCAGGCCTCGGCCCAATTCGATCCCGACTACGGCCTTCGGCCCCGGCCCGACGGCACCTGGTTCGGATCGGGCAAGCACCCCTCGGGCATGATGCGACGCCCCTCGGCGCCCCCGGCCAACGCGGAGGCTCCCGCGGAAGCGAAGGACAAGGCGCAGGCCAAGTCCGAAGCCAAGCCGGCCGCTCGACGCGGTGGCGGCGGTGGCGGAGGCGGGCTCCATGCCGAGCAGCACTTCGAGTACCACCGGCACCTGCGGCCCGGCGACGTGCTCACCACCAAGAGCCGCGCTGGCGAGAGCTGGGAAAAGGAGAGCAAGCGCGCCGGCAAGTTGGTCTTCAACGAGCGCATCACCGAATTCTACGACCAAAACGGCGAACTCGTGATCACGGCACGCAGCGTGGGCATGCGCACCGAGCGCGTGATCGACAAGACTTGAGGAGGAGACGAGCGATGGCACTGAAAGCGAGCGAACTCCAGGTCGGGCAGACCTACGAAGAAGTGGTCGTCGAAGACCTCAAGCGCACCCAGATCGTGATGTACGCGGGTGCTTCGGGTGACTACAACCCGATCCACAGCGACGAGGTCTTCGCGACCAAGGTCTCGGGCTATCCCACCGTTTTCGCCCACGGCATGTTGACCATGGGCCTGACGGGCAAGATGTTGACCAACTTCGTGGGCGACGGTCGGTTAACTAAATTTGGTATGCGCTTCACCTCCCAGGTCTGGCCTGGCGATACCCTGAGGGCGCGCGCCAAGGTGGCTGCGATCCGCGAAGAAGACGGGCAAAAGCTCGTCGACCTGGAGCTCTCAACGCTCAATCAGGACGACCGCGAGGTCGCCGCGGGCAACGCCTCAGCGCGGATCGGCGACTGAGGTGGCGGCTGCAGTCCCAACCCTTTCGCGACCGCTGCCATGGCTCGCCCTGGCTTCGCTCCTGGCGTGCAACCAGGCGCCTGCGGGCAAGGGCGACAAGTCATCGACCGGCGCCGCCGACACGACCGCGGTCTCTCCCACCGCCTGTGCCGACCTGGTCAGCCACGTCTGCAACCACAGCGGTGAGGCCAGCACCACCTGCGCTGCGATGCGCGAGGCCACTTCGCTCATCAGCGTCAATGCCTGTGCTGTCGCCCTGGAGGACAAGGCCGAGCTCGACAAGAAACTCGACAGCGCGCGCAAGGATTGCCAGGTGCTGATCGACAAGTTGTGCAAGGACCTGGGAGAGGACACCGAGGTCTGCGCCATGGTGCGGCAGGAGACGCCCGAGTTTCCCACCGAACGCTGCACGCTGATGTTGGCCCACTACGACGAAGTCGTCACCGACCTCAAGGAGCGGGCCGGCGGGGGCAAGCCCCTGGACGCGGAAAAGCGCGCCCGTATCGCCGCCGACGACGCGCCGGCGTTTGGCCCATCGGACGCCCGCGTCGTGCTGGTGGAGTTCTCGGACTTCCAGTGCCCCTTCTGTTCGCGGGCAGCTGCGGTGAGCTCGCAGATCAAGGAGAAGTACGGCGAGCGCGTGCGCTTCGTCTTCCGACAATTCCCGCTTTCCTTCCACAAAAACGCCCACCTGGCGGCCCAGGCCTCGCTCGCGGCCCACGCCCAGGGGCGCTTCTGGCAGTACCACGACCGTCTCTTCGCCGATCAGACCGCGCTCGATCGCCAGTCGCTGGAGCACACGGCGGTGGCGCTTGGCCTGGACATGGCGGCCTTCAAGAAGTCCCTCGACGATGCCACCTACGCCGACCGCGTCGACGCCGACTTCAAGCTCGGCGAAGAGGTCCGCGTCGACGGCACGCCCACGCTGTTCTTGAATGGCAAGAAGGTGGAAAACCCCACCGACTTCGACGCACTCGACAAGGCGATCGCCGCGGCCTTGGCTGGGGGTGATGAAGGTGCGGAAGGCGGGCAGGGCGCAGAAGGCGCAGAAGGCTCAGACGCCAAGGACCAGGCGCAGCCGCCGGGTTGATGCGGGGCTCAGCTCCCTCCACGCAGGCGACTTCGCCGTGGGCCGAACGCTGTGCGGCGGGACGACTGTCTCAATCACCGTTGGGACCTTTGCTCTGCTCAGGATTAAACAACGGCGGGTTCTGGGGGCACTCCCTTTTATGCCCCGAAACTCGAAGCCGGCGTGCTTGCCTGTGATGATGTTCAGCGTTTTGCTCGGCTCGCCCATCATGGTCGAGGGCCAGGGGGCGGAGCTGCCCGACACCCTGGTGCTGCGCTTTGACGAGAGCGCCGCGGCGTTGGACCAGGCCGCGGTGCGGGCCGCCATCGCTGCCGAACTCGAGCACGACGCGGGCCTTTTGCCCGAGCAGGTGGAGCGACGGGCCCTGGCACGACAGCTGAGCGCGGGCCTCGACCGGCTGCCGCTGGCTCAGCGGGTGGCCTTCGTGCTGTGCGAGGTCGAGGAGCTGTCGGCCAACGAGGCGGCGGCAGTCGTGGGCGTTCCGGCAGCGACCGTGCGCAGCCGACTCTTTCATGCCAAGCGCAAGCTCAGGCACTTCCTGGAGGGTGAGGCATGAGTCCGCCCGACAGTCTTAGCCGCCACGTCCAGGCGCTGCAGGCGTGTTCCGGTAGCACGCGCGACGACTCCATCACCGCGCGACGAATCGCTGCGACCTTGCTGTTGCGCAGGCGGCGCCGGCACCTGTTGCAGAGCGCGTTTGCGAGCGTGATGCTTGTGCTTTCCGTCGGCACGACTGCCTATGCGATGGTCTTCGGCGCGCCACCTGTGCTTCAGCGCTTGCTGGCGGCGGCTTTCGCCGACGAGCCGCCGCCCGTTGCAGCTCGCAGTGAATCTTTGATGCAGCCTCCCGCAGCGCCTGGGAGCATCGAGGCGCGGGGGAACGAAGGCACCGAAGCCGTGCAGCCGGTTTTCGGCGTCGATGGCGCAGGCTCGGGCAGCCCTGGGCGCGACGAAGGGGCGGAGGTCCGACCGACGTCGGCTGCCGCTGTCGTGGGGAGCCGGGGGCGCTCGGTACAGACCGCGCCGGCGTCTCCGGCGACGCCTCCGGGGGCCGCAGAAGCTGTGTCCGAGGCGCCTGCGGCCGCCAGTGAAACGCGTTCCCGGCGTCTCTATGCCGTCGCCCATCGAGCCCATTTCGTGCTGCGAGACTGGGGCGTTGCGCTCGAGGCCTGGAACGCCTACCTCGAGCAGGTCCCCGACGGCGTGTTGCGGCTGGAAGCCGAGTACAACCGCGCCTTGTGTCTGGTTCGCCTGCGGCGCAACGCCGAGGCCACCGCTTCGCTGCGCCCCTTCGCAGACGGCAATCACGGGCGCTACCGCAGGCGGGAGGCGTCTGCGCTCCTGCGGGCTCTGTCAGAATCCGCGAGGCGATAAGCAGCGCGTATCGAGCGTGGGGCGGGGCCCGGCGGCGCAATGGGGGGGGCGGCCCGTCAGCAACGCACCCGCGCGCCGTTCAGTAAACACCCAGATCCTCTCCCACCACCACTTCGCCCGCGTAGCCGCTTTTGACCTCGGCCAGCAGGGTCTCGGCGTCGCAGCCAAAGAAGAGCAGGTGGCTCAGCAAGAGCAGCCCAGGGCGGGCGCGCGTCGCCAGGGCCGCGAGTTCCTGGGCCGAGGTGTGAAAGCTGCCGTGGTATTCGCGAAAGGAGGGTGGCCCAGTGCGGACGCCTTGGCTGCAGTAGACCTCGTGCACCAGCAGGTCGCAGCCGCTGCACAGTTCGACCAGGGCCTCGCTCGGTGCGGTGTCGCCCGAAAAGACGATGGAGCGGCCTTCGGCGTCGAAGCGGTAGGCGTAGGCGTGCTCGACGCTGCCGTGGGGGACTTTCACGGCCCGCACGCGCACGGCCGCGTCGGTGTAGACCTCGCCGGCTTCGATCTCGCGCGTGACCACGCGGTAGCCGGGCTGCTGCTCGGGGGACTTGCCGGCGTGGCGGATGCTGGCGTCCACGGCGTAGGCCCGCTCCAGGGCGCGCGTCATCGCGGTGAGTCCCGGTGGGCCGAAGGCTTGCAGCGGCTGTCGGCGGCCGACCACCGCCGGCGTGAGCATTAGGTCGGCATAACCGACGGTGTGGTCGGAATGCAGGTGGGTGATGAAGACGTGCGAGAGCTGTTCGGGGGCCAGCTCGTGATGGCCCAGGGCTTCGGCCGCGGCAGCGCGCCGTACGATGCCGGGGCCGGCGTCGACGAGGTAGGCGCGGCCGCCAGCCAGCACGGCGCTGGCCGGTCCCATGCGCTCGGGGTCGGGCACCGGCGTGCCGGTGCCGAGTAGCACGACGCGGGCGCCTTCGGGCGGCGTGCCGGAGGGCGCGACTCGAGGCTCCGGTTTTGCTCGCTCCAGGGCCGGGGTTGACTTGGAGTTTGTATTCGCGGGGGCCTCGGAGGCGGAACTGCCGTGGCAGGCGGCCCACGCCATGGCCAAAGCCCACAGCAGCGCGCCAGTGGGACCAGAGCTGCGTCCGGCGGCCCTCACAGCGCGTCGATGGGCGCGTCCAGGAGGCCCTCGAAGCGCTGCTTGTCGGCGGCCCGCTGGTAGGCTTCCTTGGGCCGGATGGTCCCGGCCTTGACGAGCTTTTCCAGGGCGTCATCCATGCTCTGCATGCCGAGTTGACCGCCGCCCTGGATCACCGTCATCAACTGTGGGGTGTTGCCCTCGCGGATGATGTTGGGCAGGCCCGAGGTCTTGACCAGGATCTCGACGGCGGCGGCGCGGCCTTTGCCGTCGGCGGTGGGCACCAGCACCTGGGAGACGACGCCGGCCAGGGCTTCGGCCAGGCCGATGCGGATCTGATCCTGTTGGTCGGTGGGGAAGATGTCGATCAGGCGGTCGATGGTCTTGCTGGCGCTGTTGGTGTGCAGGGTGCCGAAGACCAGGGTGCCCATCTCAGCGGCGAGGATCGCCAGCTCCACTTCGCGGCCGCGCAATTCGCCCACCAGGATCACGTCGGCGTCCTGGCGGATGGCGGCGCGCAGGGCCGTGCGAAAGTCTTCGGTGTGGTGGCCGACCTCACGCTGGGTGATCAGGGAGTTTTTGTTGTGGTGCACGAATTCGATCGGGTCTTCGATGGTGATGATGTGCCGATCGTAGGTTTCATTGATCAGATCGATGAGGGCCGCCAGGGTGGTCGACTTGCCGGCGCCGGTGGGGCCGGTGACCAGCACCAGGCCGCTGCGCAGGTGGGCGAACTTCTCCACCGCCGGCGGCATGTCCAGTTCCGTGAGCGTGAGGATTTCTTCTGGGATGAGCCGGAAGATGGCGGCGGCGCCGTTTTCCTGTTGGAAGAAGTTGGCGCGGAAGCGGCCCACGCCCTCGAGGCCGTAGGCGAAGTCGAGCTCGAGGGTCTCCTCGTATTGCTGCCACTGAACGGGCGTGGGCAGCTCGCGCATCATGTCGCGCAGCTCCGCGTCGCCCAGGATCGTCGTGCCTTCGATGACCCTGAGGCGCCCCTGCACGCGCATGCGCGGTTCGATGCCCGCCACCAGATGCAGGTCGGAGGCGCTTTGGCTGTGGATATGCGTCAGATAGGCGTCGATGCGTGCCATGGCCGGATCAGTCGTCTAGGCGAAGCGTCGGGGGTCATCGGCCTCGCGCGCGGCTGCAGCCTTGCTGATCACGCGCTGTTGGACCAGTTCCTTCAGCGAGTCATCCATCGAGCGCATGCCGCGGGCACGGCCCATCTGCAGCACCTGGCCGAGCTGGAAGGTGCGGTTTTCGCGGATCAGGTTGGCTGCCGCCAGGTTGACCAAGAGTAGCTCGTAGGCCAGCGCCACGCCGGAGCGGTCGGCGCGTGGGATGAGCTTTTGGGAGATGACGGCCCGTAGCGATTCCGAGAGCATGGTCCGCACCTGGGGTTGCTGGGATGATGGATAGGCGCCGACGATGCGGTTGATGGTGCGGATCGCCCCCTGGGTGTGTAGGGTGCCGAGCACCAGATGCCCGGTCTCGGCCGCCGACAGCGCCAGCGAGATGGTCTCCAGGTCGCGTAGCTCGCCGATGCAAATGACGTCGGGATCCTCGCGCAGGGCCGAGCGCAGCGCCGCCGCGAAGGAGCCCGTGTCGCGCCGCACCTGCCGTTGATTGACGATGCAGCTCTTGGAAACGTGGACGTACTCGATGGGGTCTTCGATGGAGAGAATGTGATCGGTGCGCTCCTCGTTGAGCAAGTTGATGAGCGCCGCCATGGTCGAGGTTTTGCCGCTGCCGGCCGGTCCGGTGATCAAGACGATGCCGTTTTGGTGATTGACCAACTTGGCAGCGCTGTTGGGCAGGCCGAGGTCGCTGAGCATGGGGGGCTCGGCGGGGATGTAGTGGAAGCAGCCGCACAGGCCGTTGTGCTCGCGGTAGACGTTGACGCGAAAGCGGCCGATCTGCGCGATCTCGTAGGTGAAGTCGACCTCACCGTCGCGATCGAGGATCGCCAGCTGTTCGTCGGTCAGCGACGGCGTGATGGCGGCTTCGGTGTCGGCGCCGGTGAGCACGTCGGGGATCAGGTCGGTGAGGTTGTCGAAGGTGCGGATCTTGACCGGAGCGCCGGCGTGCACGTGCACGTCGCGGGCGTCCATGCTGATGGAGCGCTGCAGGACCCGATGCAGCCATTCGGCGCTTTGGTTGGCGTGGCGGCCGGCGGGCGCGCTGGGAGCTACGGGCTGCGGCGCTGGCGGTGGCGCCGGGGGCCGGGCGGCCGGCGGCGGAGGTCGCTGGGCCTGGGAGGGGGCCGGCGGCTGGGGCACCCGCGAGGCAGCGGGGGCGGCCTGGGCCGGCTGCGCCTCCTGGACGCCCCCCTGCTGCGCCAGGTAGAGGCGCTGGGCCTCGAGCAGCTGGGCCAGCTGCGGCTCGCTGATGAAGCCCAGCTGCACCATGACGTTGCCGAGCATCACGCCGGGATTGCGGGCGTGGGCCTGGAGCGCCATCGATAGCTGCTCCATGGAGACCAGCTTGTAGTGCACCGCGAGGCGGCCGATCAGATCCGGAGGGGCCTGCATGCTTGGGGCGATCTTGTCATGTTCGCCCTGTGTTTGACCACGATCTCGTGCGCAGCGGGATGCCTTGGGCCATCAAAGAATCATTTTGTATCAACTAATGCCTGTTTGGGATAATGCTGGCAGCGCCGACGACAGTGGGTTCAGAGGGTTACGATCTGTGTCAGCAGCCAGCCGGCCGCCTGGCTGGCGATCAGCATGGGCCAGCTGAAGAGGCTGAAGTTCAGCATCCGTGGCAGCACGATCACGGCCAGCAGCGCCAGGGGTCCGATCTGCACGAAGCGCTCCCAGGCCGGGCGGAAGCGGTAGGGCATCAGGCCGTCGGCCACGCGGCTCCCGTCGAGGGGATAGATCGGAAGCATGTTGAAGAAGGCGAGGATGACGTTGAGGCCGAATCCCGTGGTGAGAAACGTTTCCATTGCCGGCTGTCGCACGTTGAAGCGATAGAGCAGGCCCAGCAGCAGCACGCAGATCACGGCCAACACGATATTGGAAGCCGGGCCTGCAGAAGCGGTGATCATCATGCCCTTGCGCATGGAGACATCACGCCGGAAGCGATTGGGGGACACCGGCACCGGCTTGGCCCAGCCGAAGGGCACGCCGAGCAGCGGAAGAAGGATCGTGCCGATGGGGTCGATGTGAGGGATGGGGTTGAGCGTGAGGCGTCCGAGCCGGGCGGCGGTGTCATCGCCAAGGCGAAAGGCGCTGTAGGCGTGGGCCCATTCGTGGACCGTCAGCGAGAGGATCAGCGGGGGTAGGAACGCCAGGTGCTGCAGCAGGGAATCATTGCCCATCGGCGGCAGCATAGGCCATCTACGGCGAGGATGCCGCCTCGTGTATGCTCGCCGCCCATGACCCGCCGCCTTCCGGTCTCTTCAGCGCTTTTCATTGCTGCAGCCCTATGCCTCGGTGCGGGCTGCAGGGGCTGCACCGAGACTCCGGGCGCCGACGCGCCGCTGCCGACCCCGGCCCGAGCCGAAGAGGGAGACCGCGCGCGCATCGAGGCGCGGCTGCGGGCTCGCAAGGTCGACCGCAGCCGTAGCTACCCCAAGGACGCGCGTGGCCGCATCGCCTGTGGCTCCGACATCGACTGCTTCATCCTGCAGGTGGAGGCCTGCGCCCCGGCGGTATTGATCCACGATCAGACCGTTGTCACCTACGGCATCGAGCAGCGGATCGTGGCCCGCTATTTCGTGCTCGGCAATGAGGGTGAACTCTGTCGCGTCGCGCGCGAGCGCCTGCGGGCCGAGGCCATCCTGCGTCCTGAGCTGGTGGCGGCGCTGCAGAAGAAGGGCAAGACCTCTGCGGACCTCCAAAAGATGCAGAGAGAGGCGATGACCCTCGTCGAGCGCAAGAATCCGCCGCGCCTGGACTGCGCGCTGTCGCCGCTGGTGGCGCTGGATACGATCCTGGACCTGGCCCAGGGGCGCTACAATCCGGTGGTTTGGCGCCAGCACTGCGCGGAGGGCACGCCGAGCGGCGAACCCATGCCCGATGCGGGGACGAAGCGGGACGCGTCGGCGGCGGCGCCGCAGCCCGAAGGGCAGCTGCCGCCAGCCAAGGCTGCGGACGAGACTCGGTGAGAGGATAGGGCAGGGCCATGGAACGACTCGATGACGTCGAACACTGCGTAGACCGCATTCTAGCGCGCGTGGGGCGGCGCATTCGACTGGCCGTACCCCTGGGTATCGGCAAGCCCAACCACCTGGTAAATGCCCTCTATCGCCGGGCCCAGGCCGATCCCAGCATCGACCTGCACATCCTCACGGCCCTGACCCTGGAGCGTCCGCTGGGCCAGAGCGACCTGGAGCGCCGCTTTCTCGGTCCCTTTGTCGAGCGCGTCTTCGGCGACCATCCCGATCCCATTTACGAGCGCGACCGCGTCGAGGGCCGCTTGCCCGACAACGTGCGGGTGATGGAGTTCTACTTTTATGCCGGCAAATACCTGGGCAATCACGCCGCCCAGCGCGACTACATCAGCACCAACTACACCTACGTGGCGCGCGACCTACTCGACCGCGGGGTCAATGTGCTGGCCCAGGAGATTTGCCGCGCCGAGGTCGACGGCGCCACGCGCTACAGCCTGAGTTCCAATCCGGACGTCTCGGTGGACCTGGTGGCCGCCCTGCGCGAGCGCGGTGGTGAGTTTGCGGTGGTCGGGCAGGTCAACCAAGAGTTGCCCTTTATGTTCGGCGAGGCGGTGGTCGAGCCCGAGACCTTCGACTTCGTGGTCGATCAGCCGGCCCAGTACCATCGGCTCTTCGGCACGCCCAAGACCTCGGTCACCGATGCCGAATTCATGATCGGGCTCTACGCCAGCACGTTGGTCAAGGACGGGGGTGAGCTACAGATCGGCATCGGTTCCCTGGGCGACGCGCTGGTCTATGCGCTGCTGTTGCGCCAGCGCGACAACGCCCGCTACGTGAAGCTGCTCGAGCAGCTCGGGATCTTGCAGCGCTTCGGCGACGTGATCGAGCGCATCGGCGACACGCGACCCTTCGAGCAGGGGCTGTTTGCGGCCACCGAGATGTTGGTCGACGGCTTCATGCACCTGATCGAAGCCGGCATCGTCAAGCGCCGGGTCTACGACGACCTGCCGCTGCAGCGTCTGCTGAACGCCGACTTGATCGACGAGAAGGTCTCCCTGCACAGTCTCGATGCGCTGGTGCAGGTGCGCGCCATCGGCAGCCTGCTCGACGGGCGCGATTTGGACTACTTGAAGCGCTGGGGTTTGTTCGAGGCCGGCGTGCAGCTCGAAGATGGCGAGCTTTTGTTGCCTGACGGAAGTCGCGTTCTGGCCGACCTTGGTCAGGCGGCGACGCGGGCGGCCCTGGAGCGCTCGGGACTGGGCGAAGAACTCGCTGGCGGCGTCATCGTGCATGCGGGTTTTTTCCTGGGGCCCGAGGTCTTCTACCAGTGGCTTCGCGACATGCCCGAGGCCGAGCGCCGCCGCATCGACATGCGCAGCGTGCTCAGGATCAACCAGCTCTACGGCCACGAGCAGCTCGACCGCCTGCACCGTCGCGACGCGCGCTTCATCAACACCGCCATGATGGTCACCCTCTCGGGCGCTGTCGTCTCCGACGGTCTGGCCGACGGCGGCGTGGTCAGCGGAGTTGGCGGCCAATATAACTTCGTGGCCATGGCCCACGCCCTGCCCGATGGGCACTCGGTCCTGCAGGTGCGCAGCACGCGCATGAGCCACGGCGAGCTTCAGTCCAACGTGGTCAGCCGCTATGGGCATACGACCATCGCGCGCCACCAGCGGGATCTGGTGGTGACCGAGTACGGCATCGCCGACCTGCGGGGCAAGACCGATCAGGAGATCATCGAGCGCCTGCTCGAGGTCAGCGACGGGCGTTTTCAGCGGGAGCTGCAGCAGGAGGCGGTGGAGAGCGGCAAGCTCGATCCGGCCCATCGCATCGCGCCCGTGCACGGAAATAACCTGCCCGAGGGTTACGAAGCGGTGCTGCGCGAGGCCAAAAAAGAAGGCCTATTTCCAGCGTTTCCATTCGGCACCGACCTGACCGACGACGAAATCGTCCTGGGCCGCGCGCTCAAGGCCCTGAAGGCCAAGATCGAGTCAGTGCGCGGCGCCGTGGAGGTGCTGGCCGAGGCCGTGGTCGAGGGCTCGGTGGGCGACGACGTGCGCCCCTATCTGGAGCGCATGGGCCTGGCCGAGCCCGAGCACCTGGTGGATCGGCTCTACCGGCGGCTGTTGGTGGCGGAGCTGCGCGAAATCCTGCGGTAGCCGAGGGCCGGCCCGTGCCCTTTTGTTCGCCTGGCGGGGGGCTTGTACCGCTGGCGGACTCGAAGCATGGACACGCGGCATTTGGTCGACGCCATCGTGCGCCAGCTGCGTCAGCGTTGATGATGCTGCGTTACAGTCGAGCTGTGGGGCGCAGGAGGGCGAAGAGGTGGCTGCGATCTGCGCCGCGGAGTGCGACGGCGATGGGGACTGCAAGCGTTCGCTGGGGCGGGATGCGCGCTGTGGGGAGGGCATCTGCGTCCGGAGCGCGCAGGCCAGTGGTGGTGAGCCGGGCGTCTCGGGGGCGGCGTCGGGCGATGTCGCAGCATTCGAAGAGCTCGTCGCGGACCACGCCAGCTGCCAGAAGGTGTCCGACTGCGTGCCGATCATGCCGGGCTGCCCGCTCGGGTGCTATGTGGCAATCAATGTGTCGCACGCAGACGAGGCCGGGCGGTTGGCGGTGGCGGTTCCATTGGGGGCAACCCTGTGCCTACCGTTGTGCCCTTGCACCGTCGTTGGTGTGCGTAGAAGGGCGCTGTCAGGCGGTCGAGCCGGAAGCGGGCCCAGGAAGCGACAACGACGCGGGCTTGTGAAGCCCGAGGCGCCGCGCAATCGACATTACCTTGAAAGCGAGCTTCCACCTGGCGTGCCATCGCGCTGCTCGGCGGGGGGCGCCATCGATGGCGAGCGTATTCACCGTTGTGCCCTCGCACATCGTACCGTGCAGGCGGCTCGCGTGTGTCAGGGGATCTGGCGGCTGCAGTGCCGAGAGCTACATCGAGGCCACTGCCAGTCGCGTCGCAGCGTGACGCCAGATGCGCCTATGGCACCAGGCGCACCAGCTGAATACCGCCGCCCTCGGCATTGGCCCAGGTGATGCTGCCGTCCGGGAGCGCCTTGATGTCGTCGCCCGAGGCCCAGCCGTGGCCCGCCGGCAGCTGCGTGGCCGGCTGGCAAATGGCGCCACTGCTGTCGACGACCATGGTGAAGAAGGTGGCGGTTGGGTTCCACTCGCTGCCCGTGAGCTCGGCCCAGCCCAGCAGGATCATGTCCGCGCCGTAGGGCGCCGAGCGCAGCCGCGATAGGCGCGCTCCGGGGCTCGGCGTCAGGTCGATCCAGCTGGGCGCGAGCTCGGCACCCGGCGTCGCGCCCTTGGGGGCCAGCAGAAGCCCCAGATCGGTGCCGTTGGCCGCGGCATCGCGGATCTGCATGGAGATGGCCTCGTCGGTATTGGGCCAGGCGCCGGCGTCCAGGTCCTGGGAGATGGAGAGGTTGGTGATGAAGGGCAGGGCGATGTCGCTGCCCAGGTCGACCATGCCGCCGAGCTTGGCGTTGGCGCTGCCCACGCCATCGGCCGCCAGGCGATAGATGACCTGGGGTTGAAGGCGTGCGCCCTCGGCGTAGTTCAGGAAGATGCCCTTGGGAAAGGCGTCGCCCAGACCCAAAGTGACCACGCGCGCACCGTCGACGAGAATGCGCTGGGACAGGTTGTGGCTGCCAAACCAGCCGCTGATGACGCTCTGGTTTCCGCTGGCGTCGATGGTCGCAAGATAGCCGCCCTGGTGCCGCACGCCGTCGTCGTAGCGCTGGGTGTGACCCAAGTAGGGCACCAGCGTGTCGGTCTCTGCGATGTAAGCGAGCACGCCCGAGGCGGCGCCGCCCTTGGTGTCGACGTCGTCCAGGTTCGGCGAGCGGAAGAGGTCGCTCTGGAAGACTGGGCTGCCGTCGCTGCCGAGACGCACGACCGTGGCCCAGGTGCGCGAGTCCACGGTGGGGTTTGGGTCGAAGAGCAGGGCGGCCACGCCGTCGGCGGTGGCTGCCAGGGCGCCCATGGCGGCGTCGGGGAGCGAAAAGCCCCCGCCGGCCGGGGCGTCCGAGCGCACGATCATGGCGCCCCCACCTGCGACATTGAAGCCCACGTAGACCGTTCCGTCGGCTGCGACCGCGACGGGGGTGTGGGCGACTTCGCCGCTCCAGACCTGCGCTGGGGCCGCTGGCGCAAACGAGGAGTCCAGCGGCGTCGTCTCCAGCTGATAGGCCAGAGCCGCGTCGGCACAGCTCGCGGGCGGATCGGCGGTGGCGGCGGCATCGGTGGCGGCGTCATCGCCAGCCGCGGTCTCGCTCGCGCTATCGCTGCCGTCGGCTCCAGCGGCGCCGCTGCCGGCTTGACCCGCGCCATCGGCGGTCATCGGCACCTCGCTGCCGTTCGCTGCCGCTGCGTTCGCCGGCGCATCCGTCGTGGACGCACCCGCGCCGTTGGTGACCACAGGGCTCGGAAGCGCTGGCCCGTCGCCATTGGCCGTGCTTTCGTCCGCGCAGCCGAGCAACGTACACCAAAAAATGACCAAAAGCGCTGCCGCCGCCCGGTGCGTATTGCCGGGCGCCACGTCCAAATCTCTCGTCGCGTGACCCACCATGATGCGACCCTTTCGCTTTGCGCCGCCGCCCGACTATCCCGGATGCAAGAATTTTCGCATCCCCCAATGCTTCTGGTTGAGGCGGCTCGGATCATTTTTTGATCCGGCGTTGCCCGCTCGCGGCCGGGACCGTAGAACAGCCCGGTCTTGGTCTCGAACAGTCGGCCGGCCTCGATGCGCGGTTTCTACGCATTGATCCCATTGATGCTCGCAACTGGGGGCGGCTGCTCCGCGGTGCCCGAGTCCGTCGAGTTGCAGACGGTCTTCGTCGATGCCGGGCGATTGCGGCCCAACCTTACGGATGCTTCCTCGGACTCGGCGACCGAGGGTCCAGACGCTGCGGCCCCGCTCGCGGGTAATGCACGCGACGGTGGCCTGCCAGATGCAGCGGGAGCGGTCGATGCCAGTGGCGACCTGGAGAATGAAGACGAGGATGGCGGGCAGGCCACCGGGCGCCTCGACGATTGTCTCGAGGTCAGCGAGGGCCAGCGCGTGGTGACCGGCCAGCTAACGCAGGCGTCGCCCCGTTGGCTCCCGATCCAGGTGCCCGCAGCGTGTCCGGCGACAGCCGTCCTCGACGTGGAGGTGGCCTACCGTGGCTACCGGCTTTGCGCGGCGCCGAGGGAGCGACGCTTGGAGCTAATCTTGCGCGGCGCCGATATGCTCGAGCCGTCCTCCGACGCGCTCGCCGATCCGCTGCTCGTGGTCTATCCCGCGGGCCACGAGCACCAGCGACTGCCCTTTGGCTGCCTCGCGGCCAGCGACGATGGGGACTTTGATGGCCGCAAAAGCGACAGCGCGCGCATTGCTGAAATCGCGGTGGCAGCCGGTGAGGCGCTGTCGATCGTAGCCAGCAGTGCGCAGCCGCCGGCGCAGCGGGGGGTGGGGCGTTTCGAACTTCAAGTTGAGCTGTCGCAGTAGTACTGCCTCTCGCATGCCCCCCCTGCGACGATGGTCGCAGTTCTCCCCGCGGCCACGAGCCGCTACACAGCACCATCATGGGCATCGGGCCTGCGCTGGCATACCGGGAGCGTCGAGCCCTGCGGTCAAAGGGGATCTTTTGCGCCCTGGTGGCGCTATCTGTGGCCTTCGGATGCTCGAAGCAGGCGCCAGACCCCCAGGTGGTGGTGCAGTCGGTCGCTCTGCAGACCGTGGTGGGAGACGATTTTGGCCAAGGGCTGGCTGGATTTAGCCAGTCTGGTCAGGGCCTGTGGACGACCACAGCTGCGCACGACGCGGCGACCTACCCGGCCTCGGGAAGTGGCGATCCGGTGGTCCATGCCGAGGATTGCGGCGCCGGCTGCATCCTCGAGTTGGCCAACCCGCTCGACCTCAGCCCCTATGCGGGCGCGACCCTGAGCTTCCAGCGCTTTGTCGACAGCTCGCTGTGGAGCGGCGACTACCTGCGCGTCGACGTGGGCGATGCGGACGGCTGGCACACGCTGGGGCTGTGGTCCGATGGCGATGGGGACGATGACACCTGGCGGGCGGTCGAGTTCGACCTGGCGGCCTACCTGGTGGCGGACCTGCGCCTGCGTTTCGTGGCGCGCTCGGGCGCGCCCGGAAGGGTGCTGGAGCTGGACGACGTCGTGATCCAGGCGAGTCTCTACGGCTGCAACCTGGATTCGGACTGCACGGCCCCGGCATCGGAGTGCCAAACGGTGAGCTGTCAGGCTTCCCAGTGCGTGGTGGCCAACGCGCTCGCCGGCAGTAGTTGTCCGGGCGGTCTGTGTGACGGCAAGGGCATCTGCCGCTCCTGCACGGTTGAC
Source organism: Myxococcales bacterium (assembly GCA_029880325.1). Classification (GTDB taxonomy): domain Bacteria; phylum Myxococcota_A; class Polyangia; order Polyangiales; family JAFGIB01; genus JAOUOP01. Next base: position 61,562 of record JAOUOP010000018.1, on the reverse strand, counting down.
GGCGATTGCGACGATGGCGACCCATGCACAATCGATCAGTGCGACACGCTGGCGAGCGGCTGCGTCTATACGTCGCTCAGTTGCGACGATGGCGTCCTATGCAACGGCGCGGAGTATTGCGATGGCGGCGGCGGCTGCGCGGTGGGGGCGCCCGCGGTGGACGACGGCATCGCCTGCACGGTGGACAGCTGTGACGCCGCCAGCGACCAGGCGGTTCATACCCCCGACGATGCGCTCTGCGATGACGGCCGGGAATGCAGCGCCGACAGCTGCGATCCCATCGCTGGCTGCGTCGCCAGTCCCCTGGCGGCGGGCACGCCATGCAGCGCTGGAGTGTGCGACGGTGCGTCGAAATGCGTCGCGTGTCTGGTCGACGGGGATTGCAACCTCGGAGACATTTGCCTGGACAATCTCTGCCTGTGCGCCACGGGCAAGTCCTGTTCGGGCGACTACGGCGGCCAGTGCGGCCTGTTTCCCGATGGCTGCGGCGGCCAACTCAACTGCGGCTGCGCCGAGGGCCAGGCTTGCACCTGGGGCTATTGCGCCGACGCCTGCAGTAATGCCCAGATCGATGCGGGCGAGAGCGGGGTCGACTGCGGCGGCGCGTGCGCTCCCTGTTTCGAGCTGGCCTGTGAGGATGGTGTCGACGAAGACCTGGATGGGCTGAGCGACTGCGCGGATTCCGACTGCATCGAGGCGGGCCGCTGCCCCCGCTGTGCGGAGCGCCTACTGGGCCGGGTGGACTTCTCGCCGGTGCCCAGCGTGACCGCGGCAGCCACGTCTCCGCTGCGCTTCGAGCTATCGAGCTCGCTGTGCCCCGGGGTCTTCAGCACGGCGAGCACGGGGGATTTCCTGCTCGGCGAGCGTGGTTTTCGCGACTACGACGCTGCCAATACCGATTTTCGGTCGTTCATCGACTGTCTGGTGCAAGCTTCCAGCGCCTCGTCTCCGCCCCTGACGCTGACCGTGATCCACGCGCCGGGAGACGCACAGCAGACGGTGAGCGCGTTTGTGACGACGGCGAGCCCACTTCTCGGCGTCGACCCTGCGCAGAGCCTCATCGAGCGTCTGCGGCTGGTGGTGGAAGGCTCCCACATCGCGCCCAACCAGGCGTTGAATGTGGCGTTTCACTTCGAAGCCCATGGCCAGTACGACCGCGAGAGCAGCTGTGTGGCGTGTGGTGAGTTCGACCCGAGCGCTCCCAGGGCCGATTTTTGCACGCCCGGCTGCCCGTGTGATCTGGGCGAGGGCGGCTGTACTTCCGATGCGGATTGCTTGCGGGGTCTGGTCTGTCGCGACAGGGCCGGTCGCTACCTGACGGGTGGGGCGGCCGGCATGATCACGGCGGTTTGCTGGCCCGAGAGCTGCGAGGACGGGCTGCTGAGCCCCGGCGAGAGCGCGGTCGATTGCGGCGGGCCCTGTGGCGCCTGTCCCGTCGACTGTGCGGCCGAGGTCGAGTGCAGCGCGGCCTGCCCTTGCCCTGACTACTCGCCGTGTCGCAACGACGCCGATTGTGACTCCGGTGCCTGTGGCCGCGATAATGCCAGAGGTTTCGGCATTCGCTCCAGCAGCGATCTGTGTTGGCCCGCCGCCTGCGAGGGCGCCGCATGTGGCGACCCGGCCTGCGGTTCGTGCGACGAATGCGACTACATCGATCCCGTCTGCCTGAGCGCGGCCACCGCAAAGCTGGAGCGCTTACCGCTGGAGCGCGCCGAGCACCGCCGGGCTTCCGGAGCCACCTATGTCTCCTCTGACGGAACGGCCTCGACGGTGTTGCAGGTGGGGCCCGACGAGCTTCGGGTCATCGGCAGCGGCAGCGCCGCGCGTCACCTCTACGAGGGGGCAAGCCGAAACCAGCTCGTCGATTCGGCCAACCTGGCGGCCTGGCCCGCGTCCAACGCCAGCGCGAGCAATCTGGTTTCCACGGCCTGGAGCGTGGACAACCCCGATGCCCTCTTCGGCGCCAGGGTGAGTTCGGGCGGTTTCGGTGTCGATCATTTTCTGCAGCAGCGCCTGTCCGAGCCGGCCGGCGCAGCGCTCACCCTCGCCGCCTGGCTGCGCAAGGACCCCGCTTCCGCAGGTACGGCCCAGGATGCCGCGCTGGTCCTGCGGGTGCCGGGCGGCGCTTCGACGGCGGCCGACGTATTCCTCGATGAGTTCGAGGCGGGCTTGGGGGCACAGTGGCTGGAGAGCGGCGAGGGGGATTGGAATACCGAGTCCCTGCGCACCACCGCCGGCTATCCCACCGAGGGCGCCAGCGGAAAGATGGCCGCGCACGTGGATAACTGCGACAGCAGCTGCACGCTGACCTGGGGCGGCTCCCTGGATCTCACCAGCTACGCGGGTGCCAGGCTCCACTTCTTGCGCTTCATCGATGCCGGCATCGGGTTCGATGACTACCTCATTTGTGAGGTGTGGAATGGCGCGGGCTGGTTCGAGGTCTTCCGGTGGTACCAGGGCAACGGCAACGACGACCTGTGGCATGCGGAAATGCTCGACCTGACCCCCTACTCGGGTGTGAGCGACTTTCAGGTGCGCTTCGTCACGCGGGTCAGGTCGCTTTTCGATCACATTCAGATCGATGACGTCCGCGTGGAGGCCGACTTGCCGGGCTTCACCGATGCTGTGCAGGGCGCGCCGCCATCGGACGTCTGGACCCGGCATGCGGTCAGCGTGGCCTCGCCGCAGGTCGGACCGGTCGACGCGCATCTCTCGCTCGACGCCTGGGGAAGCGATGCCCTGGCGCCGCCCGGCTACGAACTCGACTTCGCCATGCCCCAGCTGGAAGCCGGGTCGTTTCCCACTTCGTACATTCACCCATCGGATGGTGGTCTTCGCGCGGCCGAGGTGTCGCGCCTTGCGGTCGCCGAGCTGCCGGCCTGGATCTTCGATGGCACCGGAACGCTCGACGGCAGCTTCGAGGTGCCGTTCGAGCCGCTGTACGCCAGCTCCGACCTGGGCGGCGTGATCCAATCGTTTACGCTGCTGGAGTTCCAGGGGCGGGACAATCGGCTCTCCATCGAGAGCGACGGCAGCGGCGTGCGAGCGGTGCTGCGCGCCGGAGCGACGACGATACGCAGCGGCGCGTTGGACTTCGCGCGCGGCGAAACGCTGACCGCGAAGGTGAATGCGGCTGCCGGAACGCTGGAGCTTCGGAACGCCACGGCAGCGGCGCTCGGCACGGGTGCGCCCTTTGCATGGCCGGTCGCTGACCTCTTCATCGGCGCGCGGGCCGATGGCAGCGAATCGGCCTACGCCTGGCTCGGTGCGCCCATCGCCAGCGTCGCGATCCCGCCGAGCTGCCAGCCCATCGCCTATCACCACCTGGCCTGCCAGACCGGCGCTTCGTGGTGCGAGGGCGGTAGCTGCCAGTTGTCGGCGCGATGCGGCGATGGTCGCCTCGACCGCGCCGATCCGGGCTATCCGAGCGAAGCCTGTGACGACGGCAATAATTGGGATGGCGACGGCTGCTCGGCCACGTGTGCCAGCGAAGCCCAGAGCGTCGCCAGCGCCGACGTGAGCCTGCGTGAGCCGACTTTTTCGGTGCATGACCTGGGCGTCGATGGCAGCGGCCGCTTGCTTCTGGCCTGGCAAGCCGACGAAGGGGGCCGTTCGCGGATTCGGGCGCGGCGCATGACGCCCATGGGAGTCGCGCTCGAGACCGAGGAAAGCTCGCTCAGCATCGAATCCGAACTCGGGCTCGGTGGGTCGGCTGAGCCTTCAGTCGCGGGCCTGTCGGGCGGAGGCTGGGTGGTCGCATGGACGGCGCCCGAGGGTGACAACAGGTCGGTGGCCCGCTACCGACTGGTCGCCGCCGACGGCACGCTGGGACCGACGCTGCGCGTCAGCGACTTGCAGACGGGCGTCCTCGAGCATTCGGCGCGGGTGGTCCCGCAGCGCGACGGCTTCGTGATCGCCTGGGTCGACGAAATGCTGACGAAGGGGGCGGTCGCGACCGTCCGTGGGCGTCGCTTCGATGCCGCGGGAACAGCTCGCGGCGCGGTCTTCGACATCTCGCGCCCCGATCAAGGGCCGGCGCTACAGCCCGCGTTGGCATCCCGCGCAGGCGAGTGGATCGTCGCTTTCACGCAGGGCCCCGGACCCGACGTGCGCGTGCGGCGCTACCTCGATGCCAGCGCCCTCGAGGCATCCCAGGTCGTCGCGTCGCTGGCCCACTCGCCAGCGGCGGCGGCCCTGCCGGGACCCGCTGCCGCCGCCGACTACGCATTGACGTGGATCGAGCTCGAGACGGGGCGCGTGCGTGCCTTCGAGCTCGAGGCGGAGCTGTCGCCCTTGCCCGACCAGGGCCGTGTCGTCAGTCCCCGCGACGGGGGCATCGCCCAGCATCCCGAGGCTGCAGCCCTCGGAGCACGCGCCTTCGTGGTCGGCTACGGCGACGGTTCGGGCGAGGGTTATCGCGACAGCGGCTTCGACATCATCGGACGCGCGGGTAGCCCAACGTGGTTCGACGAAGACGCGCGGGCGCTCGCCCAGGTGCTTTCGGGGCCCTCGAACCAGCGCGACCTGCACGTGACCGCCGCGCAGAATGGCGTGTGGTTTTCGTGGCGGGACGACGGCGTGGGCGGCGTGCTCCCGGGGCAGCTGCCGGTCGCGATTCGCACCTACCTTTTGGGCTGCAGTGACTGCCAGCTGCGCTTCAGTCAGGCCTGCTTTACCAGTCCGAGCAAGCTCGCGACGCCGCCTGGGCTCAGCTCCAGCATGGACGCCACGGGCTTTGGGGCGGGCCTCGGACGCGCTGTGGTTGTCGATGGTGTCCGTGCCTTGGTGGGAGCTCCGAGCGACGGCGCTCAGGCAGCCAAGGCGGGCGCGGCGTTTATTTACGAGTACGACGGCAGTGCCTGGAACAGCGGCCAGCGCTTGCAGGCCAGCCTTCCGGTCGCCGATCAGCGCTTTGGGCAGGTGGTCGCGCTCGATGGCGCCGTGGCGGCGGTCGCGACCCGCCCGGGCGGCAGCCAGGGAGGACCTGTCTTTGTCTATCGTCATGACGGCGCCAATTGGGTGGAGCAAGCCGTCATCCAGCCCCCCGCGTCAGGCATCGACTTCGGCTTCGATCTGGCGCTGCGGGGCGAGACGTTGGCGATTTCTGCGCCCCTGGAAAACGCTGCGGGCGGTGCGCTCGAGGCTGGCGCTGTGTATCTCTACCGCCACGACGGCAGCGCCTGGGTTTTTGACCGAAAGTTGATGGCTGGCGCCGCGACCGCCGCCGCGCACTTCGGCTCCGCAATCGACCTTGACGGCGAATGGCTCGCCGTGGGGGCGCCGGGCCCCGGGGGCAGCCAGATGGAGCCGGGCGCGACCCACCTCTTCCGTTTCGCTGCGGGCAGCGGTAGCTGGGACGAGGCGCCCATGCTGGTCTCCCCGGCCGCGACCGCGGCTGACGCCTTCGGTTCCTCGGTTGCGCTCGACGCTGGGACGCTCGTCGTGGGCGAGCCGCGGGCCGCAGCCACAGGGGGTGCAACGGGCGCGCTGCAGGTCTATCGCCTCGATGGCAACCTCTGGGTCCATCGCCAGCAACTGGTCGCTGCTGCTCAACCGGCCGGCGCTCGCATCGGAGGGGCAGTCGACCTCCACGGCGATGCCATCGTCGCCGGCGCCGCCGTCCCGATTGAGGGACCGTCTGCAGCTTCCGGGGTCGCCGTGCGCTTTCACCGGGACGCGCTGGGTGATCTCTGGATCGAGGACGAGGCGGTGGTCGCGCCCGACGCGGCCACGGCGGTCGATGGTTTCGGCCATGACCCGGGCAGCATCGCTATCGGCGAGTTGGGGCTGCTCGTGGGCGCGCCCTACGCCGAGGATGGCGCCAATCCCCGGCCCGGTGCCGTCTACGCCTTCGACTGCGTACCGGGCCGGAGCTGTGGTGACGGGTTGGTCATGCAAGGCGTCGAGGAGTGCGACGACGGCAATCAGGTCGACGAGCCCTGCGCCTACGGCCGCGTGTGTGCCCACTGCAGCAGCCTCTGCGACTACGTCACCGTGCAGGGCCCGCGCTGTGGCGACGGCGTCATCGACGCGCCGGACGAGAGTTGCGACGACGGCAATGGAATCACCGAGTACTGCGGCAGCCTCGACTGCACCATCGCTTGCGACGCAAGCTGTAACCCCGGGTTTGGCGGCTTCTGCGGCGATGGCATCGCCCAAAGTGGCTTCGATGGGGATCGCGCGGAACTCAAGCATATTTCCGCAGCGCTCGTCGCAGGCGCAGGCGCGCCCGCGTTCGGCCGCACGGTGCACGTCTCGGGTTCGAGCGTGATGATCTCCGCGCCCGGCGACTCCGGGGCTGCCGAGGGGGCCGGCGCGCTCTTCTTCTACGACCACGACGGACCTTTGCTGCAGAACGAGCAGGTGCTCTACGCCCAGGGCGCGCGGGTCGGCGATGGCTTGCGGGGGGTGGACCTGCGCGACGAGTTGGCGCTTGCAGCGACCTCGGGCGCGGCCACGCCCAGGATGCATGTCTTCAGGCGAGTCGCGGGCGTTTGGAGCCATGAGGGCACGCTTCCAAATCCGCCCGAGGCCGGCAGCAGGCTGCTCGAACGCGCTGCGAAAATCGCCGGCGACACCATCCTCGCCGGAACCCGGTTGAGCGACGGCAGCATGGGGCCGCTCAACGTCTACCGGCGATCCGGTACTTCCTGGGTCCTCGACAACCGACTGCTGCCCGGCGACATCGATGCGGGTACGCCTTCGGGCTTCGGCGCGGGCCTGGCGGTGTACGGCAACCGAGCCCTGGTGGGTTCCAGCCTCGACGACGACGTCGCCACCGACGCCGGCGCGCTCTACGCCTTCGAGTATGACGGCAGCGCCTGGACCGAGCGCCAAAAGGTCACCGTTTCCGGGCTGCCGCCGTCGGCACAGCTGGGGGCCGGGGCCATTGCCATCGCGGGTGACACCGCCGTCGTGGGCGCTCGGCTGCTGGATGGCACGCCGTTTCCCGAGCGCCGCGGCGCGGCCGTGGTGCTCGAGCGCCAGGGTGGGCTGTGGAGCTACGCGGCGACGCTTTCGGCCTTCGACGCCGCGCCCGATCGCGGCTTCGGCCAGGACGTGGGCATCGAGGGGGACCTGATCGCGGTTTCCAGTGCTTCCCCCCAGGGCGCCGACGGGGGCGTGTACCTATTTCGGCGTGAAGGCCCGCGTTGGCAGCAGGGACCGAAGCTCAAAGCTTCCGATCAGGGAGTGCAGCAGGACGGCTTCGGTTGGAGCTTTGCCTTCCACAACCGCCACATCTTCGCCGGTGCGCCGAGCGCGCTCGCGGCCGACGGCGTCAGCCGTGGTGCGGTCTACGTCTACAACTGCATGGAGGGCCTGAGTTGCGGCAACGACCGCAGCTGGCTCGGTCCCGAGGCCTGCGACGACGGCAACGCCATCAATGGCGACGGCTGCAACAGCGACTGCAGCTTCAGTTGTTCGCAGAACGCCGACTGCATCTGGGGGCGTTGTGTGGATGGCACCTGCGGCGATCCGGTGCAGGCTGACATGGGTCGCTACCATGCGTGCGCCGTGCTGGGCACGGGGGAGGTGGTGTGTTGGGGGCGCAATACATGGGGACAGCTTGGCAACGGAACCCAGGTGGACAGCGGCAAGCCGGTGTTCGTCTCGGGGCTGAGCGATGCGGTCCATGTGGTGGCCGGTGAGATGCACAGCTGTGCGCTGCGGGCGGATGCGACGGTTGCGTGCTGGGGGGCGAGATCATGGATCGGGTCCGAAAGCGCTTTGCACGCGCTAACTCCGCTGCCCGTTTCGGCCCTGACAGCAGTCGTGCAACTCGACAGCTACTCACTTCATACCTGTGCGCGTCTCGACAGTGGCGAACTGTGGTGCTGGGGGCAGAACGACTTCGGACAGCTCGGGGATGGCAGTGATACCCCGAAGCATCCGGTTGTGCCGCGTCAGGTGGTGGGCATCGCGGATGCCGTCGACGTCGTGACCGGCGCGTATCATAGCTGCGCGGTGCGCTACGACGGGGTGTCGCGCTTCGGTGAGGTTTGGTGCTGGGGGCGCAATCAGGCCTGGCAGCTCGGCAGTCCGGCCACCACAGCGGATCGAAGTCTGGTGCCCGTGTCCGTCGTCGACTTGGACGGCACCACCACGCTTGCGGGCGCCCGCAAAGTGGTGGCGGGGCACCGACACTCCTGCGCGGAACTCGACGATGGGAGGCTGCTGTGCTGGGGCTACAGCGGTGAGGGCGTACTCGGCTATTTCGGCTCGGTGACGGCGGTGCCGGTCGTCGTTAATGGCCTTCCTGACGCCGTCATCGATGTGCAAGGTGGCAACGAATACTCCTGCGCACTCGACCGCTCTGGCGCGGTTTCCTGCTGGGGCTGGAACTGGGTCGGAACACTGGGGGATGGTGAGCTCGATCGGCGGGCCACGTCGCTTCCCGTTGGCGGGATAACGGACGCGATTGGTCTGACAGTGGGAAGCCACAGCGCCTGCGCCCTGCTGGCCAGCGGTGAACTCAAGTGCTGGGGCTTCGACGATTACGGGCAGCTCGGCATCGGTCTGCCGCCGGTTACGAACGCACCGGTGGCGGTTGCGGGCATGACGGGTGCGATCGAGGTTGCGGCCGAGGTTCACCACACCTGCGCGCGCCATACGGTGGGCGCAGGCACTGAGGTTAGTTGCTGGGGGCGCAATTTCTACGGTGCGCTCGGTGGTGGCCCGACCGTGGAGCTTCCTCTTCCGACGCCGGTGCCGGGCCTCAGCGATACGCAGTCCGTTGCCACGTCACAGGCCAACAGCTGTGCGATTGAGGGGACCCAAGCGATGTGCTGGGGGCGCAATCAGTACAACTCGCTCGGCATTCCGCAGGGACCCAACGCTGTGGTGCCGGGCGATGTACCGGGCGCGGTCGATGCGCTCGAGGTGGCGATGGGCGCCGAGTATGGCTGTGTCGCCCGTGGTGCCGCCGGCCCGGCTCTGTGCTGGGGCCTAAACACTCGGGGGCAGCTTGCCAGCGATGACGCACTCTTCTCGCGTACAGAGCCGATGCCGGTTTTGGATGGCGATCAACAACCGGTCTCCCTTAGCAAGGTCAACGGTGGGCATTACCATGTCTGTGGCTTGCGCGAGGGAAGCGGCGAAGTGCTGTGTTGGGGCGCTAACGACAAGGGACAAGTCGGGGACGGAACCACGGTCGATGTGCGGCGTGTGGTGGACGTTGGCCTTGGACCTGCGCTGGATGTTGCGGCCGGATACGACTCGAGCTGCGCTGTACTGGCCGACACCTCGGTATGGTGCTGGGGCAGGAACAATACCGGCAAGCTTGGCGATGGCACCAACGTGGACAGCTGGAGCCCGGTTCAGGCATTGGACGCGAGCGGAGTACCGCTGACGGGCGCGGCCCAGGTGCGCGTGGGTTACGACTTCACCTGTGCTCGCATGAACGACGGCCGTGTGCTTTGCTGGGGCTACAACACCGTTGGACAGTTAGGCCATGGCAGCTACGGTCTGCGTACGCTCCCGGACTACGTCGTTGGCATCGACGACGCCTTGGACATCGACGCCGGCCATTATCACACCTGTGCGGTGCACGCGACCGGTGGCATCAGCTGCTGGGGTCAGAATCATCGAGGCCAGCTCGGTACCGGCGATCTGCGCCTTAGCCGCACCCCCGTCACCGTCCAGGCACCTTGAGCCGCCCTCGGGCTGGCGACGTTCTCGCAGCTCGGTGCAATGCGTGCGCCGGTCGAAAGCCCCGCTCAACCCGCACCAAGCCAAGCCGCCAACGCCAGGGCACCAAAGAGCACGCTCGCAGCGAGGGTGTAGAGCAGCGCCTTCGATTCCGCAGAAACCCGCGGCCGCGCATGACTTGCCGTAGAGCCCGGTGCCAACGGGACATCCAGCGTATCGGAGAGTTCATGGTCTGGTTTGGAGCTTCGCCTCAAGACCGGCAGTGAATGGCCGGCGGTGGGGTCGACGTCGAAGCGGGTGCCAGGCGCAAAGCGTTCGAGCGCCTGGGCCAGTGCTTCGATATTCGCGTAGCGATTGTCGGGATAGTTCGCCATGGCGCGGGCGACCACGTCGGACAGCTCGCGGGGGATGTGTGGCACGCGCTCGTGAAGCGGCTGGTGTTGTCCGCGCACGATGTCCATGAAGAGCTGGCTCGCGACCTCGCCTTCGAAGGGAGGCCTGCCGCTGAGGCATTCGTAGAGGATGACCCCCAGGGCGTAGATGTCGGTGCGCTCGTCGATTTGAGTCGGCGTGGCGATTTGCTCCGGCGACATGTAGGAAGGGGTTCCCAGCAGGTGTCCCGAGCCGCTGAGGCTTTGGATGTCGGCGTTCGGGTCGACCACCTTGGACAGGCCGAAGTCCAGGAGCTTCGCCTCGCGTGGTGAGCCGTCGGGGCCGCAGCAGAGGAAGATATTGCCTGGCTTGAGGTCGCGGTGAACGACGCCGTTGCGATGGGCCGCGGCCACGCCGCGCAGCACTGGCATCAAGAGGACGATGGTGGCCTCGATGCTGAGCGCGCCCAGGCGTAGGCGATCGGCCAGGGGCTCGCCGTGCAGGTACTCCATCACCAGGTAGACGCCGTCGTCGTGCTCGGCGACGTCGTGGACGCTGACGATGTTGGGGTGATCGATGCGGGCGGCGGCGCGCGCCTCGCGGATCATGCGCTGGCGGGTGGTCTCGGGGTCATCGCCGACGGGGCGTAGCCACTTGACTGCCAGTCGCTTGCCCGTCAGGGCGTGGACCGCCGCCAGCACGACGCCCATGCCGCCTTCGTCGAGGGTACCTTCGATCTCGTACTTGCCCCCAAGCGTTTCGCCCGCTCTCGGGGGCTTCTGTTCCACCGCGACAGCCATCGACCTGCTGGGCGGTGCCCCTCGTCCCGGTTGGATCGATGCCTTTGCATCGCGATCCGAGGCGCCCGGGCCCCGCTTCACAAGCATAACCGAGCGTGGAGTAAAAGGCGAAGGCCCGCCGCCGTGTGTCAAGGTGCTGGCGGTGCTTCGGGGGCTTCGGGGGGCGCGGGGTCTGCGGCTTCTGCAGCTGCTGCCGGCTCGAGCACGGCGTCGACTACCAGTGAAGGCGCGTCGATGGGCTGTCGCACCTGGGCGCTCTTGTGGCCGGCCTTGCGGAAGGTGACCGCGAGGCGGCCACCGGCGGCGGCCTCGGGTGCCTGGTAGAGAAAGGTGGTTGGGGTGGTCCCCATGACGCGTCCGCCGATCAGCACGTCGGCGCCGCTCGGGATCGAGCGCGCCTCGATGACCACGCTGGGCATCGGCTCCGAGGGCGCAGTTGCTTCGGCCCCGTTGGCGTCGTCGTTCGGCTCGGCGCTTCGGGTCGGGCGCGCGTGGGTCGAATGCGCGGGGGCTTCCGGCGCTGCGACTCGAGGGGGCGGCGGACCGGCTGTGGCGGACAGGAGACCGCCTGCGGGCGTGGCCGGAGTGGCTGCGACCGGCGGCGGTACCGGAGCGGCAGCAACCGGTGGTGGTATCGGCACCGGCATGGCTGCCGCCGCCGACGGCGCGATGGCCGCGGGCGCTGGTCCCGGTGGTGCGGCGTCACCCGTGCTGCCTTGCCCAGCGCCGCCCAGCGTCAGATAGGCGCCCGCGCCCGCGAGCACCACCACAGCCGCCGCCGCCGCCTTCCACCCGAGGCCGCCGCCGGTCGGTGCCTGGGGCCGGGCCGGCAGGCTGTGGGGTTCGCTCGGTTCCAGGCGCAGCACCGGGCCCCCGGTGGCGTGCGCGGGGGGGCGCTGGGAGAAGAGTTCGCCGGCCAGGGTGGGATCCGAGCGCAGGCCAAGCTCGTGGGCCAGCCCCCTGAGGGCGTCCATCACTTCCTGCATGTCCGCTGGCCGCTGGTCGGGCTCCTTGGCCAGGCAGCGCATGACCAGCGCCGCCAGCGCGGGCGGAATGTGCAGGTCGGGCCGGCGCTCCGACAGCGGCGGAGGCTCGTGCTCCAGGTGGGCCAGCACCGTCTGCAGCGAGTTTTCGTAGTCGAAAGGCGCGCTGCCGGCCAGCATCTCGTAGAGCGTCACCCCGAGGGCGTAGATGTCGGCGCGGCCGTCGATGGCCTCCTGGCGGATCGTCTCCGGGGCCAGATACTTGGGGGAGCCGGGGACCACGTTGGGGTCGGTGGTTTCCGGGGCCGCCTGCAGGCGCTTGGCCAGGCCGAAGTCGAGCACCTTGACGTGCTCGTCGCCGTCCTCGGTGCGCGTCAAAAGGATGTTGCCCGGTTTCAGGTCCCGGTGCACGACGCCATTGGCGTGGGCCTCGCGCAGGGAACGGGCCACCTGCATGGCGATGGAGACCGCCGCGGCCGGCGCCAGCGCCCCGCCTTCGGTGATGCGCACGGCCAGGTCCTGGCCGCTGAGCAACTCCATGGCGATGTAGTAGAGGGGCCCGTCCTGGCCGAAGTCGAAAACCGTTACCGTGTGGGGACTCTTCAGTGTGGCCAGGACTGCGGCTTCCTGGAAGAAACGCTGCTGAAAATTGGTGTTGCTGCCGGTGTCCTCGGCCGCCATCACCTTGAGCGCGATGCTGCGTCCCAGGGGCAGCTGTTCGGCCTCGTAGACCTTGCCCATGCCGCCCTGGCCCAGCACGGAAAGCACGTGGTAGCGGCCGCTGATCATGCGCCCGAGCAGCGGGTCCGTCGCATCCAAATACGCCCCGCCCTGCTCGGTCATGCTTCCTCGTCTCGCGTGTGGCGCGCCCCGTCCGGCCTGGCGGCCCGGCGCGACGCACCTTGCGTCGGACCCATGCCGCAATTGGGCCGCTGACGCAAGTCGAGGCGGGCTGCCGAGTTCGCGGCCGCCCGCCCCGTGTCGGAGCCGACTACAGCAGGCAGGGGGTGCTGGTGCCCGTCAGGCTGACGCCGCCCAGGAGGGTCTTGGCCGGCCAGGCGTACACGAAGTTGAAGCACATCTCGCTCAGCGAGTCGTAGCCCACGCCGATCAGGCGGTCGGACTTGTTCTGGAAGTGGCAGGTCGTCAGGACCTGCTCGCCGGGGTGCAGCACGGCCGGTGTGTCGTACATCAGCTGGTTGTTGAAATCGAACGGCTTGTCGATCAGCAGCTCCATGCTGCCGTCCAGGCGCTTGATGTAGGAGTCGAGGCTGACGCCCTGTTCATGCATGTGGGGGAAGGAACGGAAGATGTAGATGTCCTGGCTGGTCTGGGGAGTGCACGTGCCGGTCAGGTCCAGGGGCGCGCCGGGAAGCAGCGTGATCGCTTCGGATCCGAGCCAACTGACAGTTGCCGTGTTGGGGCGCAGCTCCTTGCCGGTGCAGACCTCGATGCCAGAGTTGTCGGGCACCATGCCGCCGGGGTTGAAGTAGTGAACTTCGACCAGGAAGCGCCGGCCCGAGCCCCGCACCGGGAGCGCCATGCCCACCTCCTTGGGCATGAACTGCTCGCGCTGCTGGTTGACCGCCCAGGCGGCCAGTAGGTCGGGCGCGCCCGGGTGGGAGCCGGTGGTGTTGCCGTTGACTGCGCCGTCGGTCGCCGGCTCGGTGGTGTCGTAGAGCAAGAGGTGGTGGGTGATGGGCGTGTCGTTGAAGCGGAAGATCAGCCCCTGCTTTTCACCCTCCCAGGGCACCTCCCACCAAAAGGCCGAGTAGTATTCGCCGCTGCGCGCCTGGAACGGGGTGGTGTCGCCGGGCACAGGGTTTTGGTGGGCGTAAAACTGGTAGCACTGGTCGATCTCGGCGTCGCTCGGCGGCTCGTAGGTGATGGAGCCGATGGTGTTTTCGGGCTGCTCGATGGGCACGCCGGTGGTGGGGCCGTTGCCGCAGTCCTGCAGACCCGCCGGCCTGCCTCCCGACAGCCAGGCGTCGAGGGCGCTCATCTCGGTTTCCAGCAGCGCACGGCCACCATTGATCGGCGGCATTGGTGCCGTTTCGCTGTGCACGCGCTGGCCGACCAGCTGGTAGACCGGCGTGCCGGGGTTTTGCACCGAGTCGGCCATCAGGTCTTCGTAGGTCAGAAGGGCCATCGGCGCCTGCAGGCCGGGGTCTGCGCCATGGCAGCCGCGGCAGGAGGTGGCCAGCACGTCGTCGACCTCGCAGGGCAGCGGTGTGCTTCCGATGGACACGCGACCGCCGCTTTGCCCATCGGGCTCCGCGAGCGCGATGCCTCCCCCGCTTCCGCCGGTGCCTCCCAGGGGTGGGGTATCCGTGATCACCGGATCGATCGGTAGACTACCATTGCCGGCCACGGGGGCATTGCGATCCCTGCTGTCCATGGTGCCGGCAGCACACCCCACGAATACCAAGAAAGGGAGCGCGGCCACGCACAGCCCGCTCCCGACCCATTTTCGATTCATGACTCTTCTCCGCAAGCGAAAACCTGACCACACAATCCACAACCGGCGTGGCGACCTGTGCCCAAATTGGCTCATCGCCGGGAGCCGGCAGATGCGCTTGCGCAATCGCAACTGGCTGCGGCCCGATCCGACATGCGGATGGCGTACTTGGCCGCCAGAGATAGCAATGAAGGTGTGTTACTCAGTAGTCAAAAGCCGCGGCGAATGTGCACGCGCGCGACCTTCCAGGCCGTCGGGGTGGTCTTTTCCAGCGACAGCTCCACTTTCAGCGGACCGACGGCGGTCATCAGTCCCATGGAGACCTCGGCCTTGCGGGCGGGGTCGCCCTCGAGTTCGATGGTGTGGCCGCGCAGCTTGATCTCGGTGCCGGCGAAGTGCCGGGCGATCACGCGCCGAAAGCCCTTCTCGAGCTCGGGCGCCCGGTCGGCGTGGTAGACGCCGCTGTATTGGGGGGCCTTTACGTCGATGGGCACCGCCTCCATGTCCACGTGGGACAGGCAGCGGGGCACGTAGCTGTCGTCGACCTTGCCCGTGATGTCTTGGAGGATGCGCTCGATGCGGTCCTCGTCGCTGGGCTCGCCGCCGCCGCAGCCCAGCAGCGCAAGCAGCAACAGCAGGCTGCAGCCGAGCCGGCAGGGTCTGGCGTGGCGGGCGATCATCGCCCGCGCAGTGTAGCTCGACGCCGGCCTACGCTGTCAGCGCGTGCTTGACCTTGTCGCGCGCACCGGCCTCCAGCTGGCGTACGCGCTCGCGGCTGAGTCCGAAGCGTTTGCCCAGCTGCTGCAGTGTAGGTGGCTCGTCGTCCATCAGGCGCGCCCGCAGGATCTTGGCCTCGCGCGCGGGCAGTGCGTGCAGCGCCCGCTCCACCCGCTGCTGTATCTGGCCCCGCTGCTGCTCTGCCGCGACCTGGTGCTCGGGGTCGGCCAGCGCGCCGCTCAGGGTCTCGAGGCGGCTTTGGCCGCTGCCATCTGCGAGCGGGCGGTCGAGGCGAAGGTCGCCGGCCACGAGCAGCGGCCACAGCAGTCGGCAGCGGGCCAGGGGCATGCCGCTGAGCTTGGCCAGGGCCTCGGGCGAGTCGACACCGTGTCTGCGAAAGGCGCGGATGGCCCGGCGCTCGCTGCGCGTGGTGCCCAGACGCACGATGCGGTAATCCTGCATCACCGACTCGCGCAGCTCGGCCCGGATCCAGAGCGCCGCATAGCCGCGCAGGCGTGCGCCCTTGCTCGGGTCGAAGCGCTGCACCGCCTTGAGCAGGCCCAGGGTGCCCTGCTGGACCAGGTCGTCCAGGGACGTATTGAAGCGGCGGTACTCCAGGGCGATCGCGATCACGAGCCGCAGCTGCGACTCGACCAGGCGGTCGGCGGCCTGGCGGTCGCCGGCGCGGGCGCGCTCACCCAAAATACGTTCTTCTTCGGCGTCGAGCTCCGCGATTCGCTTGACGCGCTCGGCGTAGCGGGCAAAGCCCGCATCGGCAGCGACTGTGGCCATTCGCAACTCCCGGCCCGCGGCAATGCAAGGGCCGTGCCGGCCGCTGAGGCGCGAAAAGACCGGTGGTTTCGGGTCAGAGTGCTGGCTTGGGCGGCCATGGACACCAAACAGGCGCCAACCTGCCGCGGCAGGCTGCCGCGGTGGGGACCATGACCGTCGACCATGACCGTCGACCATGACCGTCGACCATGACCGTCGACCATGGCCGTCGGCGTCAGAACTTGCTCTTTTCGAGTTCGGCGATGCGGGCGCGGCCGCGTTCGGCGGCCTTCGGGTCGCTCGGCTCGACGGCTTTGACGAAGCGGCGGAAGGTGCCGATGGCGTCGCTGGTGCGGCCCATCTTCTCGTAGCAAGTGGCCAGGTCGTAGAGCATGCCGGCGTCGTTGGGCTGGGCGGCGACGACCTTTTCGTAGTGCGGGATGGCGTCTTTGTAACGCTGGGCGCCGCGCAGGGTGATGGCCAGGTTGCGGTGCAGGCCGGGGTCGTCGGGGCGCAGTTCGAGGGCGCGCTTTTGGTGCACCAGGGCCTCTTCGTAGCGGCGCTCGCGGCGCAGGGCCACGCCGACGTTGTTGAGCAGGTCCACGTCGTCGGGGTGCTTCTCGAGGGCTTGCAGCATCAGCGCGATGCCCTCGACACCACGGCCGACCTTGCGCAGGGCCACGCCCAGGTTCGAGATGCTGTCCCGGTCGCCGGGTTCGAGCTTCAGCGCCTGTTGCAGGCGTTCGATGGCCCTGTCGTACTCGCGCATTCGCAGCAAGACCCCGCCAGCCCTGGCGTGGGCGGCGGCGTACTTGGGTCGCAGCTGGATGACTTCTTCGTAGGCCGAAAGGGCCCTGTCGGGGTGGCCGAGCTTCATTTCGAGACCGCCCCGGGTCATCCAGGCGGCGATGTGCTTGGGCCGCAGCTCGAGGGTCTTGTTCACCTCGGCGAGCGCCTCGGCGTGCTTGCCCTCGTTTTTGTGGATCAGGCCTTTTCGGTAGTGATCTTCGGCCTCGTCGGCGTGGGCGGCGCGGGCGGGGCCCAGGGCGAGCGCGGCGAGCAGGGCGGCGAGCAGAGCGAGAGGGCGTGTTGAGGCGGTCATGGCGGCTCCCTCAGGCGTAGACGCGGCCGCGGGCCAGGCATTCTACGCATGTGGGTGGGATACTGACATGGATCGGTCGGAGGGGTCAGGGCAGCTTCGGACAGCGGGCCAGGGTGGGGGCGAAGCGGGCCGCGGTCAGGGTCGGGTCGGCGTGGTAGCCGAGCTGGGCCTTGACCTGGCTGAGCAGGCGCTGGCCGAGCAGTCGGCCCACAGCCCGCTGCTCGCCGATCAGGTTATGGGCTTCCTCGGGATCGCGCTCCAAGTCGTAGAGCAGGAAGCGGGCGTGGCTGCTCTCGTGGACCAGCTTGTAGGGCCAGCACAGGATGGCATCGGCGTAGCGCAGACCCTGCAGCGTCATGTAGAGGGCGCGGCCGCGCCGCCCGCCGCGGCTGAGCTTGGCGAAGCTCGCGCCCTGGTGGGCCGGATGGGGCGGTAGGCCTAGCAGCTCGAGTACGGTGGGCATGATGTCCAGGGTCGAGACGCCGAGCGTCGAAGCGCCGGGCGCGATGCGCTTGGGCCAGTGCAAGAGCAGCGGCACGCGCACCTCGCGTTCGTGCAGGCTCTTGCCGTGGGTGACATGGCCGTGCTCGTGAAAGAGTTCGCCGTGGTCGGCGGTCACGACGATCAGGGTGTTGTCGAGCTGGCGGCGCTGGCGCAGGGCCGCGGTGATGCGCCCGATCTGGGCATCGACGTAGCGCAGGGCGTTGTCGTAGCGGTTGACGGCTGTCTCGCGCAGCGCCTCCGGGTAGCTCAAAAAGCCGAAGCTGTCTTCGTCCGGATCGGCCGGCTGGTAGGGCGCGTCTTGACCCTCGGGTAAGGCGTAGGGGAAGTGGGTTCGCTGGAAGTTGACGTAGAGGGCGAAGGGCTGGCCGGTGACCGAGTCGAGCCATGACAGCACGCGGTCGGTCGTCAGGTGGTCGGGCAGCTTGCGCTCGAGGCCGCTGCCGATGTGGGGGCCGGGGTGGTCTGTGGCGTCGTGGAAGAGCGTGGGCGTGCCCGTGTCCTGGAAGCGCCGCATGCCCTGCCAGGCTTCGGTTTGGCTGGAAATGGTGGCCGTCGCGTAGCCCAGGGGCTGAAAGACGTCGTGGGGCAGCACGCGCGGGTAGTCGAGGCGCTCGTAGACGTCCAGATGCTGGCGTCGCCGCGGATGCAGCGAGGAGAGAATCGCCATCTGGGCGTAGTTCGACTGCGTGGCCACGCTCCAGACCCGCTCCATGCGCATGCCGGCGGCCGCCAGCGCGTCGATGT
Organism: Myxococcales bacterium; assembly: GCA_029880325.1. Classification (GTDB taxonomy): domain Bacteria; phylum Myxococcota_A; class Polyangia; order Polyangiales; family JAFGIB01; genus JAOUOP01. Next base: position 43,463 of record JAOUOP010000018.1, on the reverse strand, counting down.
GGGGCGAAACCTCGCGCCCGTAGCCCGCGTAGCCCAGGTGGTCGAAGGGCACGCTCTCGAGCACGATCAACAGAAAGTTGGGGCGCGGGCCGCCCGCGTGGCGCGCGAGCCGCGACCAGCGGGCGCCGGCCGAGCGCAATAGGCCGCTGTCGGCACCGCCGGCCGCGGCGGCGGTGTTCGCATCGCGCTGGGTGGGGTGCAGCAAGTCGTCGTCGAGTAGTGCAGATACGAGGCTCGTCTCGGCGGTGCCCTGGCGCAGCGTGCGCGCCGGCAACCACAGTGCCGCGACGGAGGCGGCCAAAAGGAGCGGCGCCGGCAGCAGCCAGAGCTTGCCGAGCGCGGCAAGCTGTCGGGGCATGCCGCCCTGGGCCAGGCCGCGGGCGCTGAGTGCGAAGACCACGGTGGCGCCACCCAAAAGCAGCGCCATCACCAGGGCATAACCGTCGAGGGCCTCGCTCAGGAGCTGCACGGGACTGGCCAGCAGCATTTGATAGGCTGCGACCGAGGGATAGTCGCCGGCCAGCAAGCGCACCGCGGTGGCGCCGGCGTGGAAGACGGACCAGGCGGAGAGCAGGGCCGCATCGAAGAGGATCGCAAGCCGCCGCCCCAGCGCCGAGGCCTGGGGCAGGGCCGTCAGCGTCGCCAGCGCAAGCGAAAGCAAGAGCGGCGCGGCTGCGGCCAGCACCGCCAGCACCGCGTAGTGCCAGCGCCCGCCGCGATCGAGCTCGGCGCCGCCCACGCCCAGGGCGAGCAAGAGCTGAAGGGGAAAGGCGACCACAAGCCCGAGCAGCAAGCCGACGCGGGCGTGGGCCGCAAACCAACCCTGGGTCGCGGGGCTCATCGCGCCAGTTCCTTCATCAATGATCGGGGCTGTGGTATCTGGGAAGCCTTCATTCAGGCTGCGTTTTGAAGTCCATCGACATCGTCGTGCCCGCCTTCAACGAGGAGGCCTGCCTACCGCGCTTCTACGAGCGGCTGCAACCCGTGATCGACGCGCTCGACTACGAGGTGCGCGTCATCTTTGTCGACGATGGCTCCACCGACGGCACCCGCCGCGTGATCGGGGAGTTGATCGATCGCGACCCGCGCATCTCGCTTTTGCGCTTCGCACGTAACTTTGGCCATCAGGCGGCGCTGACCGCGGGTCTCGATCAGGCCGACGCCGACGCCGTCATCACCATCGACGCCGACCTGCAGCACCCGCCGGAAAAGCTGCCCGAGCTTTTGGCGGCCTGGGAGGGGGGCGCCGAGCTGGTCTCGGCCATTCGCGCGCGTACGGCCGACGTGGGCGGCTTCAAACGCCTGAGTTCAAAGCTCTTCTACCGACTGTTGAATGTGATCTCGCCGGTGTCGCTGACGCTGGACTCGCCCGACTTCCGGCTGCTCGACCGCAAGGTGGTCGAGGCCGTCTGCGCCATGCGCGAGCAAAGCCGCTTCCTGCGCGGCATGTACGCCTGGGTTGGTTTCGAAAGCGCCCAGGTGCCCTATGCCGAGGACGCGCGCGCCGCCGGTCAAAGCCATTATTCGCTGCGCGCCATGCTGGTGTTGGCGCTTTCGGCCGTGCTCAGCTTTTCGCGCGTGCCGCTCCGGCTGGCGACCTACCTGGGGCTGAGTGTTTCGCTCTTGGCTTTCGGTTTTGGCGTCTACGCGCTTTCGATGAACCTGGTCTTCCATCAGGTGATCCGCGGTTGGACCTCGCTGGCGGTGCTGGTGTCGTTTCTGTCGGGTGTGCAGCTTCTGACCCTGGGGGTGCTCGGCGAGTACCTGGGGCAGGTGCTGGAGGAGACCAAGGGGCGGCCCCTCTATGTGCTTTCCGAGCGGCGGTTGGGCGCTGCCGGGTCGGGAGCGCGTGCAGCGGGTGAAGAAGCGGCGGGGGCGAAGTCTTCGGGGCGCGAAAGCGCGTAGCGCACGGCCGAGCCCATGCGATCGCTGTCGATGCCGCGCACGAAAACGGTCCAGGCGCCTGCGTCGTAGCGACCCTGACAGTGGCGTTCGTACCAGCTGCGGATGGGATTGTCGCTGCGGGCGCGCCACAGAAGGGCCGGGTGATCACCGGTCAACGCCGACCACAGATCCTGGCCGATGCCCTCGCCCTGGGCCTGGCGCGTGACGGCGAACTTGTCGAGGTAGGCGCCGTGCTCGGTGTCGGCGACGAGCGCGGCGCCGCGGTAGTCGCGCTCCAGATAGACGTGTTGAACCGGCCGCTCGAAGAAGTCCGCGCGCAGCGGGCGCCCGAAGCTGGCTTCGAGCAGCACCCGCAGCCGCCCTGTGTCGACGCCGTCGTAGCCTCGGTGGCGCTCGACCACGGCGCCGCGTCGCAGCAGGGTACCGGCGCCCTTGACCGTGAACAGCTCGCGCATGAGGTTCAGCGGGGAGGTCAGCGAGATCATCGGGGCTGCGGGCAGCAGCTCGAAGATCAAACGCCGGCTGTCCTCGAGCAGCGCGAGGTCGCCGGCATCGAGGGCTGCGGCTTGGTGCAGGGCTTCGTACTGGGTGCTGAGGTTGACCACGCTCAGGCGTTCGCCGGCACGGCGGATGCCGCCCTGGGGCCTGAGCAGGATCAGTTTGTGGGTGGAGAGGGCGGCCAGTCGCTCGGCCAGTTGGCCAAGGCGTGCGCTGTGATCGTCGCCGCGCAGCGAAAGGATCGGGATCTGGCCGCGGCTGGCGCAGGCGGCGATGCGCGCGGCGCTGGCGTCACCCTCGAGGACTTCGGTGGCGATGCCCGCCTGTTGCGAAAGCTCCACCAGGCGGCGGCCGTGCTCGTCGCTGCGGGCCGGATCGTAGAGGCCCAGAACCACCAGCGGAGTTAGCCCCAGCTGGTGCAAAAAGCGCAGATCCAGCGCCACGCCCTCGCTGCCGTGATCCATGGCCGCGGCCAGGACCGCAATCGCGGCGAAGCGCTCAGGGGCCCAGGAGCGAAAGAGATCCAGGTAGAACTCGGCTTCGCTGCTGTTGCCGACCGAGCGCAGAAACTTCAAGACCGCCTCGGCGGGGGGCAGTGGGCTGCGTGTCGTCATCGCCTTTCCATCGGGCAGAACGCTGGCGGCAGGTGACCGCGGGCGCATCGATCAGCATACTGCGGGCGCGATGGTGCGTGCAGCCACTGAATCCGAGCCGCTCGACGCGGTCGTCGTCGGCTCTGGGCCCAATGGCCTGGCCGCCGCCATCCACCTGGCGCGCGCCGGCCACTCGGTGCGCGTGCTGGAGGGCCACGACGAGGTGGGCGGAGGCATGCGCAGCGCCGAGCTGACGCTGCCGGGCTTCGTGCACGACGTCTGCTCCTCGGTGCATCCGCTGGGCGAGCTGTCGCCCTTTCTGTCGACGCTGCCGCTCGCGGAGCACGGCCTGAAGTTCGTGCACCCACCGCTGTCGGTGGCCCATCCCCTCGACGACGGCGACGCCGTGCTGCTGGGGCGCGACCTGGAGCAGACGGCGGCCGGCCTCGGCCTCGATGGCCCCCGCTACCTGCGCCTGATGGAGCCCTTCGTGCGTCTGGGCCGTCCGCTCCTGTCGGACCTGATGGGGCCCCTGCGGCTGCCGCGCCATCCGTTGGCCATGGCGCGCTTCGGCTTCTACGGGCTGCGCTCGGCGCGGCGCCTTTCGCGCGGGCTCTTTCGCAAGGAGCGGGCCCGGGCGCTGATCGCCGGCTGCGCCGCCCACTCGATCCTGCCCCTGACCACCATGGGCACCGGCGCCGTCGGCCTGCTCTTCGCCCTCAGCGGGCACCTCTGCGACTGGCCCGTGATCGCCGGTGGCTCGGGCAAGCTGGCCGAGGCCATGGCGAGCTACCTGCGAAGCCTGGGCGGGCAGATCGAGACCGGCGTGATGGTGCGCGATTTCGCCGAGCTGCCGCCGGCCCGGGTCTATCTCTTCGACGTGGCGCCGCGGCAGCTGAGCTCCATCGCCGGCGCCGAACTCCCGGAAGCCTACAGGCGGCGCCTGGCGCGCTATCGCTATGGCCCGGCCGTCTTCAAACTCGACTGGGCGCTGTCGCAGCCGATCCCCTGGCGCGACCCGGCCTGCGCCCAGGCCTCCACCGTGCACCTGGGTGGCACCCTCGACGCCATCGCCGCCTCCGAGGCCGCCGCCTACCGCGGTGAGCACGCCGAGCAGCCCTTCGTGCTGGTGGCCCAGCAAAGCCACTTCGATCCGAGTCGCGCCCCCGAGGGTCGCCACACGGGCTACGCCTATTGCCATGTGCCCCACGCCTCGCAGCTCGACGTCAGCGATCGCATCGAAACCCAGATCGAGCGCTTCGCGCCCGGTTTCCGCGATTGCATCCTGGCCCGCCACGTGCACAGCCCCGGCGACTTCGAGCGCTACAATCCGGCCTTCGTGGGCGGGGTGATCGCCGGCGGCGTCGCCGACCTCTTCCAGCTCTTCACGCGTCCGGTCGCGCGCCTCGACCCCTATAGCACGCCCAATCCCAAGATCTTTCTGTGCTCGGCGGCGACGCCCCCGGCCGGCGGCGTGCACGGGCTGTGCGGCTACTTCGCCGCGGAAAGCGCGCTCAAGCGTCTCGGTTCCTCGGGCGTCCGGGGCGCTCAGGGTGCGGTCGAGCGCTTGAGCGATTTGGGCGGCCGCATCTTGTAGATCTCGCCGCGCGCGTAGGCGGCCAAGAAGAGTTCGCCCTCGGGGTCGCGCGCGAAGGCGCTGATCATCAGCGGCCACTTGCCCAACTCCAGGCGCTCGCGCACGCGCGTTCGGCGATCGTCGGGCAGCCGGATGGCGAAGATGCGGCCGCTGACGAAGTCGCCAAAGACGTAGCGGCCGCGCAGGGCGGGGATGGCGCTCCCTTTGTAGACGTGGCCGCCGGTGATCGAGCTGCCGTCGCTGCGCCCGTAGACGAAGACGGGATCGACCAGCCCTGGCTTCTCGCACGCGGCCTTGCCTTCGCCGAAGCAGCTAAAGCCTTCCTTGAGCACCCAACCGAGGTTATCGCCGGCCTGCACCAGGTCCACTTCCTCCCATGTGTCCTGGCCCACATCGGCCACCACCAGGCGCCCGCGATCGTCGAAGCTGTAGCGCCAGGGATTGCGCAGACCGTAGGCCCAGATCTCGGGGCGTACGTCGGGCTTGCCGACGAAGGGATTGTCGGCGGGGATCGCGTAGGGTGTTCCCTCGGGGCCTTTGCGATCGACGTCGATGCGCAGCATGGCACCTTTCAAGCTCTTGAGGTTTTGCCCGTGACCCTCGGGGTCGTCGCGGAAGCCGCCGTCGCCAAAGCCCACGTAGAGGTAGCCGTCGGGGCCGAAGGCCAGCTGGCCGGCGTTGTGGTTTTGGTAGGGCTGGGTCACCTCCAGCAGCACGCCCTGGGGCTTGGCCGTGGCGCGGCTTGGGTCGCGGGGATCGGAGAGCTGCCAGGCCTCGATCACGCTGCGGTGCTCGCCTTCGCGCGCGGCCACGTAGTTCAGGAAAAAGCGGCCGTTGTCGGCGAAGCGCGGGTGCAGGGCGATGCCGAGCAGACCCTGTTCGGAGACCGTCAGCACGTCGATGTGCAGCAAGCGGCCGTGCCGTCCCGACTCGGGTTTGAGCCAGCGGGCGGTGCCCCCGCGCTCCAGGACGATCGCCTGTCCCGGCGCCGATGGAACAAAAACCAGGTCGGTGGGCTGGGCGATGCCGGTCGCCACCGACTCGAGGGAGATGTCGAGGGCGTGCTTACCGCGGGCGGCGGCCGCGGCGGCCACCGCCTGCTCCAGGTTGGCGGGATCGGGACGGTAGTCGTCGGAGAGACCGGCCACGGCCAGCCGTCGCAGGCCCTCGGGCTGCAGCAGCAGCCAGGCGCCCAGGAGGGTGACGATCGCCAGCGTGGCCCACAGTAGCCACCGGCGCCGCGGCTTCTCTCGCGGCTCGGGCGTTGGCGTGTCCATCGGTGGTAGCATTCGCTGCAAGTAACCCGGAATATTCGTCAATTCGAGGACCCGCGCGAGGCCCCGCGCATTCGAGGGCGATCCGCGGTAAGCAAAGGCGATGGCGGACGGCAAGGGCAAGAGCCGTAAGGACCTGAAGCGCGAGACCCGCGAAGCGCTGATCGCTGCGGGCATCGCCCTCTTTTCCGAGGAGGGCGTGGACCTGCCGAGCCTGGATGCGATCTGCGCGCGCGCGGGCTTCACGCGCGGCGCCTTCTACGTGCACTTCCGCGATCGCGATGATTTTCTGCTGGCGGTCATCGATCGCGTGCTTCTGGACTTCGTCGAGTCGGTGGTGGGCACCGGCGAGGCGCCCGGCGGCGTCACCGATGTGATCGGGCGCTTTCTCGGGGCCGCGGCGGCGGGCACGGTGCCGCTGATGGGGCGGCGCGGGCTGGTGCAGCAGCTAATGACCCGCGGCGCGCAGCGCTCCGACGTGATGCGCGCGCGCATGCGCGATCTCTTCGAACTCGCCCTTTCACGGCTCACCGTGATCGCCGAGGGCGATCAAAAGGCCCAGCGCGTGGGTGTGGCGATCGCGCCAGAGCTGATCGCCGCGTGGCTTTTAGCCGGCGCGTTGGGGCTTACGACGCTCGTGGATGTGGGCGTCGAACTCGATCTCGGCGCTGTCGAAGAAAGCGCCCATCGGCTGTTGCGGATCGAGGACGACTGACGCATTAACCGGTCGAAGGCGTGCGAACGCGGCGATGTGCCCATTGCGTTCATCGCGAGTTCCGGCATGGGATCGGGTCTTCGACGACTCCAGCGATGCGGCGGGCAGGGCGTGCGAACGCCGCGACGGTAGGTGACGATGGCCAAATCATCTCGACAGGCGGGCGTTGCGAAAAGCGACGGCAAGAGCAACGGCCGGGCCGCGACCCGTGCTCGCAGCAATGGAGCTGCCCGCGGCGCTGCGCTCAAGAACGGCAATGGCAGCAAAACCCTGCCGGTGCTGGCCGATGAGCGCACGCAGCTGCCGTGCCTGAGTTGTGGCCTGTGCTGCACCTATCTGGCGGTGGAGATCGATGGGCCCACGTCGGTACGCGGCGCCAGCGAGATCCTGTGGTTCCTCTACCACAAGGGCGCCTGCGTCTACGTCGAGGACGACGATTGGCTGCTGCAGATCGAAACCCGCTGTCGCCACCTGCGCGAGGACAACGGCTGCGCCATTTACGAGCAGCGCCCGCAGATCTGCCGCGACTATGACGAGACCGGCTGTGAGGTCAACGCCGACGAGGTGGGCATCGCCTTCTTCGAGCCCGACGAATTCCTGGACTACCTACAGCGCCACCACAAGCGCATCCACACGCTGCTGTCCAAGAATCACGTGCCGGGCGAGGACATGCTGACGCGCCACGCGCGCATCGGTCGCAAGCTGCCCAGCTACCGCCGCCGCTGGAATGATCTGCGCGCGGTGGGTGTGGGTTCCTGAGCCGCGAGTGGCACCGGCCGGTTGAAACTTCGCGCACGGGGCGGGCCTGCGCTACGATCGCAAAGGCATGTCCGCGCGTGCTTTCGCGATTTTCTCCGCCCTGTGCTGCCTGGCGACGCTGCTTTGCGCGCTGGCGACGCGGGCCGAGCCGCTGGCGGTCGTCGCGGCCAAGTCGGTGCGGGTGGCCGAACCGCGCGCCCGTCAATTCGGCGAAGGCCTGGCTTTGCCGCCGGAGCTCTCGGGGCATACGCGCCATCCGCTCTTGCACTTCACCTTCGACGACGGTCCCGACCCGGTGCAAACGCCGCGCTTGCTCGATGCCCTCGATGCGGCCGGCGTGAAGGCGACCTTTTTCTTTTCCGCCAGTCGTTTCCTTAGCGGCGAGCGGCGCAATGCCCGGGCTGTCGAACTGGCGCGCGAGGTGGCCAGGCGCGGGCACGCCATCGGCAGCCACTCCTTCGACCACCAACGCATGGCGCGGCTTGCGCCGCCGGCCCTGCGCGAGCAGCTCGCGCGAAACCACGCCGCCTTCGAGCATGCATTCGGTCGCCAGAGTCTGCTGTTTCGACCGCCTTTCGGTTCCAGCAACCGCGCCCTGCGCGGCATGTTGCGAGAGCGCGGCTACAGCAACGTGCTGTGGAATATCGGGTTGGCCGACTGGGTGGAGCGGCCGCCGCAGGCGATTGAGGAGACCTTCTTCAAGGTGCTGGCGCGCAACGAACGTCGCGATGGCGATCGCGGAGGCATCGTGCTGATGCACGACACCCACGCCTTCAGCGTCGATGCATTCCTGTTGATCATGGGGGAGTTGGAGCGGCGCAATTGCGAGGCGCTACAGCAGGAGCATAGGCCGCTCTACGATGTGGTGGACGACCTCGAGCCCTTTGCGGCTGAGCCCGATGCGCGTTGGCTCGGCGATCGCCAGCGGCGGCTGCGGCAGCGCTTGCAGCGCAGTTGCTCGGTTCGTTAGCGCTTCGCAAGAGTTCGCGTTGCGCTCCACCATACGGTCAGGAAGAACTCGTTTACAGTCGATGCGCCGCAGGTTACGGTGGACGGTCACGGTTGGTTTCAAATGGCGTCCCAAAAGAGGCGGGATTCTGTCAATGGCGTGTGGTCGGTCGCCCCACCGGGCGCTCCTGTGTCGGCGCCCCCGCGGCCGAGTCACATCGAAAGCAACCGGCGCGCACAGTCGCAGCCGGTCGGCGTGGCGGGCAGGTCCTTGCCTCCCTCGGTGCAGGAGTCGCAGACTGTGGGCGGCATCGCCATCAGCGAACTCAGCTGTGTGTTTCAGCCGATCGTGGATCTGGTGACCGGGCGCAGCTTCGCATATGAAGTGCTTGCGCGGTGCAGAACACCCGGCCTGACCAACCCGGAAGTGCTCTTTCGACGCGCCGCCGACGAGCAGTTTTGCGGCGCACTCGGGCGCACCTTGCGCACCATCGCTTCCAACGGTTGCCCGGGCATTCCGCTCTTCGTCAACGTGCATCCGGCCGAACTCGCCGATCGCTACGTGATCCAGCCGGACGACCCCATGTACTCCCACGACGACGACGTCTACGTGGAAGTCACCGAGTCGGTTCCCTTCACGCACTACGATCTTTGCTCCTCGGTGCTCAGCGAGATCCGCGCCCGCGGCGGCGTGCACCTGGTGGTCGACGATTTGGGCGCCGGATACTCGAATCTCAAGCGCATCGCCGATCTCGAACCATCGGTGGTGAAGCTCGATCGCAGCCTGGTCACCGATCTCGACCGAAATGCCCGCCAGCGCACGCTGGTTGCATCGGTGGTGCGCATGTGTGTCGACCTGGGCGCCCGGGTGGTGGCCGAAGGACTCGAGACCTGGGCTGAGGTCCAGTCGGTGCGCGACTGCGGTTGCCACTTCGGCCAGGGCTACGCGCTGGGAAGGCCGGATCCGCGGCCCCGGGAGCCGATTTGGCGGCTGTGAGGGGCGCTCGGCTCCGGAAGCGGCGGGTCACCTGCCTCGGGTGCATTGCTCAATCGCGGTGGGTCATTTAGATCCGAAGGCGATGGAGCGCGAGATCCCGACAACGGAGGCCGCCGAGCGGTTGCTCAGCGTGGTGCGGGCCCATGGCGAGGCGCTTGAGGTCGAGCGCCTGGAGTCAAAACTGCCCAGCGCGGGCACGCCGCTGGCCCGGGGCGCCTTCTTCGGGCTTTTCGCGGGTGCAGGGCGCCGTTTTGGGCGTAAAGCGCTTTCGCTCTCGGAGGCCGAGCGCGAAAGCCTCGCTGGCCTGGGGCTCATCGAGTCCGAACGCCACGGACTGCCAGCCCTCGTTCGCGCGGCGCTCTTGCTCAGGGCCCATGCCGTGCTCGACCCCGAAGCCGTCGTTGAGCTGGTAGCCGAGGCATTCGAAAAGGGCGACACCGGGGAGCGGGTTGCCGTGCTGCGCAGCCTGTCGCTTTTGCCCGCACCCGAGCGCTTCACGGAGCTTGCGGTCGAAGCCTGCCGCAGCCACGTGCAGGAAGTCTTCGAGGCCGTCGCCTGCGACAACCCCTTTGCCGCGGCACACTTCTCCGAACTCGCGTTCAACCAGATGATCGTCAAGGTGCTATTTACGGAAGTGCCGCTCGCGCGCGTCCATGGCTGGCGGCAGCGCAACAACGACGAGCTGCGGCGCATGGTGCGCGACTACGGCGCCGAGCGGCGAGCGGCTGGCCGCAGCATTCCTTCCGACATCGCTCGCATCGAGGAATCGACGACATGAAGCTCTTCGACCCCCACATTCACATGACCTCGCGGACCACCGACGATTACGAGGCGATGGCCCGGGCGGGTGTTGTTGCCGTGGTCGAACCGGCCTTTTGGTTGGGACAGCCGCGTACCCACGTCGGATCCTTTGAGGACTATTTCCTGTCGCTCACCGGCTGGGAGCGTTTTCGCGCCAGTCAGTTTGGGATTCGGCACTTCTCGACCATGGCGCTCAATCCCAAGGAGGCCAATAACCCCAAGATCGCCCGCGGCGTGTTGGACCTGCTGCCGCGCTATCTGGAAAAAGATGGCGTGGTGGCGGTGGGTGAAATTGGCTACGACGACATGACCGAAGTCGAGGATGCCATCTTTCGCGAGCAGATCGAGCTGGCGCGCGATTTTGACTTGCCGGTGCTGGTGCACACGCCCCACCGCGACAAAAAGCGCGGCACCGAGCGCACCATCGAGGTGGTGCGGGAGATGGGCTTTCCCGAGCATCGCGTGCTCATCGACCATAACAACGAAGAGACGCTGCCGCTGGTGCTCGAAACAGGCTGCTTCGCCGGCCACTCCATCTATCCAAACACCAAGATGGACGAGACGCGCATGGCGGCGCTGGTGAAGAAGTACGGGCCCGAGCGCATCATCGTCAACAGCGCGGCCGACTGGGGCGTGGCCGACGCCCTGAAGGTTCCCAAGACCGTCGAGGCCATGCGCCAGGCGGGCATCGCCGAAGATGTCATCGAGACCATCGTATGGCGCAATCCCATCGCCTTCTTTGGTCAGAGCGGGCGGCTCGACATGGGTGAGGATTCGGAGCTGCTGAAGATCGACCAGCGCGACCTCTTCGAGGGCAACTCCGTGTTGCGCGGGCAGTCACCCGTGGTCGACTCCTGACACGACCTTTTTCCAAGCGCTCGACACGGGCCCTCATACGGCGATGACAAAGACCCACCGAACCCTCGTCCTCGACGTCGTCGGGCTGACGCCGGCTTTGATCGGGGAGGACACCCCCAACCTGCAGCGCCTGGCCCAGCAAGGGGCGATGCGGCCGTTGGGGGCGATCGTGCCGGCGGTCACCTGCTCGGCCCAGTCGACGCTCTTGACCGGGCTGTTGCCCCGGGACCACGGCATCGTGGCCAACGGCTGGTACTTTCGCGACCTGAGCGAAGTTTGGCTGTGGCGCCAGAGTAACCGTCTCGTCGACGGCGAAAAAATCTGGGAGGCGGCGCGGCGTCACGACCCGGAACTCAAGTGCGCCAAGCTCTTCTGGTGGTACAACATGTACTCCAGCGCCGACATCGCGGTGACGCCGCGACCCATGTACCCGGCCGACGGTCGCAAGCTTCCCGACATCTACTCGGAGCCGCCCGAGCTCCGCGATCAGCTTCAGCAAAAGCTGGGGCAATTCCCGCTCTTCAACTTCTGGGGTCCCAACGCCGACATCGTCTCGAGCCGCTGGATCGGCGATGCCGCTCGTATCGTCTATGACCAGGATCGGCCCGAGCTGACGCTGGTCTATCTGCCCCACCTGGACTACTGCTTGCAGAAGTTCGGGCCCAGCAGTCCCGCCATCGCCAGGCACCTGCGGGAAATCGACGCCGTCTGCGGTGAGTTGATCGAGCACGTGCAGCGCGACGGAACGCGCGTCATCGTCTGCTCCGAGTACGGCATCACCGACGTCACGGGCCCGGTGCACATCAACCGGGCCTTGCGTGAGGCGGGACTCATCCGCGTGCGCGAAGAGCTGGGGCGCGAGCTGCTCGATCCGGGTGCCTCGGCCGCCTTTGCCGTCAGCGACCACCAGCTGGCCCACGTCTACGTCGCTGATCCGGCGCGCGTGCCCGAGGTCAAGGCACTGCTCGAGAAGCTCGATGGCGTCGAGGCGGTGCTCGACATGGAAGGTAAGCGGGAGCGAGGGCTCGACCACGCACGCTCGGGGGAGCTGGTGGCGCTCAGCCGTGCCGACCGCTGGTTCACCTATTACTACTGGCTCGACGACGCACGGGCTCCGGACTTTGCACGCTGCGTCGACATCCACCGAAAGCCCGGCTACGACCCTGTCGAAATGTTCGTCGACCCGGAAATCGCGCTGCCCATGCTGAAAATCGGCTGGCGTCTTCTCAAGAAGGGTCTGGGCTTCCGCATGATGATGGACGTCATCGGCCTCGACGCAAGCCTGGTCAAAGGTAGCCACGGACGCCCCACCGACCGCCCCGATCAGGGTCCCGTGCTGATCACCAGCGAACCGGACCTGCTCGACGGCATCGGCCCCGTCGAGCCGACGGACTTCAAGGCGCTGGTGCTAAGGCATTTGTTCGGTGCGGATGTGCCGCGATGAGCGGGCACGGGGACGAGGGCGAGGCAAGGCGCGAACGGCACCTGAGGCGGGCGTCGCGACTGCAGGCGATGGACGATCACGCGCTGCGGGCGGTGCTGAAGGCCGCCGGCAACATCCGCGAAGGCTGGGGTACCAATCGCGTGGTGCGCATCGACGGCGCGCCCGTTTTCGTCAAGAGCCTGCCGTTGACCGCTCTCGAGTACGAGCGTGCCGCGCTGCTGTGACTTCTGACGGCGGTGCGTCGGACAAAGGGATGTGGTAGCGTTGGCGGCGTGGAACGCAAGGGGTTGGCAGATGGGGTCGACGCTGCGGTGGCGGCTGGCATGGCGGCGCAGCTGTCGCGCGGTGGGCCTCGGGCCGGGTGGAAGGTCGCATTCAACGTGGCGGCCGTGCAGAGGCATTTCGGGCTCGACGGTTGGCTGCTCGGCGCCCTTGCTGAGTCCTGCCGCTTGCCGGTGGCGACGCCCTACAACATCGTCGAAGGTCGCAAGATCAAACTGGAGGCCGAACTCGCATTGAAGCTCGGAGTTGATGTGGTGGCCGGAGCGACGCTGGATTTCGCGCGTGCGGCCATCGCCGCCGTGGTGGCTGCCATCGAGTTGGTCGACTACAGTCTGCCTTCGGGGTCGCTTTCGGACATTGTGGCCCACAGCTTTTTCCACGCGGGTTTCGTCGTCGGGGAGCCGCGCGAGAGCTTTGTGCCGTTGGGGCCACAGGAGCCCACTGTGATCCGCAACGGTGAGGTGGTTCGAGGTCCCGATGCAGCACTGCGCATCGAGGAGCCGGCGTCGATTCTCTTGCGCGCCAGCCAGCTGCTCGAGCGGCATGGCCAAGTGCTGCGCGCTGGCGAGTGGGTGCTGTGCGGCTCGCTGATCGACCCCGTCAGCGTGCGGCCCGGCGATGCTTTCGAAATTGACTACGGTGCGCTCGGAAAGCTCGAGCTGTCGATTACGTCCCCGGCACGTAGCGCTGACTCAGGCGCGTGAGCGCGAAGCCGGCCGCGCAGGCCAAGGCCAGCGTGGTGGCGCCTTGGCCGGCGACCAGGATGGCGTCCACCAGGGAGATACCCGCGATCATCTGGGCGACGGCTCGGCCGATGTTGCGGCGGCTCTCGACGAAGAGCGAGCTGAGGGCGTAGAGGACCCAGCCGAGGCCCAGCGCGTAGACAAGCGCGCCTTCCGGCGTGGCGAGGGCCTCGAGGTGGGTGAAGGGCAGTGTGAGCAGGGCGACGGGCCAGGTGTTCTTCAGGCGCGACAGGGTTTCCTGTTTGGCCACGTAGGTCAGGCCCATCAGGTAGCAGAGCAGGGCGCCGCAGCCGAAGAGCAGCGGACCGTGCTGCAGCACCGTGGAGCCACCGCAGCTGAGGGCGGCGAGCAGGTAGACCAGCACGCGGTTGATGCCCATCACCAGCGGGCTCAGGGGATTTTCTTTGTGGTAGGCGTCGTAGAAGACGATGGCGGCGCACAGGGCGATGGCTGCTGCGAAGGGGGCGAAATCGCGCTCGCTGGCGTGGAGCAGCGTGAGCGCGGCGACGGTGACCAAGCCTGCTGCGAGCATGCCAAAGCCCAGAGTGAAGACGGTCGTGGCGCTCACTTCGCCCGAGGGAATGGGGCGCTCGGGGCGTTCGACGGCGTCGATGTGACGGTCGAAGGCGTCGTTGAGATACATGCCGCCGACGTAGAAAAGCGAGACGGCGGCGCACAGGCCGGCGATCAGGCTCGGTTCGGCTGCTTGACCCGATAGCGCCACGCCCGCCAGGACGTTGGTCCAGGTCGTGGGGAGGTTCGATACGCGACCGAGCCGCAGCGCCGTGATCGGTCTCACGGCCCGACTTCTGCCCTAGCCCCCGGTGGCTTGCAAGCGCGACAGGCAAAAGGAGAGCTCGCGCGCAATGGCGCTGTCGACGTCGACGCAGCGCGCTTCGGAAGGGAGAACGTCGAAGGTGTAGGTCTCGACCTCGAGGTGGTCGCAGAGTTTTTGGCGCATCTGGGCGTCGAGGATGGCGCAGAGGAAGTTCTGGGTGGTCCCAAAGTGGGGCAGGGTTTCGAGGAAGACCGGCACATGCACGTGCACGCGCCACTCGGGGGACTGCCCATCGGCCCGGGCGGCGTGGGCTGCAAAGGCCTCGGGCAGGTCGGTGAAGCGCCGGAGCAGTCCGTCGCGGCGCTCGACCACCTGGTGCAGGTAGGTGGTGTCGGCGTAGGGCGAAAGCGCGGTGAGGGCCTGCGCGTCGACTTTCGGGATGCGCAGGCCGCTGCTGAGTTGCACTTTTGCGATGCGGATGGCGGCTGCGTCGAGCTGCGCGAGTAGGTCGGCGGGGTCCTCGTATTCGACGGCGGCGTGGCAGGTGTCGAGGCAGAGGCCCAGGTGGCGTTGCACGGCGGTTGCCGCCTGGTTGCGGGTGATGCCGCAGTGCTCGGCCATGCGGGAGATGGCGCGCTCGCTGCGCAGCACCTGTGTGAAAAAGGCCACCGCCTCGTCGATGGTTTCCAGGTGGCAGCAGGGTTCGGGCTCGAGCGCCAGCGTGATGCGGCGGCCGCTTTCTCGTTCGAGATTGTGCAAGTCGCCGGCGGCTGCGATCAGGTTGTCGGCGGCGCGGGTGACCTCGGTGGGATCGAGGAACTCGGCCTTGAAGCCGACCGGTACGGTGCTGATGCTGCCCTCGAGCCCCTGGGGCAAAAGCGTGGCCAGGACCTTCGCGAGCTGCCCCGTGTAGTGAAGGCGCTCGGGGCTGCGCCAGTCGGGCAGGTAGACTTCGGCCTTGACCGGCGTTCCGTGGAATGGGCCGTAGGGGAAGCCGTTGATGGTGAAGACGTAGAGCCCCGCGTGCTCGAGGAAGTTCTTCAGATCGGTCAGGGCCGATCCCTCGAGCAACTCGCCGGCGGCGCGGGCCGACAGTCGCAGGCCCACGCCGAAGGGGGCGTCGGGGCAGACGCTTCGTTTGACGGCGCGCACGTGCCGCTCGAGCGCGTCGCGCACCTGGGCCAGGCCCTCGCCGGGGTGGATGTTCGTGCAATAGGTGAGGTGGCTGCCGTCGGGCAGCTTCATTGGGCCGCGTCCCGCTCGGCGTCGCGGCCTTCAAGCCAGTCGATGGCGCGCAGTACGCCGTCGGGGTCGATGGTATGGACTTCCACGCCGCGGCCGATTTCGGAGAGCAGCGTGACCGTCAGCACGCCGCCGAGGTGTTCGCGGAACTCCTCGAGACCCGACAGCAGCGCCCGACGGCCGTCGGCTTCGACTTCGGTCAGGGCTGGATGCCACAGGCGGAAGCCCAGATCCTCGAGCAAATCGCAGACGCGCAGCTGGGCGTCTTGGGAAAGCAGGCCGGCGTCGGCGGCGTAGCGGCAATCGAGGGCGATGCCGATGGCGACGGCTTCACCGTGGCGCAAGTCGTGATCGCTGAGGGCCTCGAGCTTGTGGGCGGCCCAGTGCCCGAAGTCCAGCGGGCGGGCGCTGCCGCGCTCGAAGGGATCGCCGCTGCCGGCGATGTGGGCCATGTGAATCTCGGCGGCGCGTCGGATCATGGTGGCCATGGCCTGGGGGGTGAAGCGCGCGAGTTCGTCGCGCTGGGCTTCGAGCCACTCGAAGAAGCTGGCGTCGCGAATCAGGGCGACCTTCACCGCCTCGGCGAGGCCGGCGCGCAGGTCGCGGGGGGCGAGGGTCTGAAGGAAGTCGCGGTCGTTGATGACGGCGTAGGGCGGGTCGAAGCTGCCCAGGAAGTTCTTGGTGCCCAGGGCGTTAATGCCGCTCTTGACGCCCACGCCAGAGTCGTTTTGTGCCAGCACCGTGGTCGGTACGCGCAAAAGGCGCACCCCGCGGTGGGCAGTGGCGGCGGCGTATCCGACGGCGTCGAGCATGGCGCCGCCTCCCACTCCGAGCACGAAGCTATGGCGGTCGATGCCGTGACGGCGAATCGCGGCGTGCACGCGGTCGACCACCTCCGTGGACTGCTTGGCGAGCTCGCCTCCGGTGACGACAAGGGGGGGTGCCACCAGGTCCAACGCGTGGCTGTGGGCTTGAAAGTACGCGCAGATGGCTTGGTCGAGCTGGGGCCAGGCGGCGTGTACCCCGTGGTCGAGGATGCACAGCACGCGGTGGCGCCGGCCCGGCTCCTGGCCGCTCAGCACGCGGGCGAGGAGCGGGTTGTCCGCGGCGAAAACCCCCTTCGTGAAGCAGACCACGTACTCGAAAGGCACGCTGAAGCGCTGGCGGTAGACGTGGCCGTTTTCCGTCGCGGGTTTTGACTTCTGATCCATCCTCACACGCCGGCCTCCGGCGGCGTCGGCACGATGGCCGTCGGAGGCCGGGAGCCTCGTCGGTCGCCCTCGAGTCCGGCCTTCACGATCTCACCACCGCTCCACCGGGAGCCGATCGAGTTTAGCACAGGGGCGGGCTACACTGTAGGTGGTTCTGCGCCACGCAGTTGGTATGGCGCTTGCAATAGGTTGGTGCGAGGGCTTCGGTGCCCTCAGATCGGCACATTTTGGCACACTTTGACACATTTTGAGCCACGTCTGAGATTTCGCCTGGGCACGCTCCGCAAAAGGGTGGCGCGGGGCTCGGCGCGGCTGCTGTTCGTGGGGCTGGTGGGCGGCTGCGACGTGCTGGTGGGTGGGCCTCAGCCGGAGCCTCCGGGGGATAATGGCCTGCCGGCCTCGATGTCGCCAGGCTTCGACAGTTTCGGCAATCCCAACGGTGGTGGAGTGGTCACCGGGTCGGGGGCATCGGGCGGCTCCGGCGGAACAGGTGGCTCCGGAGGCGCGGGCGCGGCCCAAGCAACCTCCAATGACTCGAGCGAGATGGCGGTTTCTGGCGATGGGGGCGGTCTTGACGCGGGTGCCGACGACGATGCGGGGTAGCAGCGCCGGGCGGCCCACCGGAGCAGTCGGTGAACGGTCGCTGCCACCCCGGTAGGTGTCGGGCATCCATCGCCCTCGCCATCACCGTAGGCGCCTGGCACCTATGGGGGAGCTGACGCTCAGGGCGGGGGGGGGCCGCCGATCGCTTGGGGGGCGTGTCAGAAGGCCCAGTTCGCGGTCTGGGAGACCCATATACCGCTGAAGAACTCGCCGTCGGGTCCGGTGAACTGGGCGGCGCGCTCGGTCTCCCCCGCCAGGTGCCAGCGCAGCCACGCGATCATGCCCGGCAGGGCCTGACGCGCGCACTGGATATGGTCGACGCCCGTCAGGATGGAGAAGTAGGTCGGCTGGTCGCCCACGTTCATGAAGTCTCGCTCGCAGTTGCTGCGGGCGAAGTCGGTCTCGCCGCAGATGTATGCGGTCGGTGTTTTGACTTTGGAGGAGCCGAGCCCGTCGAAGCTCCCTCCGGCGATGTGGATGGTGGTGACCAGCCGGTCCTCGGTGGCTTCCAGATCGAAGGTGGCAACCGAGCCCTGCGAATGGCCCCCCATGCCGATGCGGTCGACGTCGATGCTCTGATAGTACGGGCTGCCCATGCGCTCGTTTTCAGCCAGGATCCAGTCGAGCGCCTGGGCCAGGTCAGCCGATGAGAGCTGCGCCGGCGTGGGGGCGATGATCACGAAGCCGTGGGAGGCCATGCGGCTGAAGTGATCGACGTACTGCGAGGGGACCGCACCCGCTCCGGTGCCCCACACGAAGAGGGGATGGCGCATTCCGTCTGCGCCGAGGTCCGTGGGGTGAAACACCCAGCTATTGTCCGCGTTTTCGTCGATGCTGACTGCGAAGGGGCCGTCGGCATCCACACTGTCGACCGGCGGTAGGATGCGGCCGGTCGGGTCCGCAGTGGCCGCGGTTGACGGCTGCTCCGGCGTCGTCGATGGAGAATCCTGCGGCGCTTCGGTGCCATCGGTATTCGCGGCCGAGGGCATCGAGTCGTCTTGGGTCGATGACGACGGCGTTGCAGTCTGTGGAGGGGTGGTGCTCCCGGGCTGTCCGGCCACCGGTCCGGCGGCCGGGTCGGCGGAGATGGCCTGCATCTCCGTGGTCGGTGGAGCGAAGGGAGCGACTCCTTCCTGCTCTGCGTCGCTGGAGCAGCCCAGCGCGAGCAACGCCGCCCACACTGCCAGTGTTCCGACACTTCGATTACGGACTTCCACCATGACAACCTCCCGTGACTGCGTGTGTGTTCGGCGTCAGGCTGCCCCAATGTGCGCAATGGAGAATGTCCGAAAGCTTACGAGAGGCTTCCGCGTTTCAGCTCGATCCTTTCCTCCGGCGCTTCGTGCAGCATCGTGAAGGCTGAGCACCGTTCTTGCCGTATGTCCAAAACCGCGGACGTTGCCGCGCGGAGAGCATGCCTATGGGTTGAATGGAAAAAGTTCAATGGCATCCCCCACGGGGCAGAAACCCTCGCTCGCCGGAGCGCATGTACTGGCCTCCAGCGGGCCCTGCTCGTAGCTAAGTAGGGCGTAGCTGCGGGGGCCTCCGTGGTCGCTCTGATGTACTTTGACGTCGTAGTGGCGGGCGCCGGACCAGGCGTGGGCCCAGTCACCGAAGTTGTGGTGGCTGGAGTGCCAGCAGATATTGTGGGGCTCGGCGATATGCACCACCTCTCCAAGCGGTCCCACCCTCATGTCGAGCAGGGTGTAGGCGGTGTTGGCCATGGTGCCCGCGCCGTCGTTGCGACGCTCCAGTCGCACGCAGACTTGCGTGTCGGCGCTCTCGAGCTGCAGAACCTCGCCCAGGGGGTCGAAGTAGAGGCCGGCGTCGAAGCTGCACTCGGGCAGGTCGCCGCTGCCTATGCCGCCGCCGCTGCTGCCCGTGGCGACGATGTCGGGCGGAGGCGCGAAACCCGCCGGCTTCGAGCATTCGTCGGAGTCGGGGCACGCCGGACCCACGCAGTTGACCAGGTTGGCAAATCCCGGCGGGCTGCCACTGACGCCGCAGCTGTCGAGGCAGGTATCGACCGCGCCGAGGCCGGAGCTGGCGACGCAGGTGGCCATGCAGGTGCAGTCGGGGTCGAGGCCGCAGAGTTGCATCAGTTCGGGGCACTTTTCGCATTGGCACTGCCCGCAGGCGCCGGCCGGCGGCGGGCTGCAGCTGAGCTGGCTGGGACCGCTCGGCGCTTGCGGTGCAGTGCCGCAGCTGGCCGCATCAACGCCCACCAAAGTCGTGTCCGCAGTGCTTCCCGCGCCGCCCCCACCGGCGCCCGCACCCGCCGAGGAGGTCGCGCTGTCGATGCCGCCGGTGCCGCCGAGCGCAGTTCCACTCCTGTCGCTGCTCATCGGTGCCGTCTGCCCGTTCGTTGTCGCGCCGGGCAAGGGAGTGCCGGAGCCTCCATTGGTGCCCGAGTCCCGGCCTTCGCCGCAGCCCAAAAGAAGCGCGGCGAAGATGACTGTCTGTTGAATCGTGTTCCGTATTCGTTTCATCGTAAGCTCTTATGCCGCCATGCGTCGCGTCATCGAAGAAAGGGCCTCACCTGCTTGACGATCAGGCGACCGTCAGCCCGGACTTTCCATTCGGTGTCGAGCAGCACCGTGGCCGTGGGTGAGACCATCGCGTCCACGGGAAAGATTTCGACGATTCCGAAGAGGGCGCTGCCGAGTTCCTCGATGCGGGCGTCGTCGAGCACCCACTGTCCTTTGGGCAATTCGGTCGATCCCCGCGCCCGCTCGATGGCGCTCACCTGGCCACCCTCGAGCGTCAGCAGGTCCTTCTCGGGCCATACGCCGGGCAGTGCCGCCACCACGTCGAGTTCGCCCGCCTGGGCGTTGACCAAATAACGGTCGTCGCCACGGCGCTGGGGATTGCCGGAAAAGGCGACGATGTTGGCGAGTTCGCCCTTGCTGCGCTCGTTGACGAGGATGCCCATGCGCACCTGGCGCTGGTCGATGCCGTACCACTGTCGCTCTTCGAAGGCCTTGAGGTTCCACAGCGATCCCCAGACGTGCGTCAGGCCGCGGCAGATGCTGCGCTCGCTTGCTTGATCGGGATCGCAGCGGCTGGGTCCGACTTCGTCGTCGTCACGGCTGTCGGCCAGGCAGACGCTGGTCGACGAGTAGAGGCCCGCCCCATTGAAGTTCAGCGCGTCCTCGGCGTTGCTGCTGCTGCGAAAACGCACCATCATCCCGTCGCCGCCGAAGGTTTCGACGATCTGGGTGGCGATGGCGTCGACCAACTCGGGGTCGCAGGGGCTGGTCTCGATGGCGCCGCCCAGCGCCGTCAGGCGCTCAGCGCGCCGTCGGCGAGGAAGGCTTGGTCGTCAAGCCAGGCGTCAACGGTGTCGGCGAAGCTGTGGGAGGTTTCGATCCCGTCGCCCAGATCCACCAGCCAGGTACGGCTCCTCATGAAGGCATCGTGGTAGTGCATGGGGATCAGAAATCCGGCCAGCTGCAGAGCCGGATCGATGCGTTGATAGAGGGCTGCGAGGTTTGCGCCCTTCGACCCGTAGGCCGCGACAGCAGCCTGGCGCGCCTCGACGCTGTCGGTCGCGATATCGGGCAGCGGCAACAGAGCGGTGGCTTCGACGTTGGGCGCGACGATCGCGGTCGGTTCGGGCCGCAGACCGCGCTGGCAGTCGAGGGCTTCGTCTGCCGTGATGCGCACGATCGTGGCTTCGCTGGGCCTGTAGTTCAGTCGTATTAACTCTTCGTCAAAGATCGACAGCAACCCATAGGCGTCGCGTGCATAGCAATTGGGGGTTCCGCGGGAGGCGCTGCGCACGTTGAGGTGCGAGAGTTCGCCCTGTCGGGTGCCGGTGACGATGCCGCCGATGATGGTCTGGATGTCGAGCGGCGCCTGGTCGCTGACGACGATGTCCTGCCATCCGAGTTCACCGCGCGCCTGGGCCGCCTCGAGCTCGCTGAGCGTGTAGCGACGGAGGGTTCCGCAGCCGCGTGCCTGGGTGTAGCTTTCGTAGTCGAGCGAGAGCGAAGGGTCGAAGCTCGGCACGTCGCAGCTCTCCAGTTCCTGTCGCTGCAGGTCGCTCGCGGGCACGATGAAGACGTCGCCGACACCGACGCGCCGCGAGAGGATGCGGTGGATGTGCTGAAACTGCTGGCAGTCGATGGTCGCCGTCGGCCCTTCGCCGCCGTCCCAGACAGTGAAGCCGAAGCGCGAGGGCTCTCCTGCTGAGATGAATTCCGTGGCGCTGCCGGCAAAAAACTCGCGTCTGTCGGGATCGAGCGTGAGCTCCAGGTACTCTTCGTAGGACAGCTCGGCGAATTCGGGAAAGCTTTCGGTCAAGAAGCGGTGGTGCAGGGACGCTTCGGGCATCTCGAAGGCGCTGGCGTCGACGAAGAGCGGGGCCAGGCGCGAGTCGTCGCGGGCGGCGATCAGATAGGTGGTGGCGCGAGCCTGATCGACGGCGGCGGCGGGAAAACTCACCGCCTGCCAGGTTTTGTCGTCGGCGATCGCATGCACGCAGACCCGATGCCCGATGCGAGCTTCGGCGTCGGGGCAGAGGTTTTTGTATCCTGTTGGATTCGAATTGTTGACGGTCTCGCTTGTGCGCCGGCTTCGGTCGTGGCACCGAGGGGGCAGCAGGAGAGGACGATGCAGGACTTCAGCCAAGAGCGCGGTGCCCCCCGGGAGAGTCTCCTTGCAGCTGGGCAGGGGACCATGGCCCTGGCATGGATCGGTTTTCTTGTCCTCGCGCTGGCGGCCTGCGGCACCAGCACGGACGTGGATGCCAACGTCGCTGGCAGCGGGGGGGCATCGGCAGCAGGTGGCGGTGCTGCCGCAGATACGACCGGCGGCGGCTCGACGTCGGGCACGTCGGGCACGTCGGGGGGAACATCAACTGCCAGTGGCGGTGGTGGCGGTGGCGCGATGGGATCCGACTCGACCGCCGGTGTCGGAGGGGCGGGCGGCGACGGCTCCGCGGCGGCTGGAGCCGGTGCCGACCCGGGGGCCGCAGCAGACGCCGGCGCTTCGGGTACGGCGGGCGCAGGCACGGCGGGCGCAGGCACCGCAGGGGCGGGCGGCGCGGCGGCCCAGGAGCCCGCGGTCTGTGATGGCAACTGCATCGTGGAGGCGCCTGGCAGTGAGAAATGCGTGGGCGGCGAGTGTTCCGGTGACTGCCCCGAGGGCGGTTGTATCCTCGACTGCGAAGGTGCGAGCTGCGCTTGGAGCTGTGCGGGCGGCGGTTGCCAGTTCGACTGCGATCAGGGGGCCGACTGCAATATCGATTGTGCCGGCGGTGGTTGCGTCGTCGAATGCGACGGCTCCACCTGCGCCGTGGACTGCGGTAGCGGCAGCTGCGATGTGGCCTGCGCCGCGGGCGGCAGCGCCAGCTGCACAGGTGACGGGGTCTGCAACTTCGACGCGTGCTGATGCGCGCGGACTTCGGCAACGGGCGTCCAAATCAAGGCGTCGGCGCCGCGAGTTCGGTGCGGTGGCTCGCCATTGTCGGTGATCTGCGATACCAGGTTTCCCATGTCACAGGCGATCGTACTGAGCGGGGGTGGTCCCGTGGGAATCGCGTGGCAGACCGGCCTGGCTGTCGGTCTGGCCGAATGCGGAGTCGAACTTGCAGGCGCTGAACTCGTGGTTGGAACTTCGGCGGGCTCGGCGGTCGGCGCGCAGCTCGCCCTGGGGCGCGACCTGGGGGAGGCCATGGCGCGTTTCGAACCCGCTCCCGTCCGCTCTCCCGAGAAGCCGGAGGCCAAGCGCGAGCGGGGCGCAGGCTCCGGGCGTTGGGGCGCCGGTGGCGGAGGGGGCCCCATGGCCGAGCTCTTCGGGCTGATGGGCAAGGCGATGGCGGGTGATGGCGATCCCCAGGCCGCGCGCGCGGCGCTGGGACGTCTCGCGCTCGAAGCCCGCACGGTTGCCGAGGAAGGCTTCAAGAAAGCGTTTGCCTACCTCGGAGGCGAGAGTTGGCCGGCCGCCTTTCGCTGCACGGCCGTGGACGTGGAGTCGGGTGAGTTCAAGGTTTGGGATCGGGCCGCAGCAGTGACGCTGGTGGATGCTGTGGCGTCGAGCTGTGCGGTGCCCGGCATCTTTCCGCCGATCACCATCGGCGGTCGGCGCTACATGGACGGCGGTATGCGCTCCGGCACCAATGCCGACCTCGCCGTGGGGTATGGGCGCGTGCTGGTCGTCAGCTTGCTCGGCGTGCCCGGGGCTGGCGCCGCCGAAGGTGCTTCCCCCTTTGCGCGTCTGCAGAGCGGCGCCGAGCGCGAACGCGCCGCACTCGTGGAGTCGGGGGCTGAGGTGCTCTACCTCGCGCCGGACGCCGAGGCTGCCGCCGTGATCGGCATGGAGCTGATGAACGCCCGCCGCAGCCACGCGGCGGCGCAGGCGGGGTTGCGCCAGGGCCGCGCCGAGGCCGCGCGCCTGCGTGACTTTTGGCGCTGAGGGGGCACCGCCACGCGGCGAGCTTCAGCGGGACGGCACGTTGCTGGTCTACGACGTAGGGGGTGGGGCGACTGGGATTGGCGCGGGCTCTGCCGTCAATTCCCGGCGGTCGGAATGCAGCGCCCGAGGAAGCAACGCTCCTCGGCCAGGCACTCGCTGTCGGCGACGCAGCTGTCGCCTCCGATGAGCACGCAGCGACCCATCAGGCAGCTCTGGCCCGCGGCGCAGTCGCTCCCGTCGATGCAGGTGGCATCGCCGGCCGCCACGACGCAGAGGTTGGCGATGCAGCTCTGGCCGTCAAGGCAGTCGTCGGTGGTTTCACAGCTGGTTGGGGCGCCGAGCACGCACATGTTGGCGACGCACATCTCTCCCGCATTGCACTCGTCGGTGGTCTCGCAGGACATGCCGATGGGGACCACGGCCGGCACGCACAGGCCGCCGATGCAGCTCGAACCATCGGGGCAGTCGTCGGCCACGTCGCACTGGGCGAGCATCTCACCGTTGGCCGGTACGCAGATGCCTCCAAGGCAGGTCAGGCCGTCGCCGCAGTCGGCCGGAGCGCTGCAGCTGAAGCCCGTGGGTACGCAGATGCCCATGCGGCACGCTGCACCCGTCGGGCAGTCCAGGTCCAGCACGCAGCCGCCCAGGCCGGCACCGGTGACGCAGGCGCCGAAGACGCAGGCCTCGCCGGCTTCGCAGTCGGCCGTGCCGCCGCAGCCGTTGGGCACAAGGCAGGTGCCGTCGCTGCAGAAGAGGCCCTCGGGGCAGTCGGTGTCGAGCTCGCATGACAGTTGGTTGAAGCAGCGGCCCGCGATGCAGTTCTGGCCGTCGCCGCAGTCCGAGTCGGCGGCGCACAGGGCCCCGGGAGGCTGGCAGCTGCCCAACTGGCAGACTTCACCCAGCGGGCACTCACTGCTGTCGAGGCAGTCGGGGCGCGGCTGGCAGCGGCCGTCGAAGCACAGCTCGCCGTCGGCGCAGTCGGCGTCGAAGGTGCACTGACCGCCGATCACGCACAGCCCCGCTTCGCAGACTTCGCCGTCGGCGCAGTCGCTGTCGAGGTTGCAGTCGGCGCCCGGATCGGGTGCGGGCGCGTCCTGACAGGCGCCGGCCTCGCAAACCTGGCCGTCGGCGCAGTCGGCGTCGGCGATGCACTCGGGCGCCGCCTCGCACAGGCCGGCGCTGCAGACTTCTCCCGCGGTGCAGTCGGAGTCCTGGCCGCAGGGGGGCACGATGCACTGGCCCGCTTCGCAGACTTCGCCAGTGCCGCAGGCTGCATCTTCGACGCATTCGGGCGCGACCACACACTGGGCGCCTTCGCAGATCTGGCCGTCACCGCAGGCGGCGTCCGTGGAGCAGCCGCTGTCGGTGCTGAAACCGGGCACGCACTGGCCGAGTTCGCAGATCTCGCTGTCGGCGCACTCGCTGTCGAGGGTGCACTCCGGCGGCAGTACGCAGACGTTGCTTTCGCACACGCGACCGCTGCCGCAGTCGACGTCGGCCTGGCAGCGATCGACGGGGGTGCACTGGCCCGTGAGGCAAAGGAAGCCGTCGCCGCAGTCGGCGTCGGCGCTGCACTCGACTTCCGTGCACGCGCCGTCGATGCAGCCGAGGGCGGGGTCGCCGCAGTCGGCGTCGGCGCTGCAGCTGATGTCCACGCAGCGCATGTCGACGCAGTCTTCGCCCGGTGCGCAGCCGGCCGCGGTCGTGCACTGGCGGCCCTGGGCGGTGGTCACCGTGTCGGTGGTGGTGGCATCGGTGGAATCTGCTGTTCCACTGTCGGTTGTACCTGCGTCGCCACCGGATCCGAGGGCATCGGGGCAGCCGCCGTCCTCGCACACATCCCCAGATATGTCGGCCGGGCCATCGTCGCCCCCGCATCCCGCGGCCACGGCGAGGGCGCTGATCAAAACGGAAATCCTGGAGATCAACTGCAAGTCGATGCGCATCGTTTCACCTGCTCACCCCGCGTGGCTTGGGGGGATCAAGGCTGCCCGTGCGGCAAAAATGCGAGCCGCGGGGCGAGCCGATCCCCGCAGGCGGGCGGGGGCCTGCCGATCTTGTGGCGGCAGGCGCCGGCGCGGATGAAAAAATCTGCGCTGCGGCGGTGCCTAAGGGTCCGCGCAGCCGGAAGTCATCCGTATGGGGCGTGACGGCGGGTGCGATGGCGACGGCGCCCGGAGAAGAAACCGCAGTCGTACCCGAGGTACATCGAGGATTTCTTCGAGGACGCACGGCGCCAGCGTGCCCGCCGGTGCGTGCCAAACGGATGACTTCCGGCTGCGCGGGCCCTTAGCGCGGGCGCAGTTCCAATACCGGGATCACGCGTTCGAGGGTGCTGCCACCGCCGTGCTGGTAGCCGCGGCCGTCCTCGCGCATGCGAAAGCCGTGGTCGCCGAAGACGAGCAGCGGCACGGAGGTGTCGAGCTTGCTTCGCGCGCCTTCGAACTCCCGGCGCAGGCGGGCGCGTCCGAGTTCGATGAAGTCTTCGAAGCGCGGGGGCGCCTGGTGGAGCAGCTTGTCGAGGGCGTCGAGCTTGGTGAAGCCGTGGCGCACGCCGCTGTCGATCAGGTCGCGGTAGAACTGCTCGGTGGTGGTGCGCTCGGCGGCACGGGCGAAGCCCACGCTTTCCAGGCTGTACTCCGGTAGCATCTCGGCGCAGAGTTCGCGCACAAGGCGCAGGCTGGGGAGCCCGAGGGCGTCGATGACCAGCCACTGGCCGATGCCGCTTTGCTGCACGGCGCGGTCGATGCGCGGTAACTCCGGGCTGAGGCGACTCAGGGCCAGCGCGTCGAGGGCGGCCAGCCATTGTGTCGACCCGAGCTTCCACAACGCATCGTGTTGACCGTAGAGCAACTCCGTCAGTTCGGCCAGCTTGGCCGGGGTGCTCGGCGTTTCGGGGCGCGAGAGGTGCGCGGCGGCTCGCACGCTGGCACACGGCCCATCGGCTCCAGCTTCAGCCGACAGCTGCCCGCTGATGACCAGGCCGAGCACCGCTCGCTCGCAGGCCTCGGGCAAGGCCAGTGTGTCGAGCTTCTGCAGTGCCAGCGGCCCGACCCAGGCGGGCGTGATCTCCTCGGCGATTGACTCGCAGTCGCCTAGCCCCGCCGGCGCCCGTAGCCCGTGGCGCAGGGTCTGCTCGATGCAGAAACGGGCCACCGCCTCGGGCGCGCGTCGCGGCGCGGGCTCGAAGCGGATGCGGTGGCCTTCGAGGCCGTCGACGAAGTCCCTGAGCGTCTGCTGCAGCGCCGCTGGCGACCAGGGTTGACTGCCGAGCAAGTCTCCCAATTCGTCGATGGAGACTTGGCGCAAAAGCTCGACGCCGCGCAGGTGTTCGTCGAAGGCGGCCACGTCGTCGACATCGGGGTAGGGTGCGCGGCCGGCCAGGTAGGCGCGGCAGTGGGCGCCGGTCTCGATGCCCTTGTCGACCCAGCTCTCCACGCGCTTGCGCACTTCGGCCTGGGCGAAGAAGTCGCGCACTTCCTGCTCGATGCGCTGGCGCAGGGCCGCGAGCTTGTGCAGCGCGGGGCCAAGGGGCGCGCTGTCGCTGCCGGCATCGTAGCCGCAGCGGCAGCGGCTCTGGTAGTTGAGGTTGCCCTGCACCGCACCGCAGCGCAGGTGCCGGGCGGCGGCGAGGGCCTCGGCCTCGGAGCGCAGCAGCTCGTTCAGTGCCAGCGATTGACTCTCGGCCAAGGCGGGGCGGGACCAGCGCCATGCGGCGTCGTTTTCCGCTTGGGCATAATAGGCCTCGTGGGCCTTGAGGTAGCGCTGCTTGTGGGCTTCGATGGCATCCCGCGCGCGTTTGATGTAGGCGCCGAGGGCCCCCGCGTCGCCCAGCCCGGGGGGCGGGCCGAGGTCTGTGGCCAGTTCGCGCATGGGCTCCTGGTCGAGCAGGTGCCCGAGGCGCTCGAGTTCGTCCGCGTAGCGGACCACGCGCTCCGGGAGTTCGTCGAGTTCCTGGTAGAGGGCCAAGAAGCGCCCGGCCGAGCCGATGCGGTGGGCGAAGGCTTCAAAGGCATCCAGGGGGTCGCCCGCGTCCTGCAGGCCATCGGAGAGCTCGCGCAGCTCGGCGATCTTTTCGCCCAGCTGGCTGTCTGCGCCGCCAGGGCCCTCGAGGCGCGGAGCGATGCGGTCGATGGCCATCACCGAGGCTGCCAAACGTTGGCTCAGCTCGGCGATGGCGTGGTGCTCGGCGCTGGCGCTGAAGTCCTTGCCCAGCGGAATCGAAAATGTCTCGCAGATGCGCTCGAGGGTGCGGTGCTGGTCGGCCGGCAGGCTGCGCCCGGCCACCACGCGGTCGTAGCTGCGCGGGCTGGGCAGGGTTTCGTAGAGTTCGCGGTAGCAGCGATCGCCTTTGACGATGTCGATTTCGCCGGCCAGCAAAAGCGTCAGCAACAGCAGGTGAATCTGGTCGGGGACCAGGCCGTAGACCGGGCCGGCAAGGCTCTTGTAGACGCTGTCGATGCTCGGTTCGTGGCCGAGCTGGCTGAGCACCAGCCGCGCCAGGTCGTGGCGGGCGAGCTGGCGCGCCGGGCGGTAGCTGCGGCCGGAGCGGGTCAAGAGCTTCATGGGCACCAGGTAGCCCTCGCGCGCCATCTGCACCCACTGGGAGTCGCTGGGATGGCCCAGGTCGTGGGCGTCGGCGAAGCGCATCAACTCGCGGTAGCTCTCCTGGGTCAGCGGTCCGCACTGGGGGGCGAAGCGCTCGAAGGCCGGGTAGAGGCGGCGGTAGCTGCCGAGGGCGATGGCGTCGAGCCAGGCGCGCAGGCTTTGGCCGACGCCCAGGGGCGGGCACGACTCGGCGGCGCCGCTGGGCGTGATCAGGCGCGCCCGGGCGTAGGCGCTGCGGATTCGGGACAGCAGGCGCGACGCCAGGTCGGCGATGCGCCGCTTGCACAGGGCGTCGACGTTGGGCGGCACGGCGCGGTCGCGGATACGCAACAGCGCGCACAGTTCGCGCACTTCGCCGTCGGCCTCGAGGGGCTCGGGCAGGATGCTGGTGCAGCCGGCGACCGCATCGTTTTGGCCCCAGGGCAGGCGCAGCACCACCGTCGGTTGCTTCTGCGGGCCCGGGTCTTCCTGGCCCACGTAGAGCACCCAGGGGCGCTCGTGCTGGGACCACATCAGCTGCCGGCCCTGGGTTTGCTCCTGGGGCAGGGCCAGGGGGTTGAAGTCGGATCCGCCATCGCCGCTGGCGAGCGCCTCGGCGATGGGCGCGAAGGCGCCGTCGCCCTCTTGCAGCTCGGCCAGCTCGTGGCGCAACAGGCGCGACAGTTGCTCGCTGGCGTCGTCGTCGAGGTCGAGGCGGTAGTGATCGCCCTCGCGCTTGATGTAGCGGCCGCGCGTGGCCAGCTCGGAAAGTACGCCCTCGATCACCTGCACGTTGCGCCCGGGGTCGACGCGCGTGGCGGCGAATAACAGCCAGTCTGCAGCCTCCTGGGCGCTGAGTCCGCGGCGCGAGGGGATCAGGTGGCAGAGGATCAGCAGGTTCAGCACGCGCGTGGCCAGCTGGCGCCTGGCCGGCCGCTCGAAAAGCGCCGCGAGGTGCCGGCCGTAGTAGGGCAGAAGGTGCTGCGAGAGCGGGGCGAACTCCGCCTGCAGCTCCAATAGGTCGCGGAAGTGCTCGACGATGGCGTCGGGCGTCAGCAGTGTGCCCATGGGGCGTTCGAGCAGCGCATCGATGCCGGCGGTGGGGTCGCCCCCGAGCCGACGGCTGACGAAGTCCACGATGCCGCGCGTCTGGGAGAAGCGATCGCGCACGGCCTCCAGCAGCTCCAGGGTGGCCGGGTGCACGGGGTAGATCTCGCGCAGCTCGGCGAAGCGCTGTCGGGCCTGGGGCAGGGCGCTGTCCAGGCGTTCGATCAGCTGCCGCACCGCCGCCTCGTAGCCGGGCTTTTTTTGCAGGATGCTGTCGGCGATCAACTCCCGGACATGGGTGGTCGACAGCTGCAGGCGCAGGGGGTAGCGATCCTTGATCTTGCGGTAGTGGCCGTGCTCCAGCTCACCGATGTGCTCGATGGCCTCTTGCACGGCGGCCAGCACGAACAGGCGCCGGTCCTGGCCCAGCTCGCCGAGAAACTGCAAAAAGCGGATGTCCTCGTTGAAGGCAGCGCGGCTTTCCTTGGAGCGCAAGAACTCACTGAGCTCATCGATGATCAGCAGCAGGCCGTCGGGCTCGGCCGCCAGCCGCGCGTCCCACTGGGGTCGGCGATCCATGTCGGGCACGGCCATGCCCAGGGCCTCGCTGACGACGGCCTCGAGGCTACGGCTGGCCGGGTGGTTCAGCAGTGAGAGCGTGCAGACCCGGGGCGGGTGCGCGCACAGCTCGCCTGCCGAAAGGGCTTGCTTTAAATAGGCCAGCAGGTGGCTCTTGCCCGAGCCGTACTGGCCGATCACGAAGCCCCCAACGCCATGCTCGCGGGCCAGGGCCGCGCGCAGCTGCGCCAGGTGCTGCTTGGCGTCGCCCGTCAAACAGTAGCTCTCGCGGATCCACGCCTGGTCGGCGGCCTCCTCCAGGCGCACCACCGTGGGACGGCTGCGAACGTCGACGATTTCGCGAATTGGGGGCTGCTCGGCCACGCTGGGCGGAAGGTAGCACGGGTGCGCCGGGCGGTGATCTCGGCGCGTTTAGGGGGTAGGCTGCGCCCGTGGCCGACAGGCTGGCCAATACCCTGAGGCGGGCGCTGATGCAGGCGCTCGGAGAAAAGCGCTTCGATGACGCCCAGCAGCTGCTGGGCCAGCTGCGCGAGCGCGACCCGCTGTCGGCCGAGACCCGGGGCCTGGAGCTGGAGCTGCGCTTTCGGAGCGAGCAGTGGTCCGAGGCCGAGGCCCTGGCCCAGCAGCTGTCGCGGGCCTTCCCATCCTCGGCGCGCATCCTCTATTGGTGCGCCCGGGTGGCCTATCAGCAGCGCGACTATGGGCGGGCCATCGATCTCTTCGAGCAGAGCACCCACATCGCCCCGCGCCACGGTTCGCAACGCTGGCTGGGCAAGGCGCTGACCCAGGCCGGCCAGCTGGATCGGGCCGAGGCGATCTTGCAACCCCTGTCCGAGAGCCACCCCGAGGCCGTCACCGATCTGGCCTGGGTCCACGAGCGCAAGGGCCAGCTGCGCGAGGCCGTGCGGCTCTACCGCCTGCGACTCGAGCAGGTGCAAGACGATGCCTGGGTGCGCCAGCAGCTCGAGCGCCTGATGGCCGAGGAGATGTCGCCGACGGAGCTGGTCGAAGAGGTGGAGCTGCTGGCCGAGCTCGAAGAACGCCCGGCCGAGCAGCTGCTGCCGCGCTATGTGGAATGCCTGCTCCTCATCGGTCGCGGCGACGAGGCGCGCCGCTACGTGCGACAGGAGCTGACCGACGTGACACCGCGGATTCGCCAGGCGCTGGCCTGGAAGGTCTATCAGCAGCAGGCCTACGACCTGGCCTTCGAGCTCTTTGTGCCGCTCTTGCCCCAGGGGCTGCACAACAGCCGCTTCATGTCTGCCCTGCGCAAGGCCACTGACATGACTGCCCGTGAGGCCGAGCTGATCGAGGCCCTGGAGCCTCTATGCGAGGGCCACCGGCCGCTCCACGGCACGGTGCGCAAGCTGCGCAAGAAGCTCGAAGAACGTTCGGAATCTCAACCCTGACCGGCGCGGATCGGAGCGGTGGCGTTGAAGGTCCACTCGGGCTTGTCCTGGGCCGCGCGTCTTAGCTCCCAGTCATCACGCAGGAGCGCCACCGGTCGCTGGTCCACATCCCACACGCCCATGGAGATGCGCGCCTTGCGAATTTCCTCGGGGCTTTCGGGCCCGTCGACCCAGCGCGCGTGGGAGTAGCCCAGGCGCTGCATGTCCACCTTGGCGCCGTATTCGTGGGCCAGGCGGTACTTGAGCACGTCGAACTGCAGCTCGCCGACCACGCCCAGGATCGGGTCTTTCTCGCGCCCGGGTTCGAGGAAGAGCTGCAGTGTGCCCTCCTCGGCCAGCTGCTCGACGCCCTTTTGCATCTGCTTGCGCTTCATGGGGTCGAGCAGGACCACGCGCGCGAAGTGCTCGGGCGAAAAACGCGGCACCGTCTCGAAGGACAGCGGCCCGTCGCTGGCCAGGGTGTCGCCGATGCGGAAGATGCCCGGGTCGTAGAGGCCGATGATGTCGCCGGCGTAGGCCTCGTCGATGATCTGCCGCTCCTTGGCCATCAGCTGCTCGGCATGGGCCAGGCGGATCTCCTTGCCCAATCTGAAGTGATGCACGCGCATGCCGCCCTCGAATTTACCCGAGCACACGCGCAGAAACGCGATGCGGTCGCGGTGGGACGGGTCCATGTTGGCCTGCACCTTGAAAATGAAGCCGCTGAAGCGTGGGTCGTCGGGCAGCAGCTCGCCGGCCGAGCTCTGATGCGGCCCCGGCGGCGGGCACATCTTGGCGAAGCTCTCGAGGAAGGGTTCGACGCCAAAGTTGGTCAGTGCGCTGCCGAAAAAGACCGGCGTGATCTCGCCCGCCAAGAAACGTTCCGGGGTGTAGCTCTCGCCGGCGCCCTCGAGCAGCTCCACGCCGTCGCGCAGCTCGGAGGTGGCCTCGGCGCCCAGCATCTCATCGAGCTTGGGGTCGTCGATGCCGCTGACGGTGTAGGGCACCTGGCTGCTGTTTTTCTGCGTGCGCTCGAACTTCAGCACGCGCTTGCCCAAGAGGTCGTACACGCCCTGGAAGAGGTCACCGCTGCCGATGGGCCAGGCGCAGGGCACCGTGTGCAGCCCCAGCACTTCCTCCACCTCGCTCATCAGCGAAAGCGGGTCGCGCGCGGGTCGGTCGAGCTTGTTGACGAAGGTCACGATCGGCGTGCCGCGCATGCGGCAGACCTCGAAGAGCTTGCGCGTCTGGGCCTCGACGCCCTTGGCCGCGTCGATCAGCATGATGGCGCAGTCGGCCGCCGTCAGCGTGCGGTAGGTGTCCTCGCTGAAGTCCTGGTGGCCCGGCGTATCGAGCAGGTTGTAGCGGATGTCGCCGTAGTCGAAGTGCATCACCGACGAGGTGATCGAGATGCCGCGCTTCTTCTCCAGCTCCATCCAGTCGCTGGTGGCCGAGCGCTGGGCCCGGCGCGCCTTGACGGCGCCGGCCACGTGGATCGCGCCTCCGTAGAGCAGCAACTTCTCGGTCAGCGTGGTCTTGCCGGCGTCGGGGTGGGAGATGATGGCGAAGGTGCGCCGGCGGGTGCTTTCGTGGGCCATGGCCCGCGTAACATGTTCATTGGGGCCCAGAAAGCAAGCCGGCGCCGTGCCCGCCCTTGGCCCGACCCCGCCGCTGGGGTAGACCGCCGGCCGTGCTCTACCGCCTGCTCAGGCCGCTCATCTACCTCCTCCCGGCCGAGACGGCCCACCGCCTGGGCATCTGGTTTTTGGCCGCCCTGTCGCGCTCGGCCCTGGGCCGCGCCCTGCCAGGCGCCCTCTACGGCCGCCCCGACCCGCGCCTGCGCACCGAGGTCATGGGTCTGTCGCTGCCGTCGCCCATCGGCCTGGCCGCCGGCCTCGACAAGGACGCCGAGGCCTATCCGGCGCTGCTCGCCTTGGGGTTTGGCGCCGTCGAAATCGGCACCGTCACCGCCAAGCCCCAGCCGGGTAACCCCCGCCCGCGGCTCTTTCGACTGCCGGCCGACCGCGCGCTCGTAAACCGCATGGGCTTCAACAACCACGGCTGCGAGGCCGCCGCCGCGCGCCTGGCCGGGCGCGGGGGCGATGGCGTCGTCGGCGTCAACATCGGCAAGACCAAGGTCGTGCCCGCCGAGCAAGCCGCCGCCGACTACGCCGAGAGCACCCGCCGCCTGGCCCCCCTGGCCGACTACCTCGTGGTCAACGTCAGCTCCCCCAACACCCCGGGCCTGCGCGACCTGCAGGCCGTCGCTTCCCTGCGCCCGCTGCTGGAGACCGTCCAGGGCGAGCTGCAGGCCGTGACCCAGGGCGCCCCCCGGCGCGTGCCGCTGCTGGTCAAGATCGCCCCGGACCTGGCCGACGAGGACATCGACGCCGTCGCCGACCTGGCCCTCGAGCTCGGCCTCGACGGCATCATCGCCACCAACACCACCATCGGCCGCGCGGGCCTGTCCTCCCCCGAGGCCCGCGTCGAGCGCTGCGGCACCGGCGGTCTGTCGGGCGCGCCCCTGTGCGAGCGCTCCTTCGAGGTGCTGCGGCGCCTGCGCCAGCGGGTGGGCACGGGGCTGACGCTGGTCTCGGTCGGTGGCATCGATTCGGCCGAAGAGGCCTACCGACGCCTCGAGGCCGGCGCCACCCTGGTTCAGCTCTACACCGCCCTGATCTACGCCGGCCCCGGCTTGCCCGCGCGTCTCAACCGGGAGCTTTGCGACCTGATCGCCGCCCGCGGCTGGCCGCCGGGCCACCCCATGGCCGGCTGATACCCCCGATCCTGCGCAGGCTTTCACCGTTCCTGTCGAAGAAAATAAGGCCGCAGCCCGATGTTACCGAATGTTCATTTGACAGGATTCCCCCGCGGCCCTAGAAAAAGCGCGTGAAGCGCACACGCGACGAGCTCGGCCTGGACGCCATCGACCGCCGCATCTTGGCGATTTTGCAGGACGACTGCAAAACTCCGCTCAGCAAGATCGGCGACGAGGTGGGCCTGAGCGCCCCGTCGGTGGTCGACCGCGTGCGCCGGCTCGAGAGTGAGGGCTTTGTGCTCGGCTACCACGCGCGCCTCGACGCCCGCCGTCTGGGCATGGACGTCACCGCCTTCATCGGCGTGATGGTGCGGCTGCCCAGTGGCATCGACAGGGTCGAGCGCGCGCTACCGGATCTGGGCGACGTACTCGAGTGCCACCACGTCACCGGTAGCCATACGCTTCTACTTAAAGTAAAGACGCGCAACACCGCGTCGCTCGAGGCATTGATCAGCCGCCTCCGCTCAATCGAGGGGGTCGAGCGCACCGAGACCAATGTCGTGCTGTCGACGCGGGTGGAGCGAGCCGGATTGACGGTCGCCGAGGCGCAATCCTCGACGACCCCGGCGCCGGGGCGCCAGGCGCCTGCGGAGGCCTGACCTCCGAATCGGGTTCCGCCAGGGCCCGGGTCGCAGCGATGGCGAGCTTCCCCCGGGAGCTGCCGACGCCAAGAGAGTGAGCGGAGCGAAGAGAGACGATGAAGGCAACCAGCAACGAGCAACGACTGACGCAACGCCAGCGGGCCGAGCGCGAGGGGCTCTACCGCGGCGAGCACGAACACGACGCCTGCGGCATGGGTTTCGTCGCCCACATCAAGGGTCACAAGAGTCACGACATCGTCCGTAGTGCCGTCACGGTGCTCGAGAACCTGACCCACCGCGGCGCCACCGGCAGCGACCCGCGCACCGGCGACGGCGCCGGGCTCCTGGTGCAGGTCCCGCACCGCTTTCTGTCCAAGGCCTGCTCTGACCTGGGCTTCGAGCTGCCCGAGCCCGGGCGCTACGCCGTGGGCATGCTCTTCATGCCCCAGGAGGCCGACCACCGCGCCAAGGTCGAGGCGCTGATCGAAGCGGCCATCGAGGAGCAGGGGCTGAAGAAGCTCGGCTTTCGTGAAGTGCCCGTCGACCCCATGGGCTGCGGCGACGTCGCCCGCGAGACGCTCCCGGCCATTCGCCAGGTCTTCGTGGCCGCCGATGATGAAAGCGGCGGGGACGCTGAGGCCTTCGAGCGCCGTCTCTTCGTGCTGCGCCGCTGCATCGAAGACCGCGCGTTCCGCGGCGGCCTCTCCGACAACGGCGCGTTTTATGTCTGCAGCTTCTCCAGCCGCACCGTGGTCTACAAGGGCCTGTTGATCGCCCACCAGATCCCCGAGTTCTACCTGGACCTGGCTGACCCCAGCTTCGAGTCCGCCATCGCCCTGGTGCATTCGCGCTTCAGCACCAACACCTTCCCCAGCTGGTCGCGCGCCCATCCCTACCGGATGATCTGCCACAACGGCGAGATCAACACCCTGCGCGGCAACGTCAACTGGATGCGCGCCCGCGAGCGCCAGTTCCAGAGCGAGAAGTTCGGCGACGACATCGAAAAGCTCCTGCCCATCATCGGCGACGACGGCAGCGACTCCGAGAACTTCGACAACGCCCTGGAGCTTTTGACCCACACCGACCGCTCCCTGCCCCATGCCGTGATGATGATGATCCCGGAGGCATGGCAGAAGCATGAGTCCATGAGCGCCAGCAAGCGCGCCTTCTACCAGTACCACGCCTGCATGATGGAGCCCTGGGACGGTCCCGCCTCCATCGCCTTCACGGACGGCAGCGTCGTCGGCGCCGTGCTCGACAGGAACGGCCTGCGCCCCTCGCGCTATGTGGTCACCCGCGACGACGTGGTCATCATGGGATCCGAAGTCGGCGTGCTCGAAGTGCCGCCCGAGAAGATCGTGCTCAAGGCGCGCCTCGAGCCCGGTCGCATGTTCCTGGTCGACACCGCCGAGGGCCGCATCGTGGCCGACGAGGAGATCAAAGAGGGCATGGCCGCGCGCAAGCCCTACGGCCGTTGGCTCGAGGAAAACCTGCTCACCCTGGAGCAGCTGCCCGAGCCCGACATCTCACGCCGTCCCCCCGACTACGACGCCGACACGCTGCTGCGCCGCCAGAAGGTCCACGGCTTCACCCGTGAAGATGTGCGCATCTTGGTGCGCCCCATGTCGCTCAACGGCGAAGAGCCCATCGGCTCCATGGGCAACGACACGCCCCTGGCCGTGCTCAGCGACCGCGCCCAGTTGTTGTTCAACTACTTCAAGCAGCAATTCGCCCAGGTCACCAACCCGCCCATCGACCCGCTGCGCGAAGACCTGGTGATGTCGGTCAAGACCAACATCGGTGCCGAGCAAAACCTCTTCGAAGAGACGCCCGAGCACTGCCACCAGCTGTGGCTCGAGCAGCCCATCCTCACCAACGCGCAGTTTGCCGCCATCGGCGCCCTGGACTTCCGCGGTCTGCGCAGTGAGGTCCTCGACACCACCTTCGCCATCGCCGGTCGCGGTGAGGCCCTGCGCGAGGCGCTCGAAACCCTGTGTCAGGCCGCCGAAGCTGCCGTCGATGCGGGTCGCACCATCCTGGTGCTCAGCGACCGCGCCCATACTCGTGAGCGCGCCCCCATCCCCTCGCTGCTCGCCACTTCCGCGGTTCACCATCACCTGATCCGGCAAGGCAAGCGCACCCGCTGCGGCCTGGTGGTCGAGTCCGGCGAGCCCCGGGAGATCCAGCACTTCTGCCTGCTGCTCGGCTATGGCGCCGCCGCCATCAACCCCTACCTCACGTTCGAGACCCTGCACGACCAGTACGATCAGGGTCTGCTGCGCAACGTCGACCCCGAGCAGGCCATCGAAAATTACCGCAAGGCCTGCGCCAAGGGCATCCGCAAGGTCATGTCCAAGATGGGCATCTCCACCCTGCAGAGCTACCGCGGTGCCCAGATCTTCGAAGCTGTCGGCTTGAGCAGTGAACTCATCGAGCGCTACTTCACGCGCACGGCCACCCGCATCGAGGGTGCAGGCCTCGAAGAGATCGCCGCCGAGGTTGCAGTCCGCCATCATGTGGCCTGGGATGTGCCCGCCGTGCTCGACCCAGAGCCCGATCCGGGTGGCAGCTACCAGTGGCGCCGTCGCGGCGAGCACCACATGTACAACCCCCAGACCATCGGGCTGATGCAACATGCGGTACGCTCGGCCAACTACCAGCTATTCAGGCGCTACACCGCAGCGGTCAACGACTACAGCGGCAAGCTCTGCACCGTGCGCGGGCTTTTGAAGTTCAAGCCCGCCAAGAGCATTCCCCTCGACCAGGTCGAGCCCGTCAGCGAGATCGTCAAGCGCTTCAAGACCGGCGCCATGTCCTTCGGCTCCATCTCCAAGGAAGCCCACGAGAACATCGCCATCGCCATGAATCGCATCGGAGCCCGCAGCAATACCGGCGAGGGCGGCGAGGACCCCGCGCGCTTTGTGCCCGACGCAAACGGCGACTTGCGCCGCAGCTCCATCAAGCAGGTCGCTTCCGGGCGTTTCGGCGTCACCAGCCACTATCTGGTCAACAGCGACGAGATCCAGATCAAGATGGCCCAGGGCGCCAAGCCCGGCGAGGGCGGCCAGCTGCCCGGTCACAAGGTCGACAAGGTCATCGCCCGGGTGCGTCATTCCACGCCCGGCGTCGGCCTCATCAGCCCACCGCCCCACCACGACATCTACTCCATCGAGGATCTGGCCCAGCTAATCCACGATCTGAAGAACGCCAACAACCAGGCCGCCATCAGCGTCAAGTTGGTCTCGGAAGTCGGCGTCGGCACCGTCGCTGCCGGAGTGGCCAAGGCCAAGGCCGACCTGGTGCTCATCAGCGGCGACTCGGGAGGCACCGGCGCTTCGCCCCTGACCTCGGTCAAGCACGCCGGTACGCCCTGGGAGATCGGCCTGGCCGAAACCCAGCAGACGCTGGTGCTCAACGGTCTGCGCTCGCGCATCCGCGTTGAGACCGACGGTCAGGTCAAGACCGGCCGCGACATCGCCATCGCCGCCCTGCTCGGCGCCGAAGAGTTCGGCTTCGGCACCTCGGCCCTGGTGGCCAGCGGTTGCATCTTGATGCGCGTCTGCCACCTCAACACCTGCCCTGTGGGCGTTGCCACCCAGGACCCGGTTCTGCGCGAGCGCTTCAAGGGTCAGCCCGAGCACGTGGTCAACCTGATGCTCTTCCTGGCCGAAGAGCTGCGCGAGATCATGGCCGAGCTCGGCTTCCGAACCGTTGCCGAGATGGTCGGCCGCGTCGACCGACTCGAGCCCGAGGCTGCCATCGACCACTGGAAGGCCAAGGGGCTCGACCTCGGCAAGCTGCTGCACATGCCCGTCGAGCCCGGCCCGGGTGAAGTACTCTGTCGCACCGAAGCCCAGGACCACGGTCTGACGGGAGCCCTTGACAACGAGTTGATCGAGCGCTGCGCGCCGGCCCTCGAGCGCAAGGAAAAGGTCCAGCTCGAGCTGCCCATCCGCAACGTCAACCGTACGGCCACCACCATGCTCTCGGCCGAAATCTCGCGTCGCCACGGCCTCGACGGCCTGCCGCCCGAGACCATCGAGCTCACCTTCCACGGCTCAGCCGGCCAGAGCTTCGGCGCCTTCATGGCCAAGGGCCTTTCCACGCGCATCGAAGGCGACGCCAACGACTACCTGGCCAAGGGCATGAGCGGCGGCCGCATCGTCGTGACTCCGCCCAAGGGCTCCGATTTCGTACCCAGCGATCAGATCATCGCCGGCAACGTCGTTCTTTACGGTGCAACGGGTGGTCAAGTCTTCTTGCACGGCAAGGTCGGCGAGCGCTTCTGCGTGCGCAATAGCGGCGCTACCGCTGTCGTCGAAGGTGTCGGCGACCACGGCTGTGAGTACATGACCGGCGGGCTGGCAATCGTGCTCGGCCGCACCGGTCGCAACTTCGCTGCCGGCATGAGCGGGGGCCTTGCCTACGTCTTCGATGCTGACGGCGACTTCAGCACACGCTGTAATCCCGGCATGGTGGACCTGGTCGCGCTCGAGCCGGTCGACGCCATGCGCCTGAAGGAGCTGCTGCACCTGCACCGCGAACACACCGGCAGCGCAGTCGCCGGCGCCATGCTCGACGCCTGGGAGGCCACGGCCGCCAAGTTCGTCAAAGTCTTCCCCCGCGAGTACCGCCGCGTACTCGATGAACAAAAGTACGACACCGAGGTGTCGGCCCTGGCGACCGGGATGTAAGCCCGCGGGCACGGCGCAAGCGAAGCGGAGTCGCAGATGGCAAAGATCACAGGATTTCTGGAGTTTCACCGCGAAAAGCCCGCCCGCCGTCCGGTGGACGAGCGGCTCAAGGACTGGAACGAATTCGAGGGCACCTTCGAGAGCGAAAAGCTCAACGATCAGGCCGCCCGTTGCATGGACTGTGGCATTCCCTTCTGCCACTCGGGTTGTCCGCTGGGAAACCTGATCCCGGACTGGAACGACTTCATCTGGCGCGAGCGTTGGGAGCAGGCGGGCCAGCGCCTGCACTCCACCAACAACTTCCCCGAGATGACCGGTCGCATCTGCCCGGCGCCTTGCGAGGAAGCGTGCACCCTCAACATCGACCGCCAGCCGGTCAACATCAAGTTGGTCGAGCGCCAGATCGCCGACTGGGCGCTCGCAAACGGCCACCTCGAGCCCCAGGTCGCCGAGCAAAAGACCGGAAAGAAAATCGCCGTCGTCGGTTCGGGGCCTGCCGGCATGGCCTGCGCCCAACAGCTCGCCCGTGCGGGCCACAGCCCGACCGTCTTCGAACGCGATGACCGCATCGGTGGCCTCCTGCGCTACGGGATTCCTAACTTCAAGTTAGAAAAGCACTTCATCGACGCCCGCATCAAGCAAATGGAAGCCGAGGGCGTCACCTTCCGCCCCAGCACCAACGTCGGCGTCGACGTCACCGCGGCCGAACTTCAGCGCGACTTCGACGCCATCGTTCTCAGCGGTGGCGCTACCCTGCCGCGCGACCTGCCCCTGCCGGGCCGCGAGCTCAAGGGCGTGCACTTCGCCATGGATTTCTTGCGCCCCCAGAACAAGATCTGCGAAGGCGACGCGGTTGCCGACGCCATCAGCGCCAAGGACAAACGCGTCATCGTCCTGGGCGGCGGCGACACCGGCTCCGACTGCGTGGGCACCAGCAACCGCCACGGCGCTGCCAGCGTGCACCAATTCGAACTCATGCCGCGTCCCCCGGACGAGCGTGCCACGGACCAGCCCTGGCCCTACTGGCCCATGATCATGCGCACCTCCAGCTCCCACGAAGAGGGGGCCGAACGCGACTTCAGCATCAACACCGTCCGTTTTAGCGGCGACGCCGAAGGCAACGTGAGCAAACTCCATGCGGTGCGTCTGCGCTGGGTCATCGACGAGCACGGCCGCCGCAGGATGGAAGAGATCGAGGGTAGCCAATTCGAGCTGGGCGCCGACCTCGTGCTCTTGGCGCTGGGCTTTTTGGGCCCGGAGAAGGGCGCGCTGCTCACCGACCTGGGTGTGGAGTTCACCGAGCGTGGTGCCGTCAAGGCCGGCGAGGACTACCGCACCAGCGTCGAAGGCGTCTTCGCCTGCGGCGATCTGCGTCGCGGCCAATCGCTGGTGGTCTGGGCGATTTGGGAAGGCCGCGAGTGCGCCTGCCACGTGGACGCCATGCTGCGCGATGGCGACGGCGACCTGCTGTCGAATCCGAACCCGGCGCCACTGGTTCTCTGAGCGTGAAGCGCGCGGTCCTCAGGTGTTTCCGTCGAGCCTCATGCGTCTCGAGCCGGGGGACGGGGACCCGGCCATCACATCCGACGTCCCGTCGTGCTATTGCTCCAATTGAAGTGCTGGACGCCCGCGTCGATCGGGCATATGGCAGGCGGCCATCGCGATTGATATGAGCAGGTCTTCGCCCGTGTCGATGTCCGAGGCCCATCGGGTTTTCGCCGGAGCCGGCGGCGTGCGGCTGGACCGCTTCCTGTCATCGCTTTCCTCGGTGGGTAGCCGCAGCCGAGCGCGACAGGCAATTGACAGCGGCAAGGTGAGCGTCGACGGCAGGCCTGTGGCAGCAGGCCAAGGCGGGATGCTCCTCGAAGAGGGCAGCAAGGTCGAGATCGAGTGGAACCGACCCGGAAGCTCGCGCGCTGCAGTGCGGGGGCGTCGGACCCTTTCGGACCACGGATTGCGGGTGGTGCACGAAGACGCGGACCTGGTCGTCGTGGACAAGCCGGCCGGCCTGCTGACCGATGCCGCGACACGACAGCAGCGTCGCCAGCCCAGCGTGCGGTCGTTGCTTCACGAGTGGCTGCGCGCGCGGGGAGGAGAGGCCCATATCGTGCATCGTCTCGATCGGGACACGAGCGGCCTGGTGGTAATCGCCCGCAACGCCACTGCGGCCGAGCGGCTCGGGAGGCAGTTCCGGGAGCACAGCCCCCTTCGTCTCTACTGGGTTGTTGTCCAGGGTTTGGTGCAGCAGAACGCGGGCCAGTGGTCCCATGCCATGCGCTGGGATCCGACCGTCAACCGGCAGCGGCTGGCACGCGATGGTCGGGACGGCGCCGTGGTTGCGCGCGCGGGCTATCGTGTTCTCGAACGTTTCGGCAAGCGCGCCACCGTGCTCGAGGTGCAGCTGCAGACCGGTCGACGTAACCAAATTCGCCTGCATTGTGAGTTGTCGGGACATCCGCTGGTCGGGGAGCGCCAGTACGCGAGCGGCAGCAGCCCGCCCGCCATTCGGGCAGCGCGTCAGGCGCTCCACGCGCGTTGCCTGGGCTTTGCGCATCCCGGCAGCGGCCAACGGATGCGCTTCGAGTCGGAGCTGCCTGGCGACCTGCAGGCATTGCTCGCTCGTTTGCGCCGGGGCGCGGACGACGGATCGCCCTCGGGTCGTACCGACCGAATTTGCCGGTCTGGTGTTGCCGCGAAAAGGACGCGCCCTGACAAAGCGGCCGGTTGACCCGACCGACAACGGCCTCAATAGCAATTTCCAGCAGGCTTTCGAAGCTGCCTCTTTGCTGTGGGCGGTCCTTGCCAGGTGCGAGCCGCGGTGTGGGGGGTGTTGCCAGGCGGTCACCGGGGAAGAAGCCGACTGCTCGGCGGCAGTAGCCGTGAGGGCGAACCGGGGTGCCACACCGGCCTCAAGCCGAGGGGTGATTTGGCCCGGGCTTGGCAGCGGTCTGCGCCGACAGCAGGCGCGCGGGCCGAAGCGGGGCTGCCGCTTCTACGCCGTCGGCATCAGCGGCGGCGGATTGGTCCCTTGCGGGAACTGCGCGATGCGGTTGCGGCCCTGGAAGGGCTTCGAGCAGTCGACGTGTCTCGAGAGGTGACAGACAACGTCCTGGCAGCCCTTCAGTTACAGTTTCTACACCCACAGTGAAACGGCGCTGCAGGCCCAGATGTCAACCCTCCAATGCTCCATCACCAATTTCCGGCGCGCTGTCGGGCATCATGGTGCTGTCGGCACGGGTCAGCCCGGGAAGTTGTTCGGCGGCGGCGGACTCCGTTTGTGGCCGTTTCGGAGTGCGTGTGCCACGCCGCTGGCGATTGACCGGATTTGGCTTTTGGGCCAGTCCAAAGCTCGAGATTCGCGCACTCAGGGCCTCGTCGGTTTCGGCGTAGATGCTGGCGTAGGCGAGGGCGCGCTTTGCGGCGGCGCGCAGCGCCGTCTGTTCGTGCTCGAGGGCTTCCTTCGCGGTCTCCAGCTCGGCGCGCAGGTGTTCTACAGCAGTGGCCCGCTGCCAGACGCCTTCACAGCCGGCCATCAGCACCTCTCGATCGACGTCCGGGAAGCGTAGGGTGTCGGCGCGCTCGTCGAAGAGTGCGACCACCTGACGGATGTCTTCGGGAATCGGGTCTGGCTTGCTCGCTGTGCCCATGGTCTGTGCTCCTGTCGTGAATGTTGCTGGTCGTCGACGGACTACCAGGGGCTCTGATGACTGGTCAAGCGTGCAGTGTTCTGGGGCGGCGACCGGCTTTGAATCGCCGCTCTAGGAGACTGGTGTCAAACAGGTGGGCGTGGATCTCGGAGCGCCGTGACCCCGTGCGGGCCGGGCGAGAACCGAGGAAATACCCGCTATTTTCGCAGCGGGCTCGACTGGCTCGCGCGGGGTTGCGCCGCCCGAGAGGCGCGTGCAGCCGTTTGACACCAGTCTCCTAGTCACCTGTGTCGGTAGTTTTGGGCAAAACTACCGACACAGGTGACTAGATGTGCTCGGCGGAAGTGCTGAGCCGATGATCGGGGTCGATACGATGCCAGATGCAAGGACGGCCTGCGCCGGAATACTCCGTGTATTTCAAGGGGGCCGGACGCCGCAGCTGGCGCCGTAGCGGTCC
>JAOUOP010000127.1 GCA_029880325.1 Myxococcales bacterium | reverse complement strand
CCACCGCTCCAACACAGCCCGAGCGTGCTTCTCATCCCAAGCTTGCTTCGACCACCGATTCGCCATCCCCCAGCGATACGACGGCTCCGACAGCTCGCACAACCACGTCATTCGCCGAGGGCTTACAGTTCAACTCCGATCCGCCCGGCGGCCTCATCTGATGAGTAGCGCAGGTTGCGCGCAAGGCAGCAGGCGGCCAGAACCCGCTGAATAATGCACGGCCCGTCACCACGGCCGACCAACGCTCGTTCCAGCCAGGCCGTCGGCCAACCCGCCGCGGAGCGGATTCAGCAGGAGCACCGTTGTCGCGCCTTCGCCCGCGCTGCGACGCCTCCCCGTAGTTGGCGGATCCAGGCGTTCGGGGCGCTTGCTTGTCTGAGCCCGGCGTTGCAAGCTCCGTGGCGCGACGAACTGCGAGCCCGACGAGCTGGGACAGCAACTGCGAGCCTCAAGATCGCGCAGAGGACCTGACCACCACCATCCGCGGTATGCTGTGAGCCACGCGATCACCTCAACTTTGTGAAGTCCATCGCTAGCAGACTCGCCCCGCCGAGGGCGACGCGAATCGGCCCATGCAGAACAAGCTGCCCCGCATCATGGTCTTAAGCCAATCGCCTGTCGAGCGAGATGCGCGTGTGCTACGCCAGATTTCCGCCCTGCAGACCGTCGGTTCCGTTTTCGTGCTGGGTTATGGTGGGCGACCGTCGCTTCTACGACCCCAAGACACATTCGTTTCGATCACGTGGAAAGGCATCGGCCTGCTGGGAAAGGCACGCAACGCTGTGCTTCTCGGTGCTGGCCGTCTCCTAGTGAGTCACCCTATCGACGAGCACTACTATTGGGGCTTTGCACACCATCGGCAGATGTGGAAAGCCGCCCGGGAGCACAGCGTCGACCTCGTGGTTGCAAATGACTGGGACACGTTGCCCATCGCGGCTCGGCTCCGCCAGGTAACTGGTTGTCGCATGATCCTCGACCTGCACGAGCATGCACCACTCCAGTACGATCATCTCGCGCTGTGGCGATGGCTCAACGGGCCCGCAGTCGCGCGGGCCCTACATCACTACATGCCGAGCGTCGACGCGGCGTTTGCCGTGAGCCCCATCATCGCCGATGAACTCACCCGGCAGTTCGGCCGACCCTTCGATGTCCAACGCAACCTCCCCTGCACGAGCACCCTCCCGGATTTTCACCCTACAGACGGCAGCCGCATCCGACTTGTGCACCATGGTGGCGCGACCCGTGCGCGCGCTTTGGAACGGATGATCCACGCCGTAGCCGAGGCAGGAGAACGATTCGAGCTGCATTTTCTGCTCGTCGGTGATACGGACTATGTGCACGAACTCAAAGTGCTGTCCCGGCGCTTGGCTCCAGGCCGCTGTCATTTTCACACTCCGGTCGCACCAGGAAAGATCGTG
Source organism: Myxococcales bacterium (assembly GCA_029880325.1). Classification (GTDB taxonomy): domain Bacteria; phylum Myxococcota_A; class Polyangia; order Polyangiales; family JAFGIB01; genus JAOUOP01. Next base: position 8,438 of record JAOUOP010000127.1, on the reverse strand, counting down.
GAACGCATTGCCGAGTTCGATCTCGGTCTCTTCTTGCTTCCTCCGACCAATACGAATTACCGCCTAGCTCTTCCCAACAAGTTCTTCGAGTTCGTCACTGCGGGACTAGGAACCTGCACGGGGCCAAGCCCTGAGATGGCAGAGCTGGCGCGAGCGCACGGATTCGGTCTGGTCAGCACGGACTTCGGTCCGTCGTCCATGGCGACTCTGTTGCGCTCGCTCGACGGGCAGCAAATCGATGGGCTGAAACGCCGCTCCATCGAAGCGCGCAGGGAGCTGAACGCGGCGTCTGAAATGAACAAGCTTGTAGATGTAGCACGCGTGTTGTCCTCTTCGCCGAGAGGCGAAGAGTGAACTCCGCGCCTCCGACAAGAGAGTTCAGCAGACTAGCACTCAACATCCTTTCCACACTCACGCGGATCATGGTCGCGGTCGGCCTGGGTTTCGTGACGAGCATCCTCGTCGCTCGAACATTGGGCCCCGAGCTCAACGGGAGGTACGCGATGGCACTGTTGATGCCGGCTCTACTCGCGCAAGTGCTGAACCTTGGCGTCGGGCCGGCCAACATATTCTACCTTGGAGGTGATAGAGTTGACTTGAGAACGGCCCGACGCACCACTGAACGCCTGCTGTGGGTCATGTCTGCTATCGGGTGCGCCATCGGCGCTGGAGTCATCATCTGGTGTGCGGATGTGTGGCTGCCTGGAATTCCCGCAGAGCTGCTGTGGCTGGCACTCGCTACACTTCCTCTGACTCTATGGTTGACGGTGAACTCCGCCATACTGCAGGGGCTGCAGGACTTCGCAGCGTTCAATCGTGTGCAGCTGGCGAAGCCGGCGGTACTGTTGCTCGCGGTGACTGCCTTGGTATGGATCGCAAACCTCGGGCCGTCCGGCGCAATCGTCTCACAGGTTCTCTCCAGTGGAGTAGCTCTCTTCGCGCTGAGTCATGCGCTGCACCAGCATAGCCGGTCGCCCCGACAGAAAGTCACCGATGGCACCTCCGAGTTTTCTGGTAGTTACGGTCGCCATTTGCTCGGCTACGGGTGGAAGGCTCATCTGAGCAACATCCTCACCTTTCTGAACTACCGTGCTGACATGTTCCTGCTCAATGCGCTCGCGGATGCGTCTCAGGTGGGCGTCTACACGGTAGCCGTGGGAATCGCCGAACGCATCTGGCTTCTATCGCAAGCCGTGAGTGCGGTGCTGTTCCCGCGACTTTCCGAGCTACATGCGGGAAGTGGTGATGTTGAGGCTGTCGCTGCTCGAGTCGCAAGGAACGTGCTATGGTTGGCGGCGATCTCGGGAGCGGCCCTGTCCCTCGTGACACCAGTGTTGGTAGGAGTCTTCTTTGGCCCGCAATACAAGCTGGCCGCCAATGCGATCGTGCTGCTGATGCCTGGCATCGTGGCAAGCGCGATGGCGCGCGTGCTCGCAAATGACCTGTCTGCCCGGGGCCGACCTGAACTCAACGCGTACGCAGCGGTCGGGGTCGTTTGCATCAATATTGGTGCCAACCTTTTGCTTATTCCTCGCTTGGGACTGCGGGGTGCCGCCTTGGCGACATCCTTGGCATACAGTGTCAACGCGATCATCAAGCTCGTGCTCTATCTGCGCCTCTCGGGACAACAGCTCCGGGGAGTGTTGGTGCCGACTCGTGAGGATCTTGTGCTGTTTGGAGCGACGGCGCGTCTGATCGTCGACCGGATCCGCAATGCAGGTTCGCAATAACCGGTCGGCTCGCTGTTTCTTGCTTGTGCTCGGGCAGTCGAAAAAGGGTGGTGCTGGAAATTTCGGCGGAGGCGGTGACAGTGGCTGCGGGCGCGACCTCAACGACACACAAAGTGCAACCTAACGCGACCCGGGGCCTGCAACGCAACAGCTGCGGGCGTTAGCCATTGCTCAGTGACCATAGATAGTCCGCGAAGCGAAGGTTGCACTCCTCGCCATTTGCACGCTGTGCCCACCGTTCGAGGGCGTTGCGGCGGAGCGTGCTGGCATCCGTGCGCGTAGCCAGTTTCTCGATCACATTGGCGAGTTCAATCGGCCCCACGTTGGGGGGCAACAGAGCACCTACGGTTTCGTCGATCAGTTCCGCGGTACCTCCGACGGCAGTGGCGACTACCGGCACGCCAAACGACAGAGCCTCCATGACTGACACAGGCACCCCCTCGCTGCTGCTCACGTTGACGAACAGGTCCACGGGTTGCTGGCGGTAGTACTCCAGGACCTGTTCGTGAGGCTTGTGGCCCAGGAGGCGCGCGACCACGTGCGGAGGAAGATCCCGCGTTCGTTCCTCGATTTGGGAACGCAGCGGACCGTCGCCCAGGTGAGTCCAGTGTACGGGCACAGCGCACCGAGCAAGGCCGTCGACGAGCAAATGTAATCGTTTGACCGTCACCATGTTCGAACAGCTGAGCAAGCGTAGCGGTCCGCCATTGCTGCCCGGGTTTGGCTGCTGCTTCGCCACCCCCAATCGGAATAGTACGGATTTCGCCCGTGCTGTGGGATACCGCTCGGATAGGTAGTCTAGCCCATGCTGGGATACAAATACCAAATGCCCTGCCCGTTGCACGAGTCGCGCGCGGAATGCAAAATCGGTGTGCGAACGGTTGTCACGTTCTTCATACAGATCACCGCGATGGAGACGTACGACGACAGGTGGACCACCGACGGGTAGGTGCGGCACCATATCGGCGAGTCCAGTCCCCCAGTAGAAGTAGAGCGCTGACACCTTGCGATCAGTTATCCATTCTCGGACCCTGGGATGGCGAGCGTACGCGCGTCCCAGCACGAAGCGGTAGAACTTGTCGATGGTGCGCCGCGGCGTCGCGCCGGCCAAATCGCGACGGACCCAGGCATGACGCAGTCCGAGAATCGCATGAAACCCCCGTCTCATGCGGCCCTCAACGACCTGGATTGGTGGCAGCACGCATACATTGTCCGGCACCGCACGCGCCTCACCACCTCCCTGAAGCGGTTGGATCAGGATGCGATCAAATCTCATCGACAGAGCGGCCAGCTCCGCGGTCATGAACGTCTCGCCAGCGCCAAACGGGTAGCTTTGCGACAGTAGCACCAAAATGCCGTGACGACCCATGCTCAGCTCCAAATCGCTTGCAGCGCTTCGGGTACTACGCGAAGAAATTCGTCATGCCGCATGTCATTTGGAATTCGCACCAGGTGGCTGCGCGCACCCGACAACGCACGCTCACCGACCGCGCGAAAGCGTGCAAGCGTCTCGTCTATAGTTAGGCACGGCTCCATGGCTCGAAGGCGACTGTTGTACTCGTGCCATATCAGATGGTTGTGCAGGATTTGGTATTCGGCTTGGATGATTTCGGTGCTAATGGCAGCCGCATCTGCGGGGGTGAGACCTTCGATCTGGACCTCTGGCACGGGGTCGCGGCGGAGAACGAAATAGTGAGCTAACTGCGACGCACCGGCGGCGCATGCGCCGTAGAAGAGGCCAGGGTCGACTCTTCTGCGGACACTGTTCGGTCCCATCAGGCGACTGCGGTAGTGCCAATGCAGAAGGTCGAGAGGCGGTCTCCCGGCCAATACGCGCTGCCGAAGTGAGCTTCCAGCGAGATTGTATGCGTAGATCTTGGGATATGCCAGATTGGGCCATACTTGACCCGTGCCATCGACTACGGCGATGTCATCGGAGACGAAGGGGTGCTCGCCGCCCAGGCAGAACGAAAGTTCCAGGGATGTCTTGCCGACGCCGCCAGTTCCACCGATGAGTACAGCGGTTCCATCTGATAGTTGAAATGCCGATGCGTGTACGGGCACGAGGTCCGAATCGAAATACACGGATGGCACCAATACCAGTTCGTGGAACGCCTGGCCGAAGGATTCGGCGGGTGTGGCGTTCTCTGGATGCGAGAGAAACGATGTGACGCGTTGGCGCAGGCTGCTCGTGTCGCTTGTTGCGACTCTGATCGATAACCGTTGCCCAGTCCGAAACGAAACCTCGCAAGTTGGAAAGCGAGCGGCAAATCCACCATGGAATGTCGCGTGCGTCACCGGGTTCCGCGCGTGCTCGTCGGGAATGGGGAGGTCTGGTGTGATCTCGATGCTGACCCGGGTCGGACCGCGGTGATCGGGATAGTTGGACAGCTCGCGCTGCAAGAGTTCGCCTGTCGCGGGAATTCGACAATTGATCTCCACACTGCGGCCAAATATGAGCTTTTTCATGACGCATATCTTCCGGCTTGGCCGAGGCGGATATGCCTCGACCCTGTCGGTACACCCCCCAGAACGCTACGCATTTTCTGTCGAGAGCACCCGGGGCGACTGCCGAGGTCGTGGAGAGGCTGATAGGCCGTCATGGCGAGCGAGGTGTATCACAGGCGGTGGCTTGCGGCCACGACACATCTAAGGGCCCGACCGGGATTAGGTGTCGACCGCTCTTCGGGCTATCTCCTCGAATATACTCTGTATGTCCTTCGTCGATTCGCCACGCCGAGGGCCGCCGATTGCTCGCCGAGCTTTACCTAAAACTACCGACACAGATGACTAGCGTCAGCGGGAGACCCCCTCGGCTCTGCCGGGGAGGCCGTCACCGTTTGACATTTCCGGTACCAATTGTGGCACCTCCCTTCCGTGAGCCGCCTAAGCATCACGGAAGAGAAGAACCACAATGACAAAGTATCAGAGTCTCAAGCACAGCACGTGGGAGTGCAAGTATCACGTTGTGTTCATTCCGAAGTGCCGGAAGAAAGTGTTGTGTGCGCAGCTGAGAGGTCACCTCGGCGAGGTGTGTCGGAAACTCGCGCAGCAGAAGGAGTCGCAGGTCGAGGAAGGGCACTTGATGCCGGGTCACGTGCACATGCTGCTCTCGATCCCACCGAAGTTCGCGGTCGCGCAAGTCGTGGGATTCATCAAGGGCAAGGCCGCGATCCACATCGCCAGGACGTACGGCGAGAGGAAGCGCAACTTCGTTGGCCAGCACTTCTGGGCACGCGGCTACTTCGTCTCGACCGTAGGTAGAGACGAAGCCGCAATTCGCGAGTACATCCGGCATCAGGAAAAGAGGACCGTCGCCTGGATCAGTTGAAGTTGCTGTAGGCTGGGCCAGCCACCTTTAGGTGGCCAGCCGCTCGATAGAGCGGAACCCGTAACCCAAAAGCCGCCTTGGGCGGCTCACGAACTAAAGCCCCCGGCTCTGCCGGGGGATACTTCCTCTCAGTCCATCGCAGGTGGCGGTAGATTGTCCGCGCGGCGGTCGGCTACGCGGGCCTGCACGGCGCAGGAGCGACTGCCTCGGCTCACTGGCCAGGGTGAGGGCGTGGTAGGTCTCAACTATGTCGTAGGCTCCGTTGTTTCTGCCTGGCGGTGAGGGAGCGAAAGTCGCATCGACGTCCTCTATTGGCAGCGGCTGACCTTCTTGCGTCTCAGCGCGGCGTGGCGCTTTCACCTACTCGAGTGCTGCCGCGATGCGCGCCGCGAACTGATCCAGCTCCTACCGGCTGTCGCGCGGGCGTTCCTCGTCCACCAGGATGCATATGCGAACCGCTTCCCCGCGGAAGCGCGGCACCAGGTGGAAGTGCACGTGGAAAACCTCTTGGCCCGCAGCGGCGCCGTTGACTTGGGAGACGCGGTAGCCCTCACAGCGCAGACCGCTTTTGGGAAGCGCCTGCGCCAGGCGGTGGACGAGCCGAAAGACGTTGGCCGCTTCATCCTCGGTCAGGTCATCGAGCTGTACCGCATGGCGTCGCGGCATCACTAGAACGCGTCCCGGGTTGATCTGGCCGATGTCCATGATCGCCACCGCATGGTCGCCCCGGGCGTTGAAACTGGCCTCGGCCTCGCCGGCGAGGAATTGGCAGAACACGCAATCGTCGCTCTCTTATCGCTTCCCTCTCGGCACCGCGCTCCCCAAGCGTCGAGATTGCTCACTCGCTCAAGCCGTCTCGTGCGGCGCCTGCCACACGCACCTGTTCGACGCGGTAGCCGCGGCTGCGCAGCAGCTCGGGGATGCTGCCCGGCCCCGCCAGGTGGCCGGCGCCCACCACCACGAAGTAGCTCCTGTCCTGCTCCAGTAGCTGCACCAGGCGCTCGGTCATGCTGCGGTTGCGGGCGAAGAAGAGCGCTTCGTACAAGGGCTCCAGCCGCGGCTCTGCGCGCAGCGGTTTGAACAGGACCGCGGCCATCCCTTCGATGTCCCCGGCGTACCAGGCGTCGAACATCGACTCGCTGTAGGCGTTGTCGTCCACTTTCAAGAGCGCGTCCTCCAACATCAGCAGCTGGACCTGCTCGGGAAGGCCGGCCAGCGTCTGCAGTTGTTGCTCGGCGGTCTCGAGTTCGATGACCGGGTGGGGCTCGGGTGCGCCATGGGCCGAGCTCAGGTAGCGGCGATCGACGCCCGCTTCTCCGGAATAGCCCTCCGCTTGCAGGCCCAGCATGGCCACGGTGATGGACAGAAACCACGGTCGCATCCGTTGCGCGCCGCTCGCTGGCAGGCCGAGTTTTTCGAGCATGGGCAACAGCTGCTGCCAGGCCTCGGGCGAGAGGTGCTGGGTCAGGTCGTCGTCCGGTGGATACATGGCCAGCTGCAGCGTCAGCGCCTGTAGGGCCTGCTGATCCACCTTCTCGATGTCCACCTCTACCACCAGCGCGTCCGCTTCTTCGAAGGCTCGGTCGATGGCGGGCTCGCTGCCGTCGCCCTGCTGCTTGAGCACGTGCACCGAGCCGTGCAGATAGGATGTGGGCCGGCCCTCGCGCTCCACGGTGAACAGGAACAGCGGGCGTTCGGCCGGGGCGGGCGCAGCGATGGATGCCGGGGGCGTGGCCGTAGGGCGCGCGGGGGCGCTGGCGGCGCAGCCGGTGAGCAACAGGGCCAGGAGCAGGCGAAGCATTCCAACGAGGCTACCAAGCTTGTGCCGCAGCCGGCAGCGCCGCCAACGCTCGCCCGAGGCGGCGGCGTGTGGGGTGATGTACGAAATTCGTAGCATTGGTGCCGTATGTCTACGAATTTCGTATCATCAGTCCATGCAGATCGGCATTCCACGGGAAATCAAAAACCACGAGTACCGCGTTGGGGCGACCCCCGATTGCGTTCGCGCTTACTGCCAGGCGGGTCACCGAGTGCTGGTTCAACGCGGTGCCGGCGAGGGCGCGGGCTTCGACGACGCGGTCTACGGGCGGGCCGGGGCCACCCTGGTGGCCGATGCTGCGGGCGTCTATGGCGCCGCCGAGTTGATCCTGAAGGTCAAGGAGCCGCTGGCGCCGGAGTTCGAGCTGCTGCGTCCGGGGCAGCTCTTGTTCACCTATCTGCATCTGGCCGCCTATCCCGAGGTGGCCGAGGCCCTGCTCGCGCGGCGCGTGACGGCCATCGCCTACGAGACGATCCAGCTGCCCGACGGTAGTCTGCCATGCCTGACGCCCATGAGCGCCATCGCCGGGCGCCTGTCGGTGCAGCAGGGCGCCAAGTACCTGGAGCGTCGTTTTGGCGGGCGCGGGGTGTTGCTCGGCGGTGTGCCCGGGGTGGCGCGCGGGCACGTGGTGGTGGTGGGGGCTGGCATCGTCGGCACCGAGGCGGCCAAGATGGCCGTGGGCCTGGGTGCGGAGGTGACCGTGCTCGACATCTCCCAGCGGCGCCTGATGCAGCTAGAGGATCTCTTCGGCTCGCGCGTGCAGACGCTCTACTCCAACGAGGCCAATCTGGAGCAGAGCCTCCAGCGCGCCGATGTGGTGGTCGGCGCCGTGCTGATCCCCGGCGCCCGCGCGCCCAAGTTGATCCGGCGCGAGCACCTGGCATCGATGCCCAAAGGGGCGATCGTGGTGGATGTGGCGATCGATCAGGGCGGCTGCGCCGAGACCAGCGTGGCCACCACCCACGACGAGCCCATCCGCGTAGTCGACTCCATTCTGCACTACGCGGTGCCGAATATGCCGGCGGCCGTGGCGCGCACGGCGACCCTGGCGCTGACCAGCGTGACCCGGCCCTATGCGTTGCTGCTGGCCAACTTGGGTTTCGACGGCGCTGCCAATGAGCGGCTCGAGCTCAGTAAGGGGCTCAATACGCGCGACGGGGCCGTGACCCATGCCACCGTGGCCGCCGCCCTCGAGGTCCACCGTGGTGGCTGATGCCGGCGCGCCCGAGCCCGGCGAGGTGCATCTCGACGAACTCGACCGCGGGATACTGACGGCCCTGCGACGCGATGGGCGCGAGAGCAACTCGGCCATCGCCGAGGTCCTGGGCGTGACCGAGGGCACGGTGCGCCAGCGCGTGCGCAAGCTGCTCGACAGCGGGGTGTTGCGCATCGCCGGGCTCGCCAATCCCGAGATCATGGCCGAGCATCAGCTGTGCGTGCTGGGCTTGAAGGTCGACGAGAGCCGGCGCCTGGAGCAGCGCGCTCGCGAGGTGGCGGCCCTGGCCGAGGTACAGAGCGTGGCCATTGTAACAGGGCGTTATGACCTCTTGGTGGAGGT
>JAOUOP010000017.1 GCA_029880325.1 Myxococcales bacterium | reverse complement strand
AACTAGCGGGCGTGGATCCCGGAGCGCCGTGACCCCGTGTGGGGCAGCCGAGGACCGAGGAAATACAGCGTCATTTTCGCAGCGGACTCGGATGGCGCACTCGGGGTTACGCCGCCCGGGAGGCGCGCGCGATCGTTTGACACCAGCCACCTAGATGTGCTCGGCGGGAGTGCTGAGCCGATGATCGGGGTCGATACGATGCCAGATGCAAGGACGGCCTCCGCCGGAATACTCCGTGTATTTCAAGGGGAGCGGACGCCGCAGCTGGCGCCGTAGCGGTCCCGAGAGCGGATCATGACTCCCGCTGAGCACATCTAGACCCTAAACAAGCGCATGTGGAGGATGAGCTGCGCAAAGATGTTGTGAATCAGGGGTTTGCGAAAAGCGCAGGCGCACCAGGAGGAGCGTTGAGCATTTTCGCGAGCGCCTGAACGCAAGAGATTTGTGGAGATCGCCTGCACCATGCGCTTGTTTAGGGTCTAGATCGAAGTCGGTTCGAGTTTCTTCTCGGCCGCCATTGGTGTAGAGATCGCCGGCAGCTATGGCACCTCGATATCGCCGAGTACTCTTGAAGCTCTCGGGCGAGGCACTCTGCGGCGTTCCCGGTGGTTACGGCCTCGAGCCCGAAACCCTGGAAACCTTCAGCGCAGAGCTCGCCGACGTCCAGCGCGCTGGCGCCGAGATCGGAATCGTGATCGGCGGCGGCAACATCTTCCGCGGGCTCAAGGGCAGCGCCCAGGGTATGGATCGGACCAGCGCCGACTACATGGGCATGCTCGCGACCGTGATCAACGGTATCGCGCTGCAGGACGCCATCGAAAAGCAGGGCGTTCAAACCCGCTTGATGACGGCCCTGGATGTGCGTTCGGTGGCCGAGCCCTACATCCGGCGCCGGGCCATTCGGCACCTGGAGAAGGGGCGCATCGTCATCTTCGTCGCGGGTACGGGCAACCCCTACTTCTCCACCGACACCGCTGCGGCCCTGCGCGCCATGGAGATCCAGGCGGATCTTCTATGCAAAGCCACCAAAGTGGAGGGCGTCTACGACCGCGATCCCGCCAAGTTCGACGACGCCACCATGTTCAGCGAGATGAGCTACGAATACTTCATCCGCGAGCGCATCGGCGTCATGGACTCCACCGCCATCACCCTGTGTCGCGACAACAACATGAAGGTGCGGGTATTCGCCTTGTCTACCACCGGCAATATTCGACGGGTGGTCGAGGGCGAACCGATTGGTACACTTATCGGTAGCACCGAGGACTCGCCTCAGGACTCGCCTCACCTTTGAGCGCCCATGGGCGCTGGGACCGGGCCGGTCGCCAGCTTCGGTAGGAGGAAGAAATGATCGACGAGACCCTCGACGAATTGCGCAGCTCCACTGCCAAGGCCCATGAAGCGCTCAGGCGGGAACTCGCCAAGGTGCGCACCGGGCGCGCCCACCCCTCGCTGCTCGACTCGGTGCGGGTCGAGGCCTACGGCTCCCAGAGCCCGATTTCGCAGATGGCCACCGTGAGCGTGCCCGAGCCACGTTTGCTCACGGTCAAGCCCTGGGACAAATCCCAGCTCAAGGCCATCGAAAAGGCCATCGTTCAGACCCCGCTCGGCCTCAATCCCCAGAACGACGGTGAGCTGATCCGGATTCCGCTTCCGCCCCTGACCGAAGAGCGGCGCAAGGAAATGGTCAAGCTTGCCAAAAAGCACGGCGAGGACTGCAAAGTCGCCATCCGCAAGGCCCGGCGGGACGCCAACGACTTCATCAAGGGCCTGGTCGACGACAAGGAAATCGGCAAGGACGACGGTGACCGTGCCTACAAGGATATCGACGACGCGGTGCAGCAGGCCACCAGCACCGTCGACGACATCGTCGCCAAGAAAGAGCACGACATCATGGAGGTCTGAAGTGCGACCGGCCTCCGAGCTTTGGGACATGAGATGATGTGGGATAGGTGTGGGGCGGTCCCCCGCATCGGGCCCAGCCGGGCTCGGCTAGTGACCTCACGGCCGGCTCCAAGTCTTGACCGCAGGCCCGTTGGGCTCGTACTTTAATGAGCCCGGCAAAGTGTCTGCAATAACGTGAGTTTCTACCGGTCTGCGCGCCGTCCGGCGGCGTCGGATACAGCCCCGAGCACCCCATGAAGAACTACGCCATGCGCTTCATCTCGGGGAAGTACCAGGGTGGAGAGTTCCCCCTGCCACCCGACTCAGAGGTCGTGGTCGGACGTTCGAGCGACCTGGACATGGTCCTGGTCGAGGACATGGTCTCACGCAGGCATTCGAAAATTACGGTCAAAGGGGATGCCATCACGATCCAGGATCTCGGATCGACCAACGGCACTTTCGTCAACGGCGAGCGCATCGAGCACGCCGCGCTGAGCGAAGGCGACCGCGTTTTGATCGGCACCAGCATCATCAAGCTCGTCACCACCGACGCGGCGCCGGCCTCGGTCGCGCGCCCCAAAAAGCAGCTCGAGGAAGTCGCCGCAGGGCGCCGGGCCAACCAGGTTCGCAGCATGTCGGGCGCCATCGACGAGGTGCCCTTGCCGGATCTGCTGCAGCTCTTCGGTTCCTCCAAGAAGACCGGCGTGTTGGCGGTGCGCACCGAGACCGACCTCGGGAAGATCTTCCTGGAGAACGGCTCGATCGTCTTCGCCTCGGTCAACGACACCGACGTGCTCAGCCCCGACAAGGCGCTCTACCGGGTTTTGACCTGGCGCACCGGCACCTTCTACATGGAGCCGCTGGACGAGATGGACCTGCCGGGTCGTCTCGAACTCAGCACCGAGGCGGCGCTGATGGAAGGTATGCGCCTGCTCGACGAACTCGGACGTCTCGGGCTACCGGAAATGCGCTCCAAGGTCAGCATCCCCTCGCCCCTGACCCAGCCCCTGCGCGAGCTCAGCCCCGAGGAGCTGGACGTCTTCCAGGTGGCCATGTCCCAGCCCCAGCTCGAAGCCGTCTTCAACAACTGCCCCCTCGACGATCAGGTCGTCGGCACCGCGCTCAAGGGCCTGATCGAGCGCGGCTACGTGAAGACCGCGCCGCCGGAGGATTGAGGGGCGCGGGTGCGGTACCAGGCGGCTATGGGGGAACGAGCAGACAGTCGCCTCTCACTGCCATGATGGACTTTGAGCCGCTGCTGCAGGAGCTGTTTGCTGCGAGCTACGTGCTGCCGAGCCGACTGCAGCTGACGGTTTACGAGAGAACCATCTCGAGGGTCGTCCAGGTGACTAGATGTGCTCGGCGGGAGTCATGATCCGCTCTCGGGACCGCTACGGCGCCAGCTGCGGCGTCCGGTCCCCTTGAAATACGCGGAGTATTCCGGCGGAGGCCGTCCTTGCACCTGGCATCGTATCGACCCCGATCATCGGCTCAGCACTCCCGCCGAGCACATCTAGCGGTACGCGTTGCTGGTGGCTGCGCCTCGAGCGCACCTCGGCGAAGCCGATGCAGCAAGTTGAACTCGAGGGGCGGCTCGTCTCGAGTCTGGGGAGCGCGGGTCGCTTTGCCGCCGCTGCAGTGCCTCGAGTGGACGGGAGCTACGCGACGGCCGTCACGGTAGCAGGGGAGGTCTTCGCGGGCTTACTGGCCGAAGATGCTCCTGGAAATAGCGTCGAGAGGCCGTCGGTGCTTCAGGCGAAACAGCTGGGCACGGCGCTCGCGACACTCCACAGGCAAGGCGATTCGAAGCTGGCGAAGCAACGGCTCGTCATCGACATGCGTCACCTGGCCCATGGTCCCCTCGAGCGGTTGCGGCGGGCAGTCCCGTCGCACTGGTACAGCGCCGAGAAACTCGAGGCCAAGGTGAGCGAGCTCGCAGAACTCGCATGGCCCAGCGACGAGTTGCCGGCGGGCTTCTGCCATGGGGACGTTCATTGCGGCAACATCCACTACGACGGTTCGGCTCCTTGCCTGTTCGACTTCGGCGAGGTCGGATACGGTCCCAGCTGCTACGACCTCGCTTGCTACTGGAGGAAGCGGCGCTTGAGCGAAGCCGAGCCAGAGGTTTGGACCGCGGAGTGGGAAGCCATCCTCGCAGGGTACGGTGACGTCAGGCCGCTGTCGCCCGAAGAACTCCGAGCGATACCCGCCCTCGGAGTCCTGCGCGCCCTCTGGACGATGGCGATGCCGACACTACCCGGATGTGCAAGCTGGGGCGGAGAGTGGATCCGGAGCCCCGAGTACTTCAGGGCTCACCTTAAAATGATCGACCGGCTCGCTGGCCACGTCAGCGCGTAGGAACTCGCAAAACGAAGCACACCAACAGCCGCCCCATCAGTCCCGCGCGCGCGTAAGCTCCCGAAACGCTTCTTGCAGCGAATCCATCAAGGTGCGCGCGGCGCTGCGGCGTTTTTCGTCCTGGGAGCGCGTGTAGGGTTCGTACTTGGCGCGCAGTCGTTTGTAGGCCGCTTCGATCTCTTCGGCGCTGGCGCCCGGCTCTAGCTCGAGGTTGGCCAGGTACTGCGCGCTGCGGTCGGATGAGTGCGAGGTGGTTCGCGCACCTGTGGTTTTGCTCTCGGTGCGGCTCTTGCCGTCGACGCCGCGGCGTTTGCGTCGTCGCTTCACCTCTTCGATCAGCTCCTGATCGCTCAGCTCGTCGAGGGGCTTTCCCAGCGGGCCGAAGCCGCTACGACCGCGATCGGCCATCACGGCTTTACGCCCCCTCGAGGTCGAACTGCTCGAGGTGATACTCGCGTCGGGGGTTGAGCGTGATCTGGCGCGTGAAGCGCACGCTGGCCTCTTCCAGCGCCTGCTTGTGCTCGCGGCGCAAGCTGTCGCAGACGGCCGGGTGGGCGTTGATCACGATCTTGTAGCCGGCCAGCGACTCTCTTTCGCGGCTGATCTGGCGCACGATTTCGTGGCAGATGGTGGCCTTCGATTGCAGCTGGCCGGTGCCGTCGCAGTAGAAGCAGGGTTCGAAGAGCGTGCGGCCGAGCGATTCTCGTGTGCGCTTGCGTGTCATTTCGATCAGGCCGAGCTCACTGATGCGCGTGATCGTGGTCGTCGCCCGATCCTGCTTGAGCACACGGGATAGCGCTTTGTAGACCTTGTCGCGGTTACCGGCGCGCTCCATGTCGATGAAGTCGAGCACGATCAAGCCGCCAATGTTGCGGAAACGTAGCTGGTAGGCGATCTCCTTGACCGCCTCGAGGTTGGTCTGGCAGATCGTTTCTTCCACGTCGCGGCCCTTGCCCGTGAAGCGGCCGGTGTTGACGTCGATGGCGGAGAGGGCCTCGGCCTGGTCGATGATCAGGTAGCCGCCCGAGGGCAAGGGGACCTTGCGCGACAGGGCGCGCGCGATTTCGTCTTCGATGCCGTACTCGTCGAAGATCGGATCGCGACCGCTGTAGAGTTCGATGTCGCCGGCGCGCTCGGGCAGGAAGGCGGCGATGAAGTTTCGCAGGCGCTCGTACTCTTTTTCGGAGTCGACGATGATCTTCGCGACGTCTTCGGTGAAGTGGTCGCGTGCGGCCCTGAGGACGATGTCCAGGTCCTCGTAGATCCGGGCTGGCGCTGTCGAGATCTCGGAGCGTCGCTGGCTGATGCGGCTCCATTGCTCGACCAGGTAACCCACGTCGGCCTTGAGCTTCTTCTTGGTCAGTCCGGTGGCCAGGGTACGGACGATGAAGCCGCCGTGGGGCGGTTTGACGGCTTCGATCGACTCGCGCAGTCGCTGCCGCTCCTTGTCGCTGCCGATGCGCTTGGATATGCCGATCTGGTCGACCGTGGGCAGATAGACGACGTAGCGGCCGGGTAGGGTGATGTGGCTGGTGACGCGCGCGCCCTTGGTGCTGATGGGGCCCTTGGAGACCTGCACCAGGAGGGTCTGACCCTCGGTCAAGACCTCGCGGATCGGAGTCGCTCGGGTGACGCGCCGCGCTTTGGAGCGATTTTTCTTCGGCTGCGCCCCGTCTTCTCCCTCCTCCTCCTGTTCGCCCACTTCATCGCCGCTCAGCAGGTTCTCCATGTCCTGCTGGGGCACCACATCTTCGACATGGAGAAAGGCGGCGCGGTCGAGGCCGATGTCGATGAAGGCCGCCTGCATGCCCGGCAGCACTCGCGTGACCTTGCCCAGGTAGATATTTCCTACGGGGCTGCGTTCATGTTCGCGCTCGAGGAAGAGTTCGGTGAGGCTTCCTTCCTCGATCAGGGCGACGCGCGTCTCGGCGATGCCGCAGTTGATGACTAGGGTGTTCTTTGCCATGGACGGTGTCCGGCGAGGAGACGCCAATGGTCTCCGCCGCGTATTCGTTGGCAGTGGTCGGGCGCCTGCACTTGCATCGGGGGGGCCGATCGGGGCCGCGACGTTCTGCTGGGGTTCAAGGGTATGGGTCTCATGAATGCGGCGCTCGCCGCTGCGATGCCGTCGCCAGCCGGAGCTGGGTCGCGAGTCTCTTTGAAAATCGCCAGTGCCGTCGCGAGCGCCGCAGATCGCGGCACGCGCCCCGGTGGGCGGATCACCGCCAAAGGTCGTCGTCCAGCGGGCCGTCCCCGACGATCGGCGATCTGCCAGCGCCGGCTGCTGGGCCGCGTGCGGCCGCCGGCTAGTTGGCCTCGAAGATCTCCTCGATCTCCGCCTGGACCGTGTCCTCGCTGTGCTCTCGAGTGACAGCGATTTCCTTCACGATCAGGTCGCGGGCCGTTTCGAGCATGCGTCGCTCGCCGAAGGAGAGGGACTTCTCCATCTTCAGGCGATAGAGATCGCGCATGACCTCGGCCACGTCGAAGACCGAGCCGGTCTTGATCTTGTCCATGAAGCCGCGGTAGCGGCGGTTCCAGGTCTGGTTGTCGAAGGCGATATCGCGGATCTTGAGGATGGCGAAGATCTCCCGGATCTGCGCTTCACTCACGGGCGGCCGCAGGCCCACGTTCTTCGCATTCGTCACCGGGACCATGATCTTGCGCTCGGTGTCGAGAATCTTGAGAACGTAGAACTGCTGTCGCTGCCCCGCGATGTCCTTCTCATCGATCGAGATGACCTCGGCTACGCCTTGTGCCGGGTACACGGCTTTGTCGCCCACCTTGAATGACGGCTTCTGTGCACGGGCTTGCATCTGGCACTCCGTTCGAGTTTTGAAACAAAAGGGTTTCGCCGGCGCCCCGTGGGGCAGCGTCGTTCGCGTTGGCGCGACGTGTAACCAGCGAAGCCAGTCCAGGTGACCCCGATCCAACTCGGAGCTTCACCCCGGGGTCCAAACCCCTGGCCGGGGCGCATAATAGCGACGCCTAGACCCGTGGTCAATCGCCGAATTGTCAATGATTTCGGGCGCAAGTGCCCGAGCCCGCGGCGTTCGACACGCCCCGGGCACGGTTGCCGGTGCCTGGTTCGCCTGGGTCGGGCCTATTTTCCGGTGCCCGTCTGTTCCAGCGAGGAGAGGTCGGGCAGTTCGTCCAGGTTGGGCATCAAGACGATCTCGATGCGTCGATTCAGGGCCCGACCCTCGGGCGTCTCGTTGGATTCGACCGGCTGCGTCTCTGCGTAGCCGGCTGCCGACAGCCGCTTGGTTGGCACACCGTGCTCGCCGAGATAGCGCGTCACCCGCACCGCCCGGGCCGTCGATAGCTCCCAGTTCGAGGGGAAGCGCCGGCTCTTGATCGGCACGTCGTCGGTGTGCCCCGCGATCTGGAAGTCGCGCTGTTCGATGGAGGCCAGCACGTTGGCCACCTCTTGCAGCGCGACTTCGCCCTCTTCCTTGAGGTCGGCCTTGCCCGAGTCAAAGAGGATGTTTTCGGCCAGCTCGACGACCATACGGCCACGCACGATGCGCACGCGCAGCTTGCCCGACTCGATCATCTTCTTGAACTTGTCGAGCATGCTCTGGAAGGTCTTCAGGCGCGCCTGGGCTTGCCGCTCCTTGGCGCGAAGCTCTTCAACCAGTCGGTTGAGCTCTTGCATGCTGCGTTTGGAGTCTTCGACGCTCATGCCCATCTGGCGCAGCCGCTCGGTCAGCGCCGCGTTCTGCCCTGCGACGCCCTTGAAGCGATCCTGCAGGCCGCGGTGGTCCTTCTCGAGCTGGTCGAGGGCCCGCGTCAGTTGGTCGATGCGGTCGCGTTTGACCTGCATCTCTTCTTCCGAGTAGCCGCATCCCACGCTCACCAAGAACGCGCACGGAAGCAGCAGTCGAGCCACCCTGATCTGATTCATCACAGCCTCGTCGCGGTTGCATGGGCCCGGCCCCTCAGGTTGCGAGGGGCGGACGCCGATTCGAAGCCCATGACCTTAGCCTGGATGTTGCGCGAATTCATCACTTTGATCTTCCGGGCGCCCCAAGCACATGCCTGCCAGGTCCCATGCTCGCCTGTATGGAGATCGCGTCCTTGGGAGCACGTTCGATCACTAGAACGCTGCCGGCTTGGCGAAAGAAGAACGCCAGCTGTATCTCGTCTGATATCGCATTTTTTTACAATTTCAGTCGTTTGGAGCAGATTAAGGTCAGTGATCATTCAAATAGCGATAAGTTAGGTATAATTTATGTGTTTGTAACCTTGACACGTGGCAACACACTACAATAGGTTACGTTCATGCTACGACCATAGGAGGGTCCGTATGGCAGCAAAGAAGAAGGCCACCAAGAAGAAGGCCGCCAAGAAGAAGGCCACCAAGAAGAAGGCCACCAAGAAGAAGGCCACCAAGAAGAAGGCCGGCAGGCGCAAGGCCGCCAAGAAGAAGTAAACGGCACGGCTTTACTGCGAACTCCGGCGTCGGCAGACGCATCGGGGCCGCGGTCGCTTCGTTCGGTGTGGTTCGGAAGCTTCCTCACACCGGTCGTCTCACAACCGCCTGGGCCCCCCCTCTGTCCAAACCGGAGTTCGTGGCCAACGAATCGCCGCTGGCGCACATCATGTGCCAGCGGCGTTTTTTTATGTCGGGGCCTAATGCAGCTCGCGCTCGCTCCCCAGCAATCGCGCGCGACGCTCGGGTTCCAGCTCGAGGAGCAACACTTTTTCGCGCTCGAGCACGACCAGGCCGGCTGGGGCCTTGCGCGGTTTGCGCACGTAGCGCCGCGGCGTGTAGGCGATTTCCACGGTGGCGTCGCCCTTGGCGGTGCTGAAGTGGGCCGCCAGGGTGGCCGCATCCAGTAGCAGCTCGGGCGGGCAGTCTTGACCGCGGGCACGTGGCACCACCACATGGGCGCCTTTCAGGCCCCGGGCGTGCAGCCATAGATCCTGCGGGCGCGCCACTTCGGTGGTGAGGCGATCGTTGTCTCGGGCGCCGCGCCCGACCAGGATCGGCTCGCCCGCGGCGCTTCGAAACTCGCGGTAGGGGCGCCGCCCACCGCTGTGCGATCCGGGGGCGGCCCGCCGCTGGCCCGCCGCTGGCCTGGTGGCCTCAGCTGCTTCGGTGGTCGTAATTCCGAGTTGATCGAGCGCTTCGCCGGCCAGGCGCAGGCTTTCCTCGTCGGCGGCGAGGTCGAGTCGCTCCAGCGCCGCCTCGAGCTGCGCTCGCTCCTGCTGCGCCTGCAGCTGGCGCTCGGCTCCGATCGTCGCCCCGCGCTCGAAGCGTCGGGCCTGTCGATACCAGGCCTCGGCCTGGGCGCGGGCCCCGAGTCTGGGGTCGATTGCGATCTCGACGGCGCGCGGCCGATCGCAGCCGTAGTCGGTGACGCTTACGTGCTCGGCGCGGTCGTCGATGGCATGCAGATTGCTGAGCAATAGCCCCGCCCGGGCTCGCAGCTCGGGGGCTTGCAGCCCGCGGGCGATGTCTGTCGCCAGGGCTGTGAGTTTGCGCTGCAGCTTGCGGCGGTGCCGCGCCGCGGCCTTGCGCCAGTGTCGTCGCCGCTGCTCGAGATCGGCTTGCTGGGCGGCGGAGAGCAGCTGTTGGGCGTCGATCTCGGACGGAGGCGCCGCTGATGTTCTGTCGCGCTCGCTCTGGCTTCGCAGCTGCAGCAAAGGCTCGTGGTCGTGGGCGAGCAGGCGCAGGTTGCCCCGTGTGCCGTAGAGCACACACACCAGCGTGCGTTGTTCCGGCCCCCGCGCCAGCTCGAGCCGAAGCGCACCGGCTTCGAGTTCGGCCTGCTGAATGCGGCAGCCTTCGGTGTGCTTGCGCAATGCGCGCGTGAAGGCGTCGGCGGGGCCGGCGCTTGGTCGCGTTGGCGACAGGCCCAGCCCCCGCGCCGGCTCGTCCAGGCCGATCAGGAGACAAAGTCGTTCGGTGCCGCGGGCCATCGAGATCGCGAACAGGCCGCCGGCGGGTCGGTCCACGCGTCGGATGCGCGCGTCCTTCAGCGTCGCTGGCAGGTCCATGGCCGGTCCGCTCGCTTGCCGCCGCTGCCGGGGCCTACGCTTCGCTGCTGGCGAAGAGCCAGGGCTGCAGCCGGCAGGCTTGCTCGAAGGAGCGCTCGGCGTCCACCGCCACGTAGCCCCGGGAGACGGGCTCGGAGCAAACGGTCTCGGCGATCGCTTCGAAGTCCGCCTCCGCGTAGCGCCGGCGTGCCCCGAGGGCCTTGAGGCGCGCGTAGACCGCGGGTCCCGGCGGCCGCTCGTCGACCAGCGGGTCGAAGGCCAGGATCAGACCGAGCGCTGCGGCCAGCTGGGCCGCGTCCTCCGGATGCCAGGGGCCGCGCGGCGCCCACACCGTCATCAGGCCCTCGGCCCGGGGCAGGCGTTGCAGGTAGCTCTCGAGCAAGTCCCGGGCGCGCGCGCCCGGCATCAGATCGGCCGGTGTGGGCACGACCAGCACCGTCGCCCGCGTGGCATCGAGCGCACGCTGTAGCCACTCGAGCCCGGCTTTGAGTCCGTCGTCGAAGCGCAGGGGACCTCGGGCGCCGACGATGGCCGCGCGCGGGGCCAGGAGCGCAAGACGAAAGCCGTCGCCCAACTCGGCCCGCTGGCGGCGCAGGGTGGCGACCTTTGGCAGCGGATCGCGCAGGGCCAGCTCGGCGAAGTTCAGACTGGTCTCGTAGCGCGGTCCCGGCATGCGGTCGACGAGGGCGCCAGCGAGAAGCTCGACAGGGGAGGTCATGGATGGGGGCTTCGGTTTTTTGCGGGAGCCGGGTGGGCGAAGGTGGCAGACCATGGACCACGCTTGGCTTCGGAGCAAGTCGGGTCGTCGTTCTACAGGAGTGCTACGCTAAACCATCGTGTTTCGCTGCCGGATGCTCTTGGCCGCCCTGCTGGCGCTCGCCGCCTATCAGGCGCCCGCAGTGGCCGATGACTGGGGGCTGACCCGGCCGGGTTCGTCCGCGGGGCGGCGCGCTCGTGCCAAGGGCGCCCCGAGCGCACGCAAGAAGCCGGCCGCGAAGTCCGAGCGTGCCGCTTCCGGGGCGGGGCGGGCGGCTCGTTACTTGAAGGTGCTGCGCACCGACCCCCTCGACCGCTTCGCCTTCGAGCGCCTGGTCGATCACTACCGAAAGCGCGACGGCGACCTGGAGGGTCTGGCGCGCGAGCTGTCGGAGCAGGCCCAGCAGGCCGATGGTGACGCCATCGTGCTCACACTGCTGCGCGCACAGGTCGATGCTGCGCGCGGGCAGACCGAGCAGGCCCGAGCAGAGTTTGAAGACGCCTGCGAACTCCAGCCGTCGCGGGCCGCAGCCTGGATCGCCCGCGGTCGCTTCGAGTTGGACCAGGGCGAGCGGCAGCAGGCCGAGCGCTTTTTCGAGCGTGCTCTCGAGCACAGTGACGCCGCGCGCGTGCGCTCCGAACTTCTGCGTGAACTGGGCGAACTGGCCCTGGAGCGCCAGGATTTCGAGACGGCTGAGCGTCGCTACGCCGCGCTGGCCGCCAGCGGCAAGCCCGGCATTTACCAGCGCACGCGCTACGCCCGCGCCCTGGCCGAACGTGGTCATCACGGGCGGGCCGCCGATGCGTACGAGCAAGCCGTGGCCTCCCTGCGCGGCGACCGTCGTGCGCTTCCGCCCGTGCTGCTCGAGTTGGCACGGGCGCGTCTCGACGCCGATGAGCCGGAGCGGGCCCTGGAGGCGCTCGGCCGCGCACGCCGCACGACGGCGGCCGGTAGCGGGCTGCGACGGGCGGTCGATGAGCTGCGGGTCGAGGTTTACCGGCGCCGTGGTCAGCTGCAGAGTCTGGCCGACGAGTTGGCCGCCGACAACGACGCCAGCGCCGAGGGCCAGGGCCTTTTGGCGCGCATCTACGACGAACTCGGCGATCACGGGGCGGCCCTGGGCGCCATCCGCCGGGCCCTGTCGCGCAAGCCGCGCGCGGTGGAGCTGCGTACGCGGGCGATCCGCATCCTGACGCGACAGGGCGACCTGAAGGCGGCCATCGCGGAGTATCGTCAGCTACTGCGTGTGGCTCCGGGCGATGCCACCCACGCCCTGGAGCTCGCCCAGCTACTGATGGAGTCGGGACAGCGACCCGAGGCCCTGCGCCTATTGTCGAGCACCGCCCGGCGCTTCCAGCGCGACGTCGAGACCCAGCGCACCTTGCTCGAACTCTACGCCCGCTGGGGCGAGGAGCGGGCCGCCACCGAGACCCTACGTCGCCTCACCCAGCTCGACCGCGCCGATCCCAGTCATCTGCGCGCGCTCGGCGCCCAGCTGCTTGAGCGTGGCGAGCGCGAGGCGGCGTTGGCCACCTGGCAACGGATGGTCGGCCTCGGCAAAGACCGGGCGGCGGCGCGCGCTGCGCTGGCCGAGACCTACATGGACCACGACATGCCCGAGCAGGCGCTCGAACAGTGGCGCCTTGCGCTGCGCAGCGAGCCGAGGCATCCGCACTACCTGCGGGGCCTGGCCGAGGTCCAGGAGCGCCTGCGGCAGACAGCGGAGGCCGCGCGCACCTGGGAGCGGGTGCTTTCATTGGTCGAGGGCGATCGCCAGCTCGAGCGCGAGGCCCACGAACGGCTGACGCGCCTGTGGGCGACTACGGGAGAACTCGGGCCGCGCAAGACCGAGCTGGAGCGGCTTTTCGGTTGGCCCCCCGAGCACCATCAGGGCGCGGAGCCGGACTTGGCCGCCGGTCGTTTCCTGGCGGAGATCTACCGCGTGATGGGGCGGGGCCGCGGCCGCTTGCGCGGCGACCCGCGTTTTCGCGCCGCCGCCGAGGCGGTGTGGGCGCGCCTGGTGGAACTCGACCCGGGCGACATCCCCAGTCTGCTGTCGCTGGAGCGCTCGCGGGCGATTCGGGGCGACCTCGCCGGCGCCACCGAGGTGCTCGAGCGGCTGGTGAAGGTCGACCCCTCGGGCGCCCGGCGCTATCTGGCGCGCATGGCCGAGCACGCCCTATCGCAATACCGCGACGGCGACGCGCTGAAGTACGCGGAGCGTTCGCTGGCGCTCAACCCAGAGGACGCGGCCGGTCAGCGGCGGCTCGGCGACCTCTACCGCGCCCGCGGCGAGGATGCGCGTGCCATCGACGCCTATGAGCGGGCGATAACCCTCGATCCGCGCGCCCATGACGTGCACTTCGATCTGGCCGAACTCTATCTCTCGCGCGGTGAGCAGCAGCGCGTGGTGGCATTGCTCGAGCGCGTCGCGCGGGCTTCACCTGACCAAGAGTTGGTGCGGCGCGCGGCGCGCACGTTGCTGCAGCTGCAACAGGGGCGCGGGCGTCTGCGTGCGCTCGAGGATCTGCTGCTTCCGCTGGCGCTGGGGCACCCTCAACGCGTGGTTTATCGCAAGCTCTTGGTGGAACTCTTCGAGGCCCGCGCGCGTCCTCTGATGGCGCAGGCTCAGGGGCATGGCAAGGGCGCCGAGCAGGCCCGCGAAGCGCTTCGCACGCTGGGCACGCGTGCGATCCAGCCGCTTCTGGAAGCGCTGTCGGGGCGCGATCCGGAACAGCAACGCATCGCCGTCGACTTGCTCGGTCATCTGCAAAACGCCCACGCCGTCGGGCCGCTCTTGGCCCTGGCCGAGCGCGAGGGGGACGCGGATCTGCGACGGCGCGCGTTGCTCTCGGTGGGCGGTCTCGCCAGCGACGCCCACGCGGCGCGGCTTTCGCTTCTGGTGTCGAGCCCGGAGCGACGTTTGCGCGATGCGGCGATTTGGGCGCTTTCCCAGGTCGAGGGGCCGAACGCCCGCGACCACATGTTGCAGCGGGTTCAGGACGCGGCGCCCACTGTGCGCGCATACGCCCTGCTGGGCATTGGCCGCAACCGCGGTACGGGCCGCACGCCCGAGGTGCTGTTGCGCGCCGCCCGCGAAGATCGGCATCCCGGGGTGCGTGCCGCGGCGCTTCTGGGACTGGCCCTCCATGGCGATCCCGAGCACGCCGCGACCCTGGTTGCGGCGCTCGAGGCCGAGCGGTCTCCGGTGATCGAGATGGCGCTCGTGGCCCTTGGTGCGCTGGCCGATCGGGCGTCGTCGCGCGAGGTTGCAGCCCAGCTCTACCACGGCGACGCCGAGGTGCGCCGGGCGGCGGCCTGGGCCTTGCGCTCGCTGGCCGCCGGCGTGGCGCCACTGCCCAGACAATGGCCGAGCCCCGACGAGCACCTGAACATTCGACGCTGGATCACGGCCATCACCGAGCATGAGCCGGCTGCCGACGAGGGTCGCAGTTTGGAACTCTTCGAGGAGGAGTTGCGCGATGCCACGGCGGCCGCGTTGAAGGGGCCGATCCCTACCATTGCGCTAGCGCTCGAGTTGCTCGGTGGCGAAGGCGCGTTGCCGATCGCTGACGACAATGCCGCCCTGAGCCGCGTGCGCATGGCGCTGAGTCAGCAGCTGTCGAGCCTCGTCGAGCATCCGGAGCCGGGGGTACGGGCTGCCGCCTTGCGCCGCATGGCTTCGGCCCGCGATCCCGCCGCGGCCGCGCAGAAAGCATTGGGCGATGACGATGGCCGCGTTCGCGGCGCCGCGCTCGAGGCTTTATCCACGGTCGGGGAGCCCGACGGAAGCGCTGGCGAGGCCCTCTCCGAGATCGCGCTCTCCGATCGGCGCTGGTGGATGCGTGCGCGGGCCCTGAAGGCGCTGGCAGCCAGTGCTCAAGCCGCCGACGTGGATGCCGTCGCGCGTGTGCTCGAGGGTGATTCCTACGCCTTCGTGCGTCTGGCCGCGGTCGAGGCGCTGGTGGACATCGCAGCGCGTGTTCAGTGTGCCGAATCGGCGGGCTCAAGCGCCCGCGCTTGCCTGCCTGAAGCAGCCCTCAAGGCCCTGCGCACGGCGCGCTCCGACCCCGAGGCTGCGGTCCGCGAAGCCGCCCGCAGCGCACTACTGCGCCTGGTGCCGAGTGCACGGAATTGACGACATTGGTCTCTTTCATCTAACAATTAGACACCGCGCACCCGTTTCCGCGATAGGGGAGCGCCGCTCAAGAGCGTGAACAAGGTGTGTCGATAGGTGTGGCTGCAACGATGGAACTCGAGGTTGGCGTCGCCTGTGGAAAGTGCGACACGTTCAACCCGATGGGGACGCCCGTCTGCTGCGCGTGTGCGCACGAACTGTCCCTACAGGCCCACGATGCGATTGCAGCTGGTGTAGGATCCGGGACCCGGAGCAGTTCCCCCCAGTATCGAAGTGCCGAGGAAGAAGCGATGGAGCAAGCACGCAACTACGTATGCCGGGAATGTTCGACGCCGGTGCCCTCAGGGCATAAGTTCTGCGGTACCTGCGGGGGCGCCGTGCCGCCTGAGGTCGTGGAGCTGCGCAACGACTACTTCGGCGCCATGCAGACGCCGGGTAAGGCACGTTTGATCCTGATCCGCGGCGACGCCGGGGTCGACGGACTGAGCTATATGTTGCAGGGAGTCGAACACGTGGCCGGTCGGGACGACGGTCAGATCCTCTTCCCCGAAGACCGCTGGCTCAGTCCCCGTCACGCCAATTTCGTCTACGAGGGGGGTGAACTCGTGGTGCGCGACGAGGGCAGCCTCAACGGTGTCTACGTGCGCGTCTCCGGTAGCGTGCCATTGGCATTCGGGGATCATTTTCTCTGCGGTGAGCAGCTCTTTCGGCTCGATCCCCCGCCCGACGACACGGCCGGTCCCGCGCCCGACCAGACGTATTTCTACTCCTCACCCCGCAAGAACTACCTCTTCAAATTGGTGCAGCTCATCGCCGGTGGCGGTGAGGGCCTGGTCCACTGTGCCCACGCGCCCAGCGTCGAACTCGGGCGCGAGGAATGCGACATTAATTTCCCGACCGATGTCTTCATCTCGGGGCGTCATGCCCGGGTCGAGGTGGCCGACGACGGTGGCTGCACGTTGACCGACCTCGACTCCAAGAACGGCACCTACGTGCGCGTGAAGACTTCGCAGCGCCTGGGTCACGGCGACTACCTATTCCTGGGCAAGCAGCTCCTGCGTGTCGAAATGACCGCCTAGCTCACTTCGTTCAGGACTCGGATATGGTTGAAATTACGATGGAATTCAGTGTCGAGCAGCTTGACCGTCAATCATGGCGGCGGCTATCTTCGGCACCCAAGATAGGTCCGGAGCAGGGACGAGCCGGGTCGCGGAGGCGCAAGTGATCGTCTGCCCAAGGTGCAGCAAGGAGAACCAGGACCACTACAAGTTCTGCCTCGGCTGTGGTGCGGAGTTGCCGCGCGATGCGGCCAAGAAGGAGTTTGTCGCGCCCACCGCCAACACCGATCCCCCGGTCGCTTCTGCGGTTCCGATGCCGCCGGCGAGCGCCCCCAGGCCCGCGCCCGTGCCCGCGGTATCGGCACCGGCTCCGGCCATGGCACCCGCACCCGGCGCCGGCAACAACTGTCCGGCATGTGGCAATCCGGTGCCGACCGACTTCAAATTCTGCGGTACATGCGGGCACCGCATGGACGCCGGGCCTACGCCCGCTCCCGCTCCGGCGCCGGTCGCCGCTCCTGCGTCAGGACCGGCCCGCGGCAAGCTGGTGGTGATCAATCCGGATGGCACTGAGGGCAGCTCCTTTCCGCTTTCCGCCGGCACCACCCAGGTCGGCCGCTCTGCCGCAGAACTCTTCGCAGCCGACGCCTACCTGTCTCCGGTCCACGCGTCGTTCACGTTCCAGGGCAGTGGCTGTGTGGTTCGCGACGAGGACAGCCTCAACGGCGTGTACATCAAGCTCGAGCGCGATCAGCCCGTGGCCCTCAGCCACGGCTCCATCTTCCGTATCGGTCAGGAAATCGCTCGCTTCGAGCTGGTTCCCGAGCCAGCCGAGCAGGGCGGGGTGCAGCCCATGGGAAGTCCCAATCCCGGCTACCTGGGGCGCATCTCGCTGGTCATCGGTCGCGACACCACCGCCAACGCCTTCACCGTGCCCCCCGATGGGCTGCACCTGGGGCGCGAGCGTGGCGATGTGATCTTCCCCGACGATGGTTACGTCTCCGGCTTGCATTGCCGCATTCATCACGACGGGCGTTCGGTGGTGCTGACCGATGTGGGTAGCTCCAACGGCACCTTCTTGCGGATCCAGGGCGAAGCCGAGTTGCAGGGTGGCGAACTCTTGCTGATGGGCCAGCAGCTATTCCGCTTCGAGGGATAGCTGCGGAGTTAGCCGCTCACCCATAGCCGAGCGCCGCCAGGAAGCGGTCGATACGCGCGTTGATTTCGCCCGCGCGCTCGGCCGGTGCGGCGTGGCTTGCCCCGGCCAATTCCATGTAGTCGGCCGCGGGGATGCGTTCGGCGAGTTCGCGCACGACGTCACGTGGAGTGAAGGTATCGCGCTCGGCGGCGATCACCAGCGTGGGCTGTCGGATCGAGGCCAGCAGCTCTTCGGCGCTGTGCTCGCCGGCTTCCTTCAGCAGGCGCAGGTAGAGATCGAGGGAGATGTCGGAGAGGTGCTCGACGTATTGGCGGAAGTCATCGGCACGAACCGAACCGCCGTCGATTTCGCCGATCCAACCGGCGATGCGGTAGGCGAGCTGCGGAGGCAGCCGGCCCCATAGGGCGCGGGCCAGTGCCTCGTGCTTGCGAACCTGCTCGATGAGGGCCGGCAGCGTGCGATGCAGCCAGTCGTTGCCGTGGAAGGTATGGGTGATGCGGCCGTAGCTGCCGCAGATTAGCACCAGTGCTTCGACGCGTTCCGGCGCGCTGCGCAACACCTCCAGCGCGACCTGGGTGCCCATGGAATGGGCCACGAGTGCCGCACGCTCGACCGCGGCGGCATCCATCACCCGCAGGCCGTCATCGGCCAGCGTCTCGATCGAGATGGCATTGGGGTCGACGGGCGCGCCGCTGCGACCGTGGCCACGGTAGTGCAGGTGCACCACGCGGCAGCGCTCGGCGAGATGTGGCTGGATGTGGTTCCACGCCCACCCGTCGCAGCCGATGCCGTCGAGCAGAAGCAAGGGCGGTCCGCTGCCGGACTCGCCGTGAAAGATCCGGGTTCCGTCCGCGGCCCGGGCGAAGCCTTCGTGTTGATATCGCATGGGCCTCAGGAGCCGCCGCAAAACAAGGTTACCAACTCGACTCCGAACCATCCCGCCCAGCTGCGTTGCGCCGCCTTCAAATACGTGGAGTATTCGCGCGGCGTCGCGCCTTGCCGGACGGGCGCCTCGAAGCCGACTTGGCAGCCTTATTTCGCGGCGGCTCCTTAGGTGGCTAGAGAGCTAGACACCCACAACACATTGCATCAACTGCGAGATACCACAAGGCCACGCATGTAGGACCGCGTGGCCGCCTCGCTCATTTACTTCACCGCGCCTGGAGTCGGGCCTAACTCGGCGTTTGAAGCCGGTTGACGCGGAACTCGCGAGAGGTCCGGCCCTAGGCCCTTGCGGACGGGGCTGCGCTTACGGCGCCTTGGCTTCGTCCGTGGGATCCGGAATGTCGTTGACCGAGGGGAGCCTGCGAATATCGGCCAGTCCGATCTTGACGCAGCGTTGGACGATCCATGAGAGCGACCGGTCCAGTCGCGCGGCCTCCTTCTGGATCTCCTGCAGCATGGTTTCCGGGAAGTAGAGGCTCTGCTTTCGCTTGTCTGTCGCTGACATACTCCCTTTTCCTTCATCGGCTCGGGTATGCCCCGATATCGTTCCTATCCTAACACCAGCGAATCAGTGCATTACACTACCACATCGGGCGCTCTGTCAACGCGCGAGTGTTCGCGAAAACTTGGGGCAACATGGGTACTTTGTTACGGATTCTTTGTTGTGCGTGCGTTTTGCTGCTGCAGGCCGATCGCGCTGCGGCCGAACCCACAGCGCTCAGTCCCTACCGAAAGTTGGAAATCTTCGCGCGCGCGCTGGCCCACGTGGAGTACAGCCATGTGGATCCGGTCGATGACGACACGCTGATCTATGGAGCCATACGTGGGATGTTGCAGGTGCTAGACCCACATTCCCAGTTCATGGATCCCGAGCAGTTCAAGATTCTGACGAGTGACACCGAAGGTCGCTATGCGGGCATCGGCGCCGAGATCGAAGTGCGTGACGGTTGGTTGACGATCGTTGCGGTGACCGAGGGTGGACCCGCGGCGCGCGCCGGGTTGCGCGCCGGTGATCGCTTTTTGTCGATCGCGGGCAAGGGTGCGCGCGACTTGCCCATCGCCGAGGCGGTCGAGTTGATGCGAGGTGCGCCCGGGACCGCAGTCGCCGTGACGGTGCGGCGCCCGGAGCTCGAACAGGCGCTGGAGGTGAGCTTGGTGCGTGAGTTAATCGAGATCGAAGCGGTCAACGCACGCCTGCATAGCGATCGCGTGCTGCACGTGCGCTTGCGTACGTTTCACGAGAGCACCGGCGCGGAGCTGCGCACGGTGCTCGATGACGCCGTCGCACGCAGCGCCGAGGCCGGGGGCATTCGCGGTCTGATCCTCGACCTTCGCGATAACCCCGGGGGCCTCTTGAGCGCGGCGGTGATGGTGGCTGATGAATTTCTCGACGAGGGCACCATCGTTTCGACACGCGGGCGCGCTGGGCGACTGCTGAGGGAACATCGCGCCGAAGCGGCCGGAACGCGCCCGGCATGGCCGATGGTGGTCTTGGTCAACGGCTATTCCGCCAGCGCATCGGAGATCGTGGCCGGGGCGTTGCACGATCACGGTCGCGCCGTATTGGTGGGCACTCGGACGTTCGGCAAAGGCAGCGTGCAGAACATCATCGAGCTGCCCGACCACAGCGCCATCAAGCTCACCACGGGGCTCTACTACACGCCCAGCGGTCGCTCGATTCAGGCCACCGGAATCGCGCCCGACGTGGAAGTCGAGCAACTCGACCCCGACGCGCGGGGGGGGCGCGAGCGCGCGCGGCCGACGGTGCGCGAGCGCGACCTCGAGCGGCATCTGGGCGGGGACCCGGCGCTGCCGACGCCAGCCGACAAGAAGAACCGCGGGAGCCTGCGAGGGCCGGCTTCGCCGGGGGCCGACACGGGGCCCGTGCAGGACCATCAGGCCGCCATGGCCCATCAGATCCTGAGCGCCCTGATCGCCTCCGGTGCGAGTTCGAAGTGAGTCGTTTCAGGCCGGGCTCGAGCGTCGCCGGGTGTCGGGCGTCACCGGCCGCAGGCCCAAGGGATGGCGGTGGTTGGGGGCGTGCTTGGATCTGTGCCACGCTCCTTCTTTCGTGGGGCTGTGAGCGCGACACCGAGCAGCTCGCGGGTCTGCGCCGTGCCGCAGAGCCCCGCCTGTCGGAGTTTGCGAAATTCGATCGTTGGGCCCGGCGCGCCCTCCACGGCAGCGAGCCGCGAGCCCAACCCGAGGTGTTGCGGGAGGCGCTTTTCGCCCCTGTTCGCAACGACAGCGACGTGCAACTGGCCTGGGTGCAGGGCGAAAAGAGGATCGACGGGCCATTGGTGTTTCCGTCGTCGGCTGCGGTGCCAGCGCTTCCCGAGGGAGCCGTGCAGCTGCGCGATCCTTCACTCGGGCCGTTGCACGTGATCGCGCGTCGCCGCTGTCAACTCGAGCTGCCGCGCGGCTGGCGCTCGGGTGTGCCCGAGGGGTGTGTGATCCTGGCCCGGAGCGCCGCCGAGCGCGGCTTTGGCGAGGTCGTGGTGGGCGTGGTCTTCGCGTCGGGTAGCGAACTGCAAGCGGCGCCGTGAGGCGGGGGCGGGCGCTTCAGAGCAGCCCCAACATGCGCGCCGCCACGAAGCCGCCGATGGCGATCACCGCGAGCCCGACGACGCCGATGACCAGCGCGCGGCTGCCACCGCCGCCGACGCCAGCGGGCATCTCGCCGCTCATCTCGCTCGCATCGAGGGCGAGCCGCGGTGCCGCGGGCGGTGGATCGGTTTCTGCGACCGCTTGGTCGCCGCTGCCCGAAGCCCGCTGGGGCGCGGTGTCGGCGAGCGCGTCGGTCACGATGGGAGTAGGATTTGCCGCTGTGGCGGCGAGGGCCGGATCCATCGCGTCATCTTCGGCGCCGGCCTGTGCCTGCCCGATGGCGGCGGAAACGGCGGCCAAATCGATGGCGCCGGCACCGACCATGGTCTCCTTGAGGCTCGGCTTGGGGGTGGCGTCGGACGCCTCGTCGACTGGCGCGGCTGCAGGAGCTGGCGCTGCCGCCGGAGGTGGCGCGGCCGCGGGGGGCGCTGCGCCCGCACCCGGTCTCGCACCAGGTGGCGGTGCCAGGCCGGCCATTCCGCCCAGGCCCGTACCGATCATGGTGGCTTGTCGCGGCCGCTTCTGCCGCGTCGGTGCGTCTGCGCCCTGCGCGGCTGGAGCCGTCGGAGCCGGAGCGGGAGCTGCTGCCTGGGCTGCCGGCTGCGGTGCGGGCGCTGGTGCGGCCGGCTGCGCTGGGGCGCCTGCTACCGGCGCCGCCTGGTTCATCATCATCGTGCCGCCGAAGCGGGCTCGCTTGCGCTGGTTGAGGTCCTTGCCGCAGGACGCGCATCGCGTCGCCTGTTCAGTTACGGCTTTCCCACAGTTGGGGCAAAACGCCATGGTCTTCACCGAATCCTTTCGGGGCGTTCGGGGCGTTCATTGAAGGGCCCGAGCGCGCGTCCTGCGTTGGCTTGGGCCTCCAGGGCTGCTCGAACGGGCCGGTGGCGATGCCGCCAGCGATAGGGCCTGTCCGGCCCCTGTGGACGAAGCGAAATGTCGAGCCCATGCACGATGCGTCCTAGCGTACCCGAATTGCCCGGCCAGGGGCAGCTTGGCGTCGAGGCCGACTGTTCTGTGCACCGCTTGGAAAATACGCGCTAGCCTAGCGACCCATGCCCATGAGACCCATGCGACGGCAGCTCTTTTCGATTTTTTGCTCTCTACTCTTTGCGGGCTGCGGCTCGTGTGAAAAGCCGTCGTCGCCCGTGACCGAGTCCAGTGCCGCGTCCAAGCCGGCGACCGAGCCCAAAACGGCTGCGGCCGATACGGTGCTCGAGGGTGTGGTGAAGTTGGCGTCCGGCGTCGAACTTCCGAGTTGGCAACCGGCGCAGATGTTGCGGCAGGTCTTGCAACATGCGGAGACGGCGGGGGCTTGGCCCGAGAGCTGCACGCCCCCCAAGTCCGAAGATCGTCAACCGGTGCGCGCAACTGCGGAGGGAGGGCTGTCGGGCGTGGTGGTGGCGGTCAGCGGTTTTTCGAAGCCGGCGTCGCGCCCGCCCATGGTTCACGAACTCACGATCGACGACTGTCGACTGTCGCCATCGACGGTCGTGGCCATGGTGGGCGACCGCGTGCAGGTGAAAAATACCGTCGACTACCCGTTCATGCCTTCACAGGATCAGGAAGGCGTGATCAAGACCTTGACCCGTGGACAGGTCTATGAGTTCGCCATGGAAAAGCCGGGGGTGGTGCCGGTGCGCTGTGGCTTTACGGCCCCCTGCGCTCGCACCGACATTGTGACCTTGACCCACCGCCTCGGTGTCGTGACCGATGGGCAGGGTGCGTTTCGCATCGAGGGCTTTCCTGTGGGTGAGAAGGTGCGGCTGAGCGCCTGGCATCCGCTCTTTGCGGAGGCGAGCCTCGAAGTGCAGCTCACCGCCGGTGAACACAAGCGCGTGGAGCTGGAGCTGCGCCCGCAAGTCCAAGTCGCGCCGGCAACCGAGCCTGCCGCCGCTGCCGTCGCGGCGTCCGCGGATGCCAAGACGCCGGCTGCAAAGCAAGCCGACGCCGTCCAGCGCCCCGAGTGACTACCTTCAAGTCGCGGTGGCGCGCTCGTCCTCGCGGGCTTCGCGCGGCAAAGGTGGTGACAGCAAGAGGCACAGGCCGCCATTGCAGAAGAGGCCCCAGACCCCGGCACTGATGCCCAGGGGCGAGCGGCTGGTCCAGAGGTCGGCCATCACGCCGCCCCAGATCACGAGCGTCACGGCGGTCCCCGCGAGCAGGCCGAAGAGCACGGCCCGGCCCGTCAGCCGCGCTGAGAACAGGCCCAGCACGAAGGCCGGAGCGATTTGGACCATGAACTCGAGTTTGAGTTTGATCAGCAGCCAGATCGAACTCTTGGTTTCGAGCGAGATGTAGGCGCCGGCGACCAGCAGGGCCATCAGCAGCCATCCGAAGAGCTTGCCCACGCGCAGGCATTCGGCAGCGCTGGCCTGGGGCTTCCAGTAGACGCGGTAGATGTCCTTGGTAAACATGGATCCGAGAGAGAGCAGGGCCGAGTCCGCGGTGGACATGATCGCGGCCAGCACGGCAGTGAGCACGACGATCACGAGCCACTTGACCAGCTCGCCCTGACCCAATGCGGTCAGCACCCGAATCGTGATGGCGTCGCTCTCACCGGGGCCCAGGCCGGGGTAGCGGCTGAGACCGATGTAGCCAATCAGGAAAGCCAGCAGCGTCGTCAGCAGGGGCATGAACGCCATCAGTGACAGCGAGCGGCGCAGGGTGGGCAGGTCGCGTGCGGCGAAGATGCGCTGGACCGCATGGGGATAGACCGCGACGCCGAAGCCGAGCAGGATCAAATTGCTGACCCAGGTGCGGATGCCCTGGGCGTTCGGCTGGGCGATCTTTTCTGGGGCGACTTCGGCGATGCGTGCGGTGGCTGCCGCCAGCCCGCCTTCGGTGGAGACCAGGAGGTACAGGATGCAGCTGCAGCCGCCGAAGAGCAAAATCCCCTGGGCCACGTCGGTGAAGGCGACCGCCCGCATACCGCCCATCGATTCGTAGATGAGCATCACCGCCACCAGGATCACCACGCCGCCCATGAAGTCGAACTCGGAACCGCTCACGTTGGCGACCAGCGAGCCGAGTCCGAGTCCGCGGAAGGTGCTGACGATCAACGCGGTCAGCCGCCCGGCCGAGAGCGCCTCGATGCCGCGGCCCATGGCCACCAGCTGCTCCAGGATGTAGTTGGACAGTCCCCAGGAGAGGAGCACGACCACGGCGATGCGCAGGCCGTGGGAGCCGAAGCGGTGGTAGACGTAATCGGCCGGGGTGACGTAGCCAAAGTGTTGCGACAGCCGGTAGAGCCGTGGGGCGTAGCTGACGATCACGACGATCGCCAGGATCATGAAGGTCACGCTGACGGCGTAGGCAGCGCCTTTCTGGTAGGCCCTGCCGGCGAAGCCCAGCAGGGTATTGCCGCTGTACTGGGTGGCGAAGAAGGTCAAAAAGAGTACGACGAAGCCGAAGGAGGAACCTCCCAGGTAGAAGTCGCGCAGGGAGGTTTCGGTGCTGCGCGCGCGTGCCAGCACGCCCAGGCCCAGCATGAGCGCCAGGTAGGTCGCCACGAAGAGCAGCGCATCGGTACCCAGATCGAGGGAGTTCAAAGCTCTGTGTCTCGGTCGTCGTGCCAGCGGGCGAGGGCCGCCCATCCGGTCAGGGCGCTGAGCAGCGCCGAGCAAAGCAGCGTCACCCACACCCAGCTGGGCATTCCGAAGGCGATGTCCGGAAGGGGTAGCGGATAGAAGGGCACGCTCGCGATCAAAAGCAGCAGCGCACCGGGCAGGAACAGCCGCGATGCGACCGGCTCGCTCTGTGGCTTCGCCAGCGCCCAGAAGCGTGCCAGGTCGCGCTGTCCGTCGTATTCGTCGCGCTGTGGCCGGCTGTCCATGGGCAGGACTTTATCACGGCTGCGCAAATGTGATGTGGGTTCTATGCCACTGGTGTGGGGGTAATTGAAAAAGCGTCGGTTGAGGTCGGGTTTTGAAGTCCAGTATCCTAGTGATCCCTTTCTTTCACACGCGCCGCGCCGCCTTGGTGGACAGCGGTGTCGACGAGGGACGACAGGCATGGACGTTCGAGATGGATGCGATCTCCAATCGCGCGGCGTGCACGCGCTGGTTTTGGCGCTCTCGCTACTGGTCGCGATGGGTTGTAGCGAGGAGCTTCAGGGGCCGAAACCGACCATCGAAGCACCCGCGGCCGAGGCCGAGCCACCGCCGGTGGATCCCGAGATCATCTGCCGCGATCAGCTCACGTCGACGGTCACGCTTCACGGTGATGCCTTCTCGCCGGTGCCCATCGATGTGCCCAATCATCCCAA
Organism: Myxococcales bacterium; assembly: GCA_029880325.1. Taxonomy (GTDB): domain Bacteria; phylum Myxococcota_A; class Polyangia; order Polyangiales; family JAFGIB01; genus JAOUOP01. The sequence goes on along the minus strand of JAOUOP010000017.1, from coordinate 100,016 downwards.
GGTCGCCCTGCCCGATGTGATCTTGACGCGTAGTCATGATTTGAGCGGTGCGGAGGTCGCTGCGCCCGATCGCGTCGCCTACAGCGGCGACCCCGACGCCGACCCGACCAATGCCTTTGGATCGGGTGACGAGCCCCTGCTCGCCTGGGCCAGTCAGCAGCGGATGAGCTTCGTCGTCAATCAGGAGCTGACCCTCGGGGGACTTCTGGAGGACGTGCCCGAGGGCAGCACGCGCGACAGCGGTGTGCTCGAGGAGGGCGTGTGGGATGTCACCGTCGCAAATGCCAACGGCAACAACATCGAGTCGCCCCGATCGCTGGCGGTGATCGGGCGTCCCGAGATCAGCGCACTGACCCCGGGCGTGGTTTGCCTGGATCAGGGGGAGCGCACGATTACCCTGGGCGGCACCCGCTACCTGCGCAATGAGGGCGAGCGGGTGCAGCTGCAGGTGGAGGGCATCGACGCACCCTTTGCGGTCGATCTGGTCGCCGATTCCTGCACGGCCGTCGCCCACGACGGCCTCGACGCCGAGGTCTGCGATCGGGCCACGATCGCGCTTGCCCAGGGCTCCGTCGATAACGGCTTTCCGGGGATCGTGTTGCAAAACCCGGAAACCGCCGCCTGCAAATCCGAGGAGGCGATCAACCTACGGGTGGTGCCGCCACCGAGCATCGATCGTGTCGAACCGCCCCTGGGTTGCGTCACCGAAGAAGAACGCAGCTTCGTGATCGTCGGTAGCGATTTCTTGCGCATCGACGGTGCTGCGCCCCAGGTCAGCGTGGGCGGCATGGACTTCGCGGTCGACACCATGGACGGCTGCGAGGCGCTGGAGACCCAGGGCCATGCGGTGGAGAAGTGCAGCTCGCTCACCATCACGGTGCCGGCGGGGGCGCTGGCGCCAGAGCTCTACGACGTGACGGTGATGAATCCGGAGCCGGCCGGCTGCGACAACACGGCCAGCGGCTCGCTGCGCATCGTGCCGCCGCCGACCATCGACGACGTCCAGCCCCCGCTCGTATGCGTGGACGACGCCTCGCGCGACGTGGTGGTGACGGGCACCGATTTTCTGGTCGTCGCCGGTGAGGTGCCGGTGGTTCGCCTCGATGGCGAGGCGCTGGCCGCGGACGCCATCGAGCCCGGTGGCTGCGAGGACCTGGAGGTGGACCAGCTCTCGGTCCAGACGTGCACGAGCTTGACGCTGACGATACCGGTGGGAGGGGTCGGCGTGGGGATGCCGACCGTGGAAGTTGAAAACCCGCAGCCGGCGGGCTGTTCGGACAGTCGCAACGACCTGCTGACCGTGGTCGAGGGGCCGGTGATCGAGGCGGTCGATCCGTTGCTGGTCTGCACCGAGGACGGCAGCAAGATGCTCGCGATTACGGGCACGGGCTTCTTGAAGGTCGGCGAGGAGCTGCCCGCCGTGAGCGTGGACGGTAGCGCCGTCACGAGCGTGGATTCAATCGCCGATTGCGCGGCCGTGACCGTCAACGGGCTCGGCGTCGAGCGCTGCACGACCCTGAACGTAACCGTCGCCATGGGCGCGTTGTCGGAAGGGCGTCCCGTGGTGGAGGTGGCCAATCCGAATCCCGCGGGTTGCACGGCCAGCAATGCCGAGGTGCTGACGGTGCCGCCGCCGTTGGCGATTGCGTCGGTGTCGCCAGCGAGCCTCTGCCGCGGCATCACGGGGGACCAGCCGATCACGATCGCAGGCGGCGGGTTCTTGCGCGTGGGCGGCACCGACTCCTCGTTGAGCTTCGATGGCACGGCGATTACACCGACCAACGTAGCCGACTGCACCGAGCTGGCCACGGCCAGCGCCGAGGTGATCCAGAGCTGCAACACCATCGAGGCCACACTTGTGCTGGATGCGAGTCACACGGCCGACGTGGGCACGATGCTCGACCTGACGGTGGCAAACGATCAGGTGCTGAGCTGTAGCCTCAGCGACACCTACGTGCTGACGGTGGTCGATCCGCCAACGATCACTGGAGTCGACATTCCGGGCACGGTCGAGGATACGCAGGTCTGCGCCGATACGACCTTGACCCTCGAGATTGCCGGCACCGGCTACGTCGAAGGCACGACGGTGGAGCTGCGCAACGACACCGGCACCCAGGCTGCCGACAGTGTCACCATCGGCAGCGACACCATGCTGACGGCCACCTGGAATGGCGGCATCGCCTACGACGCCGCGGATCCGACTTTCGATCTTTATGTGCTCGCCGGCGGCGGCTGTGACAGCGACCCCGTGATCAATGCCATCGAGGTCAATCCCGAGCCACTGGTCTTCTTCGTCGATCCACCCGTGGTCTTCAACGGGATCGCGGTCGATGTCACGGTCTTTACTTCGGGCCTCAATGCCAATTCATCGCTCTCCAGCATCGAGCTCATCGATGGCTCCGGCGTCACCACCGAGCTGTCGGTTGTCGCGACGCCGCGCTCCAACCGCATCGTGGCCAATATTGCCGGCATCGATGGCGGGACCTCTCAGCCCACGTTCGCGGCCGGTGACTACACCGTGAAGGTGAGCAGCACCATCGGCTGCGTCGGTGAGCTTCCGGGGGGCGTGACACTGACGGCGACCCTCAACGACGCTCTGCTGTCCTCGGTGGATCCGAACTACGTCTCGTCCACCACAGCCACGGCGGTCACGGTCACCGGCTCGGGCCTGAGCGGTTCGCCGCGCCTCTATCTCTCGCCCACCGGCGACAACGGCACCGCCACGGCGCTGCGGGCGGTGGAGGTGCAGGATGCGTCGTTGCTGACGGCGGTCGTGCCTTCCGGGGTGGCTGCGGGCAGCTATGACCTGATCCTGGTCTCGGAGGCCGGGGAGGTCGACGTGCTGGCGGCCGCGGTCGTCGTCACCGCCACGGAGCCGCCAGAGATCGAGAGCGTCGTGCCGGCGTCCATCGTCAATAACGCCGCCACGAACGTGACGCTGCAGGGTAGCGGTTTCGATGTCGATACGGTCGTGCTCGACTGTCGCCAGCCGGATAGCTCGCAGATCATGGTCGCCGGCACGATCCAGGGTTCGCCGACGGCCACCGAGGTGGTGGTGAACTTTGATGCGGGCGCGGCCGGTGCCGACGCGGGTAGCGTGTGCCTGGTGGTGTTGAGCAACACCGATGGTTCGTCGTTTGGTTACTCGGCGCTGTCGCTGACGAATTCGTCGCTGAATCTCTCTTCGTGGGTCGATGCCACGAATATGAACGACGGCCGCCGCGCGCTGGCGCTGGAGGCCGGTCGCCCCACCAACACCAGCCGCTACCTCTACGCCATCGGCGGCGACGCCGGCATGGCGGGCGACGAGCAGGCGATCGGGACGCTATATGAAAGCGTGGAGTCCGCCAGCGTCGACGTCTTTGGCACGATGTCGAGCTGGAGCTACCAGCGCAACGATTTGTCTGCTGCCGTGGTGGCTGGCTCGGTGGCTGCGGCGCCCCGGACGCAGGCGGGTAGCGCGCGCATCGGACGTTTCTTCTATTTGACGGGTGGTTACGACGGAAGCTCGGCGGTGGGCACGGTCCTGCGAGCCGAGGTCCTCGATCCGCTGGCGGTGCCCGACGTGGAGGACCTGGATGCCCATCTCGGCAATGGCAGCGTGGGGCTCTCTGGTGGTCTCTATCACTATCGCGTGGCGGCCATCTTCCCCAGCGACGACAACAATAACCCCGGTGGCGAATCGTTGGCGGGAGAACTGCTTCCGGTGCAGCTGCCCGACCGCAGCGAAAAGATCGTCTTGACGCTCACCTGGTCCGAGATCCCGGGCGCTCACGGCTATCGCATCTACCGCTCGCCGGTGGCCGATGCGGGGCCGGACTCGGTGCAACTGCTGGCCGAGACCAGCTGCGGTGTGGATTCCACGGGCGTCTGCAACTGCAGCGCCAGTGCGGAGCAATGCCAGCTCGAGGACGACGGCAGCCTGACGACGACGGGCGGCGAGACTCCCATGCCCCGCGGTTCGCTCGGCGTTTGGCATGCGGTCGACGGGAGCCGCTGTGGCGATGTTGACTGCGAGTTGAACACGGCGCGCGAGTCCCACGCCGCCGTGGCCGTCGAGGATCCGGCGATGCCTGGGACCTTCTACCTCTATGCCTTCGGCGGACGCGATGGCGGTGGCGGCTATCTGGACAGCTATGAGGTGGCCACCGTGGTCGTGGACTCGGGCGGCGACCACATGGTGGGCGACTTCACGGAGACCCCCGGCCTGGCAGCTCCGCGCGCCGAACTGGGCGCCTACGTCTTCACCGACGCCAACGCGGTGCAGGTGCAGTCCAGCGAGGTCTGGGTCTATATCGCTGGCGGTCGCGACAGCGGCGGCTTTTCGAATTTCGTGGAGGCCAATGCGGTGGGGGCGGGCGGCTCGCTCGAGCCGCTCACGTTGCTCGACGCGGCCGACCGCCACGGTAACCTCGCCGGTTATGGCTATGGCCAGGCGAACAACCAGCTGTTCGCTTTCGGCGGCGGCGGTGGCTCGGCAAGCGGTGGAGGCGTCTCGGCCGAGGTCTGCGATACGGCAAGCTGCTTGCCCGATCTACAACCGGGCGCCTGGAATTCTTTGGGACCGGGCAACAACAGCGCGGTTCGCATCTACATGGGATCGGCCCAGGAAAGTGCGTTTTTCTTCCTGGCGGGCGGCCATGACGGGAGCAGTGCCCTGGCCACGACCGAACAAACCGTACAGTAGGAAGGTTTCAGGAGGGCACCACCATGCAAGGCTCTTGCGATCGGAAGGGGTTTTGGCCCCGTGCATCGACGCTGCTTTGGGCGGCCCTGCTGTTGCTGGGAACGCCGTCAGTGCAGGTTCGCGCCCAGGGCGTGGCAGACGCCAGCGAGGAGCAGAAACTGGTGGCGCGGGACGCCTATGCCCAGGGCAAGCAGCAATACGCCGAACAGGCCTATGACGCCGCGCTCGAGTCGTTTCTACGCTCGCATGCGGCGGTCAGCAGCCCCAATACGCGGCTGATGATCGCTCGCAGCCTTGCTGCCGTGGGGAGGCGGGCCGAGGCGCACCTGGCCTATCAGCAGACCATCGACGACGCCGCCGACTCCGGTGAACCGCGCTACCAGGCTGCTGCCGATGCGGCCCACGGTGAGCGGGCGGCGCTGGAGCCGTCGCTGGGGCGGCTGCGGGTGGTGGTCGGCGGCAATGTCGAGGATCCTGTGACGATCGGGCAGCGGAAGCTTTCCGTCAGCGCCCTTGGCGAGCCCGTGTGGGTCGATCCGGGTTCGCAGCAGGTGCTGTACGCCAGCGACGGTCAGACCCGGTCGGCGATGGTCGAAGTCGCTGCGGGTCAAGAGGCCACGCTGGAGCTGGGGGCGGTCGAGCCGGAGGTCGCGCTGGAGGCTTCGCTCGATGACCTGGGCGACGGGGGCGGGGGCGGTGAAAATCCCCTGGAGAAGCGGGCCGAGAGCGGTTTCACCGCGGGAGCCAAGATCGGAGGCGGTCTGGGTGCGCCGGTCAGTGAATTCGGTGCCAGCTACACGCTCGAGCTGGAACTCGGCTGGGCGCTTCCGCTGCCCGATCCGATAAATCACAGCCTGGCGATCTTCGCCAGCGGTCGTTACACCGAGCCGACGACGGAAGGCACGCAGGGGCAGGCCGATCCGCGCCTGCCCGGCAATGGCGTCAGCAGCTACGGCCTGACGCAGCAGGAGTTGTCGCTGAGTTTTGGACTGCTCTACCGCGTTCCGATCGGCAGCGAGTTGCTGATGCCCTACGGTGGCGCGGGCCTGCGAGTCTTCATGCTCAACGTCAAGACCGCCGGCGATGTCGCGGACCAAGCTTTCGGTCAGAACGAGGAGACTTACACCGACTATGGCCTGATGGTGGCTGGCGGCCTCGAGGTCTTCGCGGGACCTGGTGCGGTCTTGCTCGAGGCCCAATTTGGCTGGGCCTCGGTGGAGGGCTATGTGCTGCGCGACACCAGCGTCGGTGGTCTGAGCTTGGCGGTGGGCTACCGCGTGATCCTTTGAAGAGGGGCTTGCCGCCTCAACCCCCGCAGTCCAGCCTTCGCCGGATGATGCGCAGCATGTGCTCGCCCCCGGCGCCACCGTCGACAAAGGCCATCATGACGTGGCCGTCGACCGAGACCTTCACCTGAATCGGGCTGCCGTCCTGGGCCGCCGGTGCCACGGGGAAGCTGATGGGGCGACCGGCGTTGTCCTTGGCCAGGGCACCGTCGCGCGAGATGAAGAGCATGCGGATTTCTGGCTGGGTGATGGCGGTGCCGTCGGGTAGCGCGCGGTAGGCCACCACAAACCCCCCGCCGAGCGGGGCCAAGCCCGCATCCCGGGCTTGCAACGGTTTGCCGATGACCTTGACCTCGTCGGTGCGGAAGCTGCCGTCGCGGTCGAGGCGCCGGAAGCGCACCTCGGAACTCACCTGGGCCACGCCCAACGAGTAGACGGTGGCGCCGCCGTCGCGGGTCCGAGTCGCCAGGGCGACGCTGCTCCAGGGGGCCGCCTCGCTGCTCATCAGCAGCGGCTCGCCGATGGCTGCACCGTCGGCGTCGATGCGCAGCAGCCATACCCCCTTCTGTCCCTGCTCTTCGGCCCAGGCCAGGGCAGCTCCTTCCGTGCCCATTTGGGCCAGCGAGAGCTCCATGGGCTGATGGCCGGCGGCGGCTGCTACGACCTCGCGGCTGCTGGCATCCGACAGCAGCCGCGTGCGCAGGCTGCTGCCGCCGCTGCCCCGCTCGATCCACGCGCCCATCGGCCGCCCCGCGACGTCGGCCAGGGCAGGGCGTGCTTCGATGGCATCATTGTTGGTCAGGCGCTCGATCGGGCGTCCGGGGTCGAGGGCCAGGGTGTCGCTCAGGCCCGCCGCGTAGAGCTCGCTCTTGTTGGCGGAGTTGTCGGTGTAGGCCATGAGCCAGCCGTCGATGGAGCTGAGTAGAGCGAGCTCGCCGATCTGCTGGGAACCTTCGAGCACCGTGGTGGGGGTGGGTGCGCCGGAGCTGGCGAGCACAATGGCGGTGTCGATGCGGAAGGGGCTTTGGCTTCCTTGCCGCACGAATGCCAGCCCAAAATCGAGCGGGCCCGGCGTCAGCGCAAAGCCGCTTTCGAGCAGCGGGACGTTGTACTCGTAGGCGGCGTCTTCGGCCACGCTGCAGGTGTTGATGTCCAGTTCGGGCGTGCCGCCGGCGTCTTCGTCGGCGAGGAAGTCGGTGACCAGGCGGCCGTCGGGGAGAAAATAGGCGCCGTCGGGCAACTCAGCGTCGTAGAGGCCGCCGCTGCCGCCGCCATCCATGGGGTTCTGCAGGGAGCCGTCCAGGGCGCCGGAGTCGAGGAAGCGGGGATCGTAGTCGCCTCCGAGCACGAAGTAGTCGACGTCGTCGCCGCAGGCAGCGAGCAAAAGCAGGAGCAGGGTGATGGTGGCCGCCACGGGCTTGCACCGGCTCGCACGGCCGACCGTCGACTCGAACTCGGAGCTTGTCAGGGCCATCTCAGTTCACGTTGGAGCAGAAATAGGTGATGCCCCAATCATAGACCGTGGGGCTCTCGTTGGTCGTGGGGTTGGCTTCGAGTTGTACCTGGACGCGTAGGTAGGTGTAGTAGTTGGTGCCCTGCAGAATGTCGCCCACGTAGACGGGCTGATTGGCGTAGCGACACTGGCCCACGGTCATGTCGCAGAAGGACCCGCTCCAGCACTCGGCATCCATGGTGCAGCTTCCCGATAGGATTTCGGTGCAGGTGCCGTTTGCCGCGCAGAAACCCTGGCTGCAGTCGGCGTCGGTGGAGCATGGCCCCGTCGACTTGATTTCGGCGGCCTCGGCCATGGTGCACGTATTCAGGTCGCTTTCGATTTCGGCGGCGCAGACGTTGAAACGGACCACCGTTCCCAGGGGCAGGTCTGCGCTCCAGAAGAGGTCCTGCCAGTCCGGTCGCTCGTTGCCCACGCAGCCGGGCGCCTGCAGATCCTGGTGGTAGGTTCCGGTGGGCACGAAGAGCGGCTCCGGGGGTGGCGTGCTGTCGTCGACGTCTTCGGGGATGATGTAGATGGGGATGCTGTCGATGACGAACTGGCCGTCGGCGATCAGGTCTGCGCGGAAGCTGTAGCCGCCCAGGGGGTCGTTCGGGTTCAGCGGAACGGGGGCGTCGAGGGGGTTGGTGAAGCTCACCGAGAACGACGGCGTGGCGCCGGGGGTGCAATTTTGGTGTTCGAGGCCGACCAGGCCGTTGCAGCCGTCGCCGGGCTTGTCGATGGCGTCGAGGGCGAGCAGGAAGCCGGGGTTTGCGTCGGGTTCGAAGACGACGCGAATGGAGATGTTCATGTCCAGGTTGCCGCTGAGCAGCAGCAGCTGGTCCATGATGGCGGTCTCGATGCCGGTGCCGTTGGAGTCGATGTCGACGACCAGCGGCTGCAAGGCTGCGCTGACAGCGTCGGTGGCGTTGGCGAGGGTTTCGGCCTGCCTGTGCGCGTCATCGCAGTCGCGGCCGTCGCCGTGCAGGCCGTTGTCGTGGCAGTTGAGCACGGTGATGACGCGGGTTTCGGTGTCGCGCAGGGCGTTGAGGGTGGTCTCCCAGTCGGGGGGCTGGAAGGTGGCGGTCTGGGTTTGGCCGTTGCCGACGGTGAGCGTGTAGGTCCCCGACTGGCCGTCGGGAACGCCCTTGAGCACCACGTCGTAGAGACCGGCTTCGAGGTCGACGCTGAAGGTGTCGGCGTCGCTGCAGGCGTAGGTGGTGCGGCTGGCGGTCCCCAGGTCGCGTACGCTGAGGCTGTAGGCGCCCGCGTCGCTGCCGGTCTTGCCCTTGAGCACCGCCCAGTAATCGCCGGGGCCCAGGCTTTGTTCGATGTAGGAGGGCCCGCTCATGGCGAGGGCGGCGCTGTCGTCGTTGCAGCGCAGGGGCGTGCCGCCGGTGTTGCTTGCGTCGCTGAGGTTGAGAACATAGCTACCCTCGTCGGCGGGGTTATCGCCCTTGACGAAGGCGTAGTAGATGCCGGGCAAGAGGTCGCGTTCGATGACCGAATGGTCGCCACCGGAGTCGTTGTCGCAGGCCAACACGATGCCCTGGCCGCTTACGCCGATGTCGCGCACCTCGAGGTCATAGAGACCGCTCTGGGCCGCGGTGCCCTTGACCACGACCCAGTAGTCGCCAGCGGCCAGGTCCGCCTCCAGGCGCGATGCGGTGGCGGTGCCGCTGTCGTTGTCGCAGGCCAGCAGGTGGCTGGAGGCTTGCGGGTTCGAGGTGCTGCGAACGGTGAGCTTGAAGGGGCCGTTATCGGCGGGCAGGTCGCCCTTGACCACGACGTAATAGGTGCCGGCTGCCAGTTCCCGTTCGATGCGTGAGGTGAAACCTCCCCCGGAGCTGTCGTCGCAGGCCAGCCGGCGGTGGTCGGTGAAGTAGTCGCGGTCGCGGAAGCGAATGCGGAAGTCGCCGGCTTGCCCCGTGGCAGCCCCCTTCAGGGCCAGGTGGTAGGTTCCCGGCAGCAGCTGCACCACCAGGCGCGACTCGCCGGTGACGAAGGCGTTGTCGTTGCAGGTGATGGGGTTGGCGATGGAGATGTCGCGCAGCGACAGCGTGTAGGCGCCGTTGTCGGGGGAGCGGTCGCCCTTGACGACCACGTAGTAGCTGCCCGCCGCCAGGGTCCGGGTGAGGGTTGAGGTTTCGAGCGGGCCGCTGTCCTGGTCGCAGAGCAGGAGCGCGTCATTTGTGGCGTCGAACAGGCCGATGACGGTGTCGAAGCTGCTACCGGCCGTGGTGATCTCTACGGTGCGCTCGGAGGCGAGGCTGAAGGCGACGACGGCGTCGTTGGCGTTTGCCATGGCGCTGCAACCGAAGTCGGGGAAGTCGTCGGCCATGCCGGAGGTGTCCCCCGTGACCACCGCCCAGCTGTCGTCCAGGGCGCCGAGATCATGGGCGCTCAGCTTGAGCTCGTTGAGGTTGTCGAGGGTCGTGGGGGTGGGCTTGGTGGGCGCCGCCACGGTGTCGCCGAAGAGCGCAATGACGGTGTCGAAGCTCGAACCCTCGGTGCTGATCTCGACTTCGGTGCCGCTGTCGACGGTGAACTGAAACATCATGTCGGGCGGATCCTCGGCGGTCTCGCAGCCAAGGCTCTCGCCACCGACTTCGGCGCTCAGGCCAGCGGTGCTGCCGGTGAAGACCTTGCTCTGGTCGCTGACGCCACCGAGGTCGAAAAACTCGGTCGCCGCCGGGATGCTGCCGATGGTGTCGAGGGGGGGCGGCGCGTCGTGTAGCGAGACCACGGTGTCGAAGCTGGATGCAGCGGTGTCGATGCGCACCTTGGAGAGCGTGCCCACCTGGAAGCTGAAGACCGCGTCGTGGGCCAGATCGTCGGCGCCGCAGCCGATGACCTCGCTGGCGTAGTCGGCGGTCATGGTGGTCGTGTCGCCTCCGAAGACCTCGAACCAGGAGGTGTCGACCGTGCCCAGGGCCGTGGCCGAGCCCGCCCGATCGTTGCCGTTGTCGGTCGTCACCGGCGTCGTGGGGTCGATCTCGCCGTCGTGCAGGGAGATGACGGTGTCGAAGGCGCTGCCAGAGGTGTCGAAGCGCATTCGTGTGGCTTCGCTGAGGCTGAGCTTGAAGACGGTTTCGGGGGCCTGGGTGTCGGCGCTGCAGCCGATGAAGCCGGCCCGGTAGTCGGCGTCGTGGGCGCCGGTGGTGCCCTGCAGCAGGTACCAGGCGCCGAGCGCCTCGCCCACGTCATAGGCGCTGGCTTGCAGCTCGTTGCCGCTGATGCCGCCGATGGCCGTCTGTCCGCCGAGTTGACCGTCGGCCAAGCCGATCACGGTGTCAAAGCTGGAGCCCTGGGTGTCGAGGCGCACGCGCGTGGGCTGGGAGAGTTCGAAGCGGTAGACGGCGTCGGCCGCCAGGTCATGGGCGGAGCAGCCGATCTCGGTCTCGCTGAAGCTCGCGCTGAGGGTGGCTGCGGAGGTGTCGCCGCCGCTGACGCTGTAGATGCGCTGGTAGACGTCACCGACGACCTGGGCCAAGCCGATGTCGTCGTTGGTGTTATCGCTCAAAAGTGGTGTACGCAGGGCAGGGGCACGGTCGAAGAGCGACAGTACGGTGTCGAAGCTCGAGCCGCTGGTGTCGAGGCCCACCACGGCGCCGTGGCTGAGCGAGAACTTGAAGACCGCGTCGGCGCCCGCGTCGTCGCCGCCGCAGGTCAAGTCGGCCACGGTGTAGTCGGCGGACATGGTGGAGGTGTCGCCGCTGACCAGTGCCCAGTCGTCGGCCACGTTCACCAGGTCGAGCGCGCTCTGGGAGACCTCGTTCTTGTCGTCGCTCGCGAATTCCGCAGGCGAATCGACCACGCGGTTGTAGACTCCCACCGCTGAAGCGAAGGTGGTGCCCAGGGTGGAGAAATTGACCGTGCTGTCGCGCGTGACTTCGAAGCTGAAGGTCGCGTCGGGGGAGGCATCCTTGCCCGACGGCACGCAGGAGAGGAAGGCATTGCCGTAATCGGAACTCAGACCGCGGGTGTCGCCAGCGTAGCTCGTATAACTGTCGGTGACGTCGCCCAGGGGGAAGGCGGTGGCCAGGTTGTCGTTTTCCGGTGGCACCGCCACGTAGGCGAGCTCGGTGCCGGCGGTGATCGTGAGATTGGCCGGGTCGTAGCGGAGGTCCTTGCCCGGCACCGGTGGGCCCTCGTGCATGGGGGAGTCGGTGAAGAGGATGACGACCGGGATCGCGTCGGCGCGGAAGCAGGGGTAGCCCCAGCGACCGGCCGGGCAACCGCTGCGGGGCGGAACGCCGGGCTTGTCCAGGCCCATGTAGAGGCCTTCGCCGGTGGCGATGCTGTAGAGCGCCAAGGGGGCGGCGTCGGGCCAGTCGATGTCCATCTGGACCGTCAGCGATGAGGCCGCCGCGAGAGCCGCGCCGACGTCGTCGGTGATGTCGAGCATGTGGCGGTAGGTGGTCTCGTCCGGGTTGCCGTAGGGATCGAAGGGCAGCTCGCGGAAGTAGCCCACACCGAAGTTGGCGTTGCGGAAGAGGCACTTCATGCCGCCGAGTACGCCCTGATCCAGTAACTCCGAGTTTGGAAGCCCGTCCAGATCGGTGTCGGCGCACTCGGTCGCGGGATCGAGGAAGCTGCCGTTGGTGAGCGCGCTGGCCAGCCGTTGCCGCACCGACTGCATGCTGCCGGTCTGGTCGAGCAGCAGATACACGTCCACGCTGTTCATGAAGAACACCAGGTCGATGCCCGCGGTGCCGGTTTCGCCGGGCGCCAGGTCGAGGAAGATGGCCGGGTTGAGCGTGGCGAAGGGGCGCTGGAAGGGGTAGGGGTCGTATTGGTCGACGATGCCGTCGCAGTCGCTGTCGGGGGCCGAGCCGGGGATGCAGTCCAGGGGGCCGCTGATGGTGCCGCCGTCGACCACGGGCAGGCCGGCGTCGGGATCGATGAAGCCGGCGTCCTGATAACTCAGAGTGATTCCTCCGCCCGCCGCCCAGTCGGTTCCGTTGCCGACATTGGTCAGGCCGCCGTCGACCGGATCGAGGTTATCGCGGATGATGAAGCACTTGGCGTTACAGTCGCTACACTTGACGGGGCCGGCATCGGCGTTGATCAGCGTGCTCAGGGGATTGCCCTCGGGCAGCGGGTAGGTATGGATGTCCTCGCAGCCCGACCACTGGCCATCGCGGCAGTAGCGCGTGCCCTCCTGGCACAGCGCGGTGCCGTCTTCGGCTTCGGTCTTGTTCAGGTAGCAGCTGGTGGGCGCGCTGCCGATTTCACAGGCGCAGCCCTGCTCGGGCGTGGCGCAGTGGATGCAGCCGCTTTGGACAGAGGGGTCGGTGTCGTTACAGTCGGGGCCCGCCTGGCAGCCTTTGCCGTGGCCGTCGCCGTCCGAGTCCATGCAGCGCCCGTCGCCGTCGGTGGTCGCAGGTGCGCCCGGATGGGATGCCTGCCCACCTTGCGCACAACCTGTGACAATGGCGGCAAACAGCAGAAAGGGGCGAGTCAATTTCATCGCTGCTGTTATTTTACGCTCTAGGTGTATTGAGGACCAAGGAATATTTAGGGGTTAACGGCTGTGCTGACGGAAAAATGAAGTGCGGGTGCGCTATCGGGGGTGTCTGGTGGATCGGCCGCTTTGGTGGCGGAGGCGCCCCGCCAGGCCGGCTCCCAGTAGCAGGAAAGCCCAGATACTCCGGCCATCGGGCGCAGGCGGGGTCATGCTGCACAGGGCGCCGCCCGCGATGCTGCCGGCCACCAGGTAGTCCGGAATTCCGTCGCCGTTGAAATCGCGGCCCCACTCCACGGCGTCGCCCACGCCGTCGCCGTCGGAGTCGTCGTCGAGGTGGTTGGGCACCTCGTCGCCGTCGGGGTCGTCGCCGAAGCGCTGCGCCAGGCGCCGCTCGTCGGCGGTGGCGATGCCGTCGCCGTCGTCGTCGGCGTCCAGGTAGTTGGGCAGGCCGTCGCCGTCGCTGTCGAGCCCGCGACCGGCGCCGACTTCCTGCTCGGTGGCGATGCCATCGCCGTCATCGTCGGGGTCGAGGTGGTTGGGGCGGCCGTCGCCGTCGATGTCATGGTCGTCGGTGTCACTGCGCTCGAAGCGAGTCTCGACGCCGTCGCCGTCGTCGTCGGGGTCAAGGTGGTCGGCGATGCCATCGCCATCCCAGTCGCGGTCGCGGCTGCCGGGTCGCTCACTACGAGTTGGAATGGTGTCGCCGTCGTCGTCGGGGTCGAGGTTGTCCGGCGTCCCGTCGCCGTCGCTGTCGGGGCAGCTGCCGCCGGGGCATTCGACCGAGTTGGGGATGCCGTCTCCGTCCGGGTCCTCGGGGTTTTCGTCGGGGTCCAGATAGCCCGGGATGCCGTCGCCGTCCTCGTCGGTGCGCGACTCGTGGGCGTCGCCCACACCGTCGCCGTCACTGTCGGTGTCGCGCCAGTTGGGTAGGCCGTCGCCATCGACGTCTTCGAACTCCGAGCCCTCGCCCGCCGCCGCGAGTTCGTCGGCGGTGTCGATCCCGTCGCCGTCGTCGTCGGGGTCGAGGTGATCGTAGAGGCCGTCGTCGTCGGTGTCCTGGGGTGCGCCGAAGGGGTCGAGCTCCGAGCGGGTCGGCAGCGTGTCATCGTCGTCGTCGGGGTCGAGATGGTCGACCAGGCCGTCGCCGTCGCTGTCGCGATCGCGGCCCCCGGGGCGTTCTTCCTGGGTGCGTAGGCCGTCGTCGTCGTCGTCGGCGTCCTGCCAGTCGGGCACCTCGTCTCCGTCGCTGTCGCGGCAGGGCTCCTCGGGGCATTCGACGAAGTCCGGTAGGCCATCGCCGTCTTCGTCGGCGGGCGCCACGTTGGGGTCGAGGTAGTCGGGCACCCCGTCGTTGTTGATGTCGCCACCGTCGGCGTTTTCGGTGAGGTCGGGGGTGCCGTCGCCGTCGCTGTCCTCGTCGAGCCAGTTGGGGACTTCGTCGCCGTCGACGTCCATGCCGTAGCTCATGCCGTCGCTGCGCTCCTGGGCGGTGTCGATGCCGTCGCCGTCGTCGTCGGCGTCGCGGAAGTCGAGCAAGCCATCGCCATCGCTGTCGGCGCCGTCCCGGTATTCGTCGGCGGTTTCGATGCCGTCGCCGTCGTCGTCGCTGTCGAGATGATCGGCGAGGCCGTCACCGTCGCTGTCGACCGGTCCCATGCCGTCGTGTTCGAGGGCGCTGGGCGCGCCGTCGCCATCGTCGTCGTCGTCGAGATAGTCGGCTGTCCCGTCTTCGTCGCTGTCGCGCGCGTCTTCGGGCGCGCCGTTGCGATTGGGGTCGGCGCGTTCGAGGACGGTGCCGATGCCATCGCCGTCGTCGTCGGCGTCGCGGAAGTCGGCCGTTCCGTCGCCGTCGCTGTCGCGCGCGTCGGCCGGATTGCCGTTACCGTCGGGGTCGGGCGCTTCATTGCGCGTGAGCAGGCCGTCGCCGTCGTCGTCGTCGTCGAGGTGGTCGGGGGTGCCGTCGTCGTCGCGGTCGCCCTTCTCGTATCGCGAGGCCACGCCGTCGCCGTCGTCGTCGTCGTCGAGGTAGTCGGGGATGGAGTCGCCGTCGCTGTCGTCGTTTTGCGGATTGCCGTCGCCGCCGACGTCTTCGAGGATGGACTGGATGCCGTCGCCGTCGTCGTCGTCGTCGAGGTAGTTCGGTATTCCGTCGCCGTCGCTGTCGTCGTCGAGGGGATCGCCGTTGCCATTGACGTCTTCGCGATCGCTGCGCACGCCGTCGCCGTCGTCGTCGCGGTCGCGGTAGTCGGGGGTGCCGTCGCCGTCGGTGTCGTCGTTGCGCGCGTCGCCGTCGCCATCGCGGTCTTCGAGGGCGGTGGGGACTCGGTCGTTGTCGTCGTCGGCATCCAGGTGGTCGCGCAGGCCGTCGAGGTCGCTGTCGTCGTTGATGGGATTGCCGTCGCCGTTGACGTCCTCCAGCAGCGTTTTCAGACCGTCGCCGTCGTCGTCGTCGTCGAGGTAGTCGGGGATGGAGTCGCCGTCGCTGTCGTCGTCCAGGGCGCTGCCGCTATCGTTCGGATCTTCGCCCAGCGTGGCGACGCCGTCGCCGTCGTCGTCGTCGTCGAGGTAGTCGGGGACGGAGTCGCCGTCGGTGTCGCCCTGGGCCGCTTCGAGCAGGCTGGGGACGCCGTCGTCATCATCGTCGTCGTCGAGGTAGTCGGGGATGGCGTCGCCGTCGCTGTCGCGGGCGCTGCCCGGCGAGCCGTCACCGGCGGCTTCCTCGAGCGTCGGAACGCCGTCGCCATCGTCGTCGTCGTCGAGATAACCGGGAAGCAAGTCGCCGTCGCCGTCCTCGGTGCCGTCGAAGACGTCCCAGACGCCGTCGTCGTCGCTGTCGATGTCGAGCGCCGCGGGGCTCGGCGTGTCCTGTTGGCCGTCGCTGCCGCCGCTGGCCGCATAGGCCATGCCCCCGCTGCCACTGCCGCCGCCACCGGCCGGATGCGCGATCGGGCAGCTGCCGCCGCTGGCTTGCAGCAGCACGCGCCCACCGCCGCCGCCGCCGCCCGGGCCGTGGGTGACGTTGGTGTTACCGCCGTCGGCGCCGCCCGCGTCGATGCTGCAGGCGGCGGTGCCCACCACCTGCAGCAGCACGCTGCCGCCGCTACCACCACCGCCGGCGCCGTCGCCGCTGCCGTCCTGGCCGGCACTGCCGCGGGCGCTCAGGACGCCGCCCCCGATGAGCTGCCCGGCGCGCACGAAGATGGCGCCGCCACCGTTGCCGCCGCTGCCGCCGCTGCCGCCGTCGCCGTGACCTGCGCCACCGCCGGCGCCGAGCGTCAGACGCGACAGCAGCGAGCCGTAGGCGAGGCTGCGACCGCCCACGCCGCCCACATCGCGTCCATTTGCGCTGTGGCCGCCATGGCCGCCGTAGCCGCCATGGCCGCCGCCGGCGCCGCCCGCATCCAGGCAGTCGCCGCCGCCGCCGCCGTTGGCCAGGTTGCCGCGACCGGTGGAACCGGTGCCGCCGCCAGCGATGCCCTCGCCTCGGCGGGCACCGCCGGGCCAGCTGTCATTGAGACCGCTGCAGTTGTCGGAGCTGGAGGTGACATCCAGGTAGAGCCCGCCGAGGCCACCGAGGCCGTCGGCGCCGATGACTCCACGGTTGTCGATGGTGCCGCTGACGAAAAAGGCCAGGATGCCCCCGGTCGCCGTCATCGGATCCCACGGCTCGGGGACCAGCGAAGCGCCTTGCTGCACCGTGAGCGCGTCGAACTCCGGCACGTAGAGGGCCTGGGTTGCATCGGCATCAAACACACCCAGCATCGGATCGCGTAGCCCGATTTGGTTGCTCGATACGGTTGTCACGCGGGCCAGCTCGTAGCTCCCGGCCCTGCTGGCATCGAGCGAAGCGGGCGTGGTGGCGTCGGCGGAGCTGGCGACGGTCAGTCCCGTGGCCTGCCAGATCAACACCAGGTCGCCCACGGCGAAGATGCTGCCGTCGGCCACGGCGATGGATGTGGCTCCTGCGGCGACCGCGGAGGTCACGGCCGTGTATTCATTGATCACGCGGCCGGCGGTCTTGACCGTCAGTGACCCCCAGTGGCCGTCGCCGTGGCCAAAGCTGTCTTCGGAGGCGTGTGCGCGGTTCGGGCCCACAAGCCCCAGCAAAGAGAGGGCGAGGGTGAGGAACCCCGGCGCGCGCGAGCTTCGAAGCATCTACAACGAAGTATAACGTCAGGCGCGCGGCCATGTGCACGCCGTCGTCCGCGCCCTGGGTGTTCCAATGTGCGCTGGGCTCAACTGACCACGCGCAGCGACCGACCGCGCTCGGCGATGGCCTGCAGTGCACGGCGGTAGTCGGCGAAGCGACCGCCGGCCTGATGCGCTTGCATCACGGCGCGGCCTGCGTCGGCGCCGCCCTGGGCCAGCGCGTACTCCACCCAGGCCCAGCGCGCGCTGACAGCGCGCACCTCCACGCGCCCTCGTAGCCCCTTGCGCAGGCGCTCGAGGCGGCCCTCGACGACTTTGATGCCCGCGTAGGGTTGACCGTCGAGGGGCGTATTGCGCTTGGCCACGAAGGGCGCGATGCCGAGCGAAACCGGAATTACGGCTGCCAGTTGTCCCGCAAAACCGATCAACTCGTCGATATCCTCGTCGTGTTCGTCGGGTACGCCCACCATCATGTAGAGCTTGAGACGCTGGAAACCGTGCTCCCGCGCCAGCTCGGCTGCGGCCCGCAAGTGCGGCTCGCGGGCGCGTCGATCGATGGTGTCGCGCAGGCGTTGGCTGGGGGCATCGAGGGCGGTTGTCAGAATCTTGGCGCCGCCGCTGCGCAGGGCGGCCAGCAGCGGCGGCTTCAAGCGGTCGGGTCGCAGCGACGAAAGACTGACGCTCACACCGCGGGCGGTCAGCGTCTCGACGATGTCGACGATGCGCGGGTGATCGCTGACGGCGGCGCCCACCAGGCCCACCCGGCGGGCATCCTCGGGAACGCGCTCGAGGATGCGCTCGGGGGCGATGATGCGCATGCCGCCGTTGGTCGAGCGACGCATCACGCAATAGCGGCAGCCCCGCGAACAGCCGCGTTCGGCCTCGATCAGAAACATGTCGCTGAGTTCGGTGTGGGGCGTTCGAATCGGCCCATAGGCGGGCAGGCAGTGATCGTCGGCGCGCGCGATGGGCGGTAGCGCCTCGCCGTGCTCGCTCGGCACGAAGCAGCTGGGGATCTCCCGGGCCAGCGCCTTGCACGCCTGCTGCCGCGATTCCGCGTTGTCGAGCAGACTCAACGCCTGGTGAATGGTCTGGTCGGCCTCGCCCATCAGGATGGCGTCGGCGAAGGGCGCCAGCGGCAGCGGATTGCTATTGGTCAGCGGTCCGCCGCAGAGCACGAAGGGGTGGTGGGGCTGTCGCTCTTCGGCCAGGGCAGGGATGCCCGACAGCTCCAGCACGTCGATCACTCCCGACAGCTCCAGCTCGTAGGCCACCGAGATGGCGACCACGGGAAAGTCAGCCACGGGGCGATCGGATTCGTAGCTGCGCAGGGGCCGCCCCGAGGCACGCTGGACGGCCACGTCATCGGGCAGAAACGCCCGCTCGGCCGCCCGAGTTGGCTCCTCGTTGATCTCCCGGTAGATGGTCTGAAAGCCCAGCGAACTCATGCCCACGTGGTAGGGGCTCGGGTAGAGCAGGGCGATGCGCTCGGGTGCGTCCTTGTAGAGGGTTCCGATCTCAGCGGCCAGCCGCTGCTCCACGAGCGCGCGCTCGTTCAATGCCGTTCTCCCAGCACTGTTTGATTGGTTGCTGTTCCGATGACAGCGCAGCGCCCGGTGTCTGTCGCGTTCGCGAGCGACGGAGGAAGGGCAGCCCCCCTTGCGAGGAGTTTGCGAGCGCGACAAAAGCCGCGAACAAGCGAGGGCCGGGCAAGGGGCCGATCGAATGGTACCAGGCGACGGATCATCGCGTGTTTCACTGTACGTTATGAAACATGCGTTGCCAGCGGGTCCCGCCCTGGTCGCGGGACCAGTAGACGCTCAGTGCCTTGCCCTTGATGCGGGAGATGGGAATCGCCCCGACCGCCATATTGCGGCTGTCGTTGCTGGCGTCGCGGTGGTCGCCGAGTACGAAGATGTGGCCTGGGGGCACGTCGATGGGCGGTGAGCCCGGACCCGGGCTGGAACGGCTGATCACGAAGTCCCAGTCGCCGACCTTGCTCTGATAGCGATGGCAGCGCCGCTGCAGCCCGCCGTTGCCCGCGGTGCAGGAACCGATGTCCTCTTCGGGCAGCACTTCGCCGTTGCGGTAGACGCGGCCGCTATGCACCTCGATGGTATCGCCGCCGACGCCGATGACGCGCTTGACGATGTCGACGCCGTCGGCCGGGCTCTTGATGATCACCACGTCGCCCACCTCGGGGCCGCCCCAGTTGAGCTCGGCGGCGTCGCGGAAGGGCAAAAACAGGCCGTAGAGAAACTTGGCCACCACCACGCGGTCGCCGTTGAGCAGGGTGGGCTCCATCGAAGGGCCCTCGATCTCGAAGGCTTCAAAGAGGCAGGTACGGATGACCAGTGCCAAGAGTACCGCGCCGCCGATGGTCTTGAGATTGGCGGCGATACGCTCCCAGCGCGTCTCGTCGATCTCGGAAGGATTCACCGGTATCGCGCTTTCGGCCGCTTCGCTCTTGGTCTTGGAGCTGTTCATCCGTGAACCGTGGGTCCCAAGGGTAGTCTATCGGCGATGGTCGCCTCGCGCCGCGCCAGCGTCTCGAGACGCTGGCGTGCGTCATTATCGCCGAAGAGTTCACCCCCGAGGCGACTAAAGAGCGTGAAATGCCGCGCCTCGGCTTCCATCAGGGCGCGGTAGAAGGCGCGCAGGGAGCCGTCCTTGAGGTGCTCGGAGAGCAGGCGGAAGCGCTCGCAGGAGCGGCCCTCGATAAGCGCCGCGGTTAGCAGTCGGTCGAGCAGCGCCGGGTAGCCGTCGTGGTGGTTTTGCTTGGCCGCGGCCTGCAGGGCGGCGACGTATTCGTCGCTGCGCACGCGCCCCAGGTTGCCGCCGCGGGCGCGCAGCCGTCGCTGTACCTGCAGAAAATGGGCCGCTTCTTCGCGCACCAACGCCGTCAGCGGCTCGGCCAGCTGGGGCGCCTCGCCGCCGTGGCGCGTCAGCAGACTGGTGCCGTGCTGGGCGGCCTTGAGCTCGCAGTGGGCGTGGTCGGACAAAAGCCCCGGAAGATCCGCCTCGGCTGCTTCAACCCAGCTCGGGTCGGTGGGTGCGAGCAGGCCCAGCACCTTCTAGCGCTCCGGCTCGGCCGCAGCGCGCCCCGCGCGCGGGTCACCTCCACGGGCGATCCGGACGCTGCGAGGGCTTTCGGTCCGGTGTACCCTGCGGGGCGGCATGCGGCGCAACCTATTGGTCGTGGCGGCCCGGGTCAAGCCGATGGCAGTGCTGCTGTCGGTGCTCTGGGGCTGTGGATCGGGGCCCGAGGTGCGCCCCGAGGCCGATCCCTTCGGCGAGCGCATCAACCAGTGCATCGACGCGCCGCGGCCCCGCAGCGACGCGGCCCATACCCGCATGGTGGCGATCGCTGCGGGCGCGGCCGTGCTGGGTTCGACTGAAGCTGAGCGCCTGCAGGCCCGGCGCGACTACGGCGCGGGTGGCGAGCGCCTCTTCGGTGACGAGGCTCCGGCCCGGCGCAGCCAGGTGGGCGCCTTTCGCATCGACGTCAGCCCGGTGACCAACGCTCAATACGCGGAGTTTCTGGCGGCCTGCGGCGGTTTGCCCCCCGACCACCAGGCGCTGCCGGCGGCGCGCTGGGCCCAGCTGCGCCGCAGCTTCGACATCGACTACGGCTATGGCTTCATCCAGCGCTTTCTGTGGCCGGGCATGGAGCCCACGGCCGAGCGCGCCAAGCATCCGGTGGTGCTGGTCAGCCACGAGGACGCGGGCTTCTACTGCGCCTGGCGCGGCGGGCGCCTGCCCACCGAGGAGGAGTGGGAGCGGGCGGCGCGCGGACCGGCGGGCAGCTACTACCCCTGGGGCAATCGCTTCGACGCCTTCCGTGCCAACGTGGCCGTCAGCGGCCCCGGCGACACCACCGAGGTGGGCAAGCTGCCCCACGGCAATACGCCCGAGGGGGTGACCGACATGGGCGGTCACGTCCACGAGTGGACCTCCACGCCCTGGCCCGGGCGGCCGGGCTTTGTGGTGGTCAAGGGCAATGGCTGGGATGGCCGTGGCGGCTATGGGCGCGGCGCGGCGCGTCTTGCGCGGACGGCCAAAATGTTGAATGTGACGCTCGGTTTTCGCTGCGCTGCCGACCGCTGAGGGCGCTGCTGGCGGCAACCCGCACCAGTTATGCTCATCCTGGCCATCGAAACCTCCTCCGAGCGGACCGCCGTGGCGATCGCCCGCGGCGCCGAAATTCTCGCCGAAAACGACGCCGCGAGTCCGGAGCGCCACGGCGAGCTGCTGTTGCCGCGCATCGGCGAGCTGCTGACCGAGGCCGGTGTCGGCTTCTCCGACCTCGAAGCCATCGCGGTGGGCCTGGGCCCGGGTTCGTTTACGGGCCTGCGCGTGGGTCTGGCCACGGCCAAGGGGCTGGCGGTCGCCGCGGGGCTGCCGCTGCGGGGCGTCGGCAGCCTGCCCGTCCTGGCGCGCGGCGCCGGCGAGGCCGGGCAGACCGTGGTGACGGTGGGCGACGCCCAGCGTGGCGAGGTCTTTGCCGCTGCCTACCGGGTCCGCGATCAGGGGCCGGTGGAGGTGCTGCTGTCGCCCTTTCACACGACGCCGGAGGCTGCGGGCGAGCAGATCGTGGCGGCTCTGGGCGGGGGCCTGCTCTGCGGCGCGGGCCTGCGCCGCTACCCCGGGCTGCTCGAGGCCCTGCCGGCCGGGCGTTTCGTGCGGACCGACCCCGACCACGATTTTCCGCGCGGCCGCCATCTCTGCCGCGAGGCCCGGGCGCTGCTTGCGCTCGAGGGCCCCTCGGACCTGGCCACCCTCGAGCCCAGCTATTTGCGCGGCAGCGACGCCAAGCTCCCCGATCGGCCGCTCAAGCTCGAGCGTCAATCGGATTGAAACCGCCCTAACCTCGTGGGTTTAGCGGGCCCAGGGCACCGTTACGGCACCCCGTAGTCGCGCGCGCTGTTCCAGCAGGCAGCGTAGCGGCGCGCTGAACCCGCTCTCCCAAGCGTTCTTGCGGCGATTTCAAAGCGGTCGCAGCTCTATCGCGGTCCTGAAGGTGCTTGCATCGGCGCCTCGGCGATCTATCGTGCGGGCCGCAGCCGGGAGCGATTCGCCATGCCTTCATTCGATGTGGTTTCCAAGGTGCAGATGCATGAGGTGGCCAACGCCGTGCAGCAGGCCGCCAAAGAGGTCGGCACGCGCTTCGACTTTCGCGGCACCGGCACCTCGGTGGAGCAGAGCGCCGAGGGCATCGTGCTGCGCTCCGGCAGCGAGGGGCGCCTGGACGCCGCGCGCGAGGTGCTCAAGGAGAAGCTGGTGCGCCGCAAGCTCTCGCTCAAGAGCTTCGACGAGCAGAAGATCGAGCCGGCCGCCTCCAGCAGCTACCGGCAGCTGATCAAGATCGAGCAGGGCATCAGCACAGAGAAGGCCAAGGCCATCGTGAAGTTTCTGAAGGGCACGGGCATGAAGGTGCAGGGCGCCATCCAGCAGGAACAGGTGCGCGTCACGGGCAAGAAGCGCGACGACCTGCAGGCCGCCATCGCCGCCCTGCGCGAAGAGGACTTCGGCGTTGAGCTGCAGTTCGAAAACTTCAGGGACTGAAGCCCTGGGCGTTACGCGCCCGCCGTGGAAGACCGGTAGAGGTGCTCGTAGTGGCGTGCGCCGCGCTCCCAGGTGACGTCGGTGAGCATCAGGCGGCGGCGCAGGGCCAAAAGCGCTTCGGATTTCTTCTGTGCGGAAACCAGACGCTGGCTGGCGGCGAGCAACTCGGGGCCGCTGCCCCTGCCGTAGAGAAAAGCCGAGCCGGTTTTGAGGCTGGGCTCGCAGTCGACCAGGGCGTCGGCGAAGACGCTGTCGCGCGGGGCCAGGGGCAGGGTGCCGTAGCGCTGGGCGCATAGGTGCAGGTCACCCAACTCGGCGTCGTAGTCGCCGAGCAGGACGGCGTCGGCTCCGGCCAAAGCCCGGTGCAGGAGGCGCTCGTCGTCGGCTGCTGCGATCGCCACCTGCTCGGGGCGCTCGTGGGCCAGCGTTCTGAGGGCTTCGCTGCCTTCGCTGTCGCCGCCGTCCAGCACCAGGAGCTGTGCGTCGTTGCGTAGCAGGGCGTCGGCCGTGCTCGCCAGGGTCGCGTGACCCGAGGCGGCGAAAATCAGCGTGGTCTCGGGTCGGATCTCGAGGCGATGGTCATACTGCAGGGCGTCCTTGCAGCGGTCTTTGCCGCTGAGGTCGACCGGATCGAAGCGCACGGGCAGGAGCGCGTCGGTCAGCGGATTCCAGCGCGCGGCGTCGATGCCATTTGCGATGGTGGCCAGCTTGCCCTCGGGGGCCACCAGATCGCCGAGGCCACCGGCGTCTGGGGCCGCACCCAGCGCTCGGGCCGCGAAACGCGTGCTGGTGACGACATGCTGGGCGGCGGCGGCACCGGCTGCCAGTAGACTCGGGCTGGTCGCGAGCGCCGCCGGTAGGCTGGAGTCGCCCGGCTGCAGGCGGCCGTGCTGGCTCGCATCGTGGTCCGTCGCGTGGATCGACAAGACCCGCAGGCTCTCGGGCAGTTTCGCCGCGCACAGGGGTAGGGCGGCGGCGGCGAAGGCGTCGTGGGTGTGCACCACCTCGGGCTTGCGCTCGAGCCCGGCGGCGATTTCGGCAACGCCGCAGCAAAATGCCAGAGCGGCGCGTTGCCAGGCGTGCGCATCGGGCGTGGCGTTGCCGAAGAGTTCGTCGTTGCCCACGAAGATCGTTTCGACGCCGCCTGTCGTGCGCCCGTCGTGGACCGTCAGCTCCAGCTGCGCATCGCCCAGATTGGCGGCCACCGTGCGCAGGCGTCGCGCCAGGGCGTGCTGTGACGGATCGATGTCGGGCCAGAGCGGGGCGATCACGGTCACCTGATGACCCAGACCTCGCAGCGCCTTGGGCAGCGCGGCGCAGATATCGCCGACCACGGTCCGGCGGTGAAAGGGAGTGACCTCCGAGGTTACGAAGAGAATTTCCACGGCGGGCGCACGATACACACAAGCGGGCAGTCAAAAGAAGGGCTAGAGCGCCGACCGGTTTGAAATCGCCGCAAATTCGCGAGGGAGAGCGGGTGCAGCGTGCCGTTACGGTGCCGAAGTCGTAGCCGAGCTACTTCGAGGCGCCGTAGCGGTGCGCTGGGCCCGCGAAAGCCGCGAAGTTGCGGTGGTTTCCAGCCGGTCGCCGCTCCAAAGCGGCGATTCGGGTATTCTCCGCCGCGTGAGCGAACTGCAGCCAAAGAAGTCGGGCGGAGTGCCCCAGGGGGGGGTCTGCATCATGGGGGCCCGCGGGCTCCTGGGCACCGCCCTGCAGCGCGAGCTACGCGCCCAGGGGGTAGAGGTGACCGCCTACGGGCGCGGTCCGGCGGCACCGGCCGAGGGGCGGGCCCACTGGGATCCGGCGGCCGATGAACTCGATCGGGAGCCGCTGTCGGGGGCCCATGCCGTGATCAACCTGGCGGGCGAGGACCTGAGCGCGGGGCGCTGGACGGCGCGCCGCAAGCAGGCCCTGCGCAAGAGCCGCGTCGGCAGCACCGACTACCTGGCGCGGGCCCTGGCGCAGTTGCCCCAGCCGCCGGAGGTGCTGGTCAACGCCTCGGCCGTGGGCTTTTACGGCGATCGCGGCGATGACGCCGTGGACGAGGATAGTCCCGCGGGTCACGGATTTCTGGCCGAGCTATGCGCCGATTGGGAGGCGGCCACCGAGCCGGCGAGCGCGGCGGGCATTCGCGTGGTGACGCTGCGTTACGGCGTGGTGCTGACGCCGGAGGGCGGTGCGCTGGCCAAGATGTTGCCGGCCTTTCGCATGGGTGTCGGTGGGCGGTTGGGCAGCGGCAATCAGCGCTTTCCATGGGTGTCGTTGACCGACGCCGTGGCTGCCACGCTCTTTGTGATCGAGCAGGAGCAGCTCAGGGGCCCGGTCAATGTGGTGGCGCCGGAATCGATCAACAACCGTCACTTCACGCGCCTGCTCGGGCGCACGCTCAAGCGTCCCACGGTGCTGCCGGTGCCGGCGTTCGCGTTGCGCATGGGGCTCGGACAAATGGCCGAGGACGCGCTGCTGGTCGGCGCCAACGTACGGCCACGGCGGCTCGAAGTGGTGGGCTTCCGCTTCGAGTATCCGCGTATCGAGGACGCCCTGGGGGCCATGTTGGGCGTCGATTGAGCGCGGCCTGGGCGCAGTGTGGGGGCGCTGTGTGTTGGGGGGGAGCCGGAGCGGTGCGGTGAGCGGGCGTTTCAGTCCACGTCGTCGTAGCGCTCGCGCTGCTTGTCCAGGTCCCGGGTCAGCGCCTTGGCCAGGCGCTTGTCACGGCGGGCCAGGATGCGCGCGGCCAGGTAGGCGGCGTTCTTGCTGCCGTCGATGCCCACGGTGCCCACGGGGATGCCGGGGGGCATCTGCACGGTGGACAGCAGCGCGTCGAGACCATCGATAGAGCCCGACGACAGCGGCACGCCGATCACGGGCAGCATGGTCTGGGCGGCCACGGTGCCGGCCAGATGATTGGCCATACCGGCACAGGCGATCAGCACCTCGATGCCGCGGCCCTCGGCGGTGGCCACATAGCGGTGAACGCGCTCGGGCGTGCGGTGGGCGCTGAGTACTTTCAGCTCGCAGCCAACGCCCAGTGCTTGCAGCACCTCGACGGCCTTGTTGACAGTGGGAAGATCGCTCGGGCTGCCGGTGAGAATGCCGACCCGGACGGGCTTGGGTTTGGGTTTGGTGCGGCGGCTAGCCATGGGCGGGACTTTTAACCCGAATGGCGTGCGGCGGGAAGGGTGGCGGCGGAGCTTGCGCCGAAGCTTGCACGATCGGAGTGCGCTTGATGTAGTTCCGTCATGCTCCGAGTCGCCCTGGTTTGCGCCCTTCTTTTCACGCTGCTGCTCGCCTGTTCGGGGGAGCCAGCGGCCGATCCCAGCCCTGTGCCGGCGCCTGCCGCAGCTGCCCCCGAGCCTGCGCCCGAGCCCGAAGCGCCCGTGGCGCCCCAGCTGCAGGATCCGAAAGATCCCAACGAGGCGTGTGGTCAGATGATCGTGGTGGCCTACAAGGGCGCAAAATTCGCGGACGACGCGATCTCGCGGGACAAGGCGGCAGCGGCTGCGCGGGCTGCCGAGCTATTGAATCGGGTCAAGGGGGGCGAAGACTTCGCGGTGCTGGCCAAGGGCGAATCGGACGCGCCCTCGAGTGCGCCGCGGGGCGGCATCATGGGCACCCACACGCGCGACGAGTGGCCCGAGATCCACGGCGCCCTCGAGCAACCGCTCTTCGGGCTCAAGGTCCACGAGCTGGCGGCCGAGCCCATCGAGGCCGACTACGGCTACGTGCTCTTGCGGCGTTGTCCGGTGGAAAAGGCCAACTCGCGCCACATCCTGGTCCGCTACAAGGGCGCCAAGCGCGCCGAGGCCAAAATCAAGCGGAGCAAAGCAGAGGCCAAGGCCCGGGCCGAAGAACTCCTCGGTAAGCTCCAGGGTGGGGCGGACTTCGCCGAGCTGGCCAAAAAAGAGAGCGACGACAGCTCCGGCGAGCGCGGCGGCGACATCGGCCCCCAGGGCCGCGGGCGCCTCTCGGTGGCCTACGAAGAGGCACTTTTCGGGCTCAACGCGGGTGAAAAAAGCGGTGTCATCGAGTCCGATTTCGGCTTCCACATCATCGAGCGCCTACCCGACCCCTGAGCGCGTGCGCGTTGGATCTTGACTGCCGCGGCGAAAGGGCTACAGTCCGCGCGCCCATTCCAGCGTAGCTCAGTTGGTAGAGCGGGCGGCTGTTAACCGCTTGGTCGTAGGTTCGAGTCCTACCGCTGGAGCCATTTTCTCGCTGCCTCATCGGCAGCGACCCAAGAGTGAACGAAGCCCCGATCGGTGAGAGCTGGTTGGGGCTTCGGTCTTTGTGGGGCATGACGCGGGGTTGCGTGGTGTAGCTCTGCTCACGTCGTGACTCTCCGTTTTTCGCGGGTAGTCGTGGTCGGCGGCGTGGATGCGCGTCGGGGGCTCTCTGATCGCCGATTCGGGCTGGAGAACGGGAGAGAGCCGGAGGCTCGCAGTTGACGCAGGCGACCTGGGGGTTGGCAGCGGGCGAATCGCGGTGCCTCAAGGCCCGTCGACGGTGACAAGGCGCCATGAAGCCGGGGCTTCCGCCTGCTCCCAGTCGTAGGCCACCGCGACGAGGGCGTCGACGTCCATGAAACTGTCCGCGAACGCGAGGGCCTTGAGCGCCGCGGCGAAGTTGGTGTCCGTGCGTCGCGAGGAGATCCACTTGTACCGTGGCACCAGCACTACCCCGACCCGGGTGCCCGCGTGGACGTGGAACTTGAGGATGTCCTTGTAGATTTCATCGTCCGCTCGGTAGCCCATCACTTCGAGCGCCACTCCATCCGCTGGTCTCCAGAAGTCGTACTCGAACCCCTCTCCGCTCCGCGGGTGAACAAGCCGAACATGATGCTCGAACTGCCGCTCGGTGAGCGCTGGTTTGAGGGCAAGCTCGAGGTCGGTGCTTTGCGGATGCGGGACCGACGATCGCGCAGGGGCGGCGCGCACGACCGGCACGGCACACTGCGCTGCCATGACGGCGCGAAGCTCATCAAGAAGCGACTCGGCAGCTTTTCCGAAGACGTGCATCGCGGACTACCTCGAGCGGGGCCAATCGTTCTTCATCGCAGCTTTCGGAGCAGGTCCGCGACGAAGCCGACGACGTCGGCCTGGATGTCTTCGTCGGGTCCACCGCCGACGAACTCGGCGACGCGACGCGGACCGACGCTCTCCGGATCCATGAAGTCCCGGTTCAGTACGTCGACGGCCTTCTGTGCTTCGCCATCGTCGAGCAATGGCCGGAGTTTGGTGGCGACCTCGTCGATGCCGGTGCCGTAGTTTCGGATCACGTAGAAGAGGTCGTAGGCGTCCTTGTTCTCGCCGCGGCTGTCGAACGCGAGCGCCTTGAGGACCACGTACGCGCCTGCGTCGCAGACCCAGACGTTCCGCGTCGCCTTCTCGCCAAAGAGGGTTCGACCGTCGAGCGAGACCTGCTTTCGATCGCGGAATGCGCAGCGAAGACCGGGCGCGATGATGGCGGCGAAGTCCGGCTCAATGTCGCGGAGCTTGCCGCCACGGTCGTCGTCCCTCGACGGCGGGATCAAGAAGTCGACGGTCACGGTGCCCGGGCCCGTGATCGCCCAGCGTTGACGGGTCGTGTTCCCGTCGTCGTTCTTGTCCATTTCGAAGCCGGCGTCGCGAAGTCGCTCGGTGAGCTTCCGGTATCGCCCCTCGTCCAGCAGCGCGAGCTGCAGGCCGACGTCGAGATCCATGGTGCCGACGTGCGCGTCCGTCCCCTCGGGCAAGTCGGCTTGATCGACGATCAGGGACGGGACGAGCCCGCCGATGATCAGCAAGTCGTCCATCATGTCACCGAGCTTGTGCGGGCGACGTAGAGGCACGTCGCCCGCACAAGCGCCACCTGCTCGCTCTTGTACTCCGACGCGCGTTTGGGTTTGTCTGCCATGGGCCTCTCTACCAGCCCAGCAACTCAGTGCGGATCCGTTCGGCGGCGTCTACCGATCGCTCGGGATGCTCTTTGAGGTCCAGGTAGACCTGCACGGGGTGGACACAGCGAACGCCGTCTCGTTCCTCGGCGCCCTGGAAGACGCCGGCGTCGTTGGGAACCACCAACCACAGATTCGCGCCTCGGGCATCGTCCCGGAACCCGAGATTCGCTTTCAGGGCCGCGGACGGCTCCGCGTCGACAAAGAAGGTGGCGGTGCGGAAGCCAGCGAAGCGCGTGAGCTGCCACGCCGCCGAGAGGCCGGTGGCCGCGTGCTCGACCTTCGCTGCAGACAGTGCGTCGGCGACAAAGCGGGTGAGCGCGTCGCCGGAACGGGCCGCGACGTGGCCTTGAATGATGGTGTGCTTGGAGAAGCGGTACTCGTCCTGCCAGGCATCGAGGAGAAGCTGCGGGTTCGACACGCGAACCAGCCCGCGGTCGTCGCGCGCGGCGTAGTGTTCTTCCTCCAGGCGCGAGACGACGCGACTGACCAGTCCCTCGCTCACTCCGGTGGCCTGGGAAATGTCCCGCTGCGCCATGGCCTCTGCCGGATGCATCAGCAGCCAACGCGCAATCCTCGAGCTCTTCGGCGCGAACGCGCTCGACGGCCTGCCACGCTTCGGGAACTGGTTGGGACGCCCGTCGACGATAATCCGGATGCCGGGCGCGACGATGTGCGCGTTGCCGCTGAAGTCGAGCCACGACACGCCCGCACGCTCGCAGGCGTCCTTCCCGGACGGACCCATGTACGGCACCGCAACGACCGGGATGGCTCGTTTGCGAAGCGCCTTTGCCGCCCCGGCCGCACGCTCCGCGTGGATTGCCACGGGCCCCGCAGACGCAGCCTCGGTCAGCTCCACCGCGAAGGTCTGGCCCACCGCCGTGACGACCGCGTCCACGTCGCCTGAGCTGCGCATCTCGACCCTGACCTGATCTCGGGGCACAGCAAGCAGGCCGGCCATGGCCTCTGGCAGCCTTGAAATCAAGCGATTTTCCGTGGCCGACGCACCCATGCTTTACTAAATAGCACGACTTGCGTGTCTGGTAAAGCTGCGTGATTTAGTAAAGCCAACTTCCTCCCGACCGCATGACTTTACTAAAAGGACAGACTTTACCGAATGCACAAAGCCGCGAGTTTAGTGAAATCGTTGGCAACGTGGTCTGACCCTGGGAACGATCTCGTTACTTTCGTCCGGCGCTAGGAACGACCCCGTTCCCAGTGCACCTGGCCACCGCCCCCGCTGCCAGTGATACGAAACGTCTGTCCGAAGCCGTGTCGACCGACGTTTCGCAACACCTTGCTCTCTCCCCCGGACAGCGCCCTCATGGCGGCATGTCGTCGTATGCCGAGAGCGGCCGGGCGCCGCGAACGCTGACCGAGCGGGAGCAGCGGCTGCTGCTGAAGGTCACCGGGGAGCACCGGGCAGGGTTCCGAGATCACGTGCTCTACGCGATGGCGCTGGGGACCGGGCTGCGTGAGCACGAGCTGGTCGGACTCGACATGGGCGACGTCTTCGATGCCAACGGCAAGGCGCGGCGGCGGATCGTGCTGCGGGTGTTCAAGGGCTCTGACCGATCCATCGGCGGGCAGGACGTACTCGTGCCCGAGGGCCTGCGGGCGAAGCTGAACAAGCTGTTGGCTTGGAAGGTGCGTGGTGGGGAGAGCGTCGAGAACGATGCGCCGCTCTTCGTCAGCCGACTCGGGCAGCGGCTTTCGCTGCGGCAGGTGCGGCACGGGTTTCGGGTGTGGCAGGAGCGGGCTGGGTTCGAGCGCCGGGCGACGTTCCACATGCTGCGGCACACGGCGTGCTCGAATCTCTACGCCCAGACCAAGGACATCCGGCTCACGCAGCGCTTCGCGCGGCATCGGAGCCTGGTCCCCACGATGGTCTACACGCACCCGAGCGACGACGATCTCGCCCGCGCCGTCGAGGGGTTGCGGTTCTGATCGGCGATCCGAGCCACTCGCAGTTTCGGAAGTGACCACCTCGGCGATGGTGACCAGCGAAAGCCTCCGGTCACTTTCTCTGGCAGGGCCGGTCAGTTTCCCAGATGGGCCGCAGTCGAAAAGGGCCCCGGGAACCATTGGGGAAACGATGCCGGGCTCCGAAATTTCGACCACCCCCCACCCCCCGCCAGACGGCACGCCGTGGACGAGATGGCGCGGGCGGTGCCGCGCAAACCCAGCTGCGATCGAGCGGAAAGCGGCAGTTCGCGTCCACCGATCTGCGCCGTAGTCGAGCCTCGAACTCCGCGAGAACCCGACGGCCGCCGCAGCGCCAATTGCCGCTTTCAATCCAAGTCGGCGGTTCCGTCGTCGCCGTCCTCTTCGATGCCGTCGTCGTCGCGCTCGCAGTCTTCGTTGTCGCCGCCAAAGTGTCCGGTCAGTTCCTGGGAGCGGTCGGAAGGGCCTCGATCTGGGGAGTTTGTGACCGATTCTTGGTCACCGTCTACGAAGGCGTCGCGGCGACAGTCGTCGAGCGCCGCGGCATCCGCGGCTGCGCGTTCTCGGTCGAGGTCGCGGAGCATGCGGCGGTGACGCTGCTGCAGGTCTTCGAGGGTGAACATGGCCTGGACCTCGCTGCGCGAGTCGGCACCGCCGTCGAGGAACTCCTTGAGCCGCAGCATGAGATTGAAGTCGGACGGGTTGTCCATGCGCACGCGGTTCTCGATGAGCGCCTGCTCGAAGCCGCGGATGTAGTCGTCGATGATGCGCAGGGCGTCGGCCTTGCCCATGGCGATGTGGGTGGCGCGCTTCTCGGCGAGCTTCTCGTCGACGCGCTTGTTCACCCGACGCTCGGCGAGGCCGCGGCGGCGCATGCAGTCGTAGCGTTTGGCGTAGGTGGCGATGACCGAGTGGCAGACGCCGTAGCGCCGAGCCAGCTCTCGGTACGACGGGTACGAGACCACCGGGCCGCCGCCGTCCTCGCCATCCACCACCTCGCCGAAGACGAGCAGCTTGTCGAGCTCGGCGTAGGGGATGCGTTGCGGGTCGCCCTTGCGGGGGCGACCGATCTTCTTCGGCGGCTTGGCCTTGCGTGCGGTCATGGTCCAACTCCTTGCTCACCCGGAGGTCGCCGTGCCCAGAGTCGACGCCGCACGGCCATCGGACACAGCTCGTCGTACATCTCGGCTCGGTCCCAGGCAGCCTCGGACCAGGCGTAGTCGCGGTCGAGGTGCTCGACCTGCCAGAAGCGCGTCGGGTGCGGCGGCTCGATCACGCGGGCGGCATCGTCGTGCTCGTGGGCCGCGACGACGCTGGCGAGCCAAGGCACGTAGTCGAGCACTTCGCCCGGCAGCATGCTCAGCTCCATCTTCCACCAGCCGTCGGCACGCATGCGGTCTTCCCAGCCGACGCGCTTCAGGATCGACTTCCAGCCGGCCGGTCCGCCGTAGTTGATGGAGGCGCGCAGGATGAGGGGCCTCGCCGGATCTCGTCGGTCAGGCAGGTAGTAGGGCTGTAGGGCTCGAGGCGCGCGTGCTCGACTCGCCCTTGTGCGCTCAACCACGCGATGAGCCGAGGCCGCTCAACGAAGAGCACGTCTCGGTCCAGCGCCGCGGCAAGCTCGCGTAGGAACTCCTCGCGGATGGCGCTGGCCTTCCGGCGTGCTTGCCTCGGGGTGACCTCACCGGGAAAGCGCATCCGGGCCTCTCGGGGGGTAATCGACGGCCGCGTCATGGCGTCACCTCGACGTGGACGGGGAACGTGGGGAACGTAGCCGGGAACCTCGACGACGCGACCTTGACCGGCACAAAGCCCATGACCCCGCGTACTTGGATCGCGCGGGGAACGTCGGGGGACCTCAAGCCCCCTCTTCCTCTATAGAGCGGCATAGTTTTTTTCCTCTTCGAGAAAAGTCCTGCTCCCACGCGTAGGGAGAGGCTGACGTTCCCCTACGTAACCCATGGGTCGACTTCTCCTGTGATGCTGGCGGCTTGCGGCCGGGGAACGTCGCCAGCGCACGTTCCCTCGACGTTCTCCACGTTCCCCTCGTCCTCCTCGAAGGGATCGATGTCCCCTTGGAGGCGGATGACGTTCCCGGTGCCGACGTCGACGGGTCGAAGGGCGTAGGCCTTGCCCTTGTTCTTGCGGTCGCTCACCAGCGCGATGCGCATGTCGCCGTAGACGCGGTCGCGGGCCTGGCGCAGCGCCTTACCGAGACGAGTCTGCTGAGCCCGCAGCGAGTCGCCGTCCTTTCCGTCGCGCAGGCGCACCGGTTCCATCAGGTTGCGGTCGGCGCACAGCTCGTTGAGCTCCGCGACGCGAAGCTGCTTGTCGCCGAAGCGATGCCACCACACCTGGGTGAACTCGCGCCACATGCTGCCTTCTTCGTCGGCGTCCTCGTAGAAGGAGCTGAGGTTCGAGAGAAAGCCGGGCACGCCCGCGACCTCGAGGATGCCGCCCATCACCGCCGCCCAGCTCTCGAAGGAACCCAGGCGGGCATCGGAGCGTGGCCGGCCTGCGGCGATCCAGGATTGGATGAGCACGAGGGCCGAACGAACGAGCGCGGGCCGCTGCTGCATCACCCAGTCGCCGATGGGGTCGTGACGGAAGCCGCCCCGGGTCCACGGCATGTCGCGCTTGGGGTCGATGCGGATGCGCACGCAGCGGCGCGCCAGCTCCATGGACAGCCGCGGGTTGTTGGCGGTCAGGATCCACATTGCCCGGTTGGGCAGCGTGATCATGCGGCTCTCGCCGAGGACGCGATCGGTCCAGTGGCTCGCGGTCAGCACCGACGCAAGAGGCGGGCTATCGATGGTGCGCCGCTCGCTGGCGTTATCGAGGAAGATCAGCGGACGACCGAGGCCGAGCTCGGCGGTGATCATCTTGCGGGTCTCTTCCTCGCCGACCGGCAGTGTGCGGCCGTCGCAGGGTCGGCCGGTGGCGATGAGCGAGACGAGGTTCGAGAAGAGCCCCTTGCCCGAACCAGCGCTCGGCGCCTCAACGACGTGGAGCGGCGTGGGGCCGTCGACGAGGCGGCGGGCAAAGGGCATAAGGAGCGCCGCGATGGCATGGGCCCGATCGCCGTCGTCGACGAAGGGGAAGTCGCAGAGCAGCTCGTCCGCCAGGAACGCCCTCGCCACCGTCACGTCGGTTGCATCGGGCTGTTCGGGGACATCGAAAGCGCCGAGGTGCGCATCGGGCTGCAGCCACACGCGGTCTCCCCCATGCAGCCCCGCTTTCTGCAGTAGCTTCCCTTCGGCGCCGAAGAGCGGCGTGCTAGCGATGGCCTCGAGGGTCGGCAGCTCCGGCGGCGGGAAGGCCAGGAGGTCACGCGCGACATCGTGGGGCGGGCTCGCCGCGAAGAGGCCGTCTTCGCTACTGCGCACCCAGTCGGCAATGCGGGCGAGCACGCCATAGGCGGTGGCCTCGTCCACGTCGACGAGGCGCGGCTGATCGTGCGCAGCGGTCAACGCCACCATGCGCCCGGCGCGGATGAAGAGTGGCGGCAGGCGCGGCGACGAGTCGCGCGCGAGCGCGGCTGCGATTCGGGCGGGGTTGCTCCCCACGATGGCCTGCTGCGCCTCGGCGATCACCTCGCGGGCCTGCTTGTTGCCGAGGTCGATGGTCGGCAGCTCGCCGCTCGCATCGGCAGACAACTCGATCCGGCGCTGCCGCCGCTCGGACTCCTTGAGCTTGCGGTTGATGAGACGCTTGCCCACGCCGAAGCGGTCGACCACGGCCGACGCCAGGGCATCGCGCTCGATGGGCGGAAGGCCGACCATCGCGTCCACCACCGGCGCGAGCAGCCGATCGAGGTCCGCCTTTGGTGCGTCTGCGGGAACCCGCAGCAGGAGATGCTCGGGCAGGCTCTTGGCGGCGGCGAGCACCTCCCGCAGCGCATCAGGTCCGCGGTTGCGGACCAGCTCGTTCACGTCGACCTTCGCCGCCCCCTCTTCGCGGGGCAGCGAAGCGATCCGCACCGATCTGCCGGCTGCCAAGAGCACCCGCGCTGTCTCCAACGCACCCGCTTCACCCGCGCCGCTCTCCTCGGCGTCGTTACAGATCACGACGCGGTCCACCTTCTTTGTTAGCTCGATGAGCTTGGCGTGGTCCTGCTTGCGAAACCGCACCGTCACCGGCGAGATGCAGGCCACCCCGGCTTGCATGGCGCTGATGCAGTCAGTGACGCCCTCGGTGATCAAGAGCTCGTCGGCTCCCCGCGCCGCGTCCTCGTTGTAGAACCAGTCGTTGCCGACCAGCGGCGAGACGTAGGCGTGCTTGGCCGAGTGGGTCAGGAGCTTCTTGTACTTGGCCTGCTCCCAGGGCGCGTCCGCGGTGTAGTACGTGCGGCGGGCGATGAAGTAGACGACCCGCCCGCCGCGCCAGTACGGGAACACCAGGCGCTCGGCGAAGAGGTCCTTGATGCCGCTGCCGACGCGCACGAAGAGCCCGGTCGAGAGGGCCTCGGCATCGGACACGCCCAAGCTCTCCTTAACACTACTGTGTCAGACCTCGCCTGTCGGCGATCCGGAAAAGCTGGATCATTTCGATCACTTGCGTGGCCGTGCCCCGGGCCTCCTGCAGTTGGGTGCGAGTCGGCGCCGAGCTTGCCGGTCGGCGCTACCCTGGAAAGAACGGCCATTTCGCTTCTCGGCCGAAATCGTCACCTGCCAAGAGCTGTCGCGCGAGGCTGGTGACGCTGTAAAATACCTGGATCATTTCGATCACTTACGCGTCTCCGGTGCTTCGCGTGATCTGACACAGTAGTGTTAAAGTGATCGATGAGGTGCCCATCGGCCCAGCCAAGGTGCAGGCGATCGATGATGTCGTCACGGAAGCCGTAGTGCGCGCGAAACAGCTCCTGTCGGATCTTGTCGGGTAGCACGCCATGGTAGTAGCCGGCCGCCTCGGTGAGCAGCTCCTCGATACGCCGCCGGTCGAGCACCTCGCTCACCGCCCGCTCACCGCCGACAGACCCCGGGAGCGCTAGGCCTGCCTCCGTCGCCAGCTCGCGCAGCGCCTCCATGAATGAGACGCCTCGGCGCCACATCACGTAGTCGAGGCAGTCGCCCGTGACCCGGCCGCCGCCGGAGAAGTCGCACCAGCGCCCAGAGTCTTTCCAAACGACGAACGACGGGTCGCTGTCGCGATGCACGGGCGAGCGGCCCTTGTAGACCGAGCCCACCTCGGCGAGCTCGATGTCTCTGCCGATGAGGGCGACGAGGTCGGTTCGCGACTTCACCTCGTCGATCAGTCTTCGCAGCTCGCCGTCCACGCGTGCACGCACTCCTTGGCTTCAAAGGGGCAAAGCCCAGCACGTCGAAAACGGGGACGGCGCGCGCCACTACCGTGTGTCGCTCGCTCCAGAGCCGCTGACGCCGCGCTCCACCCCTGTCCCCGAATCGCGCCCGCGCGGCTTTGCCCCTGCAGACAAGTAGGCGACCGCGGGTTGAACGCCGCGGCGCACGGGGAGACGAAGCGATGCACCAAGACACCGGGCCCCACGAGCCGAACATTCACCTCCGGGCTGCCGCGCAGATCCTGGCCATGGCCGCCCGGCGCGTGATCGCGGCCCGCGCGGAGGGCTCGTTCTCGCCGCACAGTCAAGGTCAGTTCGGCGCCACCGCGCACAAGCTCTCCACCTCGCGGGAAGACCCAGAACTCACCTTGCCTGTGGGCCCACGTCGAGGGCTCATGTCCGACGACCCAGCGGGCGCGTGTTGCCCGAGAAAGGAGACACCCCAGCCATGACCGCCGGCCACGACGAGCTGATGCACGAGATCGCCTCCCTGCGGCGGCTGCCCGTGTCGGCCCTGCGCGAGCGCTACCTCGAGCTCTTCGGCGAGGAGACCACCAGCCGCAACAAGGACTACCTCTTCAAGCGCATCGCCTTCCGCGTGCAGGAGAAGAAGTACGGCTCGCTCTCCAGGGCCGCCCGCGACCGCGCGAAGAAGCTCGCCGAGAAGGCCCCCACGCGCCGCCGGCCGCCCAAGGGCGCGTCCGAGTCGTTGCCCCCGCCGCACCAGCGCGACCAGCGTCTGCCGCCGGTGGGCAGCACGCTCACGCGCATCCACAACGGCACCGAGCACCAGATCACCGTTCTCGACGAGGGCTTCGAGCACGACGGCAAGCGCTACAAGAGCCTGAGTCAGGTCGCCCGCGCCATCACCGGCACCCGCTGGAACGGCTACCTGTTCTTCGGGCTGACCAAGAAGAAGGCCAAGAAGTGACCGGCGGCAACGGCAAGTCCAAGGGCCCGGTCCGCTGCGCCATCTACACACGCAAGTCCACCAGCGAGGGCCTCGACTCCGACTTCGACACCCTCGATGCCCAGCGCGAAGCCGCCGAGCACTACGTGCGCAGCCAGGCCGCCGAGGGTTGGGCGGTGTCGCCTAAGCGCTACGACGACGGTGGCTTCACCGGCGGCAACATGGAGCGCCCCGCGCTCACCCGCCTGCTCGACGACATCGAGCGCGGCGAGGTGGACGTGGTGGTCGTCTATAAGGTCGATCGCCTCAGCCGCTCGCTGCTCGACTTCGCCCGGCTGATGGAGCGCTTCGACCGCCAGCAGGTAGGCTTCGTCTCCATCACCCAGCACTTCGACACCTCGACCTCCATGGGCCGGCTCATCCTCAACGTGCTGCTCTCCTTTGCCCAATTCGAGAGGGAGCTGATCAGCGAGCGCACCCGCGACAAGATCGCGGCGGCCCGCAGGCGAGGGAAGTGGACTGGTGGTCCCGTGGTGCTCGGCTACCAGGTAAGCGCCGATGTTCGCGGCCTCGAGATCGTGCCCGACGAGGCCGAGGTGGTGCGCGCCGCCTTCGAGCTCTACGAGAAGACCCTGTCCATCGGCGCCACCGCCAAGCGCCTCAACTTGCGGGGCTACTGCCAGAAGAAGCGCACGCGCAAAGCCGGCACCACCAAGGGCGGCCGCCCCTTCGACAAGGACGTGGTCCATCGCCTGCTGCGAAACCCCATCTACGCCGGCAAGGTGCGCGTGGGCGAGCAGCTCTTCGCCGGCGAGCACGACGCCATCGTGCCGCTCTTGCAGTACGAGCGGGTCAACGCGCTGCTCGCCTCGCGCTCCACCGGTCGCGGCAAGCGCAAGGGTCGCCCCGAGTACCTGCTCACCGGCATCCTGCGCTGCCTGCCCTGCGATGCGGCCATGTCCACCTCGGTGGCCGCCGGCCGCGGCGGCAAGCGCTACCGCTACTACCGCTGCCGCAAGGAGCTGCACCAGGGCGGCCACTGCCCCACCGGGCTGCTCGTCGCCGACGAGATCGAGAGCGCTGTCATCGCCCAGATCAAGGAGCTGGCCCGCCAAGGCGACCTCAAGCGCCAGGTGCTGGTCGAGCTGGCCCGCGGCGAGGCCTCCGGCGACGAGCTGCGCGCCCAACGCGATCGACTACAGGAACGCATGGCCGAGCTGAACGCCGAAGCCAAACGCCTCCTCGGTGCCTTCTCGGAGACCGACGCCGGCGGCAAGCTCCTCGCCCAGCGCCTCGGCGAGATCGAGGCCGACCTCGCGCTGGTCCAGCACGCCCTCGGCGATACCGACCGCCACCTGCGTCTCGTCGCCGACGCCCAGCACGACAGCCAGCAGGTCGCCCTCCTACTCGACGACTTCGACGCTCTCTGGGAGGTGCTCGTGGTCGAGGAGCGCCGCGAGCTACTGCACGCCCTGATCGCCGAGGTCGGGGTCGATCCGCAGGACGGCGTGCTCCGCATCAAGACCCGCGACCGCGGCCAGGACCTCCCTGCCGCCGAGCCACCAGTCCCAGACGAGCCCACCGCCACGGAGGTCGCCGTCCCATGACCGAGCTCGTCGTTCCCTTCACTCCGACCACCCGCACCCGCGGTCGCTCCTGGCACAAGGCCGCCGCCGCAAAGCGCCGCTACCCGGCCCGTGTCGCCCGACAGCTCGCGCTCGCCCACGCCCTGCAGCGCCGGGTCGATGCCGGCGAGTTCGCCGACTACGCCGATCTCGCCCGGGGCCTCGGCTTCACCCGCGCCCGCATCACCCAGCTCATGAACCTCCTGCTCATCGCCACCGACATCCAGGAGGAGATCCTCTTCCTCGAAGTCCCGCCCGGCCGCCAGCCCATCACCGAGCACGCCCTCCGCGATGCCCTGCTCAGCACCCTCGATTGGCGCGAGCAGCGGCTGCGGTGGGACGCGTTGCGGGCGGGGTTCGAGAATGCAGCGGCGACGACCGAAGGACTGTCACTCCGCGACCGCGGCTGAGCCGTTCACCCGCGACAGCACGGCCACGGCGTCGTCATACGAACCGTTGCCCGCATCAATCGGAGAGCCGCGCTCGATGTCTTCCTCGACCAGCTCCACGTTGAGCGCCGTGAGGGTGCTCTTCGCCTTCCGCAGCAAGAGGTCCAGCGCCTTGTTGGCCTTTCGGATCTCCTCGCCGATGTTGTCTGAGTTGCGGCGCACGGAGTCGTTGTACTTTTCCATCTTGTCGAGCCGCGACAGCTCGCCTTCGATGCGGCTCTCGATGTCGTGAAGGGCGTTGATGTCGCCTTCCTCACCCTGCGTCTTCTTGCGGGTGACGAGCCCGAGGCCGAGCAGCACGGCCGCATGCAGGTAGGCGTCACTGCTGTTGTCCTGGTCGTCCCACGTGATCAGCACGTTGTGCCCGTAGCGCGCAAACCTCGGGAACGACTCGGGGGCGTGCGACCTTGCCATGACGAACACGCCGACAGCCGCAGCGCGGTTCTTCCGCGCCGCATCGAGCTCGTCGAGGGCCCTCTGGGTCGTGTACGAAGCGTCCCGCTTAGCCTCGAACACCACGCCAGATCCGACGAACGCGCTCTCGTCCGTGAACCGAACGACGACGTCGCCCTTCTTGCATCGGCTCACGTTGCCGGAGGTGTTGCCGGTCAGGTCGATCACGCACGGGGCTCCACGGACGGCGCCGGTGACGAACTCGGCGACCGCTTGCTCGAAGTCGAGGCCTCCGCGCGGGGTCTTCTGGTCCTGGATGCGCCGCGTCTCCATGCGGGTGAGTGCGTCGCGGACCTCCTTCTCGAACTTCTCCTGGCGCTCCTGCTGGCCACGGAGCAACTCAGCCTGTGACTTGGCATGCTCGGCCAGCAGCCCCGTGAGGGCTGTCTTCATGATCGCCATCGGAGAGTCCGGCGCGTCGGGGTTCACCGCCGCGAGCACCGCCTGGCGAGCACGATGCGTCTCCCGGACGAGGCGGTTGATCAGCGAGTTCTCGTCGTTGCCGTCGAGGGCAGCCAGTGCCGCCGACAGCTGCTTGGCCCGGTCCTCGTCTGCACCCTTCAGTTCCTCGCGAAGGCTCTTGAGGAAGCGGGCCACGGCACCGTCCTCGGAGACGGGATCGAGTGCACGCACGAGCTCGGCGTGTCCGTCGCCCATGACCTTCCGAAGCTGCTCCTCGAGGGTCCTCACCAGCCCCTCGCTGTCGGTGGGACTGAGTTTCTTGAACAGAGGGCTGGTCTCGCCGACCTGCCGCGCGAGGGCCTGGGCCAGGACGCTGTTCTGCGGACCGAGGTAGTGCTCGAGCAGACGGGCGAGCACACCTTGGTCGTCCACGAAGGCCGCCAGCCGCTGGGTGACCTGCCCATCCTTCGGGTCGAAGAAGCGCCCGAGCACGGTCGCGATGGTTTGCTGCTGAGCCTCGACGTGGGCCTTGAGCTGACGATCGATGTCGTCCAGCAGCGCCGAGCCCACGTCCTGGAGGCGCGCCTCCTGGGCCTGGGAGTGGGCGTTGGCCAGCGCCCGGAGTCCGATGGACCACGCGTCGTGGGCGAGCTGGTCCCGCTGACGCTCCGATAGCTCGCCGAAAATGTGCACCGCGTCGGGGCGGGCGTCTCGGATCTCGGCGGCGACGAGGTCCTCGCTGGCGAGGACGTTGACGGTGAGCTGGGCTTCGTGGGCGGTGCTGGTCATGTCCCGGTCACTTTTCACAAGTCGTGCCAGCGCGCGCCCTGGACGTGAGAGGCTGAAATCCAATGGTTTTCAGATGTGCCCGTCTCCGAGGCACAAGAAGCGTTGTGCTAGCGTAAACTTTCTTGCAAAGATCCGGGCCATGCGCCGGGTTCTCTTCGCCTGGGTCGGCAGGACCGACCTTCGAGCGCCTACGGAGAGCGACGCCGTGGGCGTGGGGCCGATCGCTCAAGCCCTCGATGTGAGGGAATTCGACGACGTCCGGTTGCTTTCGGACTACGACCGCGAGCAGGTCGAGCCCTATCTCGAATGGCTGAAATCGCGGACCAAGGCGCCGGTGGCCGTCGTCTACGAACCCCTCAGCGGCCCGACGGAGTTCGGCGAGATCTACGAGGCGGCGGTGCGCGGCGTTCAGCAGTACGTCGGCGACCGGTCGGGGAACGTCCAACTCACGTTCCACCTCAGCCCCGGAACCCCTGCGATGGCGGCCGTCTGGATCTTGCTCGGCAAGACCCGCTTCCCCGCTGAGTTGGTCGAGTCGTCACGGGAGCACGGCCTGCGCACAGCGTCGGTGCCCTTCGACATCTCGGCGGACTTCATCCCAGACCTGCTTCGCGAGCAGGACGAACGGCTCCGACAGCGAAGCGCCGCCGAGCCACCGGATGCCCCCGAGTTTGCCGACATCATCCATCGCAGCCGCGTGATGGCCCGCCTGATCCAGCGGGCCCGCCGCGTAGCCGTCCGAAACGTTCCCGTCCTCATCGAAGGCGAGTCGGGCACCGGCAAAGAGATGCTCGCTCGTGCCATTCATCGCGCCAGCACGCGTCGCGAACGGGCCTTCGTGCCCGTCAACTGCGGCGCCATCCCCGACAACCTGGTGGAGTCAGAGCTCTTCGGTCACGAGAAGGGAGCGTTCACCGGCGCGAACCAGGCGCGGAAGGGCTATTTCGAGGCCGCCGACGGCGGCACGCTCTTCCTCGACGAGCTCGGAGAGCTCCCGGGTCCCGCACAGGTGAAGCTGCTGCGAGTCCTCCAGGAGGGCGAGGTCGTCCGCCTCGGCTCCACGAAGCCGGCCAAGGTGGACGTCCGCATCATCGCCGCCACGAATCGGACGCTCTCCGAGGAGATCGCCGAAGGCCGCTTCCGCGAGGACCTCTTCTACCGGCTCGCAGTCGCCGTCCTCAAGATACCGCCACTCCGCGACCGCACCGGCGATCTCGGCATGCTCGTCGACCACCTGCTCGAGCAGGTCAACAAAGAGGCCGTCGACGAGCCTGGCTTCAAGGATAAGAAACTTTCTGCTGGCGCAAGAAACCTTCTTCTCGCACACCCCTGGCCGGGCAACGTCCGCGAGCTTCTGAACACACTCCGGCGCGCCGCGATCTGGTCTGAGGGGGCGACGATCACGGCGGAAGACAGTCGCGAAGCGCTGCTGCCCGCGTCGTCGACCGCCAAGTCCGAGGTGCTCGGACGCCCTCTGGGGGGCGGGTTCAACTTGTCGGAATTGCTCAAGGAAGTTGCGCAGAGCTACCTGAGTCGAGCGCTCGACGAAGCGCAGGGAAACAAGACGAAGGCCGCCGATCTGGTGGGCCTGTCCAGCTACCAGACCTTCACGAACTGGCTGGCAAAGTACGAGGTCCAAAGCTGATGGCACGGTCATTGAAAAAGGAGCCGGCATGGTCGGCAAGGAGACAGAGCGCATGAAGTCGCAGAACTTCGAGTTCCTGCGCCCGAAGCGCGCCCCCTTCGCCGATCTCGCCGGCTTCGCGGAGCGGTACGCCTACTCGGACCCGGCGAGCTCCCTCATCAAGCAGCGCAGCTTCGTCGAGCAGGTGGT
This sequence comes from Myxococcales bacterium, assembly GCA_029880325.1. Lineage (GTDB taxonomy): Bacteria > Myxococcota_A > Polyangia > Polyangiales > JAFGIB01 > JAOUOP01. Next base: position 57,730 of record JAOUOP010000017.1, on the reverse strand, counting down.
CGCCGCCATTTACGAGCGCTACCGGCTACTGCCGCCGTACTCCGACAACCTGAACGACCTACTCACCGCGGAGCCCTTCCGGCAGTCCGTGCCTGAAGTCGTCCAGAACAAGCTCCACACCGTTCGCAAAGCGGGCAACCACGCCGCGCACCCGCGCCGTCCGATCACCAGCGACCTTTCGCTCGACTGCCTCGGGCAGCTCTTCGACATCGCGCGCTGGTTTCATGTGCAGGTCGACGGCGGCAACAGGCAGGACGCCCCCCAGTACACCCAACCGGCTCGCGAGGGCGATGGCAACGGCAAGGCCAAGGCTGCCCTCGAAAAGCTGCGTCTCGCTGAGGCGAAGTACGAGTCCGTCCTCGCCACGCTCGAAGAAGAGAAGGCCAAGCGACTCGCCGCCGAACGCGCCGCCACCGAGCACGCGACAGAGCTGACCCAGCTCAAGGAGGAGGGCCAGAAGGTCGCGTCCGTCCTCGAGTTCAACGAGGAGACCACTCGGCACCGCCTCATCGATCAGGCGCTCCTCGCCGCCGGATGGGACGTGGGGCCGACCGGCAAAGACACCAGCGAGGTCCGCCAGGAGGTCAAGCTCACCACGATGCCGACGGAGTCCGGCGAGGGCTTCGCGGACTACGTTCTCTACGGCGACGACGGCAAGCCGCTCGCCGTGATCGAGGCCAAGAAGACCGCCAAGGACGCGCGCGTCGGAGCCGAGCAGGCACGCATGTACGCGACCTGCTTGGAGAAGGAAACCGGCGTGCGTCCGGTCATCTTCTTCACCAATGGCGTGGACATCTTTCTCTGGGACGATGCCCAGGGCTACCCGTACCGCAAGGTCTACGGCTTCTACTCCAAGGACAGCCTCGAGTACCTGACGCACCAACGGGTCAACAAGAAGGCCCTGGCCCATGTCGATGCGAACCTCGCTATCGCCGGGCGCATGTACCAGCTCGAGGCCGTCAAGCGCGTCTCGGAGCGCTTCACCGACAACTTCCGCAAGGCGCTGCTCGTCCAGGCGACGGGCACCGGCAAGACGCGCGTCGCCATCTCGCTCTGCGATGTGCTGATGCGTGCGGGCTGGGTCAAACGCATCCTCTTTCTCTGCGACCGTCGCGAGCTTCGCAAACAGGCCGACCGCGTCTTCAAGGAGTTCATGCCGGGCGAGCCGCGGGTCATCGTTGATCGCACGACGGCCAACGACCGAGACAAGCGCATCTACCTCGCGACCTACCCGGCCATGATGAAGTGCTACGAGGACTTCGACGTTGGCTTCTTCGATCTGATCATCGCCGACGAGTCCCACCGCAGTATCTACAAGAAGTTCCGGGCGCTCTTCCAGTACTTCGATGCCCTCGAGGTCGGTCTCACTGCCACCCCCGTGCGGTTCATCGAGCGGAACACCTACGAGCTCTTCAACTGCGAAGACCGAGACCCGACCTCGCACTTCAGCTTCGAGGACGCGATCAACTCGACGCCGGCCTTCCTCGTGCCGTTCCGCGTCCGCGCCTTCAGCAGCCAGTTCCGGGAGCAGGGCATCCGCTACACGCAGATGAGCCAGGAGCAACGCGAGGAGCTCGAAGATCAGGACCCCGCCGCGGAGCAGGTCGACTACAACGCAGATCAGCTCGACAAATACGTCTTCAACCGCGACACCACCCGATTCATCTGGCGCAGCCTGATGGAGGAAGGGATCCGCGAATCGACGGGAAGCCACGTGGGCAAGACCATCGTTTTTGCGCGCAACCACCTGCACGCGGTTCACATGGCCGACGTCTTCGCGGAGATGTACCCGCAGTATGGATCGACCTTCTGTCGCGTCATCGACAACCAGGAGCCCAAAGCCGAGCAGCTCATCGACGACTTCAAGAACCCGGACAACGAGCTAAGCATCGCCATCTCGGTGGACATGCTCGACACCGGCATCGACGTGCCCGAAGTCGTCAACCTGGTCTTCGCCAAGCCGGTCAAGTCGTACGTGAAGTTCTGGCAAATGATCGGCCGCGGCACGCGCTTGTGCGAGGACCTCTTCGGCACCGGCAAGCACAAGACCGAGTTCCTCATCTTCGACCACTGGTCCAACTTCTGGTTCTTCGACGAGAAGTACAAGGAGCAGCAGCCCTCGGTACAGAAGTCGCTGCTCCAGCACCTCTTCGAGTCCCGCGTCGAGTTCGCCCAAACCGCCCTCGACAAGATGGAGCAGCCGGAGTTCGAGCTGGCGGCCTCTCTCCTCCTGGGCGACGTTCGGGCGGTCAAGGACACCAACAGCATCGACGTCCGCGACCGCTGGCGCGAGCTCGAAATGCTCTCGGACGGCGACCGCATCCACCACTTCGCTGCAGCGACGCAGGCGGACTTGCTCTCCATCGTCGCGCCCCTGCAGCACCTGCGAAGCATCCGCGGTGACGAGGATGCCTACCGCTTCGACCTGCTGATCACCCGCCTGCAAGTAGAGCTGCTCAAGGGTGGAGCGAACGCCCCCAAGGTCCAGGACCTCCGGGCTCGTGTGGAGGAGGCTGTCGAGCTCCTCGCGAAGAACCAGAACCCGGTGAAGGCGAAGGCGGATTCGATCAAGCAGGTGCGCAGCAAGGACTTCTGGGCTTCGGTCCAGGTCCATCACCTCGAGGACATTCGCCGCGAGCTGCGCGGGATCATGAAGTACCAGCAGCACCCGCCTAAGACCCGAGTCGCCCCGCAAGTTTTCGACGTCACCGACGCCAACTTCTCGGGCGAAACCTACATCCCACGCCTCGAAGGGCTCGACCTGGTCGAGTACCGGCGTCGCGTGGAGTCCGTGTTGCGGGACCACTTCGCCTCGAACGAAACCCTGCAGCGCATCCGCGCCGGCAAGGCCGTGCGCGATGAAGAGCTCGAAGAGCTGGCGCGGCTGGTGCTCGAGGTCGACGACAAGGCCAACATCAAGCACCTCACCGGCCACGACCCGGCGACCCGGCGGACGCTCTTGACCGTGTTCCGCGGCCTCGTGGGCCTCGACCCAGCAGCCGTGGAGGAAGCCTTCACCGCCTTCGTGCACAAGCATCCGCGGCTCTCGTCCCAGCAGCTCCGCTTCCTGCAGCTGCTCCAGAATCACATTGCCCAGAACGGCGGCATCGAGATCGAGCGCCTTTACGAGCCGCCGTTCACCACCCTTCATGCCGAGAGTGTCGACGGCATCTTCCCGGAGGCCGGGACGGTCGACGAGCTGCTGGCCATTCTCAGCGCATTCGAACCTAAGAGGGCGACGCCCAGCGAGCGCCCTGCTGCGAGTCAGAATTCATGAGCACCCTCACTACCCAACAGAAGAGCGACATCGACAAGCTGTGGACCGAGTTCTGGACCGGCGGCATCACCAACCCGTTGACGGTCATCGAGCAGATCTCGTTCCTGATGTTCGCGCGGCTGCTCGACGTGATGGAGACAACCGGCGAGCGCCGGGCCGAGCGCACCAAGAAGACCTTCCAGGGCCGCTTCGACGGGCCCAACGATCGGCGCCGCTGGAAAAACTTCAAGCAGCTACCCGCGACCGTCACCGATGCCGACCTCAAGAAGGGAACGAAGGGGATGCTGCAGGTCGTGCGGGACGAGGTGTTCCCGCACTTTCGCAAGCTGAACGGCGGCACGACCTTCGCCGAGTACATGGCCGACGCCCAGCTCATGGTGCAGAAGCCGAGCCTGCTGGTCTCCGCGGTGAACATGATCGACAAGCTGCCGATCACCGAGGGCGACGCCAAGGGCGACCTCTACGAGTACCTGCTGAGCAAGCTGACCACGGCCGGCATCAACGGCCAGTTCCGCACGCCCCGCCACATCATCCGCTTCATGGTGGAGATGCTGGAGCCCAAGCCCACCGAGACCATCGGCGATCCGGCCTGCGGCACCGCCGGCTTCCTCGTGGGCGCGATGCAGTACCTGCTCGAAACGCACACGTCTGCGAAGGGCAAGCTCAAGAGTGAGAACGGCGAGACCATCTACACCGGCGATCAACTCGAGCCCTACCGCAAGCACATCCAGAACGGGATGTTCCACGGATTCGACTTCGACTCGACGATGCTGCGCATTGCCTCGATGAACCTGATGCTCCATGGGGTCGACAACCCCGACATCCACTACCAGGACACGCTCTCCAACTCGTTCCCGGAAAAGTTTCCGACCCAGGCGATGGGCAGCTTCGACGTGGTCCTCGCCAATCCGCCGTTCAAGGGCAGCCTCGACGCAGGCGACGTGCACCCGACGCTGACGCAGTCGGTGAAGACCAAGAAGACCGAGCTGCTGTTCGTTGCCCTCATCTTGCGCATGCTGAAGAACGGCGGCCGCAGCGCCACCATCGTGCCGGACGGCGTGCTCTTCGGTTCGTCGAAGGCCCACAAGGCCCTCCGGAAGATGCTGGTCAAGGACAACCAGCTCGAAGCGGTCATCTCGCTGCCGTCGGGCGTGTTCAAGCCCTACGCCGGGGTCTCCACGGCCATCCTCCTGTTCACGCGGGGCGGCAAGACCGATCACGTCTTCTTCTACGACTTGGAAGCGGACGGCTACTCCCTCGACGACAAGCGCGACGCCATTAAGGACAACGACTTGCCCGATGCCCTCGCGCGCTGGCGCAAGCGGAGCGCGAAGAAGGATACGGACCGGACAGCAAAGCATTTCATGGTGCCGGTGAAGGAGATCGAGGCGAAGGAATTCGACCTCTCCATCAACCGGTACAAGGAGGCCAAGCACGAGGAGGTCACGTACGACCCGCCGAAGAAGATCATCGCGAAGCTCAGGAAGATCGAGGCCGAGATCGCGAAGGACTTGAGCCAGCTGGAGGGGATGCTGTGAATCTCCGCATTCCACAGGGATGGCAGGCTGTCCCACTCGGAGAACTGGCAATCGAAGGTCCGACAAACGGCTATTCACCTCAGTCAGACCCGAACGGCCAGGGCAGCCTTTCGCTGAAGCTCAGTGCGACGACACAACAGCGTCTGATCCTGAACGAAGAAACCATCAAGCGCCTTCGAGAGGAGATTGCTCCGGACGCCTCCGTCTGGTTGAGGCCAGGCGACCTACTCGTGCAGCGCTCCAACACGGCTGAGCTTGTCGGAACAGCCGCGATCTTCGATGGCCCGCCCAATACCTACATCTACCCGGACCTGATGATGCGATTGCGCTTCGGCGACGAAGCAACGACACGCTGGGTTTGGAGATACATGAACTCCGCCGCGGGACGTCGTTTCTTTCGGGTCATGGCCGCGGGCGCAGCAGGGAGCATGCCCAAGATCAGTGGCGCCAAGCTGAGGACGATGCTCATCCCAGTCCCGCCGCTCCCCGAGCAGCGACGCATCGCCGACATCCTCGACAAGGCCGATGCCATTCGCCGCAAGCGCAAGGAAGCCATCACCCTCACCGAAGACCTGCTCCGCTCGGCGTTCCTGGAGATGTTCGGCGACCCGTTGACAAATCCGAAGGGTTGGCAAGTAGAGCCGCTCGCCAAGCTAGGGCGAATCACCACAGGGAACACGCCGTCCCGCGCGGTGGATGAGTATTTCGGTGACAACATCGAGTGGATCAAGTCGGACAACATCAACACGCCAAGCCACTACCTTACCAGAGCGACGGAAGGGCTCTCGGCTCAGGGGCGGACGGTCGGGCGCACCGCGCCTGCGAGAAGCACCCTGATGACCTGCATCGCAGGTAGTCCTGACTGCATCGGCAACGTCGCCCTTGCGGATCGCGAGGTGGCGTTCAACCAGCAGATCAATGCCGTAACGCCTCACGATGGCGTCGACCATCGGTTCCTTTACGTCCTGCTCCTTGTCGGAAAGCACCTCGTCCAAGCCGCTTCCACGAACAGCATGAAGGGCATGGTCAGCAAAGGAAAGCTCGCGGAAGTGCGGGTGCCCGTGCCGCCTCTGCGAGCCCAGCGGAGGTTCGGCGAGACGTTTGACCGCGTGTTACGGATTGGCCAGCGCCAGGAGAGTGCATTTCACGACGCCGAGCTTCTGTTCGCCGCGACGGTGCAACGCGCCTTCTCCGGACAGCTCATGCGCGCGGGGGATCCATGTTGATCTCCCTCCAACTCGCAAACTTCAAGGGCATTGCGGCGCGACAACGCATCGACTTCGGCGCGCTGACGCTGCTCTTCGGGGCCAACAGCGCCGGAAAGAGCACCGTGTTGCAGGCCTTGCTCTACCTGCACGAAGTGCTGGAGCGCGGCATCGCCGACGTAGACCGCACCGAGCTGGGCGGTACCGTGCTCGAGCTCGGAGGCTTTGCGCGCCTCGTGCACCGCCACGAGATGACGCGCCCCATCGTGCTGCGCGCTGAGTTCGCCACAGCCGGCGGACTCGACCGGCTCGGCCGCGAGCTTGCCGACTTCCCCTTCCCAGACCTCGATGACGACATCGAGGCCGCGTGGCTGGAGCTGACCATTCGCCACCGAACGACCGCCGCCTTCACCGGCGCCGTGCTGGAGCGGGCCGTCATCGGCGTCGCGGGGGATTCTGAACCCCTGGTCTGGCTTGAGCTCGGCGCGTCGCTGCGAGAGGGCGAGCCCCTCAACGTCCGCGTGAACCTGGGCCATCCCTTGCTCGCCACCGAGACCCGCGAGCTGGAGGGAGCGATGGTCACCGAGGCCGACGGCTCCAAGCATCCGCTCACTGCCCAACACGCTCCAGCGGACCTGACCGAGGCGTGGGAGCAAATCGCGGTCCCCGAAGAAGCCCTGCATCACGCGGCGGAGGCCGAGGGCGACGGCTACGGTGGAGGATACGGCGCAGGCGCTGGATTGGGGGACGGCTCGGGCTTTGGCGATGGCCGGTCGCTGCCTGTCTTCGCGGTCTCACGTTCGCGCATGTCGGCTCTGCCTCCGCTCGGCGAGCCCCTGCGCGTCATTCCCTTCGGCGACGAGGACGCGGATGTCGCCACCACCGTGGCGCAGGTGAGGACCTTCCTGGAGATGGTCGTCCTGGGCACGGTGTCCCAGCTCGCTGAGGCTTTGCGCTATGCGCTCTACATCGGCCCGCTGCGCGTCCTGCCGCCCCGGGGCTTTCTCTACGAGCGGGTGGGTCGCATCACGAGCTGGGCCGACGGTCTTGCCGCGTGGGACCTCCTGCTCGCGGACCGCTCCACCCTCGTCGAGGACACCAACAAGTGGCTGACCCGCCTGGGCGCCGGCTGCCAGATCGTCGTGCAGCAGCTCTACGACAGCGGAGCCTCAGCCGAAGAGCTCACCGATGGGCACGTCGACAAGACAGCCCGGCGCCTGCTCCTCGATACGGGATCGGGCTCCCTGGTGCTCCCTTCGGAAGTCGGCGCCGGCGTGTCCCAGGTCATCCCCGTGGTGGTGGCCGCCCTCCGGCGCGAGGCTGGCCTCGCGCTCGTCGAACAGCCCGAGATCCACGTGCACCCTGCGATGCAGGTCGGACTCGGCGACCTGCTGATCGACGCAGCCACCCGAGACGGCGCTCGCCGAACCTTCCTGATCGAGACCCACAGCGAGCACCTCATCCTTCGTCTACTGCGCCGCATCCGCGAGACCACCGAGGGCGAGCTGGGCGACGACGCCCCGAAGTTCTCACCCGACAAGCTCAGCGTCATCTACGTCGAGAACACGCCGGACGGTGTAAACATCCGCCGGCTCCGCGTCGACGAGCTCGGCGAGTTCAAAGACCGCTGGCCGAAGGGCTTCTTCGAAGAGCGAGCTCGGGAGCTGTTCTGATGTTCTACGAGTACGCCATGGAGCCGTCGGTGATCTCGACGTGGGAGAGGGCCAGGTACTTCCTGGGCGCCTTCGGCCCATGGAAGGGACGGTTCCTGGCGCAGTACCCGCGCCGTTGGAAGCGCATGGTCTACGAGGGGCTGGCCTGTGCTGACATCGAGAAGAAGCGAATCGAGGAGCGTCTGGCCGCATTGGACGGTCGCGTGTTTTCGCGGCGTTCCAGCGCCGAGTACGACGGGACGGTCCCGTGGATCGACAACGCAATGGTCGAGCACCGACGTGTGCCGTTTCGGGCAATCCTGGCCGAGGGCGGCACCGGCGGCGGGGTCGTTCATCCCGACGAAGTAGACGAGCAATGCGAGCTCTGGCGGGTGGAGACGGGGCATCTGGTGCCGCGTGCGGCCGCAGCATTCGTGGCGATGGTTGATCTCCTGCTGCGCGCCTCCACGCGAGTTGTACTGGTCGATCCCTACTTCCGGGCAGATCAGAACGACAAGGCTCAGCCTCTTGTTGCGTTCTGTAGGGCAATTGAAGGACAGGGCAAAGACGTCGAAGTCCATTTCTCAGACGAGCCGCGTGGTTACGACCCCTGCATGCGCGACGCCCAGCGGGCACTGCCACGCCTGCTTCCCCCTGGCACTGCCGTCACGCTTCGCTGCTGGAAACACAGGACCGGAGGGCCTCGGCTTCATAACCGATATCTTCTGACCGACATCGGTGGCGTGAAGTTCGGTGATGGTATCGAACTGGGCGATCCCGGGCACGAGGACCACCTGTCCATTCTCGATGAGCCCTCGCGAGCGCGGCTGTGGGACCAATACACCGGCCCTGCCCCAGCGTTCGACGAGGCTGGCGCGCCTCAGACGTTCGTTGGGCGCACGGGAGGCCGCAGATGACCCAGAGCACATGGGCTACGTGCACAAATGAGAAGGCACACGCCCGCTTGAAGGGGGCGCGCCCATGACCAAGAAGAAGCGAGTTCGTCGACTCTTCTCAGTGAAGGAGGAGCTGCTCAAGAAGTCTCGCGAGTCAGCGCTCGCAGCCGTTCAGATCTTCAACAACCCCAACATCACGTTCAAGTCCGAGACCTACGTGGTCTTGATGATCATCGCGTGGACGTATCTTCTCCACGCCTACTACCGCGAGAAGAAGATCGAGTACCGATACTTCCAAGACGGCTCCAAGCGTCGCAGCTTCGACCGCACGAAGCACGGCGCCTTCAAGTACTGGGAGCTCGAGCGGTGCCTGAACGAGAAGCGCTGTCCGCTAGACCGCCCGGTGGTGCAGAACCTCAAGTTTCTGATCGGCCTCCGCCACGAGGTCGAGCACCAGATGACCACGCGCATCGATGACCTTCTGAGCGCGCGATTTCAGGCCTGTTGCATCAACTTTCACGACGCCATCGTGCGCCTGTTCGGCGAGAGCTACGGTATCGCCAAACACCTTGCTCTCAGCCTCCAGTTCTCGTCACTCGCCCAGGAACAGGTCGACACCCTCGAAAAGCACCCGGGCCTGCCGGGGAACGTCAAGAGCTTCATCCGTGGCTTTGACGGGCAGCTAGATAAGGACGATTTCGGAAGCGCCCAGTTCGCCTATCGCGTCATCTTCGTGTCGAAGACGGTCAACCACCCCAACCAGGCTGACCAGGTCATCACCTTCGTGAAGGCAGACTCGGACCTCGCGAAGAACGTCAATGCGGCCTACGCCGTGGTGAAGGAGACCGAGCGCCCCAAGTGGCTGCCCAAGCAGATCGTCGAGGTGATGAAGACCGAGGGCTTCCCGCGCTTCGGGATGCACCAACACACAGAGCTGTGGAAGGCGCGCCAAGCCAAGGAGCCGAGCAAGGGTTTCGGCGTCCAAGTCGCCAAGGCATGGTACTGGTACGAGTCCTGGGTCAACGAGGTGCGGGACCACTGCAAGGCGAACGCGGAGGCCTACCGATGACCCGCAAGAAGCAGCCCACCACGTCCATCGTCCGCTCCTCGGCGGCCGAGTACCTGACCTTCGTGGCAGCGACGGGCTCGCAGGAGCAGAGCGTCGAGATGCGGTACGAGGACGAGAACATCTGGTTGTCGCAGAAGATGATGGCGACCCTCTACGATGTGAGCGTCCCTGCGATCAACCAGCACCTCAAGCGCATCTTCAACGACCAAGAGCTCGCCCCCGAACAAGTTATTAAGCACTACTTAACAACTGCCGCCGACGGAAAGACCTACAACGTCAAGCACTACAGCCTTCAAGCCATCGTCGCCGTGGGCTTCAAGATCGAGAACGAGCGCGCGGTGCAGTTCCGCAAGTGGGCGACGCAGGTGGTGAAAGACTACACCATTCAAGGTTGGGTGATGGATGTCGATCGCCTGAAATCGGGCGGCAGCGTGCTCACCCAGGAGTTCTTCGATCGGCAGCTCGAGAAGGTTCGGGAGATCCGTCTCTCCGAGCGCAAGTTCTATCAGAAGATCACCGACATCTACGCGACCTCGATGGACTACGACGCGACGGCCGCAGCGACACAACGCTTCTTCGCCGCCGTGCAGAACAAGCTGCACTACGCGGTTCATGGGCAGACGGCCGCCGAGGTGCTCGTAGACCGCGCCGACGCGGCACAACCCCGCATGGGCCTGACGACCTGGGAGGGCGCGCCACACGGAAAGATCCACCGATACGACGTGGTGATCGCCAAGAACTACCTCTCGGAGACCGAGATGGACCAGATGCAGCGTATCGTCTCGGCCTACCTCGACATGGCGGAGATGCAGGCGACGCGACGCATCCCGATGACCATGGCCGACTGGGAAAAGCGACTTGCTGGGTTCCTACAGCTGTGGGATCGCGAGATCTTGCGGGACGCCGGCAAGGTGAGCCGCCGAGTTGGCGAAGGAGCATGCGCTCAGCGAGTTCGAGAAGTATCGCATCGTGCAGGACCGACTGTTCGAGAGCGACTTCGACCGCGTACTGGCCGAGACCAGGCGCCTCGCGGAGAAGACCGACGCGCCCAAGCCCTCGAAAAAGAAGGAGCGCAAGAAACCATGACGGCCTTCACCGAACCAGAGGTCGAGGACGCCGCTCCCGGGTCCCTCAAACTCAACGGGTCGACGGCGGACGTACGTCGAACAGGCGGGACGAGTCGGCCGGGGATAGGGAGGCCAACGTGACGACCTCTACCCGCGAGTCCCAACACCTCGACCGCAAGTCGATCCGCAAGGTCACCGGCTCGACCGCCGACTTCGGGGAGCTCGCACGAGACTGCGTCTGCTTCGCAAACAGCGCGGGTGGGACGCTGCTCATCGGTATCGAAGATGACCATGACGCCCCGCCCGTTACCCAAAGCATCGATCCCCAGCTGCTCGACCGCATTCGCAAGCGCGTCGGTGAGCTGACTGTGAATGTGCAGGTGGTGCCGGAGCTGAAGCTTCACGACAACGGCGGGGAGTACATCTCGCTCACGATCCCGCGGTCGGCGGGCGTCGCCTCGACGAGCGACGGCCGGTACTTCCTCCGCGTTGGCGACACCTGCCGGCCCATCGTCGGGGATGACGTGATGCGCCTGGCGAACGAGCGTCCCGCCACGCCGTGGGAGGAGATGACTTCGGGCGTGCCAAGGACGAGCGCCGATGCAGCGAAGGTCGCTGGCTTCTGCACCCGGCTCCGCGTATCGGACCGCGTGAAGCCGTCGGTGAAGGAGAAGACCGACGACGAATTGCTCGCGCACTACGACCTCGCGAAGGGCGATGTCCTCACGAACCTGGGCGTGCTGCTCGTGGGCGGTCGGCATGACCGCGCAGGCCTCGGGACCGCATCCATCGTGCAGGCGATCAAGTACGACGAGCGCGAGGTGAAGGTCGCGAAGTGGAGCTGGGACGACCACGAGCTGTCGCCCATCGAGCTGGTCGACGCCATCTGGGAGGGGGTCCCGGACTTCCGCGAGAGCTACGAGATCCCGGAGGGCATGTTCCGCAAGCAGCTCCCCGCGTACGAGGAGGACGTCGTCCGCGAGGTCCTGGTCAACGCGCTCGTCCACCGTCCGTACACGCAGTCGGGCGACATCTACTTGAACCTGCACCCCGATCGCTTGGAGGTGGTGAACCCGGGGCGGCTGCCCTTGGGCGTCACGCCGCACAACATCCTGCACGCGAGCCGTCGCCGGAATCACGGGCTCGCCCGCATCTTTCACGACCTCGAGCTCATGGAGCGCGAGGGCAGCGGGTTCGACTTGCTTTACGACCGCCTGCTCACAACGGGTCGTGCGGCCCCCACGGTCAAGGAGGGCACGGACTCCACGCACGTGACGATCGAGCGACGTGTCCTGCATCCGGGCGTCGTGCGGCTGATCGCCGATGCCGATGAGCGACATCAACTCTCCCAGCGTGAGCGCATCGCCTTGGGCCTGCTCGGCCAGGCCGAGAGCATGTCCGCCGCAGAGTTGGCGGACGGCCTCGATGTGTCCGAAACCGCCGAGCTGCGCCCTTGGCTGGGGCGACTGGTCGAGCTGGGACTGGTCGTGCAGTCCGGCCGCACGAACGCCACGCGCTACTTCGTGCCGCCCGCGCTCTTGCGCGAGGCTGGTCTCGACACCTCCACGACGCTCACGCGGGTTCAGCCGCACCGGCTGCGCGCACTCATCCTCGAGGACCTGGAGCGCTTCCCGGACTCGGCGAAGGCCGACATCCGGCGGCGGGTGGGGCCCGAAATCCCGGAGCGAACCTTCCGTCGCGCGCTCGACGACCTGGTCGCGTCTGACCAGGTCATCGCGACCGGAGAGACGCGCGCACGCAGGTTCCGTCTCAAGGCCGGCGTTTCTGGCCACGAAGACGACGATGGCCAATAAGCTCGGGCCGCGAACGCTGTAACCGTATGGAATTGCAGCGTATGGATTCTGGCCACGTAGGGCCCGTGGCCAGAATCGGTGGCCAGAATCCCCGCGACTCGAACCCTCTCCGCCCTATTTGAACGTCCAGAGAACCCGATCCATCTCCACCACTTCCGCCCTCCGAGCCACACCTCGGCTCTCCGATCGGGCCTTGCCCCGGCGCTGCCAACACGGAGCCATTTTTGCCCAAGGCGAACAACCTTGGGCAGAAGGTTTACAGAGGGCCTCTTCGGATTTCCGGCGAGGCCCTTTTGTTTTTCCGTGATTCTGCGGGGTCTTGCGGCATCTCGGTGATCGACGTGAGCGCGTGCGGCGCGACGCGCAGAGCACGAGGTCGTCGCCGACATGCTGATTGGCGTCGCAGAGAGCCGCGTCTGGGGCTCAGAGCCGGGCAGCGCTCTCGGGCCCGTGTTTAACAGCCCGTGGCTCTGAGCTTCACAGCTCGGCCCGTTGCCAACTCCCCACCCGCTGCTTCACAGCACTCACGTCGTTGATGTCGCTGGTGTTGTCGCCGTCGGGCGCGATGCTCAGAGCACGGGCGGGAAATGGCTGGGCGATGCCATGTGGTGGTTGCCAATCAAAACGGCTCTGAGGTTAGCAGCGCCGTAAACCTCAGAGTCGCCCGAGCGAGATCGTTGGGCTGGGCTTGAACGCGCTGAGGTGGGAAAACCAGGTCATGGATCGAGACGAAGAAAATCAGCTGTCCCCAGGCGACCTGGCAGATGCCTGGGCGGAAGAGGCGGCGACCTGGAACGAGGACCCGGCCGTGGTCGCTTATGCTGACGCGGCCTGGGCATCGCTCCTCGCCTCCGTCCCTGTCGGGTCAGATGCGCACGTACTCGACTTCGGGTGCGGTACGGGTCTGCTGACCGAGCGCATCTCCCCCCGCGTCCGGGAAGTGGTCGCAGTGGACGCATCCCCGGCGATGGTGGAAGTTCTCGCCACCAAGGCCCTACCCAACGTTCGATTCGGTGTCGCGAAGTGGACCCCGGAGACCATCTCCGACGACGAGCTCGCCGCCGGCCCTTTCGATCTCATCGTGTGCTCCTCGGTGTGCGCCTTTCTCGACGACTACCCGGGCACCGTCGCGATGCTGGCGGACCGTCTCGCGCCGAACGGCTACTTCGCGCAGTGGGATTGGGAGCTGGACCCGACAGCGGCCGAGCCCTTTGGGCTGACGTCGGATGGCATCACGAAGGCGCTCGTGGGCGCCGGGCTGGAAGTCGTGTCGGTCGGGATCGGATTCGACGTCCCGATCGAGGACCAGCACATGCGGCCCCTGATGGGCATCGGAAGACGGGTCCGCGAATAGAGTTGGCGCGACACCGAAAGGCGCATCCGTGATTCACCTTCGACCCGCCACTCCGCACGACCTGGATCTCCTTCGGCGCTGGGACGCCGCCCCGCACATCATCGCTTCGAAGGGCACCGAGGACTGGGGCTGGGAGCGCGAACTCGTTCGCCGCCCCGACTGGCGTGAGCAGCTCATCGCCGAGGTTGAAGAATCGCCCATCGGCTTCATCCAGATAATCGACCCGGGCCGAGAAGACAGCCACTACTGGGGCGACTGCCCCACCGGTCTGCGCGCCATCGACATCTGGATCGGAGAGGAAGCCTACCTGGGACAAGGGTTCGGCACCGAGATGATGAGGCTCGCCATCGACCGCTGCTTCTCCGATCCATCCGTCGACGGCATCCTCATCGACCCGATGGCATCAAACGCGCGGGCGCGTCGTTTCTACGAGCGACTCGGGTTCCGATTCGTCGAGAACCGCAGCTTCGGCCACGATGACTGCGCGGTGTACCGACTCGACCGCGGCAATTGGCAGCCGTAGTCGTCGACCCGCGCAGTCAGCCTCGTCGTGCGACGAAGAACGTGTAGCCGTAGTGGTGCCCGCTTCGGCGGTGCATCGCGGGTTCCTTGGCGATCTCGTCGAGCGCCGCCAGAGCCTCGGCGTCACCAGCGTACTTCACCCGGAGCTTCGCGATCTGCCGCTCCATCGGCGAATAGAAGTCGTCCCACCAGACGTCGTCCGGCAAGTCGAAGTGATCGATCAACGAAAGACCGCTTTCTTTGATGATCGGCAGAACGTCCTCCACGCGACCCATCGTCGCGTAGTCGGCGAACGCCTCGCGGACATCGGGCGGCGCGCTCGTCGTTCGCCACACCGCTTCGGTGAAGGCCAAGTAGCCCCCGGGCCGGAGCAAGCCGGCACACATGGGCAGCGCGGTCACCAGTCCCAGGTTGTACAGCGCGCCTTCCGACCACACGAGGTCAAAGCTCTCGCTGGGCAGGTCGAGCGCGGACATGTCGCCGACCCGTGCTTCGACACGAGCCGACAAGGCAAGTTCCTCGACCTTGGCGCGCAGGCGCTCGATCAGCGGCGCGTGACTATCGACCGCAACGATCGTGCCTTTGGTCAAGGACGCGAGGTAAAGCGTTTGCGCGCCCGAGCCGCAGCCGAGATCCAAGACGCGCGGCGAGGCCGGCAGATCGGCGCAAAGCGCCAGGGCGCGCTCGGCGCTCGCGAGGTTGCCGGGCCCCTGGCGCGGCAGCGGCTCGAACACCTCGAAGAAGATCTGTTCTGCGCGGGAGGTCATGGCGCCGGGCACCCTCCAGCTCGTTCTGCCGATGACGTCATCGAGCCGCGCAGGCTCGCCACGGCACGTCGTTCAATCAGGGCTCGCATCGCGTTGGGGATATTCCCCGAGAGCGACGCGCAGAGCAATGCTGAGCGTAGATCCTATCGCCTCCACGGCATCATGCGCGCCCGGTTCACCGCCGCCTGCCTCTCGTGATCGAGGTCGCGGACGAGGCGGACGAGCTCGCGGAGACTCGGGGCGTCGAGGGCGTCGAAGTCGATCTGGTAGCGGCGGCCGGTAGCCCGGGCCGTCTCGGCCCGGAGCCACTCGATGAGTCGCCGCTTGTCGTAGTTGCCGGTGGTCATGCCTGCTCGGTGAAGAGCTGGGCGACCTCGTGCTCGCCGGCGGCGGTGAGGTAGTCGGCCAGCGACTTGCGGAAGAGGTCCATGCGGGTCTTGAGGCCGAGGCGCTCGCGGGCTTCGTCGAGGCGGGCGACGATCTCGGCCTCCATGCGCAGGGGCAGCACCTTCATGTCGGGGGCCTCGCCGTCGGCGTAGCGCCTTCGGACCGGGCCGGTCTTGATGCGGCCCTTCCTCGCCTCGCGGATCTTCCAGATCAGGTAGCGCCGGTCGCTCGAGCCGGTGTCGCGACCGACGACCTCGGTGTAGAGCTGCTGCAGCTCACGGGCCGAGAGCTTGGTGAGCTTGGGATCTTTGTGCGCAGTCGTGGGCTCGGCGGCAGTGGGCTCGGTCTCCTCGACCGCGCTGGCTGCCTCGGCGGCCTCGTGCTCCTGGGCTTCGAGGGCCTCGGCGATGCGGCGCAGCAGGAACTTCTTGTTGGGCGACCGCGTGGCCTCGCCCACGATTTCGTGGAACCGAGCCTGCAGCTCGGGCAGGCGAAGCTCCTCCATGATGCGCATCCGCTTCTTGTTCTCTTTGTTCATCTTGTCCTCCGGTGTGTTCGGGCCCGGAGGCTCCCGCCGGACCACCCGGCGAGCACCACCGGGCGGTCTGTCTGTCAGGCCTCGCGCTTGGCGAGGTGTTTGAAGCAGTCGAGGTCGATGGCGCGTGGGTCGCTGGAGACGAAGCTGAAGCGCTCCTCCTTTGCGATCCAGGGCTGCACCTCAACCCGGTCGTCGGCCGTCACCCCGCCGCGGCGGGCGATGTCCTCTTCGTCGGTCAGGTAGCCGTCGTCCGCGTCGGGATCGTAGTCGTCGCGGGCCGCGTTCTTGATCACCGCGATGATGCGGACCTGGTGGCCACGCAGATACCGGTGTTCGTTGCCGTGGTAGGTGGTGACCGTGCCGAGCGTCTTCTTCATCGCGTCCTCCGTGTCGCCGGGCTTCGTCGCGTCCCGATCGTGAGGGCATACAGGCGTCGCTTTGCGAACAGCTCAAGGCGATTCGACGCGGAATTCGACCTCTTTTCGGGCGTTGGAAGCTCGCGAGAACTTGGGCGAATATGGCCGTCAGATGTGGAGCAGGACCTGCATGTTGGCGACGACATCCGCCACATCTGCGACCTCGCCGGTCATCTTTCGTGCATGTCCTCGATCGCATCGCGCAGCGCGACGAGGGCGGCCTCGACCTTCACGATGGCCGCGGTCTGGGCCTCGGCGAGCTGGACAATCTTTTCGTGCAGCGCCTTGAGCTCGCGGTCCTTCTTCTCGTTGATCCGCCAGAAGGCCCAGCCGAGCACGGCGACCAATCCGTAAGGACCGGTTGCCTGGAGCATCTGAGCAACGGACGAGAGGCCTTCCATGGTGACTCCTACGCGACCGCGTCGCTCATGAGGTCGGCGAGCTCGACGTATCGGCGGACGCCCATCGCGCGGCGAACGGCTTCCTCGTAGGCGATGCACTCGGGCATGCCGGCCTCGAGCCGCAGCCAGGCGTAGAGCGCAAGCCATGCCCCGTCGGCGTGGTGAAAGTAGGTGTGCGCGTAGATGCCGGGCACCCGCTGGTCGCCGTCGGCGATGCGGCTCATGGCGAGGCGCGTTCCCGTGATGCCGCGCCATGTTTTCGGGATCGACAGGCCCTCGGGGTCGCCGTTCGTCAGCAGTTGAACGAGCTGCGTGGTGGCCTCGGCCTGCTCGGGGGTCGGCACGACGTAGCGCCGCTGGTGAGCCCAGGGGGCGTCGATGATGCGCTTCCAGGGGAGCTTCGTGCTCGCGTACTTCGGGTAGTACGGGTTGACGACCTCGATGCCAACAGACGGTCCGTTGTGCCCGCCCGCGTGGGCCAGGCCAAGTCGTGCAACAGGCCGATTTGGGCCAACAACAGCGAGGCAGACCGAACCCGGACGGGGGCGCGCCGAAGCGCGCAGGTGCAGAAAACAACGATTTCCGTGACTTTCTGCGCGCCATGGCTCCGCACTCGGTCCTTAGGTCGGCGGAAAGTGTTGCCACGTCCACGGTATGTGGCTACACTTGTCTCCGTGAGCCTCGATGCCCTGCCCAATGCGTTCTCCCACAGCCTCGCCCAGGAGCGAGGGCTGTCGGACCGTCGCCTCCGTGGGCTCTTGGCCGACGGGGCCTTGGAGCGTTTGGCACACGGCCTCTACCGCAAAGCCGACGCGCCGCCCGCCGACCTCGACCGAATCGAGATCGCGCTGCGGGCGTCGGACGCGACGTTGTGCCTGACCACCGCGTTGTCGCACCACGACCTCACCGATGTCATCCCGTCCGAGATCGACGTCGCTTTGCCGCGCTCACGGCGCCCGCCCAGGGTCCGCGCACCAGTTCGCTGGCACCGGTTCCGCGAGGACACCTTCGGCGTCGGTCGCGAGACCATCGAAGTCGACGAGGGGCTGTCCATCGGCATCTACAGTGCCGAGCGCAGCCTCATCGACGCCTTCCGGCTGCGCCACCAAGAGGGCGACGAGATGGCCGTCGAGGCGCTGAGGCGATGGCTCAAGCGGCCAGGGGCGACGCCTGCCAACCTCCTCGCAATGGCCAAGCACTTCCCCAAGGCCGAGCCATCGCTGCTACAGACGCTGAGGATCCTCTCGTGAAGCCGAAGCCCACCCACGCCGACCTCGCGGGCTCGCGCTACCTCGCGCTCCAGCGCCTCGCTCGTGCCCAGAAGAGGACCACCGCCGAGTTGCTCCAGCTCTATGTCCTGGAGAGCTTTCTCCGACGGCTCGTGCGCTCCCGACACGACAACACGCTCGTGCTGAAAGGCGGGATGCTGCTGGCCGCGTTCGACCTACGGCGAGCGACGCGCGACGTGGACGTGCTGGCCTTGAACACCGACAACGACCCGGCTGCCGTCCAGCGACTGATCGTCGATGTGACTTCGGTCGAGGCGGACGACGGCGTGGAGTTTCTGCAGGACACGATCACCGCTGCGGTGAACCGTGACGATGACGTGTACCCAGGGGTTCGCGCCTCGCTCGAGGCACGCCTCGCGACCGCACGTCTCAAGTTCAGTGTGGACTTCAACGTCGGTGATCCGGTGATCCCAGCACCGATCCGAACGGCCGTGCCCGTCCTCCTCGGAGACGAGACCATCGAGGTGCTGGCCTACCCGAAGGTGATAGTCGTCGCCGAGAAGCTGGTGACGGCACTCCAGCGGGGACGTGCGAGCACCCGCTGGCGCGACTTCGCCGATCTGTTCATGCTCGTGCCCGGCGACCTGGTCGACGATGAGATCATCGAGGCGCTGCGTGCGGTCGCCAACTATCGAGGTGTCCCGCTACAGCCTCTCGGCAAGGTGCTCGACGGGATGCCCAACGAGGCTCAGGCACGCTGGGCGACGTGGCGCGAGCGACAGGGCGCGCAGGACCGCGTGCCCGAAGATTTCGCGACGGTACTGGACGCGCTCGACGAGCGCACGCAAGCGTGGCTCTTGAAGGCGACAGAGTAGCGCGCCAGCTCAGCCCAACACCCGCACCCCGATCTCCGTCCCGGTCTTCGGCGCGGGCCCGCGCTCCTTCTGGCAGGCGAGCGCGATGGCCCAGAAACGGTCGGCGTGGCCGCCTCGGGTGGTGCGCTCGGCGTCGAAGCTGACCTTGCCGGAGGCGAGGACTCGGCGCTTGATGGAGTGGATCTGGCCGACGAGCTCGCGCTCGCGGGGCAGCGCGATGTCTTTGCGCTGGAAGAGGATTTTGAGGTCGGTGGCCCAGCGCTCCTTGCTGTCGTTGGTGAACGCCTGGGGCACGACCTGCGGGTAGTCGCGGGCCAGGTTCTCGGCGAGGTTCATGCCGATGCCGCTCTTGTCGATGGACAGGCGCGCCACCGGCAGGTGCTCGAGCAGGCGCCGGAGGTCGGCCTCCTGCTCCGAGAAAGGGACCTGGTCGTAGCGACGCAGCAGCCGGCAGAGCATGCGGCCGTCTCGGTCCTCAAAGAGGGCCAGCTCGGAGCGGTCACGGGTGCGGCATACGTCGAAGCCGGCGACGAGACGGCCGTCGCCGAGCTTGATGTCGGTGACGTCGTCGGCGAGCACTAGATGTGCTCGGCGGAAGTCATGATCCGCTCTCGGGACCGCTACCGCGCCAGCTGCGGCGTCCGGTCCCCTTGAAATACACGGAGTATTCCGGCGCAGGCCGTCCTTGCATCTGGCATCGTGTCGACCCCGATCATCGGCTCAGCACTTCCGCCGAGCACATCTAGATGTGCTCGGCGGGAGTCATGATCCGCTCTCGGGACCGCTACGGCAGCAGCTGCGGCGTCCGGTCCCCTTGAAATACACGGAGTATTCCGGCGGAGGCCGTCCTTGCATCTGGCATCGTATCGACCCCGATCATCGGCTCAGCACTTCCGCCGAGCACATCTAGCTGGTGGCCCTCGATGTGGGCGATGTCTTCGACATCGGTGGCAAGGCGCGGTGGCGGATCGTGCTGCGGGTGTTCAAGGGGGCCAGCCGCGCGAGCGCTGGCCAGGATGTGCTCGTGCCCGAGGCCCTGCGGGCGAAGCTGAACAAGCTGTGGGCCTGGAAGGTGCGCGAGGGCGAGAGCGTCGACGCCGATGCGCCGCTCTTCGTCAGCCGACTTGGGCAGCGGCTCTCGCTGCGGCAGGTGCGGCACGGCTTTCGGGTGTGGCAGAAGCGGGCTGGGTTCGAGCGGCGGGCGACGTTCCATATGCTGCGGCACACGGCCTGCTCGAATCTCTACGCCCAGACCAAGGACATCCGGCTGCTGACGCAGCGCTTCGCGCGGCACCGGAGCCTGGTCACGACGATGGTCTACACGCATCCGAGCGACGATGATCTCGCCCGCGCGGTCGAGGGGTTGCGGTGCTGATCAGCGATCCGACCCACTTGCAGTTTCCGAAGTGACCACCCAGGCGTCGGCGAACAGCCAAAGCCTTCGGTCACTTCCTGGGCGCGGTCGGAAGAGCCTCGATCTGGGGAGTTTGTGGCCGATTCTTGGTCACCGTCGACGCGGGCGTCGCGGCGGCACTCGTCGAGCGCCGCGGCATCCGTGGCCGCCCGCTGCCGATCGAGGTCACGGAGCATGCGTCGGTGGCGCTGCTGCAGGTCTTCGAGGGTAAACATGGCCTGGACCTCGCTGTGCGAATCGGCGCCGCCGTCCAGGAACTCCTTGAGCCGCAGCATCAGGTTGAAGTCGGAGGGATTGTCCATGCGCACGCGGTTCTCGATGAGGTGCCTGCTCGAAGCCGCGGATGTAGTCGTCGATGATGCGCAGGGCGTCGGCCTTGCCCATGGCGATGTGGGTCGCGCGTTTCTCGGCGAGCTTCTCGTCGACGCGCTTGTTCGCTCTCCGCTCGGCTCGGCAAGACCGCGGCGGCGCATGCGGTCGTAGCGCCTGGCGTAGGTGGCGATGACCGAGTGGCACACTCCGTAGCGCCGGGCCAGCTCGCGATACGACGGGTACGACACGACCGGGCCGCTGCCGTCCTCGCCGTCGACCACCTCGCCGAAGACGAGGAGCTTGTCGAGTTCGGCGTGGGGGATGCGCTGCGGCTCTCGCTTGCGGGGCCGACCGATCTTCTTCGGTGGCTTGGCCTTGCCGGGCTTGCGCGTGGTCATGGGCCGACTCCTTGGTCGCCGAGCGGTCGCCGCGCCCACAGTCGGCGCCGCACGCCCATCGGGCACAGCTCGTCGTAGAACTCCACGCGATCCCACGCCGCTTCGGACCAGGCGTAGTCGCGGTCGAGGAACCCGGCCTGCCAGAAGCGCGTCGGGTGCGGCGGCCCGACCACGCGGCCGGCATCATCGTGCTCGTGGGCCCCAACCACGCTGGCGAGCCAGGGCACGTAGTCGAGCACCTCGCCTGGCAGCATGCTCAGCTCCATCTTCCACCAGCGGTCGGCACGCATGCGGTCTTCCCAGCCGACGCGCTTCAGGATCGGCTTCCAGTCTGCCGGGCCGCCGTAGTTGATGGAGGCGCGTAGGATCATCGGCCTCGCCGGATCCCGTCGGTCCGGCAGGTAGTAGGGCTCGAGGCGCGCGTGCTCGACTCGTCCTTGCGCGCTCAACCACACGATGAGCCGTGGACGTTCGACGAAGCCCACGTCTCGGTCGGATGTCGCCTTGGAGGCGGACCACGTTGCCGGTGCCGACATCGATGGGCCGAAGGGCGCAGGCCTTGCCCTTAGTTCTTGCGGTCGCTCACCAGCGCAATGAGCATGTCGCCGTAGACCCGATCGCGGGCTTGGCGCAGAGCTTTGCCGCGGCGTGTCTGCTGAGCCCGTAAGGAGTCGCCGTCCTTGCCGTCGCGCAGGCGCACCGGCTCCATGAGGTTGCGGTCGGCGCATAGCTCGTTCAGCTCTGCAACGCGCATCTGCTTGTCGACGAACTTCTACCACCAGACCTGGGTGAACTCGCGCCACATGCTGCCTTCCTCGTCGGCGTCCTCGTAGAAGGAGCCGAGGTTCGAGAGTAAGCCGGGCACGCCCGCGGCCTCGAAAATGCCGCCCATCACCGCCGCCAAGCTTACGAAGGAGCCGAATCGGGCCTCGGAGCGCGGGCGGCCGGCTGCAACCCAGGCTTGGATGAGCACGAGCGCAGGGCGAACGAGCGCCGTGCTCACGTCGGTCAACTCATTGTTGACGCCTACGAGCGAATGCAGGCGTCCCATCCGAAGCTGACCCAAGAGCGCTTCTGCGAGGTGCTGGGCATGTCCTCGCGCACGCTACGATCGTGGCTTCGCAGCGCTCCTAAAGTCGAGCCCGACAAGCCCAAGCCCCGGCCGGTCACTCCGCCACCGAAGCCGCCGCGACCGCCGCGACCGTCGCGACGCCCGCGTTTCGGCTTTGACGTCACCCTGCCCGACACCCAGCACGCCGCCGACCCCGCGGGCCTGCGCGCCTTTGGCATCGACCTCGAGATGGTCGCCGCCCAGGACGTCGGCGGCCGCGACCGCGACCTACTTGATGCGGTGATCATTGACCCCACCAAAAGCGCCGAGCGCGTGGCCAAAGTGCTGACCCAGGCCCTGCAGGACAAGGCCGGCGCCCAGCTGGCCTTGCCTGGCTCGAAGACGCGCTGCAACAGCTTGTCCAGGTCCACTGTGACCACGCTGCAGACGTCGCTCGAGGCGCGATTCAAGACTGGCCTCTGCAGCGCTTCAATGCTCTCGGCCAAGACGGCATCGACGCGGTCCTACGCGCTGCACAGCCCTACCTCGAGACACTCCCGGCCCCCGACGAAACACTTCTCTTTCCCGCCCACATCGTCTCCGATATCCTCAAGTCCACCGGGCCCCCAGCGCGCTCGGCACTCCCGTAGGATTGCGGACTTTCGCGGCAGAACGTTGGGAATCACGACATGTGGACGATGATGAGTGAGGGAGAGGCATATTGATGACGAAGTCCAGCCAGCAGCAGAACCAGCGTTCTCTTCTGGTCACCATGACCAAGGAGCCATTTCAGCCCGTGCGGCTCTACTACCGGATCCCGTCGCGGCTGGCGGTGTTGGCCAAGCTTCGCGGTCTCGAGTGCACGGTCGAGGATCCGATCGAGCGCTGCTGGCAGTGGCTCTATCATGGCGAAACGAAGTCACTTCGCTTTGCAACGGCTGGATACGAGGATGTACCCAAGGAACGTCAACCGATCATCCTGGGCCGCATCCGCTTCCCCAAGAGCGGCGGCATGACACTACAGACCAACTCCATCGAGCGTGCGGTGCAGGCGGCGAAGTTCTTCGCACCGCACCTCGGCTCCCGCGTCGTGGCCGCCAGGTGCCGGGTGGTCAACCGCTGCTTCGCCGCGGCCGAAGGCGCACCGGACGAGCTCATGAAGAACCTCGATCGCAACGTAACGGTGATCGACCCGCGCGATGCCGAGGCCGAAATGGAGGAGGACTTCAAGGGCATTCGCTCGCCGGAGGACGCCGAACGCGCAGCCGCCAAGAGTATGGAAGAGAAGCTCAAGGCGGGCAAAGACGTGCCTTTGGTCGAGGACTTTTCCCTTGCCCCCGAGGAAGAGACTCCCGACTTCCAGCACTTGGCGATGACGTTGAACCTTCGCTTTGTGCGGGCCTTCGAGCATTGGCGCGGCAACAGGCATCTGACACTCACGGCGATCATCATGCGCACCGTCGAGGAGCAGATGCGTGCACAGGGTGAATTTCCGAGATAGCCCGCGATCGCGACGCGAAGCTTCCCGCAAGTCGTTGGCGCTGGTGAGCCGTGCTGCTCGCTACGAATGCGAAGGTTTCTTCCGCCGGACCCCTGGGCCACGGACCGGCATGACCGGCAGCCCATCTACCACTTGCGACGCCTCGTCCTCCAAGAGCTGCTCGCCACCGATCTCACCGAAGACGAACGTGGGCCGCTCCTGTCCACCCTACATCCCCATCCCGCCCATGGCACCGTGCGTCCCTTGGGCCGCAGCTGAGCTCTTCGGGCCCTCCGCGATCAGCGCTTCGGTAGTGAGCATGAGGGCAGCAACGGAGGCAGCGTTTTGCAGCGCCACTCGCACGACCCTCGTGGGATCGATGACACCCGCAACGACCAGATCCTCGTACTCGCCCGAGAGGGCGTTGTAGCCGTAGGCGTCCTTGCCTTCTCGGACTTTGTTCACGGCTGTTGCCATCGACGACCTCCCGGCCCTGGCCCAGGCGCGCCTCGAGGGGCTCATCGTGGCCGCCCGCTTCGTGCCCCCGTGGCTCGCCTCGCCCGACTGGCTCGCCGCCCACCTCGGCCTGTCCTCGTTCTTCAACCAAATCGACCTCAGCGCCGTCCGCGCCCACTGCGCCGGCCTCTTCGCCAGAGCGCCGGCCCCCGCGGACGAGCCTTCGAGTCGCGCTGCATTTGGTGGGTGACATTTGGTAGGTGACCCCCGGGGCCCGGCAGGTGTCGTCCCGGGCGATGAACACACGCCGCAGTGTATCCGTCCGCCGCTGGACCGAAGACGACATCGACGCGATTGTGGAGTGCCAGCGCGCTGCCTACGGCGGCTTCGCCGAAGAAGATCTGTGCGAGGCGCGACACTACCGCATGCAGCTCGAGGCCTTCCCGGAGGGCCAGTACATCGCCGAAGAAGACGGGCGCGTGGTCGGCTACGCGACCTCGCTCATCCTCGAGCTCGACGACGACTCGCCCTGGTACTCCTATGCCGAGATCACGGGCGTGGGCACCTTCAGCACCCACACGCCGAGCGGCGACACGCTCTACGGCGCCGACATCGCCGTCCGCCCCGACGCACGCGGCCGCGACATCGCTGGACGGCTCTATCGCAAGCGCAAGGCAATCGTGGAGCGCTTCAACCTCCGGCGCATGGTCGCCGGCGGACGCATCCCCGGCTACGCCCGCCACGCGGGACGAATGACGCCCGAGCAATACGTCGAGAAGGTGGTCGCAGGCGAACTCAAGGATCAGGCCCTGAGCGCCCACCTGAAAGCCGGCTATCGCGTGCACAGTGTCCACATGGACTACCTCTCGGATCAGGCGAGCCTGAACTACGCGACCTTTCTCGAGTACCTCAATCCTCGCTATCGCCCCGAGAAGCGCCGCATCGCCGCGTCGCCGGTGCGTCGGCCTGTGCGAAAAATGCGGGTGTGCTGCGCGCAATACCAAATGCGCCGCATCGAGACCTGGGAACAATTTCGCCAACAGGTGGAGTTCTTCGTCAGCGCCGCCGACGAGTACCACTGCCACTTTCTGCTTTTCCCCGAACTGTTCACGGCACAGCTCTTCAGCGTCATGCCCCACCATCTCGACACGCGGCAGGCGGTACAAGAGCTGGCGACGTATTACCCGCGCTACCTCGAAATGTTCACCGAGCTCGCCTCACGCCACGGCCTGCACATCATCGGCGGCTCCCATCCAGTGCAGGGCGCGACGGGCATCCGCAACGTGGCGCACCTCTTCACTCCGACCGGCGGCGTGTACACGCAGGACAAGCTGCACATCACGCCCGGAGAGCGCATCCACTGGGGCATCGAGCCCGGCGAGGGCCTGCGCCTGTTCGACACCCCCCTCGGACGCATCGCGATCCAGGTCTGCTACGACATCGAATTTCCCGAGCTTACGCGGCTGCTTACGCTGGCCGGCGCCGAGGTCGTCTTCGTGCCCTTCAGCACCGACGAGCGCAAGAGCTACCTGCGAATCCGCTACAGCTCCCATGGCTGCGCGGTGACCAACATGGTCTACGTGGTCATCGCGGGCAACGTCGGCACGCTGCCGCAAGTCCGCTCGTTTCTGCTCAACTACGGCCAGGCCGCTGTCTTGACCCCCAGCGACGCGGCCTTTCCGAGCAACGCCACCGCCGCCGAGGCCGAGCCCGGCACCGAAGCCGTGGTCATCAGCGACCTCGATTTGAGCGACCTGGCGCGCCAGCGCGAACTCGGCAGCGTGCGCCCGCTGCGCGATCGGCGCACCGATCTCTACGAGCTGGTGGCCCATCATCCGGTCGAGCTGATCCGCACGTCGTAGGAGCGGTCGGGCTCGACGCTCAGCAAGCGCGCCGACCACGTTCACCTGTTGCCGCTCGCCACAGATTTTCGAGGGCATGGATGAAGTCGAGCACCAGTATGACCTCAACGCCCCTACGCTAAGGAGCCGCCGCGAAATAAGGTTGCCAACTCGGCTTCGAGGCGCCCGTTCGGCAAGGCGCGACGCCGCGCGAATACTGCATGTATTTGAAGGCGGCGCAAGGCAGCTGGGCGGGATGGTTCGGAGTCGAGTTGGTAACCTTATTTTGCGGCGGTTCCTTAGCCTCGGCGCGTACCAACTCGATGAGCTTGTCGTCGCCGTCGACCAAGACCAGCCAGCGCTTGCGGTGGTCGGGGTCACGGTCGGTGGCTTCATCGAATGCGTCAGAGATCACATCCTTGAGTGGCCGCCGCAAGCTCGCCGACACCCGCTTGCCTTCGGGCCTGGGTCTGGGTTTGGGCTTGGTGCTGGCGTCGTGAACTCGCCTGAGACGGGCGAACATTTCGTCGGCGGTCCGTTCGTGCGGTGCCACCGTGTAGACCGCCGCCACCGATGCACGACGTTTGCGCCCGCGCTTGACTTCGCCCTTGCTGCGCCGACTGTCCATCTTCGGGCTCGCCTTTTGCGCTGCCTTTCGGGTCGTCTCGGTCAAGTCCTCGTAACGCAGCACGTCCCCCCTCTGGTCAAAGGTAAGCGCCTGCAATTCCCCGGTCGGTTCAGGAAGGTGAAGTCGGGTGCTGCCGTAGAAGGCGTCGAAGTCAACTGCCGAGCGCTTCACCGGCTGCTCGGCTTGACGCTTCGGCACATGGGCCGCGTTATGCACCGCCATCATCTTCAGCGTTGCGTCGAAAGACATGCGCGAGGCGCCCAGAGCCACCTGACGGTCGACCTCGAGCGCGTATCTCGTCGACCCAAGTCCCAGGGCCGCATCGACCGGGTGCCGATGATCGGGGTCGATACGATGCCAGATGCAAGGACGGCCGCCGCCGGAATACTCCGTGTGTTTCAAGGGGACCGGAGGCCGCAGCTGGCGCCGTAGCGGTCCCGAGAGCGGATCATGACTGCCGCCGAGCACATCTAGCCGAGCACGTGACCCTGCAAGTCGAGTGCATCGACCGGATGTACCTGAACCTGCAGGTGCCGAAGCTGCAATATCCCGCGGGCTCGGCCCACTTCCTCATCAAACACCGAGGGCGGCGCTTCGCCTCGTCAGCGCTGATGTATCCGATGTCGAAGAAACTTGTGACGTCGATCGAATCGTTCGCCCAGCGCGAGGGCATCGAGCTTGTGACCGTTTCGCCCGGCCAGCGCAAGGAGGACGTTGCCGAGAAGTATCTGAAGGCGTTCGAAGGCGAGGAGGGAGTGCGCTTCATCGGCAAGGCCCAGGAGAAGTCGATGACGATGCGTACCCAGCGCCGATACAACGCGCAGACGGGAGCTCCGTGTCCGCATCTATTCAAGCGGACCTCGATGGTGAACCAGTCCTACTTCTACGCGGTCGACAAGGACTTCGGGCCGTTCTTCATCAAGTTCAGCTCGTACTTGCCCTACAACGGCAAGTTGCGTGCTGGGCCGACCAGCCAGTGGGCGGGCGTTTTTCGAGCAGATTATCGGCGACAACCTCGACCTCGGGCGTCCCGGCCGTATCGGACTGACCTTCGACCGGCGCGTCACACGACGTACTTCCGGACGTTTCCGCAGCCGTGTGACCACCCACGGCGTCATTCCCTCGCTGCACTTCGACTACAAGCACAGTCGCATCAAGCAGTACCACAAGGAGGGCCGAGCACTACGAACCGAGACCACGATCAACAGCAGCCGCGACTTCGCGATCGGCAAGCGACTGCGCAACCTCTCCGAACTCCGGAAGGTCGGCTTCGAAGCCAATCGGCGACTGGTGAGCGTCCAAGAGATCAGTCACGATTGCACGCTCGGCGAAGAAGCGTTCCAGAGCATCCATCAACCCACGGTCGTCGAAGGCCAGCGCGGAAGTGCGTTGCGTTTCGGTGATGCGCGCGTGTTGGCGCTGCTGTCGGCGCTGGTCATGTACTGTCATCTAGCCCGGGGCTTCACCAACAAGGAACTGCGCGAGCACGTCGCGCAACTGCTGGGACTACCTCTAGCCAGCGCCCAAGCACAGGCACCTCCGGCGTCAGCCCACTTCCGAGATGCGCTCGATCGCGTCGAACGGGCGATCGACTTGCGAGCGACCGTGCACACGCACCGGCTCGTAGCCGCGGGCGCGCAGCACCCGCGCGATGGCCTTGACGCTGATGCACCAGCCCTTGAAGCGCTCGAGCTGCGCGCGAATCTGCGCCGGACCCATCGAAGGGTGCTTCTTCTTCAACTCCAGGTTCGCAGCCTTCTCGGGCTCGTTCAGGCCCTGGCCCGGGTCCTTGGGCGCAAAGGGTGAAGGCACTAGCGATGGGGCGCCGGTCGGCCTCACAGCCGCTGCATCGGCTGAGTGCGTGGACGCCGAGGGGGGCGGCAACGACGACGGCGTCCGTCGCGTGGCGGCGCCCGAGTCAACCGCCTGCCGAGTTGTCTCGGCAACCTTCATCGCCCCGGCCCAGCGCCGCAACGACGTCACCGTCGTACCGACGGCTTCGGCGACATCGACCTTCTTCATGCCTGACGCCACCAGACTCAGCGCGTGCTCTTTCTGCTCCGGCGTAAAACGCCGACCCTGGGCGGGAGTCTTCCGGACAGGACGACTGGCGCCCTTGCGCCGATTCGATGGGGATTTGGACTTGCTTATGGCTACCTCGTGCGCCGGCGAGGCCGGCGCCGAAAGGCGCTCGAGCAACGCCCACAGAGGAGCCTGAGATTTGTGGAATTTCAGGGCTGATTTGCGGCAGAACGTTCAGGACTACGACATGTAGGCTACAAGCGCCCCCCGCGCAGCTCTCGGAGGCGCCTTCCCACGTATTGGGCGCCTTCGACGGTGAAGTGCACGTTATCGTAGACGATCGGATGCCCGTCATCTGCGAGGTTGCCGCAGGTGTCTTTGCACTGGGCCTGTGAGATATCGATGAACTCCGTGCGCTCGCTTCGCCTGGAGATTCGCGCGAGCACGCGCCCGACACGTTCTTTCTGCTTGCGATTGGTAGCTGCAGCCGCGAGTACGGCAAAGGAACGCAAATCCGAACTTACGGCCACGAGCTTGCTCGCCCCACCGGCGATGCGGGCCTTGGCACCGACGAGCAGAATGCGACGCGCGGCCGATTGCTCCAGTTCCTTTAGAAATCCGGGAAGCTGCTTGTAATACAAGGGCCGCCAGCGCAATCCGACGACCACGGCTGCGTAATCGCCGAGGCCTCGGTCGAGCCGCGTGTGAACCTTCCTGCGGAAGTGGGAACAGCGCACCCGCTTGTCGGGCTTCCACTTCGGGTCGACGCAGTCCGGCAGCGGTGGACACCCGCTCTCGATTAGCGCCTCGAAGCGGTACTCGGGATAGGCACTGGCCAGCACCATGAGGTAGTCCTGGGCGAAGCTATCGCCGATGACCAGCACTCGCTCGGAATCGGGTGCTGCGGTGCAGTCGCCCCTGGCGATGCAGTTCAGTCGCTCCACCCTGGTACGGGTCGCCGTTTGCAGCGCCGCCGACAGACGCTGCAGCTCGGACTCCGACCGCCAGGGCCATCCATCCTGCCCCCATGCCAGCGCGCCCGCGGACGCAATCCCCAGCGCACACGCAAAGAGCGCCGCCGCAAAGCGCCACGGACGCCGTGCGGCGGTGGGTTCACGTCCGTAGCGCAGCGGTTGTTCGATCAGGGCAAATTGCAAATAGCCCAGGACGATGGAAGCAGTGAGTAAAATCGCCGGACGCCATGGGCTCGCAGGGCCTGTCGCGACGTAGTCCGCAAGCGTCATCAGCGGCCAGTGAACCAGGTAGACCGAGTACGAGATTGTGCCCAGTCCTGCAAGTAGCGGCAGCTGCAGCAGCCGGGCCCCGAGGCCCCGGCCTCCGCCAGCGATGCAGAGTGCGGCGCCGAGGCATGGCAGCATCGAACTCACGCCGGGAAACGGGGTGCCCGCGTCGAACGTCATGACCGCGATGCCGATGAGCCCCAGTCCGAGAGGCGCCATGGCCGCACGAACGAAGCGCCATGGGCTGCTACTGAGGCGCTCCGCATCGGGCAGGTGCAGGCAGAGCGCACCGAGCGCAAATTCGCACATGCGAAATGGCGTAAGAAAAAACGCGGCCGCTGAATCCCTGGGCAGCATCCACTGGGCTGCCACAAGCGAAGCGACCAGCACGGTCAACAGGCCAATCATCATGGCCGAACGCGCGCGCAGCTTGGCCAGGCCGTAGATCATCGCCGGCCACAGCAGGTAGAACTGTTCCTCGACCCCGAGTGACCACGTATGCAACAGCGGCTTGAGCCGAGCACTGTCGTCGAAGTAGCCCGATTCGATCCAAAACAGCACGTTGCTGCTCGATGTCACGGCGCACAGGGTTGCGCGACCCAAGTTCGCCAGGTGTTCGGGGGACAAGAAACAGGCGCCCGCCACGAAGGTCACGGCGATGGTGCTGAAAAGCGCCGGCAAGAGACGGCGGGCCCGGCGGGCGTAGAAACCCAGAAACGACCAATCACCGGCTTCGATGGCACTGCGAATGTTGCGCGTGATCAGATAGCCGGAGATGACGAAGAAAACGTCGACGCCGACGAAACCGCCTGCGAAGGCGGAGAGTTCTGCGTGAAAGAGCAGCACTGGCAGGACTGCCAGGGCACGCAGGCCATCGATCTCCGGTCGATACCGGGTCGCTGGCCCCTGGGTTGCCGGTCCGACGCCGCACGCCGGTTGCGGAGGCGCGGGAGCTTCACCTCGCCCAGCTGCGCTTGGAAGATTCGCCCTTGTCACGAGACTACCGGGCCCGCTTGGTAGCACAGTTGTCGGCGACAAGTCTTCAGATCATGCGCCGGGGAAGGAAGTCGCCGGCTTGCGGAGGCTCGGCCCGAAAGCCACAATGCCCAAATGCAAGCACATGATCATAGCCAAATCGCTGAAGTGCTCGGCTTCTGGTTTGGGCCACTTGACGGGCGGGGACTGGCCGGTGACGCAGCGCGGCGGCGTTGGTTTCAGAAGGATGCGGACTTCGACCACGAAATCGAGACACGCTTCGGAGCCCTACGCCAGGGTATCATCGCTCGGGAACGCGAGCACTGGCGCTGTGAACCCCGGAGCTTGCTCGCCTATGTGATCGTGCTCGATCAGTTTTCGCGCAATCTCGGTCGCGGCACGCCCGTGATGTTCGAGACCGATGCCCAGGCGGTCGAAGCCGCCCTCGAGGGCATCGCGCGCGGTGATGATACTGAGTTAGGGTTCAGCGAACGCGTCTTTCTCTACATGCCCCTGATGCATGATGAGCGTCTGGCGATGCAGGAACGCTGCGTGGAGCTTTTCTCACGCTTTTGCGACGCGCTGGGCGCCGAGGCGAGGGCTTTGGGCCTCGACGCCAATCTGCGCTTTGCGATCCAGCACCGCGACATCGTGGCGCGCTTCGGGCGCTTTCCGCACCGCAATGCGATCCTGGGGCGGCCCTCGACGCCCGAGGAAGAAGCGTTTCTCCAGCAGCCGGGCTCCTCGTTCTAGCCTCGAGCCTGCTCCGACCTCTGGGCGGTGACGGCGACGATGGTTTCGCCGCTCTGGTCGCCTGTGTCGGTAGTCTTGGGCAAAACTCGCTGGCCCTCGCCGGCCCTCGCCGCGTCGACCGCCCTTCGGGCTATCTCCTCGAATATACTCTGTATGTCCTTCGTCGATTCGCCACGCCGAGGGCCGCCGATTGCTCGCCGAGTTTTACCCGAGACTACCGACACAGGTGACTAGATGTGCTCGGCGGGAGTCATGATCCGCTCTCGGGACCGCTACGGCGCCAGCTGCGGCGTCCGGTCCCCTAAAAATACACGGAGTATTCCGGCGGAGGCCGTCCTTGCATCTGCCATCGTATCGACCCCGATCATCGGCTCAGCACTCCCGCCGAGCACATCTAGACCCCAAGCCGGCGGAGCCGGAACCAAGGAGGGGCGCTTGGCAGGCGTGGGTCGTGAAGGCTGATAGGTTTCCAGTTTCAATGCAAAGGCGCAAAGGCGCAGGGGCGCAAAGGAGTTGAGAGGTGGACCCCGTCGTTCGGACCTCCATTGGGTTGCTTCCGTTGTCGGTTGCCGAAATTTTCTTTGCTCCCCTGTGCCATTGCGCCCGTGCGTTCAAATCCGGCCTCCGCGGCGCAGTAACGCACGATTTCTTCCTGGTGGCGGCGGAAGTCCTCCCCGGCCCTGCTGCGAACCCCTATCGACCGATGCGCAGGCCCGGCGAGACCAGCAGTCGCTCGAGGCCGTCGAAGAGCAGCGAGGCGACCACCGCGAGCACGGCCGCCGGAATCGCGCCCTCCAGGATCAGCGCGTGGTCATCGAGGCGGATGCCGGTCAGGATCGGCTGTCCGAAGCCGCCGGCGCCGATCAGGGCGCCCAGGGTGGCGGTGCCCACGTTGATGACAGCCGCCGTCTTGATGCCCGCCAGGATCGAGGGCGCCGCAAGCGGTAGCTCCACCAGGCAGAGCCGCGCCGTGTCGCTCAGGCCCATGGCGCTGGCCGACTCCAGTGTGGCCAGTGGCAGCTGGCTCAGGCCGGCGTGGGTGTTGCGTACGATTGGAAGCAGGCTGTAGACGAAGAGCGCGGCGATGGCTGGGCTGGCGCCGATGCCGAAGAGTGGGATCATGAAGACCAGCAGCGCCAGCGAGGGGATGGTCTGCAGCACGCCGACCACGCCGATGATGAGCTGGCCCAGGCGCCGCCGACGTGCGGCCACGATGCCCAGGGGCAGGGCCACTGCGATGGCGGCTAGCAGCGAGATCGCCACCAGCGTCAGGTGCTGACTGCCGTGGCGCAGCAGGCGCTCACCGCGACCGGGGCTGTGAGCGCTTCCGGGGCCAGCAGCGCGCGGCCGGGTCTCGAAGTGTTCGGCGACGAAGCCGGCCGCCACCGCCGCTTCGCTGCGCTTCTCGAGCTTTACCTGATAGTTGAGACGGCGCATGGTTGTTGCGTCGATGCGGTTGGCCAGGCGTTCGATGGCGGCGTGGGCCTCGGGCTGCGCGCGTACGAAGTCCGCGCGGTAGACCATCATGGCGCGGTACTCGGGGAAGTAGCCGCGGTCGTCCTCGAGCACCCGTAGCTTGTAGTAGTCGATGTCGGCGTCGGTGGTGTAGACGTCGGTGACTTCAAAGCTGGCGGCTTCAAGGCCGCGGTAGGCCAGGTCGTGGTCGAGGCCGCGAACTTCGCGCGGGGTCAGGCCGTAGGCCCGGGAGAGTCCCGGCCAGCCGTCTTTGCGGTCTAGAAATTCGGCGGTCAGGCCGTAGCGCAGCTCGGGATGGGCCTTCAGATCCGAGATGCTGCGGATGCCCAGGCGCGCGGCGTTCTCTTCGCGCATGCCGATGGCGTAGGTGTTTTCGAAGCCCAGCGGCTTGCCCAGTACCACGCCCTGCTTCGCCAGGGCTTGTGACAGTGCGGCGTGGTCGGTCGCGACGCGGCCGCCGAGGATCTCGACCGCCAACGTGCCGCTGTAGTCGGGGTAGACGTCGATTTCGCCCATGCGCAGTGCCTTCCACAGGATGCGCGTGCCGCCGAGCTCCGGCCGATGGCGCGCGCCCATACCGGCGTCTTCGATCATGTGGGAGGCGAGCTCGCCGAGGACCACCGACTCTGTGAATTTTTTGGAGCCTACGGTGACGCTGGCGGCGGGCTCGCTGGCGCAGCCGAGCATTGAGCACAGTGCGAGTGTGGCCAAGGCCTCGCGCTTCATCGCGTCGCTCCGGTCTCGCGACGCGTGGGGCGCTGCTGGGCTTCGATGAAGCGCGCGACGAAGGGCTCGCTGGGCTTGTCTATCAGTTGGTCGAGGGTGCCCTGCTGCACGATCTCACCCTCGCGCATCAGCGCCACGCGGTCGCCGAGAAAGTCCGCCTCGAAGAGATCGTGGGTGACCAGCACCGCGGTCTTGCCCAGCTGCCCCACGATTTCGCGCAGCTCCCGCTGTAGCTCGCTGCGCGTGATGGGGTCGAGGGCGCCCAGGGGCTCGTCGAGCAAGAGCACGTCGGGGTCGAGCATCAGCGCGCGCATCAGGCTCACGCGCTGGCGTTGACCCCCGGACAACTCGCCCGGGTAGCGTCCGAGGGCCGCGGCCGGTAGCCGCGTCAGCTCGCGCAGGACCTCCACGCGCGCTGCGATGCGATCGGCAGGCCAACCGAGTTGCCGCGCCATCAGCGCCGTGTTGTCGCGGGCGCTGAGGTGCGGGAAAAGTCCGCCCTCCTGGATCACATAACCCATGCGCAACCGCAGCGCCTGCAGGTTGCCGCGGTCCAGGGGCTCTCCATCGAAGATCACATCGCCGCCGTCGGGCTCGACCAGGCCCACCCACATGCGCAGCAGCGTCGACTTGCCGCAGCCGCTTTCGCCGATCAACGCCAGGGTCTCACGGGCCTGGACCTCGAGATCCACGCCGCGTATGGCGGCCACGCCGTCGAAGCTCTTGTGGACCTGGCGCAGCTCCAGCATGGGGAACTACCGACACAGGTGACTAGCCGGGCGCGGGAGGCTCGGTCGGCGGGCCGAAGTCCAGCAGCGACAGGGCCAGCGCTTCGAGCACATCCAGCACGTACTCTTCGTCGATCGCATCGGAGTCGACGATCTTCTGCATCAACATGCCGTCGAGGATGGCGTGCAGCAGGCGCGGGATGCGCTCGATGGGCATCCTGGGGGTGGCGCCGAGGGCGCGGAAGTGACCGCCCAGGTGCTGCTCCACCTGGGCGGCGGCAAAGCGGTAGTACTCGGCCAGCGGGGCGCGCAGGCTCTCGTCGTGCAGGCTCTGGGCCAGCAGGTCGGCGACGACCTTGGCCTCGTCCGACAGCCCGGCGCGCACGCGCCACAGGGTTCGCAGGGCCGAGCGCAGGGCGTCGTTGGGGCTGTCGACTTCGGTCCAGGCTTCGAGCGCGCGATCGGCCACGGTGTCGCAGGCGGTTTGCAGCACCTTGGCCATCAAGGCTTCCTTGGTCGGGAAGTGGTAGTGCACCGCACCCTTGGACATGCCGACTTCGTTGGCGATGTCCATCAGGCTGGTTCGCGCGTAGCCCTGCCGGGCCAGCACGCGCATTCCCGCCTCCACGATGCTCGCGATGCTGACCTTGGATTTTTTGTAGCCCATCGCTTGCTTCGGAGGAGGGGGGAGAAGGCCGCCGCCGGGACAGCTACGCGCTTTCGAAATGCGCAGCGGGCGTGGTAGACGGATTCGATGTCCAGTCGCCAGTCCACAGCTCAGGATGGCCGCACCCTACCACGGTTGGTCGAGATCATGCAGCGCCTGCTGGCCCCCGGTGGCTGCCCCTGGGATCGGGAGCAGACCCTGGAGAGCCTGCGCCCCTACGTCATCGAGGAGGCCCACGAGGTCGTCGACGCCATCGATCGCGGCGATCCCGAGGCCCTGTGCGAAGAGCTGGGCGATCTCCTGCTGCAGATCGTCTTTCAATCCGCACTCAGCACCGGCAGCGGCGGTTTCGGCGTCGACGACGTGGTGGGCGGCATCTGCGACAAGCTGATTCGGCGTCATCCCCATGTCTTCGGTGACGTGCAGGTGGAGGGCTCCGAGCAGGTGGTGGCCAATTGGGAGGCGATCAAGGCGCGCGAAAAAGCCGGGCGCGGCGTGCTCGACGGCGTGCCGGTGGCGCTGCCGTCGCTGCTAAGGGCCCAGCGCGTGGGCGAAAAGGCGGCCCGCGTGGGTTTCGACTGGCCGGACGCCACAGGTCCGCGGCAGAAGCTCGACGAAGAACTGGCGGAATTCGACACGGCGGTCGCGGCCGGCCAGCGCGAGGCCATGGAGGCAGAGCTGGGCGACGTGCTCTTTTCGCTGGCGAACGTCGCGCGCAAGCTCGGCATCGACTCCGAAGCGGCCCTGCGCGGCACGCTGGGGCGCTTCACCGAGCGCGTGGCGGCGGTCGAAACCCGCGCGCGAGAGCAGGGGGCGGATCTGGACGCGCTGTCGTCCGCCGAACTCGACGCGCTGTGGGAAGCGGCCAAGCGGTAGCTTTCTTGGCGCCAGCAGGGCGCCCGGCTAGGCTGGCTCCGGCGAACGCGCCCTGCGTTCACGGGAGCTGGCACATGCGTTTTTCTGGGATTTTGGGTCTTTTCCTCGCTTGTCTCGTGGCCCTTCTGGGGGCGGGCTGCAACATGGGCGAAGGTGATGACAGCGGTGTGCTGGTCGCGCCTTTCGAGCTGGGCAATCGCAAGGATTGCCAGTCCCTCGGCATCGCAGCCGTCCGCGCCGAACTCGATGGCGGTCGCGTGGTCGAAGAGGTGGAGTGCGAGGTCGGACAGGTGCGTTTCGAACCGCTGGCGCCCGGAAGCTACGAGATCGTGCTCTACGGTCTCGACGCCGAAGGCATTCCGGTCATGGACAGCCTGGCGGCCGGACCCACCGAGGTCGACGTGGTGGGCGCCGGAACCACCGTGGTGGTCGACCCGGCATTCAAGCTCACGGCGGCGCCGGCGCACCTGCAGCTGCGTTGGGACCTGGGCTTTGGCAGCTGCGACTCCACCGCCATCGATCACTTCGGGATCACCGCCTGGAGCTTCGACGGCAGCGAGCTTTTGCTGGAGACCGAAGTGCTGTGCAGCATGACCGGCGACGGTCCTGACCAATACCGACTGGTGCCCGATCTGGAGCGCGAGCTCAGCGGTGACGAGGTCGGCGAGGTCGACATTCAAGCCTATGACGCAAGTGGTGTCACCGTCGGCGATTCCGTCAGCTTCGCCTTTGACGCGCCCGGCGCCGGCCGCTCGGTCAAGCTCTCGCTCAGCTGCGACGAGGGCGGGTGCGAGGGCAGCGGCGAGCCGGACTGAGCGTGTGCATTCAAATCGCTGCGTCGTCGAAGCTCAAAACCTCGGCGATGTCGCGGGTGCCGAGCAGCAGCATCAGCAGCCGATCGAGGCCCAGGGCATTGCCTCCGCTTTCGGGCATGCCCGCTTCCAGGGCGCTGAGAAAGCGCTCGTCGATGGGGTAGTCGGGCTGGCCATTCTGGCGCCGCGTGGCTTGCTCGGCGAGCAGGCGCCTGCGCTGTTCGGCCGCGTCGGTAAGTTCGCCGAAGCCGTTGCATAACTCGATGCCGTCGACGTAGACCTCGAAGCGGTCGGCCACGCTCGGGTCGTCGCTGCGCAGGCGTGCCAGCGATGCCATCTGCGCCGGGTAGCGCTCGAGCACCGTCGGTCGCCCCACGCCGAGCCTGGGTTCGACGTGCTCCAAAAGCACCCGATAGAAGCGCTCCTCATCGTCGAGCAGGGCCGCGAAGTCCGCCGCGCCGGTGCCGGCAAAACGCTCGAAGGCCTGTTGCACGCCCAGGCGTGGCCACGGGGGGCTGAGGTCGATGGGTCCGTGCTGTCCCCCGATGCGCGCCTCGCCACACAGCAGCTCGGCCAGGCGCGCCACCAGCGCCTCGGTGTCGGCGATCATCGCCTCGGAGCCGGCTTCGCTGCGGTACCACTCGAGCATGCTGAACTCGGGCTGGTGCAGATGGCCGAGTTCACCGCGGCGATAGGCCTTGCAGACCTGGAAGATGCGCGTCATGCCGGCCGCGAGCAGACGCTTCATGGCGTACTCGGGGCTCGGATGCAGGTAGCGCCGCTCGCCAGCGCCCACCACTTCGAGCGCTTCGATGTGCAGCTCGGTGCCGGGGCTGCGCACCAGGGTCGGGGTCTCGACCTCGATGAAGCCGCGCTCGTCGAAGAAGTCGCGCAGCCCGCGCAGGGCGCGATGGCGGGCTTCCAGGTTTTTCAGCTTTGCGCTGGCGATCACTTCTTGACGCGCTCGGAATAACCTCCGGTGCGCGTGTCGATCTTCAGCAATTCGTCCTGCTCGATGAAGAGCGGTACCTGCACCTCGAGGCCGGTCTCGAGCACGGCCGACTTGGTCGTATTGCTCGAGGTGTCGCCCTTGAAGCCGGGCTCGGTCTGGGTCACGCGCAGCTCCACAAACGTGGGCGGCGTGATGCCGATGGCCTTCTCGTTGAAAAAGAGCACGTCGACCATGGTGCCATCGACCAGGTAGTACTGGTTTTCGGCGATGAAGTCCTCGGCCAGCTCCAGCTGTTCGTAGCTGGCGGTGTCCATGAAGACGAAGCGATCGCCCTCGCGGTAGAGGTACTGCATCTGCCGCTCTTCCATGGCCGCGGGCTCGAGCTTCTCGCCGGAGCGAAAGGTCCGCTCGAGCACGGCGCCGGTCATCATGTTCTTGAGCTTGGTGCGCGTGAAAGCCACGCCCTTGCCCGGCTTGACGAATTGGAACTCGACCACCGCGAACGGCACCCCGTCCATCTGGATCTTCAGGCCCTTCTTGATATTGGAGGTATCGTACACCGCTTGTTTCCTTGCGTCGGGGGTTCGGGTTTTGGGGCTCGGGCGGGCTCGGGGTTTTAGTCGACGCTCACCGATTGGCTCGCGATGAGGAACTCGCTGGGCTTGCTGGCCGCCTCGTCGCGTTCGGCGGTGATCTTCACCACCAGCGCGCGCGCCGGCGCGGTCTCGGCCAGATCGCCGGTTCGCGCTTCGGGATCATAGCTCAGTTTGCCGGCCCGGATCGGGGCGCCCTGGGGCGGCTCGAACCAGACCACGAAGACCTTCAGGTCGTCGGCCAGCCGCGTCGGGGGGTGCAGGTGCTCCATGTGGATGCTGACCAGGGTGTTGCCACCGTCCAGCTCGTCGAGCTCGATGATGCCGCTGGTGCTCGGCGCCCGGTGGCCGCCCAGGATCACGTGCCGGTCGGCGCCGCCGCACCCCAGGCCCAGCGGGCCCGCAAGCGCCAAAAGCAGCACGCCAGGGGGTGCCGACCTCACCACCGAGCGGCGGCGGGACCTGTCGAATCGAGTGAAAGCCGCCGCGAGGATGGCTGAAGTGGCTGCTAGCCAGACGATCATGCGACCGCTCCCAGTGGCCAGGCTTGTAGGCCGCGGGCGCAAGCCCGTCAACCCAGAGGCCTGGCCCCGGCGCTGGGCTCACCAGGCTTGCAAGCCCCCCGGCCGCCGGGCTATTTCGGCGTCGATGCATGATGCCGACGACGAGATCCGCGAGATCAAGACGGAGATCATCGAGTCGCGCGGGTTGATCATCAAGAGCAACAACCTGACCAACTCGCTGGCGGCCGACCTCAAGTCCATCGCCAAGCGGCAGGCTGGCTATGAGCGGCGTTTCACCATCAATAGCGCCGTCGCCTATGTGCTCTTCGCGACCCTCTCCTTCGTCGGGCTCAAGCTCTGGTCGGATGTGCGCATTACGGAAATCGAGGCCGAAAAAGAGGAACTCGAACGCCAGGTCAAGGATCTCCGGCGCGACCTGGACGAGGAGACGCGCCGCGCCGGCCAGCGCGAGCAGGCCGAGACCAAGGCGGCGGCCTTCTACGAGCTGATCCGCAAGAAGGAATACACGAAGATCGTCGAGGGCTACGATGACATCCGCCAGGAGCTGCTCAGCAAGGCCGAGGCGGAGATGTTTCGGGACACCGAGGACCGCTTTCGGCTTCAGCTTTCGGTCAACGCCTTCCAGACGGGCCTGGGGTTGATGCGCACCGGTCGCTACGCCGAAGCGGCCGAGTCGTTTCAGGAGTCGACGCGCCTCAAGGAAGAAGCCTCGCACATCCCGGCGGTCAAGCTGAACCTGGCCCGCGCCCTGTGGCGGCTGGGGCGGGCCGGTGAGGCGACCATTCTGGCCCAGGAAGTGATCGACCAGAACGTGGACCGCGAGCTGCAGGACGACGCGGCCTGGTTGCTCAGCGAATGCGCCGAGGACCTGGGCAATATCGATGACGCCCGCAACGCCCTGCGCCTGCTCCTGCGCCGTTGGCCGCGTTCGGCCTTGATCCCCGACGCCCGCAAGCGGCTGGGCGAGCTGAACATGCGCGTCTGGAAGGGCAAGGCCGGCCGCTAGATGTGCTCGGCGGGAGTGCTGAGCCGATGATCGGGGTCGATACGATGCCAGATGCAAGGACGGCCTCCGCCGGAATACTCGGTGTATTTCAAGGGGGCCGGACGCCGCAGCTGGCGCCGTAGCGGACCCGAGAGCGGATCATGACTCCCGCCGAGCACATCTAGGTGGCTGGTGTCAAACGAGCGTGTGCGGATCCCGGAGCGCCGTGACCCCGTGTGGGCCAGGCGAGAACCGAGGAAATACCCGCCATTTTCGCAGCGGGCTCGACTGGCTCGCGCGGGGTTGCGCCGCCCGAGAGGCGCGTGCAGCCGTTTGACACCAGCCACCTAGTCACCTGTGTCGGTAGTTTTGGGCAAAACTCGCCGGCCCTCGCCGGCCCTCGCCGCGTCGACCGCCCTTCGGGCTATCTCCTCGAATATACTCTGCATGTCCTTCGTCGATTCGCCACGCCGAGGGCCGCCGATTGCTCGCCGAGTTTTACCCAAGACTACCGACACAGGTGACTAGCGCCCCAGGGCCACCACCAGGGGCTTGGGACCCGGCCGCACGTAGAGGCGTGACAGGCATGGGCTGTGGCGCAATAGGGCCGGCAGCGACGGGCGTGGCCGCATGATCACCACCAGGTCGGCTGCCTCGACACCGGCGGGCAGCGCGCTGGCGCTGCGATGGTAGTCGGCGGCGGGGCGGGCGACGATGGACTCGAGATCGATCAGCTCGCCCGCTTCCAGGCCCGGCTCGTACTCCAGGGAGCGGGCGCCGGCCAGGCAGCGCGTAAGGTCGCTCTCGCGGCCCGGGGTGGTGCCTTCATCGTCGCGGGCCAGGGCGGGGGCAAGCATGGCGAGCAGGGCGTGGGAGTCGCCACGAACGAAGGCTTCGATGAACGCCACCGCCGCCGCGCGCGCCTGGCGTTCGGCGCCTTCGAGGCGCAGGGCGTGCACGCCGTCATCCTGCGATTCGTCGCCGGGCCGCGGGCTGTAATGAAGGCGCGGCGCCGGGCCCTGGCGCGGATCGAGGGCCGTGGAGCCCGCTGTGACCGGTGCTGTCGCAGGGGGGGCTGTCGCAGGGGGGGCTGTCGCAGGGGGGGCCGTCGCAGGCGCGCGCTGGCAGCCGAGGACGGCGCCAGCGAGTGACAGGCACAGCGCGGTGACAGTGGTAAGGGTGGCGCGTGCCACGGCAAGCCCCGCGATCAGAGGTGCTGCGAGGTCACCGTCAGGTTGCGGTCGACGCAGAGCACTTCGCCTTCTTGGATCGACCGGTAGCCGGGGGCGGGCGGTCCTTCCGCCGCGCTCGCGATGAGCACGTAGCGTACATCCGCGGCCTGGCCCCCGGGCGATTCGCTGCCGCGGGCCGGCAGTCGGTCGCGTTCGATCAGGGAGAGCGCCGAGCCGCGTCGCAGGGCGTAGAGCTGGCGCCCGTCGGTCAGGGCCAGGGTGGCACCACTGGGGGCCGCGCCCACCTCGCGCGTGTGGCGGTCGACCAGGGTCAAAGATGAGCGCAGGGCACCGACGACCACCGATTGGTCGACGTCGTTGGCGTCGAGCTGGCCGGCGTCGTGCAAAAAGGAGAGAACGACGTGAAAGAGCACTTCGCTGTCGGTGTTGCCACGGATGTTGCGCCGCAGGAAGTCGGGCAGCGATTCGAGCAGCTGAGCACGAATGGCCGCAAAGCCCGGGATTTCACCGACGTGTGCAAAGAGCCACTGCCGCATCCGAAACGGCTGTGTGTTTTCAGCTCTGCGGTCTGCGACGCGCGCGGTGCGGACGTGGGCGATGGTCAGGTGTGAGCGGATGCCATCGAGCACGCCGGCCCAGTCGAGTTCGCCCTCGATGGGGCGAGGCCGCTTGCGATGGAGAACCTCGCCGGCCTGATAAAAGCCCGCGCCACAGCCATCGGCTCCGCCGGGAAGACCGGTGTGAAGCGCTTCGCTCTCTTCGAGCAGCGCCCGGCCGAGCAACTCGGCCCGATTGATCATGCATGCGAGTAGCAAACCCATCGCGGTCCTTACCTATTTAGTATACGTCATCGCCACGCCGCGCGTGGTCGATGCAGCAGAAAAAGTTTGAGTGCGTTCGCGCAAGTGCTCGCGATCGCGCCTGTTTCGTTGCTTACGACGGCTCTGGCGCTTGCAAGATTTCGTCGAGCGCGCGCCGAGTTCGTTCGCGAACCAGCCGTCGAGCCACAATCTCCATGGTACGCAGGGCAACAATTGCGATAGCTCCCGCTGCGAGCGTGAACACCGCGAAGGTGGTGTCGATTTGCAATGCGTGCATGGGGGGCGCCGCGCAGTCTGGGGCAAGGCGCGGACCCGTGCCATGTCTGGCCGAGAAAAAGTCGAACCCGCCTGCGCCACGCGCTTCTTTCTGTGCTCTCCACACTCCATGCTAGAACGGCTTCATCGCCGAAAAA
This sequence comes from Myxococcales bacterium, assembly GCA_029880325.1. Classification (GTDB taxonomy): domain Bacteria; phylum Myxococcota_A; class Polyangia; order Polyangiales; family JAFGIB01; genus JAOUOP01. The sequence continues at coordinate 15,386 of JAOUOP010000017.1, read as the reverse complement.
CCAAAGCCCCCAAAGCCGAGTGAAGCGCTCGGAGCCCAGGAGAACGCCTGGGTCGACGCCTACTTGGCGCACTTGCGCGTCGAACGTGGCGTCAGCGCACACACACTCGCGGCCTACGCCTCGGATCTGCGGCGTTTTCTGGAGGGCCTCGAGCAACGCGGGGTTGGGCTTTTGGAGGTGGATCCGGGGGTGATCAGCGCGATTCTGGTCGAACGGGCCGGCGACGGCCTCGGGGCACGCTCCCAGGCCCGCTTTCTGTCTTCGCTGCGCGGGCTGTTCAAGTACCTGCTCGAAGAGCGCGTGATCGACGAAAATCCGCTGGAATTGCTGACCAGCCCGCGCATGCAGCGCAAGTTGCCGGCCCTGCTCAATCGGGATGAGGTCTTGCGTCTGCTCGAGGCGCCGCCGCTCGATACCAAGCGCGGGATTCGGGATCGGGCCATGTTGCACACGATGTATGCGGCCGGCCTGCGGGTCAGCGAGTTGGTCATGCTCGAGCTGGGCGATGTGGAGCTGCGCTCGGGCTATCTGGCGGCCTTCGGCAAGGGCGAAAAGCGCCGCCTGGTCCCCATCGGCCGGCCCGCAAGCGCGGCCATCGAGCGCTATTTGGGCGAAGTGCGCGGGGGCTGGGCCGCGGCAGGCGCCCGGGAACTCTTCGTCACCCACCGCGGCCGGGGCATGACGCGGCAGGCCTTTTGGAAGGCCCTGAAGACCTACGGCCGGGTCGCCGGCATCACCCGGCGCCTGACCCCCCACATGCTGCGCCACTCTTTCGCCACCCACCTGGTCCAGGGCGGCGCCGACCTGCGCGTGGTGCAGACCATGCTCGGCCACGCCGATATCAGCACCACCCAGATCTACACCCACGTCAGCGGTCATCACCTGCGCCGCATGTACGACCGTTACCACCCGCGCGGGGGGAGCTGAAGCGCGTCGGGGGAAGCTGTTCGGATATTCAGGTGATGGCCCGAAAAATTGCTGTCAGATCGGCCTGATCGCCCCGGCAGCACTGTGGTATGAAGGCCGCGCCCGGGCGGGCTTTGCCAGCCAAATCGCGCGAGCGGGCGCCGCATCCACCCTTGCTGCGGCGGCGGCTCGGGGCGCAGAGGTGGTCCGCCCTCGGCCGAGAGCCGCGCCTGGCGCACCCCCCAACCACGCGAATGCCACCCCGGTTTCGGCCGGCGCCAAAGACCGCACGTCAGAAAGGCCCAACATGCCCCAACGCAAGAAGATTTCACTCATCGGAGCCGGCAACATCGGCGGCGAGCTGGCGATCCTGGCCGCGCGCCGTGAGCTGGGCGACGTCGTGCTGCTCGACATCCCCGACAAGGAGGGTGTGGCCAAGGGCAAGGCCCTGGACATCATGCAGACCTGCGCCCTCGACGGCCACGATGCCAACGTTGTCGGCACCTCGGATTACGCCGACATCGCAGGTTCGGATGTGGTGATCGTGACGGCGGGTGTGCCGCGCAAGCCGGGCATGAGCCGCGACGATCTCTTGTCGATCAACCTGAAGATCATGCGTTCGGTCGCGACCAACGTGAAGGAGCACGCGCCCAATGCTCTGGTCATCGTGATCTCCAACCCCCTCGACGCCATGGTCTACGAGATGAAGAAGATCACGGGCTTTCCGCGCGAGCGCGTGATCGGCATGGCCGGCGCCCTCGACAGCGCCCGCTTCCAGTGCTTTTTGGCGGAGGCCGCTGGCGTCAGCGTCAAGGATGTCAACGCCCTGGTTCTCGGTGGTCACGGTGACACCATGGTGCCGTGTCTGAGCTACACCACCATCAAGGGCGTCAAGGTCACGAGCCTTTTGCCGGCCGACCAGCTCGACGCGATGATCGAGCGCACCCGCAAGGGCGGCGGCGAGATCGTGCAGCTGATGGGCACCAGCGCCTACGTGGCCCCGGCCGCCGGCGCCATGTCCATGGCTGAGAGTTATCTCAAGGCCCAGCGGCGCACGATCGCCTGTGCGGCGTATCTGCAGGGCGAATACGGCTACAGCGACATCTACATGGGCGTGCCCGTCATTATCGGCGGCGAGGGCATGGAGCGCGTCGTCGAGATCGAGCTATCGGCCGAGGAAAAGTCGATGCTCGAAGAAAGCGCCAAGCACGTCCGCGAGCTCATCGACGCGGCCAGCAAGCTCTAACGCGACTACCCGGAAGGATCGACTCATGAACGTCCACGAGTATCAGGCCAAAGAGGTGTTCCGGGAGTACGGCGTCCCGGTTCCAAACGGCACGCCGCTGATGGAGCCGGGCGGCGCCGCCGAGGCTGCCCAGAAGTTGATCGACGCGACCGGCAACGAGTACGTCGTCGTCAAGGCACAGATTCACGCCGGCGGTCGCGGCAAGGCCGGCGGCGTCAAGGTCGTCAAGGGCGCCGCCGCGGCCCAGGCCGCCGCCGACGAGATCTTCGGCAAGGTGCTGGTCACCCACCAAACCGGGCCCGAGGGCAAGAAGGTGCAACGGCTTTTGGTGGAGCAGGGCCTCGACATCGAGCGCGAGCTGTATCTGGCGCTGGTGCTCGACCGCGAGACGCGTCGGGTGGTGGTGATGGCCTCCACCGAGGGTGGTGTCGAGATCGAAGAGGTCGCGGCCAAGACCCCGGAGAAGATCATCAAGGTCTTCGTCGATCCGGTCACCGGCCTGTCGTCCTACCAGGCGCGTCAGCTCGGGTTCGGGCTCGGGCTCAGCGGTGATGCTTTCAAGGAACTCGGCCGCATCCTGCCCAAGCTCTTCCAAGTCTTCATGAAAGAGGATTGCTCCCAGGTCGAGATCAACCCACTGATCGTGACCAAGGACAACCACATCCTGGCGCTGGACGCCAAGATCAACCTCGACGACAACGCCGAGTTCCGCCACAAGCGCTGGAACGAGTGGCGCGACATGAGCGAGGAAAAAGAGGTCGAGGTCGAGGCCAAGGCCGCCGGCCTGACCTACATCCAGCTCGACGGCAACATCGGCTGCCTGGTCAACGGCGCGGGCCTGGCGATGGCCACCATGGATATCATCAAGCACTGCGGCGGCGAGCCGGCCAACTTCCTGGATGTCGGCGGCGGCGCCAGCAAGGAAGCCGTGGCCCAGGCCTTCAAGATCATCCTGACCTCACCCTCGGTGAAGGGCATCTTCGTCAACATCTTCGGTGGTATCGCCCAGTGCGACACCATCGCCGCCGGCGTCATCGCCGCCACCAAGGAGCTGGGCCTCAAGGTCCCGCTGGTGGTGCGACTCGAGGGAACGAACGTGGAGCTGGGACGAAAACTGCTCGAGGAATCGGGCCTCGCGATCACACCGGCGGCCTCCATGCTGGACGGCGCCCAGAAGATCGTTGAACTGACGCGGGGAGCCTGAAGATGGCGATTCTGATCAACAGCGAAACCAAGGTCCTGGTTCAGGGTATCACTGGAGGTTACGGCGGCAATCACGCCCGCTGGTGCATGGAGTACGGCACCCAGATCGTGGCCGGCGTCACGCCCGGCAAGGGTGGCCAGAAGTTCGACGACAAGGTGCCGGTATTCGACACGGTTGCCGGTGCGGTCGCCGAGACCGGCGCCAATGCGTCGATGATTTTCGTGCCGCCGCCCTTTGCCGCCGACGCCATCCTGGAGGCGATCGACGCGGGCGTCGGGCTCATCTGCTGCATCACCGAGGGCATTCCGGCCAACGACATGATCGCCGTGCGCCGCGTGCTCGATGCCCAGAGCAAGAGCCGTCTGGTCGGTCCCAACTGCCCAGGTGTGATCACGCCGGGGCAGTGCAAGATCGGCATCATGCCCGGCCACATTCACAAGCCCGGTCGCGTGGGTGTGGTCTCGCGCAGCGGCACGCTCACCTACGAAGCGGTGGGCCAGCTGACCGCGCTTGGCATCGGCCAGAGCACCTGCGTGGGCATCGGCGGTGACCCGGTCAACGGCACCGACTTCGTCGACGTGCTCAAGCTCTACAACGCCGACCCCGACACCGACGCCGTGATCATGATCGGCGAGATCGGCGGCAGCGCCGAGGAGACCGCGGCCGAGTACATCAAGGCCGAGTTCAAAAAGCCCGTCTGCGGCTTCATCGCCGGCACCACGGCGCCCCCAGGCAAGCGCATGGGTCATGCCGGTGCCATCATCTCGGGTGGCAAGGGCACCGCGGCCGACAAGATCGCGGCGCTCGAGGCGGCCGGCGTCAAGGTCGCACCGACACCTTCGGACATGGGAACGACGCTTCAGTCGCTCTTGTAGGCGCGGGAGCTTTCGGCTCGGGGGCGCTCACGCCCTCGGCCGAGCCTGCTTCCCCCATTTGCAAACCAACAGGAATTGAAGAAATGGCAGTCGAACGAACGCTTAGCATCATCAAACCCGACGCGGTCGAGAAGAACCACATCGGGGCCGTCCTGGCGCTGATCGAGGCCGCTGGTCTCGAGATCAAGGCCATGCGCATGGTGCATCTGTCGCGCCCTCAGGCCGAGGGCTTCTACGCCGTACACCGCGAGCGCCCCTTCTTCGGTGAGCTCGTGGAGTTCATGACGCGCGGTCCGGTGGTGATCAGCTGCCTCGAGGGCGAGGGCGCCATCGCCAAGTATCGCGGCGTCATGGGCGCCACCGATCCGGCCAAGGCCGAGGACGGAACCATCCGCAAGCTCTACGGCTCGAACATCGGTGAAAACGCCTGCCACGGTTCGGATGCACCCGAGACCGCGGCCTTCGAGGTGGGCTACTTCTTTCCGGGCTACGAGCTGGGTTGAAGCGCTGTCACGGAGAGATCAGCTCGCCGCGGCCGTCGCGCACCAGCGTCTTGAAGTAATGGCGTAGCTGGGCTTCGGCTTGCGGGTTTTCAAAGACCAGGAAGTGGCCGTCGTCGGGGTACTGGGTGTGCACTGCGGTGTAGCGCCCGCCGGCGACGGCCTCGCGGTTGGCCGCGATCGGTGAGCTTAGGCTCTGGAGACCGGCCAAGTCGGCACCGAAAACTGGCCGTGAAAGCGGCGCCATCGAGCCGAGGCCGGCAGCGACGATCAGGGCGTCGGTGACCTGGGGGGGCGACTGGTCATCGAGCAGGCCCTGGGTGACCCACAGATCGACGCCGCGGCCGCCCTGCCAGCGGTAGAGGTAGGGCACGAAGTTGATGCTGTCGGCCACGTCGGAGAAGGCCTGGATCAGCGCCAGGGCCGGGTGGTGAGCATCGAGGGGTTCGGTTAGCGCGATGCCGAGAGCCACGCGCGCCAGCACGGGGATGTTCACCGGCGCGGTCTTGTGCAGGATGCTCTGGGTGATGCCGGCGCCGGCGCCCGAGAGCATGGCGCCCGAGGTGTGCTCGGCGAAGACCAGCATCAACGGGGCGGTCAGGGCGCCCTGGGAGTGGCCCATGACGTAGATGCGGCCGGTATCGAAGGCCAGCGGTTCGGCGAGCGGGCTTTGGGCGGCATCGAGCGAGAGCGCTGCCACGAAGCGCTCCAGGGCTAAAAGGTCGGCCGCCCCCTGGCGCACGTTGTCGCGCAGGGCCATGGGGTTGTTGATGTTGAAGAAGAGCAGAGATGGGTCGCCGCCGCCGGGATTGCGCAGGCCGTGGACCGGGGCGTCGATGCCGATGGCGGCCAGGCCTTCGGCCGCGAGGCGGGTGGCGGTGCCGTTTCTGATGAAGCTCTGGGCGTCGCCGCCGCTGCCGTGGAGGTAGAGCACCACGGGCCAGCCCTCGGCGGGCATGGCCGCGGCCGGCAGGCTCAGGGCGAAGCGTAGTCGCAGCTCGCCGCTCTGCACCGGCTCGCCGCTGGCGTCGAAGCGGATGTAACCGCCTTCGGTGCTGTAGGGTGTTTGGCCTTGCTGATAGTCGGGGCTTACATAACTGCCCGTGATGACGTGATAGCCGTCGGGGGCGTCGGCGCTGGTGGCGTCGAGTTCGATCTCCTGTAGGGCCGGCGGCTCCTGGCCCTGGACATGGGCGGCGAGGGCCGCCATTTCGGTCGCTGGATCCTGGGTGGTGAAGACCGTGGCGGCGACGACGGTGGCGTCGGTTGGCGCGGAGCCGGCCAGGTAGTCGGCCAGGGGCTGGTAGGCTTCGGCCAGCTCCGCGGGCGCGGGCAATGTGCCAGCGAGGGCGCGCGCCATGGGTTGTGTGGCCCGCAGCGGTGCGCCCTCGGCATCGAGCACCTGGTCGGTCAGCACCAGCGCGTAGCGGGTCGAGGGACGCAGGGGAAAGCCCGGCACGGGCAAGCACGACAGGAAGTGGGGCGGATTGTAGGCGCTGGGCTCGGCGCGCAGCTGGCAGCGGATGGGGCTGCGCTGGCCTTGCTCCTCGGAATCGGGGTCGACGTTGAGCAGGGCGATGGGGCTCGAGGTCTCGAGCGTCGCGGCGGCGGTCTCCGGCAGGCTGGTCGGGTCGATGGGCCCGTCGAAGCTCATGAAGAGCGCGCCGTGGGTGGAAAAGCCGTGGGTGCTCTGGGCGATGAGGTCGAGGTTGTTGACGAGGAAGCTCGCGGTGGAGGCAAGGGGGAAAGCCTCGAGGTCCAGCGTTCCGTCGGCTGCGAGGCGGCCGTCCAGGGGCCAGGGATGGGCGTAGAAATCCTCGGCGTCGCCGCCCAGTCGCATGTGCGTGCCTTCGGTGCTGCAGCGGCACTCCGCGCCTGTGCCCACGACGCTTTCATTGGGGGCGCATTCGACATCGCAGGACTCGCGGGGCGTGCTGCTGGCATCGGCGGTGGCGGCATCGGCGGTGGCGGCATCGGTCGGGTTGCCGTCGGGTGCGCAGCCGGGGCCAAGGTTCGAGGCCGTCAGCAGCAGGGCCGTGGCCAGGGTGAATCGAACTGTGGTTGGGACCTGCATCGGGATGGGCCCACCTTTCATCCGATCCGGTGCGGGATCAATGGGCGCCTTGCTTGGGGGCCGGCGCCCACATCTCGACCAGGGGCAAAAGGCTCATCACCAGGAAGCTCAGGCCCAGGGCAGCTCCGCTCAGGCCGTAAAATAAGCCGGCCCCGGTGGCGCTCGCCCGCGCCGCCCAGGGCGCGGCCATATGCGCCGCCACCGAAAGGCTGGCGATGCCGATCCACAGCAGCTTGGTGCGGTCGCCCAGGCGCGAGAGCATGAAGATGTGGCTGAGGATCATCAGGTAGACAGGCATGGAAAAGAGGTGGAAGTGACTGACCTCGAGCAGATGGCGCAGGGCCATGGGCTCGGGGGCGGCAGGCTGCACAAGCTCGTCGGGCAGTTCGAGCACGGGGCCTGCGCCAGAGCTGTCGTCGCCCGCGGGGGCCTGTTCGCCAGCGGCGCCGGCATAGAAGGCGTCGAGTCCGCTCAGGTCGACACCGACCATCTCGTCGGTGAGCCAGACCGTGAGGCCCAGGGCCGCCAGCGTGAAGAAGAGAAAGACGGAGTAAACGACGCGCGCGTAGACCGGCAGCGCGCGCAGCCGCCCCCGCGGGCGAATGAAGTCCTTCATCGCTTCGCGATCACGGTCTCGGCGTTCAGCAAAGTCTCGCGCAGCAGCAGGCTGGCGCGCTGCACGCCGACCGAGAGCGAGCGCGATGAGATGGTCGCACCGCTGATGGCGTCGATGCCGTCCTTGGCCCCGAAGCCGCTGCTGGCGTCGCGCCCCACGAACTGCTGGCGGAAGCGCGGCGAACGAATGCCATCGCCGTAGGGTTCGCGGTAGGCCACCACCTCCACCCGGGTGACGCGGCCGCGTGGGTCGAAGAAGGTGGCGAAGCCGATGGGCTCGTGCTGGCCTTTTTCCTGGTCAAAGAGGGCGTAGCCATCCACCTTGCCGCCGCTTCGGGCGACGAAGAAGGTGTAGCGCGCTTTGCCGAGTGCTTTGCCGAGCTTGCGCTCGAGGCGCGCGCGTCGGTCGGCGCTGAGTTCGACCTCGATGTGGCCCACGCGCTCGGACTTGCTGAAGTGGGCGCTGAGCAGCTCCCGCACGGTGAAAAAGACCTCCGCGCGCGCCGGCGCGACCGGCGCCAGCAGGGTGGTCAGCAGGGCGAGGGAGGCCAGTAATCTGATGCTGCTTTTCAACATCGAATTCGGAGGGGCGTGAGTGTGCGTCCAGGTGGGCCGGGGATCAAGGGGCATTGGGGGGTCGATGGCGGGAATGGCCGGCCACTGCTGGGGCTGGCGACAGCGGTGGCGACTGTCGGCTTGCGGTGGGTCGGCCGCTCGCGGCGGCCAGCGCGCCGGGGCAGCAACGCTGATCGCGTGGACAGCTGCGTTTTGCCTATGCGGTCGCGTATGCTCGCGGCGCTGTCGAATCTCGGCATGGGAAGCCGGGAGGTTGTGGCGGTGAGAGAGAAGAGGGGTTCCATGAACGAGGTGACCAGTCGCCATATCCGAAATTCCGCCGAGCTTCTGGTGCGCGCACCGATTCGACAGGACATGGTGCCGATCGTAGACACCATGTCCTACGCAACGCGGTTGCGCACACTGCTTTGCGCCCTCTACGACGCGCGTCGCATGGAGGCCGAAGCCGAGTTGAGCTATGGCACAGGGCCCATCGAGCAGCTGCAGACGCTGCTCAACAGCCAGTGGACGGTGACCGACGACGACCGCTGGCTGCTGGTCACGGTGAGTTTCGATCGCTCCTGGGAAGAATACTTTTCGATCCTGGTACGCAAGGCGGGGCCGGCGCTCGATTTGATCTTCCAGCACTGCGAGGACTACGCGGACTACTCCTGCGTGGCCGGCGACGGAGGCTTGCGCTACCAGGGGTTCGCCGAGTGGGTAAGGCGCCACCAGATTGAGACCAACTTCTATTACTCGACGGCTCCGGACGTGACGGTAGACGACATCGCCTACATGCGGCGCTTGTCAGGCTCGATCAGGCCCGGCCTGGCAAACGCGGCGAAGATTCACGTGGGCACTCCAGCGCAGGAGGCGCGGAAGTATCCGTGCGCCAGCGACGAGCGTGGGGCCAAAAATCACTATAGTCGCACGCTCCGCAGGCTCGCGGCCCTGGACCTGTTGCGCCCATATTTCCCCGAGCAGATCGAGGGGATCAGGAACACGTCCGAAAAGCCCCTGCTGTTCGACCTGGCGGTCCGAAACCTGCTTCCGGAGATCGAACTGCTCCCCGTCGGCCTGGCGCCTTCCGAAAAACTTAAGGCGCGGGTGAAGCAACTACGGAAGCTATTGCCCACGCCCGCGCGGCCGGATCAGCCGGTGAAACTCGATGAGGATGCCCTCGAAAGCATTCAGGGCAACATCATCACCAGCTATCCGCGCACCAGCCACGGCTGCCTGGTTCTGTTGCGCTTCGACACAGCCGAGCAGGGAAGGGCTTTTGTCGGCAGTCAGGCTGACCTCGTGACGACCGAGAAGTCCGCCGGCGAGACCAGGGTGTATCGGAACCTGGCCATCACCTATTCGGGCCTTGAGCGATTGGGGCTCGATGCGACGCTGTTGGCGAGCTTGCCCCACGAGTTTCGCTTTGGCATGGCGGCGCGCAGCGGCGCCCTGGGAGATCTCGGCGATGCGCATCCAAGTCGCTGGCAGCTTCCACGGGCGAACTGGCCCCATGTTGACGACATCGACGCGTCATCGGCGACGGTGAACCTGGCGGCCGTCGACTTCGTGATGACGCTGCAGACCCGTAGCGACAGCACCTGTCACTGCTGGAAAGATGGGCATCCGCTCGCTGGTGAAGTTGCCGACCTTGCCCGCGACGGCGTACACATCCTTCACGTGCAAATTCTGCAGCGGGCGCCCAATCCGGAGCCGCCCGACGATGCGACCGAGGCCGACAAACAGCGCTTGCGCGAGCAGGTGCGCGAACATTTTGGCTTCGTCGACGGCCTGAGTCAGCCCACGGCCAACGCTGTCGCAGGCGGCGGGGCGGCGCCACCCGGTATCGCCCGCGACCGCGTGCCGCTGGGGGAGTTCTTGCTCGGGTACCCTGACGCCCGCGGCGAGATTCGCGCCGCGGGCGACCCGAAACGCAGCGGGCAGGAGGCGAGCGGCTTCTTTCAGAACGGCAGCTACCTGGTGGTGCGCAAGCTCGAGCAAGATGTGGCCGGTTACCGCAAGTGGGCCCATGAGCGTTCCAAGGAACTCGGTCTGTCGCCCGATGGGGTGGGGGCCTTGATCGTCGGTCGCGAGCGAGACGGCGCGCCTTTGGTGCCCCATACCTTCCCCAACGACTTTGACTATGGACGCGACGGCGATGGATCGCAGTGTCCGCTCCATTCCCATGTACGTCGCGCCAATCCGCGCAATGGTGGCGCCGAGCCGATCCCGCGCATCGCTCGTCGCGGCTTTTCGTATGGCGCGCGCCTACCGGAAAGCGCCGTTCACGACGGTGGCTCGGACGCTGGGTCGCAGCTGCAGGTCGATGGTGAGCGCGGCCTGATGTTCATGGCCTTCAATGCCAGCATCGCGCAGCAATTCGAGGTGATTCAGCGTTGGCTTAACGGCGGCAACAGTACCGGTCTGCACAGTGCCCAAAACGACCTGCTCTCGGGGAGTCCGATTTGCCCCCAGGGGCCCCATTGGGTCAAGGTCGAGCGGGGAAGGCAGAAGGTATGGCGGCATCTGACGCCGCCGGAGAAGCCGCTGACGCTGCTGAGGTGGGGCCTCTACGCCTTTGTCCCAAGCATCAGGGCCATGCAGCAGTTGGCCGACCAGCTGCCCCAGGACCCGCGTTTACAGCGCCTCGCTGCCCTGGTCCCCCATGGCGAGGAGATCATCGGGCGCTTGAAGGACCTTGAGCGAACGGCCGGCGAAGCGGCGGCGCGCGCCGGATGGCAGACCGTGATCGAGGAACCCCAGCGTCGCGAGCAGGCTCTGGCCGTGTGGGCGGCGGTTCGGGTTCGCAGAGGTCTCCTGGACACGCCCTATGGGGTCTTGGTTGGTAGTCGCGAGGGCGCCGAGCAGGTCCTTTCGGGCACGGGGCGAGACTTCTCGGTGCGCGAGTATTGGCATCGCCTTTGTCAGACCACGGGTGAGCACTACATCGCCTTCGATCCGGATCCGGGGACACTTCAGGTGGCCGATTCAGACGCGCAGCGCAATCACAGGGCGTACGAGCAGCGCCTGCGATCGGTTGCCTACGCTGAAAGCGCCGCGCCAGCCAACGAATACATCGAGAAGCACTTCGATGCGGCCTCGGCGTTGACGCAAGCGGCGGCTATCGCGCGTGAGGCCGCCGAAGCCATCCTCGACCGGGCAGGCCCGCATGGCGGAATAATCGACTTGAAGGACTTCGCCTCCGAGACGGTTGCGGTTGTCTCAAAGCGCTGGTTCGGGGTGCCCGGCTCTGCTTCCGAACCAGAAGAACTCAGGGGCGGCATCCTTCCGATCGTGCTCGCGTCCCGCTTTGGTTTTCAGCCCTGGCCCACGAGGGTGCTCGCCGAGCAGGCTACGGCTGCTCAGACCACGCCAACCGCGCCTGCGACCGACACGGACTTCTACAGGTACTTGCTCGGGGCCTTTGGCGCGCGCACCGATCGGAACCAGCTTGCCCGTGACGTGGTGGTTGGTTCATCGGTTGGGTTTTCGGCTCCCGCGCTGGCATCGGTCGTGACGGTCTTGGCCGCATGGTTTGCAAACGGCCAGCTGTGGAGCCGGGCCGAAGAATGGCTGCAAGAGAGCAGCGCGGAGCGAGCTTGGTCGCGGCTCTTCGGGAACGTGCTCGAAACGCTGGGGTTGGCACCGGTTCCATCGCTGCTCTATCGCACGGCCATGCCCGGTGCCCGCATCGGCGAAACGAGCATCGAAGCGGGTCGCGTCGTCGTCGTGGGTTTGGGCGCGGCGGCACTCGACCCCGACCAAGAACTGGACTCGCTATCGGACTTTGGAGCGACGGATTGGCTCTTCGGTGGGCCCCGATCGGTCAATCCACATGCCTGTCCAGCGCGCCGGAGTGCAGTGGGGGTCGTGGCCGGTACGGTCTCAGCGGTGCTCGAGCGCGACAATCCACAGCTGGGTCCGGGGTTGACCTTGTGTTATGGTCCCCGGCGGCATCCGGTCGACAATCTAGAGTCGCGCTAGCAGCTCACGCGCCTGCTCTGCGTGCCACTGCATGTCGAGCGCTTCGAATTCCGAGAGGGCTTTGCGAGCCCGAGCTTCGGCGTGTGCATCGCCCGCTGCCATCAGCTCGGCTTGCAGCAGCCGCGTGACGGCTTGGTCGCGGCGGCTTCGTCGGCTTTGGGCGGAGACCATGGCGCTGTCGAGCTGTGCGGCGACCGCGACGCTGCCGGGGTGTTCGCGATGGCCGATGCGGGCCAGGGCCCTCAGTGCCGCTGTTTCGCCAAGGCGGTCGCGCAGCTTTCTGCGCGCGAGCGCCCGCTCTGCAGCGTCGCGCGCGCACTCGAGGTCGCCGATCGAGGCGGCGGCTTCGGCCAGACAGCTCAGGGTGAACGAGCCGTAGAGCCCGCTGTCGCGGGCTTCGAGCCAACCATTGGCTTGCTTGAGTTGATCGAGGGCGTCAGGCGACGACGTCAAGACAAAGCGAGCGTAGGCGCCAAAGGCGGTGCCCATCGAAAAGACGTAGGCGCTGTTGACGCGCGAGGCGATGGCGCAACAACGCGTGGCGGCCTCGATGCAGGCCTCAAAGCGACCGCGATAGATGTGCACCATGCACTCCAGGGCGCCTACAGAACTTTCGAGCGCATGGCCGCTGCCGTCAACGGCCGCCCGGGCTTCGGCGATGTCCTGGTCGGCCTGCTCGAAATCGCCCAGGTCGGCGCGCAAGCTGGCGCGGGCGCCCATGGCGTAGGCAAAGCCGAGCAGCAGCGACTGGCTGCGCCGTTTGCCCGAGCGCTGGCGTTTCATTTCAATTGCGCGGTCCAGGTGCTCGAGCGCCTCCTCGGCTTCGCCCCCTGCGGCGAAGGATTGGCCCAAAGTTGCCAGTAGTTGCGCCTTGAGCCTTGCATCACCCTGCTCTTCGGCCAGCGCAAGCGCTACCCGGGCGGCGTCGATGGCGCGATCGTATTCGCCAAGGGTGTAGTACATCCAGCTGCGCCAGTGCTCCGTGTAGGCGCGGGCGGATTTGTCGGCTGCTTCGGTGGCGTATTGGGCGGCTCGCGTCAGAATGGGCAACTGCGTTCTGCTGGCGCTGTAGACGTAGACACCAGCCCACTTTGCGTAGACCTCGAGCCAGCGACGGCGATTTTCGCTGGTGGCCGACAGCAAATCGAGTTCCTCCAGGGCGTTGGAGTATTGAAGGCGGGCGCGATCGAGGGACGACGTCGCCCGGGCTCGGTCGCCGGCGGCTTCGGCGTAGCGGGCGGCCAGGTGGTGGTCGCCGCTGCCCCGGTAGTGGTAGGCGAGCATTTCTAGCTGGTCGTCGCTCTGATGGCGCTCGCTGCGGGCGGCGAGTGCGTCGGCGATGGCACGGTGGATCTGACGTCGCTCGTCCAATCGCACGGTATCGTAGATCACTTCGCGCGTGATGCCGTGCTTGAAACGAAAGCTCGAAGAGAACTCGGTCTCGCGGATTAGATCGTTCTGCGAGAGTTCGTGGAGTGTACGGTCGAGTTCACCTTCGGTGTATGCCGGTGGAATTAGCGACGGCGTAAACTCCTGTCCGATCACAGACGCGGTTCGAAGCAGTCGGGCCTGCTCGGGCGGCAGCGCGTCGACGCGCGCCTGGATCAGCCCGTGCAGGGTGGTCGAAATGCTGCTCTGCTCGAGCGCCTGTTCGCCGACGAGCGCGGCACTCGGCATCGCACGGCACAGCTCCTCGAGGTAGAGAGGGTTGCCGCCGGTACGCGCGTGGATCGCGTGGGTGACGCCCAGATCCGGGGACTCGGGACGCAGCGCCTGGATCATGTGTGCCGAGGCCTCTTCGCTGAAGGGCTCCAGGGTCTGCACGGTAGCTCCGGCGAGGGCTGGGTCCGGCGAGGTCAAAATGCGGGAGCCGACAGCGATGCACATGCCGTGTTCGGTGTCTTGAACGCGCAAGCGGTCGAGGACGGCGCGTGAGCCGTCATCGGCCCACTGCCAGTCGTCGAGAACCAGCAGCAAGGACCGCCGCGAGCCGAGTGTCGCAAAAAGCGCCGCCATGGCGTTGCCCACGCGCTCCTGGTGGGACTCGCGGTCGTTTTCGGTTCCCCTGTCGGGAAAGGGTTTGAGGCCTAGCAGCCGCAGGTAGCTCTGCAGATGCTCCGTGGCTGGAGGTCCAAGCGTCTTGACAATTTTTTGTACGAGCGCCGCGCTGGTTCGATCGGGCCGTTCGGCGCGTAGGCCGAGGGCCTGTCGAAGCACCTGCAGAAAGGGCCCGAGCAACGGCATCTCGCCATAGCTCTCGCAGCTTCCCCACAGCACGGTGGTGTCGCGTTCGGCGACACGCGCGCGCAGCTCGGTCAAGGTGCGGCTCTTGCCGATGCCCGGCGCTCCTTGTACCAACACGATTCGGGCGGGCCCGGGGGGCGTATCCGCGGCCAGGTCGAGCAGCGCGCGCAACTCGCGATCGCGGCCCACGAAGCCCGTCAGGCCGGAGCTGGCTCGCGCCTCGAAGCGCGTGCTCACGCCCGAGCGGTCGAGCACGCGGTAGGCGGCGACTCGCGCCCGCTTGCCGCGCAGCAGAAGTGGGGCGGTCGGTTCGGTCACGAAGAATGCTTCGATGCCGCCGAGTGTCGCCTCGCTGACCAAGATTTCGTCGCGCCCGGCCTCGCTCGACAGCCGCGCAGCGGTATTCACCGCATCACCGATCAACTCGTAGCGTCCGTGCAGGATATCACCGGCCTGCATGAAGACGCGTCCGGCGTGCACTCCGGAGTGCATGCGCAGCTCGAAGTGCTTCGCGGCAGCAACTGCAAGGGCCGCGCCGCGAACTCGCCGATGTAGCTCGAGCGCGGCCTCGACCGCCCTTCGCGCGTCGTCTTCCTGTGTTTCGGGATAGCCGAAGATCGCGAGCAGTCCGTCGCCATAGACCTGGCTGAGAGTTCCTCCGTGCCGCTCGATGACGTGTTCGGCGATGCTCTCGATGCGGCGGCGGACGGCGATGGATTCCTCCGGATCGAGGGCCTCGCCAAGCTGCGTCGAGTCGCAGAGATCGGCAAAGAGCAGGGCGACATAGCGGCGCCCTCCCGGACCTATGTCGTTCCCGGCTCCCTGCTCCTGCGCCTTCGGCATTTTGACCTGCTCGCTAGATAGGTTACCACGCTGCTTCTGGCAGCGCGGTGACCGGGGGGAACGTAGCGCAACTTTGCGGATTTGCGGGGCGGGGGGCACCCGATCGGCGCCTCGCAGTTGGCTCGGCGACTTCTCGAGCCCGTGGCGGTGTGGGCGGGCCTGATGGAAAACCAAGGCGTCCTAAATTGGGGTTGGCATGGGTCGATCGCCGCTTAGGAGACTGGTGTTTTTCGAGACCGTTTTCGTCGCGAGGGGGATCGAAATCGGCGATCAAGACGGATATTGAGGGGGTATGACCTTGGGACGAGCGCCGCAGCAGGCCAATCTGCTGAGCTCCAGC
>JAOUOP010000126.1 GCA_029880325.1 Myxococcales bacterium | reverse complement strand
GGCTGTTGGCTGCTGTGTTCAAGCCGGATGCGATTCGCCGCATTCTCAAGAGTCTGAAGCTGCCGACCGAGCCGCTGCCGATCGCACCGGCCCGACCGCCGCCGGGAAACGAGTGGCTCGACTTCGAGTCGGCTTGAGGGGCTGGGCCGACTCGGTGAGCGGACAGGCGGGCGGTGAGCTGGGTGCTGCGGGAGCGGGGCCTGGGTGCGGGGGTGCGTGCCGGGGGCGGAAAAGTCCCGAGATTGGGACAGCCGTGCTTTTTGGCTAATGGGCCCCGCCGTGCTGTAGGGCGGCGGAATCGTGGGGTTTGGGGCCTCAGCGGTGTGGGCAGCGTGGGTTCTGGTGCTGACATGGCTGAAACTGGGGGTGCCTAATGGTTCCTACGGTCTCGGCCCCGCCCGTGGGCTCCGCTTCGCGATCCCATTTGGTCTGCTCCACGTGGCTGTACCGATTGGCGACCTCTTGCGGAGGCTGAGTTCGCTACGATCATTCGAGATGCGGATCTGCTACCGCAGTGTCCATCGCGCCAGGCTCAAGCGCCCGGACACCCGGACATTCGACATCACCTGCGTCGAAGCCAGCCGCTGCTCTCTCGTGTCGATGCCCAGAGCCCGTGGCCAAAGATCGAACTTGGTCCTGATTTCAATCCTCCTACTCGCAAATCGCAGCGATCGTCGTCTACGGGTAGGAAACCTCAACTCGCGCTCTATGGTGACTCGTGCTGACCGAGGTCACCCTGACCACGACGCCATCCGGTAGAGTATAGGATTGGCCTGCCAAGCGCTCCGGACCGTTGTCGGAGGAAATCAGATAGGAAGAACCGTTCTTGATTTCATGCACCAAGACAGTGTTTCTC
The DNA here is from genome assembly GCA_029880325.1 of Myxococcales bacterium. Classification (GTDB taxonomy): domain Bacteria; phylum Myxococcota_A; class Polyangia; order Polyangiales; family JAFGIB01; genus JAOUOP01. The sequence continues at coordinate 9,070 of JAOUOP010000126.1, read as the reverse complement.
GGAATGCCGCTATCGTAGCCATACTTTTCGCGGTACTCGAGCGTGTAGTAATTGCCAGCCGCGTTCTCCACTCGAACTTCGAGGTCGCCGGCTGCCTCCGGATGCGTGAGGGCTGCGAGATAGCGCGCAGTTTTGGAACTGCCGAACCGGATCGTGTGAATCCTGCTCGAAGAGACGTACCCCAGTCGGGAGCGATTATACACGATCATCCCCGGACCCTCATCTACGCCCAACCAGTTCGTGTACGTGTGACCCCGCGTTTGGCCACTGGACACGTCCCAGGCATCCCCATAGGTGCTGCCGTCCTCCGCCCGCGGATGACCGGGCCCCCAGCCCGTGACGTGCGCTAGTTCCTGAACGCTTACCCAAACGTCTGAGCGGCTTGGCTTGACGTTCGCGTAAGGCGAGGACGCTCCCCAATCTGACCAGGCATTTTGAAAGGAGAAAACTGCGTCGTAGCCCGCAATTCCACCAGCCTTGCTGGCGCACTCTTCCCCAGTCGTTCGCCGTGGCGGCTTGCTGGCCGCTGTCAGGTCCATTTGAATCCACTGCGGGACGAGAACGCTGTCGCTCAGGTCGAGACCACCGTATGTGACCTCTGCAAAGTAGTCCACGATCCGTCCGGTCAAGTCCACGTAGAACTGGTCGTCAAACGGTATGTCCTCAGAATCAGAAAACTTGCACTTCAAGAACAAGACCTTCTTTTTCGCTACCGTGGGCCAACCGCTAGCGCTAGGCGCCGCGTGTTGGTGCGCCCACCAATAGGTGTAATTTTGGTTGGTTTCACTCCAACGAGCGGAACTCTTGTAGATAAAACGCTGACTTCGATCATACACGAACGCATCGTCTCGAAGCTCTGAGCCCGGTTCGTTCCTGTACCCATGCGAGTAGTTCATGGTGAGCAAGCTGTTCTTCCGAATACGGATCTGACCCGTGCTAATTCCCAGTCGCGGGGGAGTCCCCGAATTGTAGGATACCTTGTGAAATCTGACGTTACCGGCTTCGCGATCGTGGATCACGAGATCGTCTGCTAGATTGTCGTCAACTCGAGCGAGCACGAGGTCTTCATCCGCAGTGACGAAATTGGACACGGAGGTAAATGACCACCAAAAGTGAGTTTCCCCGCGATAGAGCGCACTCTTGAACACGAGGATCCTGCCCGATTGGTTGATGGCCACCAAGTCTGTTCTCCCGTCGCCGTGGTAGTCTCCCGCACGGAACCTAATTCCTGGCGCAGCGACTCTCGTCAAATTTGCCGGGGACCAGTCGGCCTTGTTTACGAAATCCTTGTCGCCTACGACCTCGAGCATTCGAAACGTGCCCGCGGTTTTCCGGTATACGAACCACTCATCGCGCCCGTCGCCGTCGTAGTCACCAACAACGACGTCGTCATCGGCACTCAGCGAGAGGCGTTGCGTAAACCAGTGTTGGAACTGGGTGCCCTGACTTGGGTCGATCCCAAGGCATTCCAGATCCCCTTGCGCATAGAGGCACACCTGATCCCAACCAGCCCCGTAGAAGTCTCCGACGAAGGCCCTCTCGATCGTTTTGTTCGAAAAGGCGTGAGCCATGCCTCGTTTGTAGTAGTCCGCGTTCGTCACGAAGACACGATTGCCGCTGAACACAAGATAGTCCGCCGCTCGGTCTCCGTTGAAGTCACCGAATATTACATTTCCAGGGAGCTGCGTCTGGCTGTTACTTCCCCGTGTGCGCTTCACAATGCTTCCGTCGCGCGCTGGGGCGAAGGTATCGCAATCTAGGTTCGCACAACTCATGTTTGAGTTGATTGGAAAGAACGAACCGTCGTCCGTGAGAGCCTGAGAGGTTGTGGCGATCTTTTGCTCTTCTTCCAGGCCTCCTTCTAGATCTGCCACGCAGCCGACGCCCGCAAAGAATAGAATCGCGGACACAAATGGAAGTTTGTTCGTATTCATCCTGTACCGTTCCATCATCATCGTGCGTGGCCAATCCCATGACCAGCAGCTACGCTTCCCACGGTTGAGAAGCTACTTGAGGTTGACACTTGCGTTGTGAGAATTTGACAAAGGCGGCGGATCGAGCAGAGGCCTCCACCGGTTGCGACTGAGAACGGCGAACTCAAGGGGCGCGTGGTTGAGTTCCAGAAGGCGTCGCCGAAGCTTCCTGGCGGCCTTTCGCGGCGGTGTTGGGCTACAGCGTGCTCTGGCAGCCGCTGCTCCCGTTCACTTCCACGTTGCGTCCGCCGAGGTAGGCCGCCATGGCCGCGTTCAGGCCGCGCTCGCGGCGCTTGGTAGAGGTCACGTAGCTGCTGTGCACTCTGACCCGATTGTTGTGTGTCAACCACTGGTCACGTTCCGGTTGAACCCGATGTCTATTTGATCGGAGCGCGCCCAGGTGCGCACGCCGGTCACCTTTGCGTCCGAGACCCAAGTGGCCGACGCCTGCATTGCAATGCCTAGGACCGGGGACAGGGCGGTCGCTGCCGTAGCGATTCGTTTCATCGGATTCTCCTTCGTGGAGGTGCGGCGCTCACGCTGGGCCGCGTCGCCGAGATAAGCAAAAAGCGGGCCACGCCGAACGGCACGCGCTTTCGCCCACCAGGTGGCTTGCGCCAGGTGAATTGCCGGCAACATGTTGCCTCTCACGGCAGGATCTTGCGCCAGACGCGCACAAGGCTCTTGCCACTGCTTGACGTCAACTATCTCTCCCCCGGGAAGGCTCCGCCGTGCTGTAGGGCGGCGGAATCGTGGGGTTTGGGGCCTCAGCGGTGTGGGCAGCGTGGGTTCTGGTGCTGACATGGCTGAAACTGGGGGTGCCTAATGGTTCCTACGGTCTGGGAAGGTCTCATTATTGACGGCCGTAACCGCGCACGTGCCTGTCGAGAACTCGGAATCAGACCGCGCTATGAGCTGCTTCACGAACTCCCGGAGGAATCGCCGGTTCACTACGTATTGGCGCTCAACCTGCACCGTCGCCACCTCTCGCCGGGCCAACGAGCGCTCGTGGCGGCGCGTACGCGGAAGTACTTCCATGAAGGGGCACGGCTGAGGCGGGCAGGTAAGTGGGATCCGGAAAGGTTTCCGGAAGTAGGCTGCGGAGATGCCCGCGACCAAGCCGGCGCAACCGTAGGTGTGTCGGGCCGCTCGGTCGACTACGCCACAAAGGTACTAAGCCACGGTGCGCCTGAGGTGATTGATGCCTGCGAGCAAGGCCAAATTCCGGTCTCCACGGCAGCAAGGCTAGTGCAGCTTACGCACGATGAGCAGCGAGCGGCAATTGCTGGGGGTAAATGACCGTAGGTACTATTAGGCATCCCCAGTTTCAGCCATGTCGGCGCCAGGGGCCAGGCGTCGCGCTCTGCTGAGGCTCCAAGCCCCGCGATTCCGCTGCCTTACAGCACGGCGGGTACCATTAGGCATTCCCAGTTTCAGCCATGTCGGCGCCAGGGGCCAGGCGTCGCGCTCTGCTGAGGCTCCAAGCCCCGCGATTCCGCCGCCTTAAAGCACGGCGGATTTTCCTCTACACGCTCGGCTACAACGTCAACAAGTACGGCATTGTCGTTCACAACCTCTGCCAGATGTCCTCGCACGATCACGAGACCATTACCGATGTGCTCGGTACGCTGCCGCTCTTCCTCGAGGGCTTCCATCGCGACCTGGCCAACGCCATGAAGTGCCATCGCGGTTGGTCGGGGGAGTTCTACGACAAGAACCAGACCTCCCGGGTCGAGCTCACTTGCGCCGCAGCCGTGGTGGAGAAGATGGCGTACGTCGCAGTCAACCCGACGGATTGTGGCGGCGTTCGGGACTATGAGGCCTGGCCGGGCGTGACGGTGAAGTGCAACGAGATCGGCGAGAAAGTCTTCGTGGTCAAGCGGCCCGATGTCTATTTCGATCCCAACAACAAGCAGAAGAACTGGCCCGACGAAATCGAGTTGCGCATCGTGATGCCTGAGGTGCTCCTGCGCGAATATGGGGGGCTCAAGGAAGCGCAGCAGGCGCTGAAGTCGCGCTGCGAAGAGCTGGCCAGCGAAGCCCGTGCCAAGCGCCAGGCGCTCGGTCTTGGCTACGGCACGCCGGCCAGCGCTGTGCAGTCCAAGTTCACGCGTCGGTCGAGCAGCCATGAGATCTTCGGCGCGCTGAACCCGACCTTCGCGACCGGCGGTGATCCCGAGGCCGCGGAGCAGGCGCGAGAGGCTCGCGCGCACTTCCTGAGCGAATACGCCCGCTGCATGGCGCTGTGGCGCACCGGGGATCGGGACGTCATCTGGCCGGCGGGTACGTGGAAGATGCGCGTGCTGCACAGGGGCCGCTGCCACCCACCTCCATAGATCGGACGCAGCATCGGTGAGTTGCGTGCCTGGTCTGAGCCCGGGCACGCATTGGTGCGTCCGGACGCCAGATAGGGGTGTAAACTTGTAGTCTGGGTGCGTGTCGGAGTGCCGTTTTCCTGCCCTGCACCCTGCTCCAGCTCCCGCGAACGCCCGGCCAGCCGCGCCAGCCGCCGGCGCGAGCCTCGATCCTCGGCGCTCGCCAGAAATGACCCACCTTTGCTCGCCAAAAGTGATCCACGCCCCTCCACATGTTCAGTCTGTCGCCGTGCTCGGCCGGGTCAAGGGCGCAAGGCCCTTGACCCGACCTGTGCGCGGCAAATTTGGGCAGTTACGTCGGTTCGGAGGAGTGTGCGTGCATCACAGGTCACGATCCCTCGTGCTGGTTGCCTGTTGGCGCGCGCCAAACGCGAATTCCGCCTGGATCACTTTTGCCGAGCAGAAGTGGATCACTTTTGGCGAGCGCTGAGGGCCTCGATTCCGCACCGGCGCCCATGGACGGATCCGCGCACCGATCCGCGCACCCGGATCCGCGATTTGGGCGGTCGATCCTGCGCGGGCTCGAGGCGCGCGGGGCGAGCGTGGAGCAGATGGATCTGCTGAAGGAATTGTTCAGCGCCGACCTACCGGGAAACAGGTCCTGGAACCTGGCGACGGCCGCACTCGCGTGCTCCTCGAAAGGGAGCCCCCCCTTCCTTCGTCGGCCACGAACGCTGCAAAACCTGGGCCCTGCGCGATTTTCTAGCCAAGTAGTGCTAGAGTGCCGAAGTTCTCTATGCCTCGCGTCGGCCGCGACGCACTGTGGTCCCGCGGGGTTGCTTCCGGAGGCGTCGCTGATGTTGCCTTGGACGAGTGGGCGGATGTGCCAGACCTATTCGCTCGCGGCGCTGCTGGTAACACTTTCGGCGGTCTGCAGTGGGTGCGGCGATGACGCTTCCGCAGACGAGGTTACTCGCGATGGAAGCGTGGGCGCCGACGGGAGCATGGACAGTGCTTGTACTCGGCAAGACTGCGAGCCGATGGACGACTGCCACGTGGTCGGCGAGTGTGACCCGGTGACGGGGACCTGCAGGCAGCTCGCTGCCGCCGATGGCGCGGCGTGCGATGATGGCAACGACGCTACGCTTGGCGATTCATGCACAGCGGGTGTCTGTTCTGGCGTTGGCGCCTGCTCCCTCGACAACGGCGGCTGCGGCGACCCGGCCTCCATCGAGTGCAGCCAGGACTCGGATGGACAAGTGCAATGCACCACCCTCGAGCCCTGCGCCACGAAGAACGGCGGCTGCGACCCACTCACAAGCTGCACAAGCGGTGCGACTGGCGTGAGCTGCGGCCCGTGCCCGAGCGGATACACCGGCGATGGCTCGAGCGGCTGCATCGACATCGACGAGTGCGACAAAGGCAATGGCGGCTGCGCCCCGACCGCAAGCTGCGTCAACGACGCACCTGGTTTTCACTGCGCCTGCCCGAGCGGCACCCTGGACCTACAGGGTGACGCCAGCGAATGCGTGGAAGCGCTGCAGGTGTCGGCTGGCAGCCATCACGCCTGTGCCGTGTTGGCGAACGGCCGCCTCTATTGCTGGGGCGACAACTCCTACGGACAGCTCGGGGACGAAACCACGACGACCCAAGCGACCCCTGTACGGATCGGAACTTCGAGCTCTTGGCAGAGTGTGAGTGCAGGCGGCCAGCACAGCTGCGGCATTGACGCCGGCAGGCTCTACTGTTGGGGCGAAAATAGCTATGGCCAGCTTGGCGATGGAACGGATTCGCCGCGGCTGCTCCCCGTGCCCATTGGCACTTCCGAAACGTGGAACGCCGTGAGCGCGGGCGACCATCACAGCTGCGGCATTGACGCTGGCAAGCTCTATTGTTGGGGTGGCACAAGCTACGGAATAGGCGATGGGACGCTCATGTCCAGGTCAAGCCCCGTGCAGATCGGGGACTCTGCGACGTGGTTCATCGTCAGCGCGGGCGCCAATCACACATGTGGCATTGATGCCGGCAAGGTCTACTGCTGGGGCGACAACACGGATGGGAAGCTCGGAGACGGATCGACGACGCGGCAGTTGAGCCCGGTTCAGGTTGGAAGCGCGTCCACCTGGAAGAGCGTAAGCGCCTCTTTTAGTCACAGCTGTGGAGTGGACGATGGAAGACTCTATTGCTGGGGGGCGAATGGTGGCGGGAAGTTGGGTGATGGAACCGTCGAGGCCAAAGATACGCCGGTTCGGATCGGGACCTCGACGACATGGACGAGCGTAACGGCGGGCGACGACCACACGTGCGGCATCGACGCGGACAAGCTCTACTGCTGGGGGCAGAACTACATGGGACAGCTCGGTGATGCCACGACGAACACGCGACAGGAGGCCACTCGGATCGGGACATCCAGTGCGTGGAAGAGTGTCGACGCGGGAGCTGCCCACACCTGCGGCATCGATGGCGGCAGGCTGCTGTGCTGGGGCTACAACTATTGGGGACAGGTTGGCGACGGCACGTCCGTTCTCAAGTTGACGCCAAAGCGAGTCGGTGCGTCGAGCACCTGGGAAAGTGTCGCCTCCGGCTCGTTTCACACCTGCGGTGTCGATGCGGGCATGCTGTTTTGCTGGGGCTCTGGCACCAGCGGTCAGCTTGGGGATGGCACCAGAGTGGACCACCGGACGCCGGTGAGGGTCGGCACCTCCAGCAGATGGCAAAGTGTCAGCGTCGACGGCTACTTCAGTTGTGGCATCGACGCCGGAAAGCTCTATTGCTGGGGCATTAGCCTCAACGGTGAACTTGGCAATGGAACATCGCAGGGCAGCGACTGGCCCGTGCAGGTCGGTTCGTCGAGCACATGGCAGAGCTTGAGCGCGAGTTGGGACCACGTTTGCGCGATCGACGCAGGCCGGCTGTACTGTTGGGGCGACAACCGCTATGGCCATCTGGGTCTGGGCGACACCGCATATGTCGACGAGCTGGCGCCCGTGCAGGTGGGTTCGTCAAACACCTGGGAGCGCGTTGGGGCTGGGCAAGCTCACACCTGCGCCATCGACGGTGGCAGGCTCTATTGTTGGGGCCTGCCAGAACGGATCGGCCTGGAAAACATTGCTACGAGCATCGTCGACGCACCCGCATTGGTTGGTGCCTTGACGAACTGGCAGATGGTTTCCGCCGCCGGGTCACATAGCTGTGGGATTGAAAGCGGGTCTTTGTATTGCTGGGGTGACAACTCCGACGGAGAGCTCGGCAACGGGACAATGACGTCTGAGGTGGTACCCAGTCGCGTCGACCAATCGACGACTTGGCAAGTCGTGGAAGCGGGCCTTCGCACCACCTGCGGGATCGATGACGGCGCGCTCTACTGCTGGGGAAGCAATCGCTATGGCGGCCTCGGCGACGGGACCGTCGACGATAGATCGCTTCCAGCGGCGGTGACCAGCTCACGAACGTGGCAGTCGGTCAGCGTAGGGCAGACACACGCGTGTGCGATCGATGCTGGCAAGCTGTATTGCTGGGGCGATGATCAGGAGGGCCAGCTGGGCCTCGGTTGGCCAGCGAGTCCAGGTCCCGTGCTGTTTTAGACTTGAGCTCGGCGGTTATCTGGCAGTCCTCGCTTGGTTCGTAGCCAGCCTGCACGCGGGCCGCTTCTGCCTGCCTCGGATACCGCCAGCGTGCTTTTCGACAGCTGCACCCCGGCTGCGTCGTTGTCTCGGCGACCGCTGCCCGCGTCTGAGGCCAAAATCGTCCGAGGCTACGCGCGCGCCCATGGTGCTTGTGTTGGCCCAAATCCATGATTGAGGCCGCTGGCGCGCCCCCCCCCCAAGAATATGCCGAACGCGAAGACCCGCCTCCGCCGGCACAGCGCCCCTCGCGCGCCCGTCCGCTTCCAGGAAACGCAATGCTCGAGCACAGCAAGGAGCTCGAGCTGGAGGATCCACCCCAGCCCGATGGTTCGAGGTGCGGGCCATTTCACTTCGCACTTCCGTTGGTGCGTGCGGGGCGGCCCACAGGGTGGCGGCCGCCGGCGGAGCCATTTTCGCCGCCACCCCGGGCTGCCTCCCCGCAAACTCCCACGGAAGTGCGAAGTGAAATGGCTCATACCCCAAGTTTGGACACCGCTCGAGCGGCGGGCATCCGGACGATTGAGACCACCGCGCTGCCTGAGGAAGCGGAGAGCACTCCCTCCGGCCGCCTCGAGCGCGCCCGCCCTCGTGCTCTACCTGGTGGCCGACGCAGCAGCCGCCGCCGGCCAGCTCGACCCGGTCGGCGCCGTGCTCGCCCTGGGCGCCGCCAGCCTCGCCCTCGCCGGCTTCGGCTCGCCGCGCAGCCTCGACCGCCTCGACACCCGCCGCGTCGGCCAGCTCGCCCTCGCCAGCGCCATCGCCCTGGTGCGCGCCGTCGCCCCCACAGCCCTCACCCTCGCCGTCGACCTGGCTCAGGCCCTGGCCACCACCACCGCCGCCGCCACCCTCCTTTTACAGCTCGCCCTCAAGAGCCCCGACAACTACGCGGCCCTCTTGCGCAAAAGCCCCCCGCGCCTGCTCGTGCCCGCCCTCGGCGTCGCCGCCGCAGCCCTCGGCGCCCTGGCCCACGCCCCCGCCCTCGTCCTCGGCGGCTACCCCCTGCTCTTCGAGCCCGCCCTGGCCCACGCCGACCGTAGGTACCATTAGGCATCCCCAGTTTCAGCCATGTCGGCGCCAGGGGCCAGGCGTCGCGCTCTGCTGAGGCTCCAAGCCCCGCGATTCCGCTGCCTTACAGCACGGCGGGTACCATTAGGCA
>JAOUOP010000125.1 GCA_029880325.1 Myxococcales bacterium | reverse complement strand
GCAGGCCCGCGAGCTCCAGCACGGTGCCGTCGTGCACGTAGGTGAAGAGACCCAATGGGTCCACCGCGGCCAGGCCAGCGGTGGCGTCGAGCGCACGTAGCCAGTCGGCGTCTTCATGGTTTCCGCGAATGAAGAAGATGGGCTGCCCGAGCAATTCACGGGCGCGCTTCAGACTGCCAGCCAGCGCCGTGCCGGGGTCGAGCAGGTGGTACCGGTGGTCCTGGGCCGGGTTGTCTTCGGCGTACCAGACCGATGCCGGGTCTTCGCGGACTTCGGTGGCCTTGTCGGGCCAGGCGCCCAGGTCGCCGGCTTGAAGGATCGCATCCAGAGGATGCCGCGCATGTAGCCGCAGCAGTGCCGCCAGGCAGTGGTAGATGCAGCCATGAACGTCCCCGACGAATGCGATTCGCATGGAGGCTAGCTTGGGCGAGGGGGCCTGGGAGCGCAATCGGTTGCGGCGCTTGCGGCCGGCGGGCTCACCGCTGGCGGAGACGCCGTCGTCGCATCCACAGCCCCGCCGCAAGCAGCAGTGTGACCAGGCCGCGGCTGCTTCCTGTACCGGGTGCAGCCACGCTGCATAGACCGCCGTCGTTCTTCTTGCGTTCGTCGCCCAGCGCCATCACCGTCTTCACTCCCGCGTCCGGCCCGCCGCCGTCGTTCGCCGGTCCTGCGTCCATGGTTTCGGTTGCCGGCGCGCTGCCCGTCGCGATCAGGTCGGCCAGTACCTTGTTGATGCGCGCGCCATTGTCGACCAGGACTTCGCCGTCGCCAGCGGTGCCGAGCTGCAGGATTTGCTGGTTGGCCGGCAGCCCGGAGTTTGTCACGTCGATGGGCCAGTCGCTGTCGCCTTCGCCGTGAATCACGCCGCCCTGGGGTAGCTCGATGCGCCAGGGGGCCTCCCACTGGTAGAGGTCGGGGCTGCACTCGATGGTTTGCCGGGCCGTGTGGAGGTTGGATACGTCGGGGAGGTCGGGGTTGAAGTCGAAGAGCGGGTCGTTGGTCATCTCCTCGGGGCTCATGGTGGTGTAGAGACGCGTCAGGTGTGCCCCGGTGAGGAGCAGGGCCTGGGTGTCCATCACCGGTTTGACCACGTTCTCGAAGAGCCGCGTGAGGAAGACTTCGGTGTTGACCACGACCTGATTGCGATACATTTCGGGCGAGCGTCCAAAGTCATCGCAGCTGACGCCGGAGGGAAGGGTGGTTGCTTCGCATACCGCCTCGCGAAAGCCATCCCAGTTGCGGAAGGTCCACTGGGCTTGGCTTACGGCGTCAAAACCGTCGGTGAATTGGGTTTCGGAGTAGCTCTGCCAGAACTCGAGCGTGTCACGGGAGATGATGGCGTCGTCGTAGTCGGTGCTGGGCGCGGCCAGTTCGGTGACAAATCCCTGGCCGCCGGCTTCGTCGGCAGCCGCCGTGACGACTTCGTCGTAATTGCAGCTCCAGCAAAACCAGTTGATGAGCGCTTCGTTGAGCACCAGCGCCTTGTAGTTCTTGGGAACCGCCCGCGCGGCCGAGACCACGTAGACCAGCACGCCCATGTCGTTTTGGGCCGCGACGCGGGTGGGCCGAATCGGGATCATCGGCAGCGAGCTCTCGTAGGTGATCATCACCGGACGGATCGCCCCGGTGTCGCTGCCCTTGGTCAGGCGGAAGGCGATCAGGTTAAGGCCTTCTTCGAGATAGGGCCGGAGCACTTCGGGGCCCAGGGATCCCACGTCGTAACCGTTTACGCTCAGCCAGTCGACGGCGACGTCGGACGCGTCGGCAAGGCTCGGGTCGAGCGAGATTGTGACGTAGTCGTAGGGGCCGACCGAGCCCTCGTCGATGACGGTTACCCGTGCCGTCGCCCCAGCGCCGTCCGCCGTGTCTGGCGCCGACGCGCCGGCGTCTGTGTTGCTGCCCCACCAGTCGTCCGGGTTGCATTCCCCCTCGAGCTTTACGTCCAGTTGGTAACGAGGGTCGGTCGCCTGCTTCAGATTGCTGAAGGCCGCGTTCGATGACACGCCGACGGTCGGCTTGCCCGGGACCGGCAGCAACCAGGCGAAGCGTTCAGCCGGTCCGGCGTATTGGATCTGGATGACGGCGGTGACTTGTCCCTGCGCCTCGTCGTGCACGAAGATGATTTGCTCGGCGCTCTGGTTGACTGGGTTCGATTGCGAGCACCAGAAGCCTCCGCAGGCCTCGGCCCGTTGCAGGTTGCCGGGGGCCGCCCAGAGCGCCAGGCCCAGAGCCGCGGACGCGATGACGCGCCGGGCCTTCGTGTTGAAGTGATATGTCATCGGTGCTTGTCCCCAGCTACCTTTTTCAAAAATCTTCTGCCAGCTCGACAGCTTCGCCAGTGGCCGTGGCGACTGCTTTGACCTCTTCCCCGACGACCCACGCATAGTGGCGGCCCTCTGGCGTGAAGTCCCGGTGCAATGCGGCGTGCTCTTTTTCGTCGGGCGGGTACTGCTCGAGGATGTATGACGTGGACGCGCCATCGGCGCTGCGCACCCAAAGCTCCTCGGTGATGGCGGCGATGGTGCCATAGTTGCCGCGCCAGAAGGTGTGCGTGACTTCGAAGACTATGGCCACGCCCTGCGCTCCGATGCTCCAGGCGCGCGGGGCCGGGCGGCGTTCCCAGCTCACGTCCACGAGGCTGCCGTCTTCTTCGACGACGCTGGCCTGCGCGTCGAAGCGGTCGATTTCGGCGCCGCTGGCGTCGAGCACCACCCAGGCCCGGTCCTCGGTGGTGGCGAGCTGCCCCACGAGCCAGCTGTTGTCGGTGTAGCCGAGTACGGTTGTTGCACCCACGCCGACGGGCAGCGGCCAGATTTCGACCAGGTCGCGATCGGCGAAGCGATAAAGCGTGCCATTGAGCTTGGCATGCGGCTCGCCATTGATGGTCACAGCGCGGAGTTGTTGCCCGGTGGGCATTTCGAGGATCGACAGCGGTGCGCCTTCGAGGTCGACCCAGCGTGGCCAGTTGGCGCTGCCGACCAGGAGGCTCGTCTCGAAGACCGCGAGTACGTCGTCGTAGGGCACGGGCACCAGCACCTGCTGTTGTCCATCGGTGCTCGAAAAGATGCCGATCTGGCTTTGGTCGATCCTGAACGCGACCCGCGTGCCGTCGGCGCTGAAGCTGCCGTATTTGGTGCTCACTGAGCCCAATTGTTCATTCGCCTCGTAGATGCTGCTCCCATTCGGCGAGAGCAGGGCGCCGGAGAGCGTCCAGGAGAAGAGCACGGGGTCGAGGTTGCGGTAGCCGAGCAGTACGCGGTCGAGCTGGGGCGATACCTCCAGGTAACGGGTGGCATCGGTTTCGCTGATCTCGTGGTCGAGGCGCTGCCAGCCGTCGCCGTCGGCGGAAAACACGCCCTGGCGACCGCTGTCGACGATCAGGGCGTCACCGTCGCGGCCCCACAACTGGGCTTCGGCTTCGAGCTCGTCGACGGTGACCGGCAGGGCGTTCCCTACGGCGCCGACGTAGCCTGCCCCAGGAACCACGCGCGCAACCACGAGTTGGTCGTCGCGGACCATGGCGAAGTGAAGCGCGCCCTGGGGTGAGGGGGGCGGCGGCTCGGGGGGAGGCGGGGGCTGTGCGGCGTCGACCTCGGCCACCGCGGCGTCGCTGTCGAAAGCGGCGTTTTGGATCGCGGCGTCGATGGCCGGGGTCGGGGCGGTCGTCGCTGCGTCCGTGCCCGCGGCCTCCGAAGGCGATGCCGTGGTGCCCTTGGGCTCGCCCGAGCCGCTGCAGGCGGCCGGGGCGAGCAGGCCGAAGCACAAAGCAAAGCGAAGCATCACGGTAGACGCGCCTGCCGCTAGCGCCGGCGGCGCCCTGCGACCCAAAGCCCGAGGCCAATCAGCAGCGCGAAGGGGCCCGCGCCGCCGCCACCACGACCGGGCGCAGCCACGGCACACAGGCCGCTGTCGCTCCTGGGTTCGCCGTCGTCACCGCCGCCTGGTGTGAGGCTCACGGTGCCCATGGGCCCGCCGCCGATCATCATGCCCTCGGCCGGCATCTCGATGGTCGGCTCGCTCGTCATGCCGGCGTCCTCGAAAAGCACCTTGCTGATGCGCTCGCGATTGTCCTTGAGCACTTCGCCCGAGCCACTGGTGCCCAGCTGCACGACCTGCTGGTTGGCGGGCAGCTCGGTGCTGGCCACATCGATGGGCCAGGCGCCGCCGCCCTCGCCGCGAATCACGCCGCCCTGGGGCAGCTCGATGCGCCAGGGGGCCTGCCACTGGTAGAGGTCCGGGCTGCACTCGATGATCTGCTTGGCGGTGTGGATGTTCGAGACGTCGGCCAGGTCGGCGTTGAAGTCGAAGAGCGGGTCGGTGGTCATCTCCTCGGGGCTCATGGTGGTGTAGAGCCGGGTCAGGTAGCGCTGGGAGAGGATCAGGTCCTGGGTGTCCATCACCGGCTTGACCACGTCTTCGTAGAGGCGCGTGATGAAGACGTCGACGTCGATGGTGACCTGGTCGCGATAGACCTGGGGGGAGCGGCCGAAGTCGTCGCAGCTCACGCCGGTCGGCAGCGAGGTCGCTTTGCATACCGCCTCGCGAAAGCCATCCCAATTGCCGAAGGGCCAACGGGCTTGGCTGATGGCGTCAAAACCGTCGGTGAATTGGGTGGCGGAGTAGCTCTCCCACTGCTGGGCGGCGTCCACGGGGAAGACTGCGGTGTCGTAGTCGGAGCTGGCGGCGCCGAGCTCGGTGACGAAGCCCTGGCCGCCGGATTCGTCGGCGGCGGCCGTGACCACCTGGTCGTAGTTGCACTGCCAGCAGAACCAGTTGACGAGGGCTTCGTTGAGCACGAGCGATTTGTAGTTCTTGGGAATCGCCTGCTCGGCGGAGACCACGTAGACCAGCACGCCCATGTCGTCTTGAGCTGCAACGCGCGTGGGCCGGATCGGGATCATCGGCAGGGAGCTTTCGTAGGTGATGCTGACGGGGCGGATGGTGCCGCTATCGTTGCCCTTGGTCAGCCGAAAGGCGATCAGATTGAGGCCTTCTTCCAGGTAGGGTCGCAGCACTTCGGGGCCGACGTCGGTGACGTCGTAGCCGTTGATGGTCAGCCAGTCGACGGCCACGTCGGCGGCGTCGGCCAGGCTCGGGTCCAGTTCGATCGTGACGTAGTCGTAGGGGCCGACCGAGCCCTCGTCGATGACGGTGACGCCGGTAGCCCCGCCGGCGCTTGGGTCTGAGACGCCGTCGGTCGAGGCCAGTTGCGCTTCAGGGAATATCGGCTCGTCCGGATTGCACTCCCCCTCGAGCTCGACCTCGAGCTGGTAGCGCGGGTCGGTCGCCTGCTTGAGGTTCTGAAATGCGATGTTCGACGAGACGCTGACCGTGGGCTTGCCCGGGACCGGCAGCAGCCACGCGAATTGCTCGGCCGGGCCGGCGTATTGGATCTGGATCACCGCCGTGACCTCGCCACGCGCGCTGTCGTGCACGAAGATGATCTGCTCGGCGGTCTGGTTGACGGGGCTCGACTGTGAGCACCAGAACCCGCCGCAAGCATCGGCCTTGTGCACCGTGCCCGGGGCCGCCCAGGCGGCCATGGCGAGTGCAGCCGTCGCGGCCACGCGCCCAAAAGCGAGTTCAGAGTTTATCCATCGTCTCATCGTTATCCTCCGGCGGGCTCCAGGGCTGGGCCGTGTCAGCAAAATGGCACGCTTTGACACAAATCGGCACAAATCGGGCCCGCATGACGGCCGTACACGCATCACTGCAAGCGCCAGGCCAAGCGCGCTCGAAGCGCCCGTCCGCGCGCCAGCGCCTCGCGGCACCGTGGGGCCAGGGCTATGATGGGACGCACTCCGTCCCAGGCCGCCCGCGGACACGAAAAGGCGATACAAATGCGCAGGGATCCCGCCGACGTCATCATCGTGGGCAACTACTCCGACGACCCCTTTGCCATCGACGTGGCCTACGCGGTGGGGCAGCAGGTGGACATCGCCGATCTGATCGGCATGAAAACTTTTGCCAACTCGGAGTTCTGCCCGCGCTTCATCTCCGACGAGCACGACCTCTCCCGCATCGGCCAGCACTTGGCGGGCAAGACGGTGGTGATTGTGAGCACATCGACCCACCAGGTGAGTCGCCAAAACCTGGCCATGCGCAACCTTCTGATCGCGCGCGCGGCCAAGGAAAACGGCGCCCGCGAGGTGGTGCTGGTGGAGCCCGACCTCTTCTACAGCGCCCAGGACCGCGGGCCGCGGAGGGAGCCCGGCGAGACCCAGCTCGAGCGCGACGAGGCGGACCTGAAGAAATTCGACGGCCAGCCCTTCACGGCAAGGCTCTACGCCGAGATGCTCG
The DNA here is from genome assembly GCA_029880325.1 of Myxococcales bacterium. Taxonomy (GTDB): domain Bacteria; phylum Myxococcota_A; class Polyangia; order Polyangiales; family JAFGIB01; genus JAOUOP01. The sequence goes on along the minus strand of JAOUOP010000125.1, from coordinate 3,627 downwards.
AGCTGGCCGGCGTCGACCGCGTGATGACGGTGCACAACCACTCCCACGCGGTTCAGAATATGTTCAGCCGTCGCTTCGAGGGGCGCTTCCACAACCTGATGCCCTACGAGATCTACTGCGACTACCTGCGCAATTCCGACATCGTTTCCTTCGGCCAGCAGGGCGAGGGTCTGGCTCTATGCGCGCCCGACAAGGGAGCGCGCGACTTCGTGCAGGAGATGTGGCGACAGCTGGGGCTCCCCAGGGCGCGCTTTGTGCTGCTGGACAAGGAGCGCACGGGCGAGCGCGAGGTGCAGATCAAGCTGCACCCCGAGAGTGAGCACAGCTTCGAAGAGATTCGAGGCCATGACGTGGTGCTCTTCGACGACATGGTGCGCACCGGCTCCACGGTGGTGAAAACCTGCCAGCTGCTCAAGCAGATCCAGCCGGGGCGCATCGTCTTCGGCGTGACCCACTTCTACGCCAGCGACGAGGGGAGGCTGAAGATGGCCAATACCGCCATCGATGAAATCCTCACGCTCAACACCATGCCCGCCGTGCTCAACCGCGACGAGCAGGGGCGCCTCCGGCGCAAGATGGTGGTGTTGAAGATCGAGAAGTGGCTCGCCCGAAACCTCTGCGACGTGCTAGGGCTTCCGGCGCCACAGGGCAAGGCGCTCTATCAGATCGACATGTCCTCGAAGAATCCCCGCTTTCGTCGCAAGATCTGGTCGAATGATGAGCTGCCTGGCTAACTTGAGGTTGGGTCTTCGCGGAGCTGTGCGATCGACACCGCGAATTCTTGCGGATAGCGCTGCAATAACTCCCGGTAGCGCCAGGGGCCGATGCCCGCGTCGAGCAACATGCGCTCCATGATCTCCACGGCGTCGGAGTAGCGCCGCAGCTCGGAGCTGGCCACGGTGTCGACGACGCAGGCCACGCCATGCAACATCGCCTGCAGCGCCAGCACGTCTTCGGCGTCGTCTTCGGCGCGGCGCGGGCTGACTTGCGTGGCGGTGGAACCCTCGATGGGCGTGTCGATGGCAGGAAACCAGCGGTCAAAGCGCCGGCCCAGCGCTTCGCGGTCGCGGCGCAGGGCTTCGACCCGGGCCTGCTCGCCGTGGCACAGGGCGCGGGTCGGATCGAGTCCGACTTCGCGCAGCGCCTCTTGCCAGTCGTCGACCATCTCCATGGCGTCGATGTCGCGCTGCTGCAGGATGGCTTCAATCTCGTCGGCCAGGGCTTCGAGCTCCGGGCCCAGCGCTTCGATCGACACGCCCTGGGGCAAGTGCACCGGCAGGGGGCCGTGGGCGCGACCCGAGGCGATGGCCTCGAGCATGGTGTCGGGAACGAAGTGGTAGAAGACGCGCTCGCCCCGGGCGCGTTGTAGAGCCGCCATCTCGCGCAGGGCCGCGTTTTCCTCGCCCAGGGCGACCACGCTGACGCCGATGGTCGCGACGCCGGAGGACTGCCGCGCCGCCGAGATTTTGCGCAGGCTCACCCGGGCATTTCCGTCGGTGATGAGCACGACCTGGGCTCGTGCCAGGTCCTGATCCCGCAGCCGCGCCTGCCGGATCTGCTCGAAGCTCGCGAGCAGGGCGAGCTCGATATTGGTACCGCCGACGCGGGTGTTGGCGACCACGTCGCCGACGGCCGTGACCGCCGTGTCGGCGCTGTCCACGCGCGTCACCGGCCCGGGCTCGTCGTTGAAGTAGCGGTAGAAGAGCACGGTGTTGACGCTGCGATCGGGCTCGAGCAGGCGATCGATCATGGTGCTGAGCTCCGAGACCATGATGGCGTCGCGCATCTGGGCGCGGGGACCGAGCATGGAGCCGGAGCCGTCGAGCACGTAGATGCGAACCTCGGAGGTCATGCGCGGCCGCTCGCGCTTGTGGCGCTCCTCGGCGACGTAGCGGCGCGTCAGCAGGCGACCGGCGGCCAGGTCGTAGAGCAGGCTGCGGGGATCGCCCACGATCGCGGACTGCAGATCGTCGACGCGCTTGGCCAGGCTGACGCGCAGCTCCTGGGTCGGATGATGCACTTCGCGTCGCAGGCGGACTTCTTCCGGGACGCGATGCCGCGACATCACCTGTCCCAGGTCGAAGGCGCCGTCGACGCTGAGCGCCGCGGAAAATAGCGCGTGCTCGGGCGTCTGCTCGAGGTACTCGCGGTGTTTCGCCCAACGCACCTGTTCGCTGATGCTGGCGTTGGTGGGACAGGGGCCGAGCGTGTCGCGGGCTTGCTGCAGGGCCTTGTATACGGCGTCGACGACCGCCGGGCCCAGGCTCTCGAGGCCCGAGCGCATCAGCGACTGACGTCCCCGGTCGGCCTGGGGCCAGTGGCTGCGAATTCGCGAGAGGGCGGTGCGCGTGCGCCGCTCGAGGGCCGCGTCGCCGCGTCGCCCCGCCGCTTCCGACAGCGCGCTGAGCAGGGCGTGGGCGCGGTCTCCTTCGCGGCGCCGTACGGCCTCCTTTAACTGATGGCCAAGGCCCACGTCGGGTAGCACGCCGGCAGCTTCGAAGCGGTTGATGCGCGCGATCTGCTGGGTGATGTAGGCGTGTCGCAGGTTGGTTTGATCGGCGTCGAGGCTGAGCGCTGTGGCCGTGTCGAGCAGAACTTCGCGCGCCGCTTCCAGCAGGCGGCGCCGGCGGCCCAGCAGCTCCGTTTCGTGCAGCGCCGCATCGAGCAGCACATCAATGTCGCCCACGCGCACCGCCGGCTCGCCCGGGGCGGCCTCGTCGGTCAGCGGCGGCAGGATGCGGATGGCTGCGCTCTCGGCGAAGCCGTGGATGGCGTGGGGGTCAGCGCCTTGTAGCAGCTCCCGGGCTCGACATAGCACGCCGTAGAGGCGCCACATCCAGCCCACGTAGGCGGTCGGCATTTCGTCGTCCACCACGCAGGCGCGCTCGAGTTCGGTGAGGTTTTGCTCGAGCTCGTCGACGGCGGCTGAGAGTTCTGCCGTATCGGCGGTGCCGAAGCTGAGCTCGGCGAGCAGCCAGTCGGCCCGTTCGATGTGAATCTCGGGCTTCCAATCCAGGGCGCGTAGGATCGGGCTGGCCAGGCGCACCCACAGCTCGGCGCCGGCCTCGGGCTCGCGCACCAGGCGTTCGATGCGCTCGCCGAGCCTGTCGAGACGTTGTGGCACGGCTTCTCTATTCCTGACGCGTAGTCAATTCTGCCCAGCGTGCCGAGGCGTCCCGCTCGTGTAGGCGCTCGATGTGCGCACGGCAGCGGGTTTCCAGCGCCGCGACGCGCTCGCCCAGGGCGTCGGCGCCCCCGCGGGCCACGGGAAAGACGCGGCCGATGACGCCGGCTTCGAGGGCGAAGCGGGCCAGCGCCCCTTCGTCGAAGGCCACGTGCAAGAAGCGCGACTCGACCAGGGCCGTGAGCTGCGCGTCGGGTGCGGCGTGGCGCTCGAAGTAGCGCTCGAGCAGGCGCAGGGCTCGCTCCACGCGCGCAAGGTCGAGGCTGGCGATCTCCGATTGAATCTCCGGGGACAGCGCTGCGACGCGCTCGATGGTCGTCGCCTCGAGCTGTCCGGGGCTGGTCCTGAGTTCCGTTGTGACGCCGTGGAGGCGTGTGACCAGGTCCACGAGCACGTAGGTGATGCTCACGCGCGCTTCCTGGTTGCGCAGCTCGCGATAGCCG
>JAOUOP010000077.1 GCA_029880325.1 Myxococcales bacterium | reverse complement strand
GCTCTGGGTACTGCTCGCCGAAGTATTCGAGCAGGCATTTGGCAATGCAGCGATCGAGCCATGCCATGAACAGGTCCAGCCGCCCGGTGGTGTCGGTCACGATCAGATGAAAGTGATTGCTCTGAAAGATGACCGCGTGCAGCAGCACCTCGTACTTGGCGGCGGCGCGGAACAGGCAGTAGCGGAAGATCTCGTTGACCACCGGATCGGGCCGCAAGTAGAAGCGGCGCAGATCGCAGGTGCGGGTCACCATTCGGGTCCCATCGGGGACCGATAGCCGGGGAGCGGTCACACACTGTTATCGGCCCGTGCTCGAGCCAGTTTCGCAAAATCATACGATTTGTCTCAGCGCTTCCGACGCGGAGGACCGGGCGGCGCCGGCGGCGCTGCCGAAAGTCGCGTCGACTCGGACTGCCTGGCGTCCTCCCGCCTGACAGCCAGCGGTTCCAACTACCGACCCACCTTGGGCCTACTTCTGAGCCGGGGTAGCTCGCAGCCGTTGATCTTGCATCCGCCGGCCACGACCCAGAGCGTGGCGGCCGTGGCGCCCACCGCGAGGGCACCGCCCGGGCTGCTGGTCGAAAAACACCGGGGCCCCCCGGCTCCCCCGCGTGGCATGGCACCATGGTTGCAGTGCCACCACCGCAGCCGGAGAACAGGCTCGATGACACTGCGGCCTGCCAGAGGCGGCGGTTGCAAAAGTACATTCGACTGGGAGTCATCCCCCCCCAACGTCAGCAAAGCCCATGCCAATGAATAATGGCGTCAATTTGGGAGGGGCGCGCCCGCGACTGTGCCTCGGCGGCCCGCAGCTGTTGCGAAACCGCTACAGGGCAACGGTTCAGTCCGCGTCGGCCCCCCACATGCGCTCACCTCCACTGCCATTCATTACTGCAAAAGCGCTCGCTTACTGAGCCGCTTTTTTTACAGGCGCCCACGCTGGTTGTGCGGGAAGCAATGTCTGGAGTGTTGTATGCGCAGTCTGGTGGTAATCGGGGGACTCTTGTTCTTGGCGATCTTGCAAGCCTGTTCGGCGGAGGGCGATACGAAGCGAACTCCGACCTCGGGCGGTGCCCCGGGGACCACCCTCGGAGATGATGACCCAAATGGTCCTGTCGCTTCCGACATCCCCGGCGGTCGCCAGGCGCAGCAGCCGGACGCACCGACCGGTTCGGCGGGTGCGGCGTCGCTCGAGTCGGGCGAGGTCGATCCCGACGAGTGTTCCTCGGTCTCCCAGACCGCGGAGGTGGAGCTGGGGCCGGCCGACATCGTGTGGGTGATCGACGGCTCGGTCAGCATGCTCGACGAGATCGCAGCGGTGCAGATGAACATCGCGAACTTCGCGAGCGACATTTCCAGTGCCGGCATCGACCATCACGTGGTCATGGTCGCCAACACCGACATCGCCATGCCGACGCCGCTCGGCGGTGACAGTGCCCACTACCGCTGGGTGCTGGCCAACGTCGACTCCCACAACGCCCTGCAAGTGCTGCTCGACACCTATCCGCAGTACGCCGACTTCATGCGGCCCGACGCCTCGCTGCACTTCATCGTCGTCACCGACGACAATGCCTTCACGCCGCACATGCAGTTCAAGTCGCAAATGGAGGGGCTCGCGGGCAAGGAGTTCTACTTCCACTCGATCGCATCCGAGGACGCTCCCGGCGGCTGCATCGGCGCCTGCGGGCTGCCGGTCATTTGCGGGGCGTTTGCGCCGGGCTTCGAGTACTACGCCCTCTCCGACCTCACCGGTGGTGAAAAGATCTCGATTTGCGTCGCCGACTGGAGCCAGGTCTTCGGCCCGCTCAAGCAGGCGGTGATCGCCTCGGCGCCCTTGCCCTGCGACTACCCGATTCCGCCACCGCCCAGCGGCGAGACCCTGGATCCGGCGCTGGTCAACATGGAGTTTACCGTTCAGGACGCCACCGATGCCATGGTGGTGCCTCGCGCCGGCGACGATGGTGAGTGCGCTGCGAACGTGGCCTGGTTCTACGATGATCCCACCACGCCCACCGAGATTCGACTTTGCCCCGCCGCCTGCGAGCTGGCCAAGGCCGGCGGCACCGTCGAAATCGCCTTCGGCTGCGAGACGGCGTTGCTGGTTGTCGATTAGGGGCTACCGGCTACCGGCTGTGAATCAGCAGCCGGTAGCCGAACCAACCGTTTTCGAGTTCGACGTGCGAAGGCGGCAGGCTCTCGGCCATGCCGCCCCGGTAGACGATGCGGATGCGCCCCTGGGGCTTACCGTCCTTGCGTTCGTAGCTGCGTTCCAGCAGCCGGCCGTCCTTCCACAGCTCGCGCACGACTTCGCCGTCGCGCTCGCCCTCTCGCCAGCCGTCGCCGCCGGGCAGCGGGGGGGCGAAGAAGGTTCGGTGCACGTCGATCAGAATGAAGCGCGGCGGAAAGGGGATCTCGTCTTCGATGTAGGGCGTGTAGGTGACGTGCGTGCCGCGCTGCTCGAGCAGGAAGGCGCGGGTGTTCATCGGCGTCAGCGCCAGCAGCCGCAGCACGCCCGCTTCGCTCTGCAGCACGGCGTTGAAGCCGACCTTGCGTCCGTTGCTGCCAGTGCCGTCGGTGGCCGGTACCACGGCTTCGACCCGCTGCTGCCAGAACAGTCCGTCGGGTAGCTGTTGGCTGGCCTTTAGGCGGCCTGGATAGGCTTCCTGCGTGGGCCGCACGGCGCCCGAGGTCGCGCAGCCGAGCGTCAGCACCAGCACCGGCAAAAGCGTCGCAAGAGCGCGCGGGGTCATCCAGCGACCTCCCTTGCTCCGGCGTCGTCGTCGCTCGCCAGGCCGACCACGGCGGCCACCACCGGCGTCAGCAACAGCGCAAGCAGGACGCCGATGCCCACGGTCGCGCCCAGGGCCGACAGCGCCGGTACCTGGGAAACCGCGAGCAGCCCAAAGGAGCAGGCGGTCGAAAGACAGGCGATGGCGACGCTGGTCAGTCCGCTGCTCGAGTGGCCGGCGCGGCTTTCCACGACGAAGACGCCGTAGTCGACGCCGATGCTCAGCACCAGCAAGAGGGCGACCGCGTGGAAGAGCGTGAGCACCTGACCGGCGGCCGCGACCAGCGCCAGTGTCGCCGCCGCCGCGATCAGCGCGGGCGCGAAGCTGACCAGGCATGGCGCGAGCTTCCTGTAGCGCAGCGCCAGCATCAGGAGCACCGCGAGCAGGCCCAGGCCCACCAGCTGCCAGGTGCCCTGCTGGTAGCGCTGGAAGAGGTCACCGGTCAGCGCGCGCTGGTCGAAGTAGAGGGCGCCTTCGATGGACTCGAGGCGCGTCCGCAGGGCCTCGGGAGCCCGCACGTCGCGCAGGAAGGTGAGGATCGCCGCTTCGCCTTCGAGGTCGAGGAAGAAGCTAGAGGTCATGCTGGCGATGGCCGAGTCTTGCAGGTCCTTGCGGCGCAGTGGCTCGAAGGGAGCCGATAGCGCCTCGCCCAGGGCCGCAAAGCGCGCAGCGTCGAAGCCGACGGCGTCCAGCGCGCGCTGCACCCGTCCCAGGGCGTCGTCCACCTGGCGCAGGGCCTCGAAGTTTCTTCGCTGCAGCGTCTCCGACCAGAGGTGGGAGTGCAGGCTGGTGAAGCTTCCCAACTCTCCGTTTGCGCGTGCCGCCGTCAGGGCCTGGGCCACCCGGTCGTTTCGCTCGAGGGCTTCTTCTAGCGCTGGAGCGCGCACCACCACCAGGCGGCCGGCCTCGGCGGCGTCGACCCGCTTGCGCACGCGGGCATCTTCGGCGGCGAGCGCAGGCGACGGAGGAGCCCACTGGGCCACGTCGGTGGACCAACGCACGGTCAACAGTCCCGTCGCGGTCAAAAGCAGCGCCGCGCCCAGCAGCCCGCGCAGGCTCGAGCGTCGCGCGTGCAGCGCTTGGAGCGTGGGCGCGGCGCGGACCGACAGCGCGCGCACCAGCCGTCCCTGGGGTAGCTGCGCGGGTGTCAGCGCCGGTAGCACAAAGCGCGAGATCAGCAGCGCGGCCAACACGCCCGCGATGCCGAAGACGGCCAGCTCCCGGGCGCCGGGCAGCTCGGTCAAGCCCAGGCCCATCAGGCCCGCCACCGTCGTCAGCGCCCCCAGCCACAGCGCAGACCACACCTCGGCCATCGAGCGCCACGGGTCGCGTGCGCCTGGGCTGGCTGCGTGGTGGTTGAAGAAGTGCAGCGGGTAGTCCACGCAGACACCGATCAGCGCGGCGCCGAAGGCCAGCGTGACGCCGTGGATCTCGCCGTAGAGGGCGAGGCTCGCAGCGCTGGCGGTCAGCAGGGCGCTGCCGATGACCAGCGCCGTCAACGCGACCACGCGCAGGGAATGGAACGCCAGAAGCAAAAGCAAGAGCACGGCGACGGTCGACAGCATCGAGACCCGGCGGGTGTCGCTGCGAATCGAGTGCTCGATCTCGAGGGCAAAGCGCCCGACGCCGGTATGCTCGAGCGATAGCCCCGCCGCCTGCTTCGGATCGAGCTTCGTGCGCACCTCGGCAAAGCCCCGCTCGATGGCCCGCTGTAGCTTTGTCTGTGCCGTACCGTCGAAGGCCGAGGGCTGTGTGGCCACGAAGAGCACGGCCCAGGCCCCGTCGCGCGAGAAGAACTGCCCGTCGCGAAGCTCCGGTCCGCCGGCGGCGGCCTTGCGCAGCGCTTCGAGGCGCGCCGGAAAGAGCAGCAGCGGATCGGCCTCGGCGATCATGCGCACCATGGAGCCGGCGGGTGAACCCAGCTGCCGCTTCAGCTCGCGCGCGGCCTCGGTCAGCGCCGGGGCAGAAAAACGCTCAGGGTAGGCACGCTCCGGAGCACTTGACAGAAAGTTGAAGCGGCGCGGGAAGTACAGTTCGTAGAAAGCCCGCGTCGTCTCCTCGCCGACGCCGCGGTCGACCCGCAGCACCCCGGGGTGGCGCTCCAGTTCGGAGGCCAGCAGGCTCGCCGCTCGCCTCAAGCTCGCTTCGGGAGCGCCGCCCAGCGTCAGGATTCGGGTGCGCGCCAGGGGGCCGTCCGAGAGCCCGCCAATGATCGGGCCCAGGCTTCGTTCGGTGTCGCCCGGGAGGTACTGGGCGATGGAGGTGGTCAGTCTAAAGTGCGTCAGGCAATAGCCGGCGGCGACTGCCAGCAGCAGCGCGGCCACGGCGACGCCAGCGACTCTCGGGCCCGCTCGTTGCCGCCTGCCGAACTCGGCCTCTCGCTCCTTGCCCGCCATCGTTTTCGCGATCCGCCGCTGGCGGCGACCCTAGCGCGAGGTGCCCGGTAATTTCGACAGTCGTTTGCGGTCGGCCGCGCCGAAGCGCACGCCGATATCGACCTTCGAGAAGAAGAGGGTGCTGCTGTCGCCGCTGGCTTCCACCCAGCGCAGGCGCTCGACGATCAGATCCTTGCCCTCGAAGGCAAGCTGCGTCAGGAACTTGCGCAGGTGAGGGTCGCGCGGCTTCAGCGTCAGCCGCCAGCCGCCCCCGTCGCGTAGCTCGAACTTCGCCTCGTAGTGCCGTTCGAGCTTTTCGCGGTCTCCGGCCAGCACGCTGCGCACCCCCAGCATCAGTTGCTGCAGGGGGCTGCCGGCGCCCGCGTCGACGCTGCGTTCGCCGCCCGTGTCGACCACGCGCAGGGCGCGCTCGTCGATGATCACCACCGAGGGGTCGGGCTCGCGGGTGCTGCGGATGAAGACCGCCGGCGGTAGAAAGTAGATCTCGCCGCTCGATGTCAGCGGCTGTTTCAGGAGCGTGATGCGCTTTTCCTCCCGGTAGTGTGCCGACAGCCCCGGCAGTCCGCGCAGGCCCGCGAGCAGCCCGTCCAGGCTGTGCACCTTTGCCGGGTTTTCGTTGGCCCGGGCGCCGGCGGTCAGTGCCAGGGCCACACCGAGCGCGCAAAGCCACGGGGTTGGGCCCGAGCCCGCCAGCAGGGGGGCGCGATGTCGGGCGCTGCTCATGCCCAGTCGACCTCGCCGATGGGCAGCGCGTCGCGCCGATAGAGCTCGAGCACGGCGGCGATGTCCACGTCCATCGCTCGATCGCGCTCGACGAAGGGCACACGCGCGCGCACGGCTGCATGCAGAGCGCGCGAGCGGCCGTGGCAGACCTCCAGCTGACGGAGCTCGGCCGCCTGGCACAGGGCCAGCAAGTGGATGGCAGCGGCGGTCTCGGTCAGCTCGATGATGCGCAGGCAGTCGCGGGCCGCGATGGTGCCCATGCTGACCTTGTCCTGGTTGTGGTTTTCGGTGCTGCGGCTGAAGACGCTGGCCGGCATGGTGAGTTTCAGCGCCTCGGCGGCCAGCGCCGAGGTGGTGATCTGGGCGGCCTTGAAGCCGAAGTTCACCCGCGCTTCGGCTCCGCGCGCGCCGCAGAGGTTGGCCGGCAAGCCCCCGTTGGTGGCCGGATTGCACAAAAGGGCCAGCTGTCGGTCGATCAGGTCGGCCAGGTTGGCGACGGTGTTTTTCAGGCCGTCCATGGCGAAGCAGAGATGGCCGCCGTAGAAGTTTCCGCCGTTGTAAATGGCGCCGCGCTCGGGGTCGACGATGGGATTGTCGTTGACGCCGTTGATCTCGGCCTCGATGAACTGGCGGCATAGGGGCAAGAAATCCATCAGCACGCCGATGACGTGGGGCGCGCAACGGATCGAGTAGCGATCCTGCAGCCGTCCGGGCTCGGGGGCGCCGCCGCCCTCGTATTCCAGGTCCTCACGGATCCAGCGGGCGCAGGCGCGCTGGCCGGGGTGGGGCTTGAGCTCGAAGATGCGGTCGTCGAAGTGCCCCGGCTGTCCTCGTAGTACCTCGCTCGCCATGGCCGTCAGCGAAGAGCTTAGACGCGCAAGGCGCCGGCTCGATTCAAAGGCCAGGCAGCTGAGCCCGCCCATCACGCTGGTGCCGTTCATCAGCGCCAGGCTTTCCTTGGGCAAGAGCGAAAGCGGCCTCAGGCCGGCCTGCGAAAGGGCCTGCCCGGCGTCCATGGTGCGGCCGCCCACGCGGGCCTTTCGCTCGCCGGCGATGCAGGCGGCGACGTAGGACAGGGGCGTCAAATCGCCGCTGGCGCCCACCGAGCCCTCGGCCGGGATGCAGGGGGCGATGTCGTGCACGAGCAGGTCGCAAAGCGCCTCAAGCACCTCGGGCCGAACCGCCGAGTAGCCGCGCCCGAGCGACAACAGGCGCGCGGCCACCGTGGCCAGGCTCTGCTCATCTGTGAGCAGGGCGCCGGTGCCCACGCCATGGAAGCGCATCAGGTTGTGGGGTAGCTGCTCTACCAGGTCGGGCGAGACCCGCACTTCCACCGAGTCGCCCACGCCCGTGGTCACGCCGTAGATGGCCTCGTCCCGTGTAACTGCACGTTGCAAGAGAGCACGGCCGGACTCGATGCGTGCGCGCAACTCCGGGTTTCGACCGAGTCGGGCACGGCGCTGGCCGCGCGCAAGCAGAAGCAGCTCTTCGATCGACAGCGGTCCTGCGCCGACGTTCAGCGCGGGCCTTTCGGACTCAGTCACCGGGACTCCAGAAATCGTAGAAGTTGAACCAGTTGTCGGGCGCCAGACGACAATAGTGTTCCAGCCTGTCGGCGAAGCGTTGGGCGTAGTCGGCGAGCGCCCGGTCGCGGTCCTTGCGCGGCAGCGATATCTCGCTGGCGAAGGGCTCGCAATAGAGCTCGTAGCGATTGGGTGCTGTGTAGAGACCGAAGGTGAGGTAGATGGGGCAGCGCAGGGTCGCGGCCAGGGCGTAGGGACCCACCGGAAGCTTGGCCGGGGCGCCCAGGAATTGCACTTCGGCCGAGCGCCCTTCCATCACGCGATCGCCGAGGATGGCCACCATTTCGCCGCGCTCGATGCAGTCGCGCAGGCGTAGAGCGAAGGCGATGTCGCCGGGGCGCGCCTCGATCAAGCGCGCGTGCACGCCCGGTCCGAGCTTCTCCAAAAGGGAGTTGATGCGCTGGGCATTGCGAAAGTAGCCGACGACGTTGATACGCAGTCCTTCGCGATCACCCCGGGCGTGCATGGCCTCGAAGCTGCCGAGGTGGGCGCCGAGCAGGATGGCGCCACGGCCCTTCTGATGCAGCTGGCGCAGGTGCTCGGAGCCGTGGGTGCGCACCTCGAAGTGACGATACTGCCCGCGGATGAAGAAGATGCGGTCGACGACGCACTGGGCGAAGTGGCTCAGGTGCCGAAAGAAGCGTCCGAAGCTGTGATCCTGGCCGAGGTGCGCGTAGTACTGCTGCGAGTACTGCCGCGCGCGCCGTGCGAAAAGGGCATAGTAGAAAACCACCAATCGAAGCACCAGGCGCAAGGGCGCACGCCCCAGCAGTGTGGCGATACCCAGCAAGATGCGCAGCCCCAGCACCGAGCCCGCCTCCCGGGCTTCGAGCCAGCCACTGGGCGCCTGGGCTTGGCCGCCGTGGGCGCTCATGGCGCCTCGTGGGGTAGGGCGGGTAAACCGCTGGTTACCAGACGAAACGGCGCTTCACAGACCAGGCGCGTGTGGGCCCAGCTGATGCGCACGTTGTCGCGCAGCATCTGAAAGTGGGAGACGCCGCCCTCATCGGCGCCCACGTAGCGCACCGACGTCGAGAGCGTCTGCAGTGGCACGCCGTTCCAGGCCATGCGTACGATCACCTCGGGGTCGAAGTCCATGCGGTTGCCGCGGGCGTTTGCAGCGATGGCCGCTTCGATGGGGTAGAGCCGATAGCCGCAGAGGGGATCGACGCGCAGCCGGCCGAAGCTCTCCACCCAGACCCAAAAAATTGAGATCTTGCGTCCCAGGAGGCGCCCGCGAGGCGCGTCGGCACCGAAGATCGGCTGGCCCAGGATGGCCGCAGCGGGCGTGCGCGCGCCGAGTTCCAGAAAGCGCGGCGCGTCGTTCAGGTCGTGCTGTCCGTCGGCGTCGACCTGCAGGGCGTGGCTGTAGCCCAGTTCGCTGCAGTAGCGCAGGCCGTCCTTGACCGCTGCGCCCTTGCCGCCGTTGTGGGCCCGTCGCAGCACGCGGGCGAGCCCCGCGTCAGCGAGCGCTCGCAGCGCCTCTTGGGTCTCGCTGCCGCTGCCGTCGTCGACCACGACCACCTGGGGCAAGAGTGCGTGGGCCCGCTCGACCACCGCGGCGATGGTCGCCGGATTGTCGTAGGTGGGGATCAGGATGCAGGGCCGAAAGTCGCTCACGGCGCATCCCCGGCGCTGAAGATCAGGGCTCCCGATGCGCAGAGCGTGTCGTCTGCGTGAATCGCAAAGCGCACGCGCGAGGTCTGGGCATCGCGTTCGAGCGACACGCGCGGTCGCGCTCCGGGGACCAGGGGGTGCCTGAACTTCAGCTGCTGCACCGTACGCAGGCGCCCGAGCTGGGGCCACAGGCGCTTGGCCTGGGCCAGCACCAGCTGCTCGACCTGGACCACGCCGGGTAGAAGCGGGTGTCCGTCGAAGTGCCCGCGGAAGTAGACCAGCTCGGGCATCAACTGAAAGTCGAGTTCGGCCACGTCGAGCGCGCCCTGCCTTCGTTGCTCGACGCGCTCGGGGCGCAGCTGGCGATCGACGGGGGCATCGGGCGCTTCACTCCCAAAGAGGGTTCGCAGCCGCGCGCCGCTGAGCTTGCCCGTGGCCTCGCGGGGCAGGCTTTCCACGATGCGAAATCGGCGCGGCAGGACCACCGGATCGAAAAAGCGCTGAAGCTCGCTGCGCAGCTTGACCACCGTGAGTTCCGGAGCGGCCACCGCCATCCAGATCTCGTGCTGCCGGGGCCCGTCGACCTTCACCGCAAGGGCGGCGGCGTCCTGCACACCCGGCAGTGCCCGCGTGTGCTCTTCGAGTTCGTTGAGGCTCACGCGCGTGCCGCCGATCTTGAGCACGTCGTCGCTGCGACCGCGGTGGCGGAAGCGGCCGCCGGGTAGCAGCTCGATGCGGTCGGCGGTGCGGTAGGGCGTCGCGATGCCACGCGCGAGCAGCGGCGAGTGCAGTAGCAGCTCGTCGTCCTCCGAGGCTTCCACGCGCAGGCCCGGGAAGGGCTGCCAGGGCTCGCCGAAGGCGCGACGGCTGCCGATGCCGCCGGTCTCGGTGGAACCGAAGATCTCGATGACCTGCAGTTTGAGCGCCTGCGTCAGGGCATCCCAGCTGCCCTGGGGCAGTGGCCCCGCCGACGAGATCACGTGCTCTAGGGAGGGGCAGTCGAGGCTTTGCAGCCCCTGCAGACTCTGCAAGTGGGCTGGCACGCCCACCAGGGTGTCGGCGCCGTGATTGCGAACCGCCTGCAAGATGGCGTCGCGATGCAGTGGAGTCTCGCGCACAAAGGCTGCACCTGTGCGCAGGGGCAAAAGCACGCTGAAGAGCAGCCCGTAGATGTGGCGCGGCGGCGCCGTGGCCACCAGCGTGCGCGGCAGCCGCCCCTCGAGCACGCGCTCGAGCAACTCGACCTCACCCAGCAGTTGATGGGCGTGCTTGTCGATGGCGCTGGGGCTGCCGGTGCTGCCCGAGGTAAAGAGCCGGGCGACCACGCCTTCGAGGCCCAGGGCTGGCAGCGTCGGGGCTGAGGCCTGGCCCTCGAAGTCGCGCAGGTCGAGGCTACCGCCGGCGCCGTCGTGCACCCAGGCCACCACCGCCGCCTCGCGCGCGATGGCTTGCAGCACCTCTGGGCGGTGACTGGGCGGCAGAACCAGCGTGGCGCCCCGGGCCCACACCGCAAGCAGACCCACCGCAAAATGATAGCGGTCGTCGGCGGCTAGCAGCACCGTCGCGCCCGGGCCGGCGGCGGCGGGCAGGGCCGCGGTAGCGGCGGCTACGTCCGCCGCCAGCTGACCGCAGCTGCGCCCACCGCCGCGACCCACCGCGATCACGGTGGTCGCATCGTGCTGTGGCAGGGCGAAGCTCGAACTCATCGGCAGTCGGCCGGCGGGGCCTGGGGCAAGAGCGCGCGCAGCACGCGGTCGAGGGGATGTTCCGCGAAGCGCCCGAAGCGGTACTTGCGGTAGATGTACTCGCCAGCGCCGAGCGCGCCCATCAGCACGTAGGCCACGGCGCCCACGTAAAGGGCCCAGTACTCGAGCGGCGCGATCGCGGCGAGGGCCGCGCAGGTGCTGCCGTTGGCTACGAAGAAGAGGCTCCAGACCAGCGTCACGCGGCGACAGTAGCGGACTTCGGCGGCGCTGAGGTCGTCGACCTGCAGCCGCGCGTAGCGCTCCACCAGGGGCAGCTCGCCGCGCAGCGAGCCGCCGAAGCCCAAAAACAGCACCAGGTTGATCAACACCGGCAACGCCAAGAGAAAGCGTTTGTCGTCGAAGAAGAGCGTCAGCATCACCAGGGTCAGCACCGACAGCGGCGTGGCCACTAGCTGCAGACTGGGCTGCTGCCGGTTTCGGGCCAGCTGCAAAAGGCCGCCGACGAGGGCCATTCCCAGCAGCAGCCAGGCCACCCTGGCGGTGCCCAGGCGCGTCAGGCCGAAGTACACCAGCGCGGGATAGGCGACGATAAATAGCAGAGCGACAGCTCCAAGAAGCACGCGCACGGCTGCACCTCAGTGGCTGTCGCCGGGCAGTTCGGCGCTGCTGCGGGACAGCTCGCTTTCGACCAGTGCGACCACGTCCTCGACGGTGGCCACGCTCTTGAGCGCCTCCTCGCCCACGCGCCGGCCGGTCAGCTCCTGCAGCTTCACCGAAAGCTCGATGGCGTCGATGCTGTCCAGCCCCAGATCCTCGACCAGATGGGCTTCCGGACGCACGTCGTCCGGCTCGAGTTCGAACAGCTCCACCATCTGGCTGCGCAGCTGGGAAAAGATCTGTTCGCGGTCCATCAGGGCGCCGTGTTCTGTGCTTGTTGCTGGGCCTGAATGTACTGGGCCAGGCTGCGCACACTGGAGAAGATGGCGCGGTTTTCGTCGTCGTCCGCGCTGAAGCTCACACCGTAGGCTTTCTCGATGGCCATCGCCAGCTCCAGGGCATCGATCGAGTCCAGGCCCAGGCCTTCGACGAAGAGCGGCTCGGTTGATTCGATCTCCTCCGGGTTGACGTCCTCGAGGACCAGCGCTTCCACGATCAGCGCCTTGAGTTTGGCTTCGAACTGCTCCATGGCCTTCCTTTGGCGTGACTACCATTGCCCGCGGGCTCTCGCCTGGGAGCACAGGGGGCGACCGTGGGCCAGGAGTGTGGCAAATGCCGACTGCCCTGGGCGGAACATCCCGCCTGCCGCGGCGATTCGCGGCCCCTGGATGCGCCCGCACCGGCTGGCGCGCGACCCTGTGGTCCGGCAATAGGTACAATAGGCGACGATGGCACCGCAACCGTCGCAAGTCGACGAAAAAATTCAGTGACAGAGGAATTGGCCACACCGTTGGAAGCCGTGCCGAGTCGCCCCGGGCTGCGGCAGCTGGGGCGCATTGCGCTTGCCGCGGGGGCATTCGTCGGATTTGGGCTGGGTGGCGCGCTGCTGTCCTGGGTGGTGCTGCCGTTGGCCTCGCTGGACCCCGACCGCCGCCGCCGCCGCAGGCGCTGCCAGCGCCTGGTCGGCGCCAGCTTTCGCTTCTTTCACGCCTACATGCGGGGCGCAGGGCTGCTCGACTTCGACCCGCGCCAGTTGCGCGAGCCGCTGCCGGGCGAGGCGGTGGTGGTGGTCAGCAATCACCCCACACTGGTCGACGTGACCGCGATGATCGCCGCCTACGGTGAGCTCTGCGTCGTGGCCAAGCGCTCCATGTTTTACAACCCGCTGGTCGGCCCCCTGCTGCGACTCTGTGGACACGTGCCCAGCGGCGCCGACGGCCTGGGCGCGCCCAGCGTCGTGCTCGCCCAGGTGCGCGAGCGGTTGCGCGAGGGCCACAAAGTGCTGATGTTCCCCGAGGGCACACGCTCGCCGCCGGAGGGGCTGGGGCGTTTTCGCGGCGGTCCCTTCCACGTGGCCATCGAGTGCGCCGTCGCTGTCGTGCCCCACGCCATCACCGCCTCGCCGCGCGGCCTGATGAAGGGGCAGGCCTGGTACGCGATCCCGACCACCAGCATCCGGCTGCGCATCGAGCAGCTGCCGGCGCTATCGGCCGGCGACTTCGAGGGGCCGCGCGAGTTGCGACGCGCCGTGCACGAGCGCATCAGCGCAGCACTGTAGATCCGCGCTTTTGGCGCCCGCGGCGGACGAGCCGTGGGGTGGCGATCAAAAGCCAGATCGAAAGCCAGTAGGCGAAGCTGCCAGCGGCGCGCCTAGACCAGCTCTTCGACCGGCCCCGCCAGGGCGGGCATGGGAAGCCACCAGCACAGCGAGAGGGAGGCGACGCTCAGCTCGAAGCATATGGCCATACGGGGGCGCGGCTTGCTGGACAAGGGGCGGGCGCGATGGGCCATTGCCGAATCGGGGTCGCGCCCTTAGCCTCCTCCGATGGCCACCGCCGCCAAGGGCGCGTCGCGGGATCGGGCCGTGCGCGCGATCGTCTTTTCCGCACGGCTTTTCGAGTACGAGTGCCGTCAGCTCGGAGTGAGCATGGCCCAGTACCGGATGCTCCTGTACCTGCGCCACGGCCCCAGGCGCGCTGGCGAGCTGGCCCAGCAGGCAGCCATCACGCGGCCGTCTCTGAGCACTCTGATCGCCGCACTCGAGCAGATGGGGCTGGTGCAGCGCAGTGGCGTGGACGCCGATCGGCGCGGGGTGCGCCTGGAGCTCACGCGCAAGGGGCTTTCCGAGATCGGCCGCGTGGAAAAGCGCTTCGGCGAGGTCTTTGACGACGCCAGCGTCGACTGCGACCGGCCGCGCCTGGTGGCCGCCCTCGAGGAGCTGGCCGCAGTGCTGGGCGATCAGATCGAGGCGCGGGTGCGCCCCGAGGAATGACGCCGGGTCCTAGTCACCTGTGTCGGTAGTTCTGGGCAAAACTCGACGGCCCTCGACGGCCCTCGCCGCGTCGACCGCCCGTCGGGCTATCTCCTCGAATATACTCTGTATGTCCTTCGTCGATTCGCCACGCCGAGGGCCGCCGATTGCTCGCCGAGTTTGACCCAGAACTACCGACACAGTCGTGCTACGCGTGCTGCAAGAGCGGGAGGATTTCCTTGGAGATGCTCTCGAGGGAGGCGCGTGCCACCTCGCGCGGGGTGTCGGCCGAGGCCGAGACCAGGTAGAGGAAGTCCAGGCCGAGCGCTGCGAGTTTTTCGAAGCGCGGGCGCAGGTCGCCGACGGGTCCGGCCAGCGCGAACCAGTCGATGAACTCGTCTTCCATGGCGCGCGCGTGCTCGGAGGAGCGGCGCGTATGCTCGGCCATGTCGTAGTGCTCACGCAGGAAGCGGGCGGCTTTTTGCAGCGGTCCGGGAAGCTCGGCGATGGGGCTGCCCTTGAAAGAGGAAAAGCGCGCGAAGGTGGCGGCAGTGCCGCGCACGGCGTCGCGCGCCACGCTCGCGTCCCCGTGGGCCAGGGTGTTGACGAATGCGCCGATACGCAGCTCGCCAGCGGGACGTCCGGCGGCCTCGGCCGCCCTGCGTGCCCGCGCGATGGCCGCGGCCAGGTGGTCGGGGTCTGCCCCCACCGCCAGCATCACCGCGTCGGCCCGCTGGGCGGCCAGTTCGATGACTTTGGGGCCGGTGGCGGCGATTTGAACTGGTAGTTTGGGCTGTTTCGCCGCGCGGAACCACTCCAGGCGGCTCTCGAAGCCGTCGCGGTCGACCGCCTCGCCGCGCAGGTATCCCTGCAGCTCGTCGATGTAGCGGCGGAAGTCGGCCAGCGGGTAGAGGTCCTTGCCGATGCGCTGGACGGCGGAGTCGCCGCGCCCGATGCCCAGCACGGCGCGGCCGCCACTTTCGGCGTGCACCGAAAGGGCCGAGCTTGCCAGTAGCGCCGAGTCGCGCGTCACAGGATTGCTGACGCCGGTGCCAAGTTTGAGCGTGGTGGTGGCGGCGGCGGCCAACATCAGCTGGCTGAAGACCTCGGGCGCCAGGTTTTGGCTGTCGGTCAGCATCAGCGTCGAAAAGCCCATGCGCTCGACCATCGCCGCCAGCCGCGCAGTGCGCCCCGGCCACGGTGCCATGATTACGCCTGTTTCCATCGCTTCGGCTCCCTTCTGCAGCGCACCGAACCCTGCCTTGACCCACATAGCAGGAGTAGTTAGTCTCTTCAAACTACATTGAAGGCAGGCCAAAGCATGAGCCAATACGACCTGGTAGTGCGTGGGGGCAGCGTCCTCGACGGCAGCGGTGAAGCGGTCCGTGAAGCCGACGTGGCGATTGTCGCAGGCCGTGTGGTGGAGGTGGGGCGCGTCGAGGGGCGCGGCCATCGCGAGCTGGACGCCCGCGGTCTGCTCGTAACCCCGGGTTTTGTCGACGTGCACACCCATTACGACGGCCAGGCCACCTGGGACGGCCGGCTGTGGCCCTCGAGCTGGCATGGCGTGACCACGGCGGTGATGGGCAACTGCGGGGTAGGCTTTGCCCCCTGCCGGCCCGAGGACCGCGAGCTGTTGATCCGGCTGATGGAGGGCGTCGAGGACATCCCCAACGCCGTGCTCAACGAGGGGCTCGACTGGCGCTGGCAGAGCTTCCCCGAGTTTCTGGACGCCCTGGCCCAGCGCCCCCACGACATCGACTTCGCTACCCAGGTGCCCCATGCGGCCCTGCGCGTCTTCGCCATGGGCGAACGCGGCGCCAACCGCGAGCCGGCCAGCGCCGACGAGATCGCGACCATGGCCGAGCTGGCCGCCGAGGGCGTGCGCGCCGGGGCGCTCGGCTTTTCCACCTCGCGCACCCTCAACCACCGCACCAGCGACGGCCAGCCGACGCCAACGTTGACCGCGGGTGAAGACGAGCTGCTCGGCATCGCCATGGGCCTTTCGGGCGCTGGCGCCGGTGTCTTACAGGTAGTCAGCGACTTCAAGGATCCCGTGGCCGAGATGCAGATGCTCCGGCGCATCGTGGAGCGCTCGGGGCGGCCGCTGTCGATCTCGCTGGTGCAAAACGAGCGGCGTCCGGAGGGCTGGCGCTACCTGCTGTCGCAGATCGAGGAGGCGGCGAGCGCGTCGCTGCCGATCAAGGCCCAGGTCTGCGGGCGCGCTGTGGGTATCGTGCTGGGACTGGACGCGACGCTCAATCCCTTCTCGGGGCATCCGGCGTTTCGGTCGCTGCAGGCACTGCCCCTGAGTGAACGCGTGGCGCGGCTGCGCGAGCCGGGGCTGCGGGCCGAGCTGTGCGACACCGAGGCTGCCAAGAAGCGCGGTTTCGCGGGTGCCGTGCTGCAGAACTTCGACAAGATGTTCATGCTCGGCGACCGGCCCGACTACGAACCGTCGCTCGAGGAGAGCGTGCAGGCGCACGCCTCGGCCCGCGGTGTGAGCGCGGCCGAAGTGGCGCTCGACGCCATGCTCGAACACGACGGGCGCGGGCTGCTCTATGTACCGTTCCTGAACTACGCCGACGGAAGCCTGGAGCCCTCGCTCGAGATGATGCGCCATCAGGACACCATCTTGGGCCTGGGCGACGGCGGCGCTCACGTGGGCATGATCTGCGACGGCAGCTTTCCAACCTACATGCTCACCCACTGGACCCGCGATCGCAGCCGCGGGGAAAAGCTGTCGCTGCCCTGGGTGATCAAGGCCCAGTGTGCCGACACCGCTGCCGCCATGGGCCTCTTCGACCGCGGGCTCTTGCGCCCTGGTTACAAGGCGGACCTGAACCTGATCGACTACGAGCGTCTGCAGCTGCACGCCCCAGAGGTGGTGCACGACCTGCCGGCCGGCGGCAAGCGCCTGCTGCAGCGGGCCGAGGGCTACGTCGCCACCGTGGTCAGCGGCGAGGTGGTCTACGAAAACGGAGAGGCCACCGGGGTCCTGCCGGGTCAGCTGATTCGCGGCGCCCAATCGGCGCCGGTTTGACGTTCCATTAAGTTCTTGGTCTTCCCAAGGAGAGTGAACATGCACGCACCGCGCGTACTCGAAGCAAGCGCCCAGTGGTACCACGACGAAGTGGCCGACCCCTCGGTTTACATCGAAGAGTTCGACGCCAGCGAACTCGAGGAAATCGACGTCGCGCTTGCAAACGTGCGCGGTCGCATCGACGACCTCTTGAACGTCAGCAAGGCTGACTTCCAGCTTGCGGGCCTTGCCGAGCGCCTGGGGCACATCGAGCGTGAACTCATCGACGGCCGCGGCTTCGTGGTGCTGCGCGGCCTGCCCCGGGATCGCTACGACAACGACGAAATGTGCCTGATCTACTGGGGCATCGGCATGCACCTGGGCAAGCCATGGGCCCAGAACAAGCGTGGCCACATGCTCGGCGATGTCACCGATCAGGGCAAACCCGCGAGCGATCCCACCTCACGCGGCAACGAAGTGGGCTCCATCGCGCTGCCCTACCACTCTGACGGTTCAGACCTGGTGGGGCTTTTGTGTTTGCAGGACGGCGTCGAGGGTGGACGTTCCACGGTTTGCAACGCCCTGGCCATCCACAATGATTTGCTCCAGGAAGCCCCCGAGCTGGTCGCCGAACTTTACGAGCCCCAGCCCCACGACTTCCGCGGCGAGCATCGCAAGGGCGGCAAGCCCTACTACATGGTGCCGGTCTTCACCGAGTCGGCTGACCGACTCTTCGTGCGCTACATCCGCCCGTATATCCTGGCCTCCCAGCGTCATCCCGAGGCCCCGCGCATTACAGAGACCGCCGAGCGCGCCATGCAGCGCATCGACGCCATGACCCAGGAGCCTCGCTACCAGGTCATGATGGACTTCCGCCCCGGCGACATGCAGTTCATCAACAACTACCACGTGCTGCACGGCCGCACGGCCTACCGCGACGACCCGAGCAAGGGTCGCGTGCGTCACCTCAAACGCCTGTGGCTCGAAACCGAAGGGCTCGAGCAGCGCCCGCCGCACTTCCAAAACAACAGCCGCAGCCACTGGGAACAGGCGCGCTCGGTCAGCCGCCTGGACAGGCCAGGGTGAGGTGTGCTCGGGGGGCCCGGCCTCGCCTTTCGCTCCGCGGCCAGCTCCGTGCAATCTCGCCATCGGCGTCGAAATCGAAGCCCACCGACCCCGTGAAATCCGAGTTGTCGGGGACCGGGACGCGCCAAAGCTCGCTTCCGTCGCTGTCGAAGAGCGTGTATTCCGTGATTCGCTGAACGCCGATCTCCGGCTCACCATCACCGTCGAAGTCTGCGACCACGGGTGGGCCTCCGTCGAAGGTCCCGCCGTCGCGGTGGGGGGGGGGGACCACAGCTCCGTGCCGTCCTCGGCATGCAGGACTCGCACCGAAGGGGGAAAATATTCTTTCCCGGTGCCTTAGCACTACTGTGTCAGGGTAGCGGCGCTACGGTAGCTCGTAGATCGCAAGCGTTCCATCGGAGTCGGTCCGCGCGCGAGCTGGGCGTCGACTTCGTAGCCCTGGCTTGCGAGAGCCGCTCGATCATACCCCGTTGCCGCACAAGTGCGGTTTGCTGCCGTGAAGGCATGAGTCCGGTCGGCAGTGAAACACCGCCCCGGGGAAGAACCGGGACGACGGGTTTGTCTTCGAGCGTCTGCGCGATCGCACTCCACCGTCACGCGCCAAAGGGGATGCCGGTTCCTTCGCGGAGCAGGCCCCTCACCTCCCCGGCGTGACGGTGGCCCGCAGCAGCTCTTCGTCCAGGGTTTGATCGTTTTCGTCGAGGCAACTGATGTCCCGCTGGCCTCGCACGCGCACGTCGCCGCCGAGTTGCTGGGCATCCAGGTCGACGACCAGGTTGACGGTCAGTGAGAGTCGTGACAGTGCGCTGGCGGCAGCGGCTTCCCTTTCGGCTGCGGCCGCTTTGGCCCCGCCCAGGCTCGCCAGCTCCTCAACGGGCGCCGACGCCCGCACCGTCAGCATGGCCACGCGATGGCCGATGGCTTCGGGGGGCACGGCGGTTGGCTTCGCGACCCTGACGAAGCCGTCGTACTGGCCCGAGAGGCTGTCGTCGTCGCCTGTGGCCCTGAGCCGCACGCCGTAGCCGAGCCGGTCGTCGCCCTCGTACGCGTCGGACCAGAAGCAAGCCTGCGAATTGACCTCGACGCTCGCCGTTAGCGCCGAGCTGCTCCCGTCGTTCCAGGAAAGCGTCAGCGATGGAAGCCCGTCGAACAATCCACGCCAGGCGTCCGCACTCTGTCCGAGTACCACCACGTTGCCGCCGATCTCGAGGTTCGAGGTCAGCTCCCACCAGCTGGGCGCCGCCCTGCAGCCGGCGTCGGCGGGCCACTCGGCGACGAGCGCGAC
Source organism: Myxococcales bacterium (assembly GCA_029880325.1). GTDB lineage: Bacteria > Myxococcota_A > Polyangia > Polyangiales > JAFGIB01 > JAOUOP01. The sequence goes on along the minus strand of JAOUOP010000077.1, from coordinate 10,922 downwards.
GGGCGCGCCGAGGGGGCGCTGGGCCTGCAGCAGGTCGGCACCGCTGGATGTATGCGCAGACAGCCGCCCGTAGCTGCCCTGCGGTGTGAATACCGCCTGCACCAAGAACCCGATGAACTCGGCGTCGGCCCAGGCGGCGTTGCCGCCATTGATCTCGAAGCTGGGCTCGAAGCTCAGCGTGCCGCCCAGCGCCGCCGCGTCGAACGCCCCGACCAGCTCCACCGACTCGCCCCGCCCGGAGCGCAGCAGCGCAGGGAACGACTCCGCGAGCGTCCCGTCGTCGGTCGCGAGTTCCGCAACGACCTCGAGTTCCATGCGCGGCAGATCCGCCGCTACGGCAATGCCTGGCGGCCGGTCGATATTCTGGCGCTCGATGTCCGTCGCGATCCCCAGGCCGCCGCCCGTGCGCGCGGCTTCTGGAGCCGCGTGGCCGCCGAGCGCGCCGAAGCGGGCCACCGCGGCACCGTCTACACGGTCAGCGGCGTCTCCGCCGCCGACCTCGAGCGCCTGCGCGAGCTGCAGAAGGCCTACTTCGCCGAAGTCCGCGCCATCATCGGGAGGTCGCAGTCGGTCGAACGCGTGGTGCTGACCACGGCGCAGATGATCGACCTGGGCGCAACGGCGCCTGCGGCGGCGCGGCCGACTTCGTAACGGCGCGTCACTCGCCGAATGTTGTGGCCCCAGCGCACTCCTGTATGTTTCGAAGGTGGGCATCGAGCAGGCCAATGAATTTTGGCGTGGGTTCTTCGACATCTCCGCCGGGCGCTGGGGCACACCGGGGACCTTCGTCGTGCCCCACGCCGCGCTGGGTGATTACTCCGGAGTTTGGTTCTTCGTACGGGAGGGGCAGTGCGTGATTTCCGCGCCACCGGGCTGGTGTATGCACTCGGAGCAAATGGCCCGGCGCTCGCAACTCGCTCCAGAGCTGCCGACCGCGGACCGGATCGCCTCGATCTTCGGCTCCAGCGCTACGGTGACGGTGGGTCCGGCGTGGCACGGATTTCTCTCCGGAAGCGTTCGGGCGGTCGATGGGTTCTGTCGCGGCGTGGCTTCCGACAGCCCAGGCGTTGCCGAGTTTCGCGCCGCCTGCACCGCGACCGACTGGGATCACGGTGGGCTCGATTCCGCAGAGCAACCCTGGTCGGCTGCGATGGACTCCTCTCGGATTTCGGCGATCGCGGCGCTACGGAAAAAGCAGCCACAGGTCTTCGACGTGTGCGTGATTGCCCGTCCTGATGTCCGCGGGGGCGGCTTTGCGCAGATGGCCGTCAGCGCGGCGGTTGCGCAGCGGCCTGCCGGTGCACAGGTTTTGTACCAAACGCTATCTTCGAACCGAGCGGCCGTGCGCCTGGCGCAGGCGCTTGGCTTTGAGCGCTACGCTGAACACCTCGCGGTGCGGCTGCGGCACGTGTCGCCGCAGCAAGTAAACGCGTGAGCCCGAAGGACGACGGCGCGGGCGCCGGCGCGGGCGCCGCAGCGAGCCTCAGGCCAAATCTCCCTCGATCCTTCGAAGCTTCGAGCGATCGTTCACCGCGCGCAGGGCCCCGTGGGTAAGCTGCAGCTGACCAGCTCTTCGAGCTTGCCGCTCAGCTCTTCACGTTCTCTGACCTTGCCGACGCCGGCGCAGAACCAAAAGGTCTTGATGTCGCCACTGCCGGCGGTGGTGCCCGCGACGCGCAGGCGCTCGCGTCGTACCTGGAAGCAGTCGTCGAAGGTCCCCGCCGGAACGCTGATGCTCTCGGTCACGCTCATCAATTGATAGCTGTGGCTGCGAACTTCGTCGGAGACGAGGGCGCCGGCGGCGTCGTGCTCGACGCGGTTGTAGTCAAAGGTCATGGAGCCGCCTTGACCCAGGCTGTGCCAGCCTTCGTCGTAGCGGGGAAAGCCGGGGGCGTATTCCATGGCTGCGATCAGGCCCGTGTTGTCCAGCTCCTGCTTGTGAACGCGTAGGGCACGCGGGCCGTCGAGTACCACGACCTGTACCGTGCTGATACCGCTGGGGCCGGGCGTGTCGCTCATTTCGAAGGCTGCACGGCCGCCGAAATCGATGGCGCGTACGCTGACCTCTTCGGTCCATGCGGCGCTGCCGCCGGTGTGGCTGTAGACCCACATCGCGCCGTCGGCCAGCGGGTAGAAGTCGTCGATGGGTGCCGCGCCGGGCGCCGGGGCTCCGGCGGCTCCGGTCGAGGTCTGCGATGTCCCGAGGGCGCCCGGGTTCCGTGGTGCTGAATTGGGGTCCTCTTGCCCACATCCACCGCCACTCAGGAGCGCCGCGTTCGCCAAAAAAACAACCCAAAGTTTGGGGCCTGATCCCACTCGCACCTACCTTCATCAGTCCGAAGACATTAGTGTGACTCGGCTTACATGGCCGGGCGAGGGAGGATTCATGAAGCCGGCACGCGATTTTTGGCGTGCCGGGGGTTCAAGCCGGCGGAATTCCGGCCCGTTCCAGGGCCTGCCGCGTGACGCGCTCGCCGTGCTCGACGAGTTTCGAAAAGGCGTCGCTTTCGGGATCCATCGCATCGGTGGGCGCCTCGATGGGTGGGATCGAGATTTCCCACACCGGGCAGGGGATTTCCGAGCGGTAGACCGCGGCTTGTCGCGTGACGTTGATCGCCAGGATGCGTGACCGCGGGAAGTGCGCGCAGGTGGCCTCGATGGGGACCCGCAGCAGGCTGTCCATGCCGGGGTCGAGCCGCTCGATATCGCGCGCTTCGAGTTCGTCGAAGATCAGGGGATTGGCGATGCTTGCGCCGACGGCCTGGGCCAGGTTGCCGTCGGCTACGGTGACCGGCTGCGGGCCCAGCTTGTCGATGCGCTGATGGAAGTTGATGTAGGACAGCGGCAGGCCTTCGATCTGGGCGCCGCGGTAGAAGTCGTCCATGGAGGCGACGAAGCGTTCCCAGTTGACCCGGTCGACGCTTCCGACGCCGCCGGCCGCCCCGGCTGCCGCACCGAGCGGTCCCAGCAGCACGAAGCCGGCGATGGCTCCCAGGGTGGCGCGTCCGCCGGCCTCGACGGCGGTGTCGCGCCTGTAGCGCTCCATCAGCGCGCCGTAGCGAACGACGGGATCTTCGGCCGGTGCGCTGGCAAGTACGCTGGCTGCCAGCGATCCCATGCTGGCGCCGGCCACGCAGGCGATGGGTAACCGGGGGTTTTGGACGATGGCCCGCAGTGCGCCCAGGTGTGCTACGCCATGCTGGGCCCCGACGGAAAGCACGACGCACATGGGGTGGTCTGTGGCGGCTTCGAAGCTTGGCTTGTCCGTACTGGAAGGCTTCACGCCGGCCTGGCTTGCGCCGCCGCAGGCGGTCAGGGTGAGGCAGGCGGCGATCAGCGCCGGCCCGAGGCGGCGGGGCCGCGGCGAAGGCAAGTCGCTGGACGCTGCAGGGTAGTCCATTTGCAACAGCGTTGCCGCCGCTCGCAGCCAGGTCAAGCGCGCGTTTGAGAAGGCGCGGCGTTGACCTTCGCGCAGGCCCGTGGCCCACTTTCGCCACCATGAAACTCTACCGCTTTGCCCACAGTCCCTACGCCCGCTACGTGCAAGCCGCCATCGAGCTCGCCGATGTGCCCTGCGAAGTCATCGACGTGCGCTACGGCGATCGCGAAGAACTCGCGCGTTTGACCGGAGGTTACATCATGGTGCCGGTTCTGGAGCGTGACGATGGCTCGGTGCTCGGAGACTCTCACTCCATCATGGCGGTTCTAGTGCGCGCCGATGCGCGCTTTGCGGCGTTGGTACCGGAGGCCGATGCCGGGCCGATCTGGGCCTACGCCGACTGGGCCGGGTCGCTGCTCGAAGACGTGGCCTTTCGACTGGCGAGCCCGGCGTTGGTCCCGCGCTTTGCGAGTGCCTTCGAGCGTTCGCTCTTCGTTTTCGTCAAGGAGCGCAAGTTCGGCAGTGGCTGTATCGAGCAATGGAGCGAACAGGCCGACGCCCTCTTCGCACAGCTGTGCGACTTGCTCGAGCCGACTCTGCGCACCCTGGCTGCGCGCCCCTTTCTCTTCGGCAAGCAGCCGACCCTGGCCGACTGCGCCCTTTATGGTCAGCTGGCCATGCTCGACCTGGGCGCTGCCGATCGCGTGGCCGAGATTGCCGAGCCTCTGCACGCTTGGCGGCAGCGCTTCGAGGCGCGTCTGGGGGCGCCACCCTACGGGCCGGTGGCCGATGTGCATCACGGTCGCGACGCGCTCGATGCCCGGCTGGCTGCGGCTTCCGACAAAGCCCGCAGTGGCGCGCTCGAGCTGATCGTGGTGCGGACCGCGACCCACGAGCGGGCGACGCCCGATCGCGTCGAGCTGGTCGTCGATGGCGGCGTTGCAGGCGACCGCTGGGCCCAAAGCGGTGCCAACCCCGGGCACGATGTCTCGCTGATGGACGTGCGCGCGGCCGGAGCCATGGCCGAGCGGGCGCACTGGCCACTCTTTGGCGACAATCTCTTCGTCGACTTCGACTTGAGCACCGCGTCGCTGCAGCCGGGCGACCGATTGCGGCTTGGGGACGCTGTGCTGGAGATCACGGCTGAGCCCCACCTGGGCTGCCGCAAACTCTCGGCCCGCTTCGGGCGCGAGGCCCTGCGCTGGGTCAACCACAAGTCGGTGCGGGATCAGCGGCGGCGAGGGATCTTCGCCAAGGTGGTGCAGGCGGCGACGGTGGCCGTGGGCGATACGCTCGTGCGGCTGTAGGCGGCAGCGCGCGGTTGATCATCGCGTCGGGGCGGTGGTGTTCCTGCGCTGCCAGTGCGCGATCTTTAGCTCGTAGTTGGGCAAGAACTCCACCAGGCGTCCGGGGTCGTCGCGCTCGATGTCGAGGATGAGCAGCGCCTCGGGTCGGTCCTTGAAGTGCTCCTGAACGCGTCGGTGATGCTCGATCCAATCGGCGCGCCAGCACTCGCCCAGCTCCTGTTCCGAGGCGTGCACGCCGTCGCCGTGGATGCAGGAGCGGTAGGGGGTTGTCCTGTGGAAGCGCAGCCTGCTCGCGATCCAGCCGTCGACGTCGCGGGTGTTGAGGATGAAGCGGCTGCCCGGATATTGGCGGTCGAGTTCATCGAAGTATTTGTAGGCGTAGACGGGGGTGCGATCGCGCTCGGGGTCCAAGACCTTGCGCAGGCGCCGGAGCATGCGATTGGGAAAGCGCTTTTGGTGCAGCTTGGAGATGTTGATCTTCTCCATGTCGGTGAAGACGTCGTAGCGGTCGATGTGGCTGAGCAGGGGTTTTCCTTGGCGTCGGGCCAACTCGATGCCTGCGGCCAGGGCGCCGCTCTCCCAGTGGGCCACGCGGTAGCCGTGGGCGGCGAAGAACTCCGCCAGGGTCTTGGTGCCACAGCGGTTGAAGCCGATCTGAAAGACCCGCTCGAGGCGCCCGGGCTCGGAACTCGCTCGCGAAAACATGGGGCCCGAAGCTGCAACGGTCGGCGGGCGAGTGCAACCGTGGCGTCGAACCGCGGGCCTTCGGGGCGGTGGCGCTTCGGGTCAGATGCGCACGACCACTTTGCCGCGGCTGTGGCCGGTCTCCAGGTGGCGCAGGGCTTGTACGGTTTGCGCCAGTGGGAAGACCTTTTCGACCGCGGCTCGCAGCGTTCCTGCTTGGGCCATCTCCGCAAGCGCGAGCAGGTCCTCGTGCTTCGGCACCGAGAGGTAGCGGCGCAGGTTCTGGCGAACGAAGGGTGAGATCAGAAGCGGTGCGAGCAGACGCCGCAGCAAGCCCAGGCCGCCGGCTCCCGTGCCGCTGTTGAGGATCAGTGTGCCGTTGGGGGTGAGGGCGCTACGGCACTCGGAAAGCGAGCGGTTTTCGACGTTGTCGACAATCGCGTCGTAGCGCGGCCCGCCCTGGGTGAAGTCTTCTTTCGTGTAGTCGATGACGCGGTCGGCGCCGAGTTCGCGCACCCAGGCGGTGTTGCGCGTGCTGCAGACGCCTGTCACCTCGGCGCCCATGGCCTTGGCGATCTGCACCGCGAAGTGGCCGACGCCGCCAGCGGCGCCGATGATCAGCAGCTTCTGACCGCGCTCGAGCTTGGCCACGTCCCGAAGGGCGTGCAGGGCTGCCAGCCCCGAGGTGGTCAGCGCCGCGGCCTGCTCAAAGTCGAGGCTCGCGGGCTTCAATGCAAGCTCCTGCTCCCGGACGCTGGCGTACTCGGCGCAGCTTCCCATACCCGCCCCGAAGACCTCGTCGCCCGGCTTGAAGCGCGTCACCTTCGGGCCCACCGCTTCGACGCGGCCCGCAAGATCGAAGCCGGGGATGCCGACCTTGGGCTTGCGCAGGCCCATCATCAAGCGCACGGGGAAAGGCTCGCCGCGCACGCAGAAGCAGTCGCCAGCGTGCAGGCCCGCCGCCACCACCCGCACCAGCACCGCGTCGTCCTGGGGCTGCGGCCGGGCGACCTGCGCCAGCTGCACCGCATCCACCGGGCCGTAGCGGTCAAATACGGCGGCCCGCATCGAGGCTTCGGCGTGGGCGGCGGCGGTGGTGGCTGCGTGCGTCATCAGGGGGCTTTGTTGTTCCAGGTGCATCGTCTCTCTCCTGGCGCGGGCTTGTCCAGTCCGGGCTTACGATGTAAGCTTATGGTGTAAGCTCGGGCCGCGCAAGCATTTGTTGCGGCGCCCCTGTAAAAGTCTCCGAAGGGCCCGGATCGCGAAGTCACGATGCCGAAAAAGTCGCCGAAAAAGCCTGCCGAGCGCTCACCCCTAAGTCGGGAGCGGGTGCTCTCAGCCGCGCTCGAGCTGGCCGACGAAGCCGGTGTCGAGGCCCTGTCCATGCGCAAGCTGGGCCAGCGCCTGGGGGTCGAGGCGATGTCGCTCTACAAGCACGTGACCAACAAGGACGACGTGCTGGACGGGATCGTCGATCGGGTCGCTGCGGAGATCGAACTGCCGGGTATTGGAGGCGATTGGCGCGCCGAGATGCGCCGCCGGGCGGTCTCGGCGCACGCGGTCTTGATGCGGCACCCCTGGGCCACCATGTTGATCGTGTCGCGCGTCAACGTGGGGCCGGCCATGCTGCGCTACGTGGACCGCACCATCGGCTGCTTGCGGGAGGCGGGCTTCTCCTTCGCCATGACCGACCACGCCTGGAACGCCATCGACAACCACATCTACGGCTTCACGCTCCAGAAGCTCAACTTCCCCTTCCAGCCCGCGGATTACGCCGAGGCGGCCTCGGCGCACCTGTCCTTGATCCCCGCCGACGACTATCCCTACATGCACGCCATGGCCCAGGAAGTGATCGGCGGGCGCCACCACGGCCTGCACGATTTCGAGTTTGGGCTGGATCTGATCCTCGAGGGATTGGAACGGCTGCGGCGACGCGGCGCGGGGTAGCGGCGTAATCCATGCGATCACGTGGTATTCGGCTGGCTACAGGCCACCGTGGCACTTGAGCAGCAAGAATCCATGCGTTTGGATGGATTCCTGCTGCTCCAAAGCCTCGCCTTTGCTATGGTGACACCGTATCCCTGCGATCGGATGGATCTTGGCTACGCCGAACACCGACACTCCCACCGGGCGTCTCGCCGCCGCCCTGCGGGCACGGCGACGGGAGCTCGGTCTGACGCAGAAGCAGCTCGGGGACCTGGCCGGCTGTGGGGTGGCTTTTCTCTACGAGCTGGAGGCGGGCAAGCCGACCGTGCGCCTCGACAAGCTGCTCGATGTGCTCGCCGTGCTGGGGCTCGAGCTGCGCCTCGATGAGGGCCACTCCGGCCTCGCCGTGGCCGCGCAGCTGCAACCGCCGGCCGACGGGGACAAGTCGCAGTGACCGGGGTGGCGAAGCCGGCGGTCGCGGACGTCTACGTGGGCGATGTCCTGGCCGGTCAGCTCGAGCGTACCCAGCACGGTGCGCGCTTCTCATACGATGCGGGCTACCTGGCCGCGCGCGGCCCCGCGGTGGCTTTTACCCTGCCCCTCAGAGAGGCGCCCTACGAGACCCATGGCGTCAACCTCCACACCTTCTTCGCGGGCCTGTTGCCCGAAGGGCTGCGGCTGCAGGCTTTGGTGCGGCGGACCAAGACCTCCGAAGACGATCTGCTTTCACTCCTGGTCATGTCCGGCGCCGACTGCATCGGTGATGTGGCGGTGACGCGCCGGGGGCAGCGGCCCTTCGATCCGGCGCCCGAAGCCGATGTGCAGCATCCGCAGACGCTGGCTTTCGGCGAACTCTTCGAACACAGCCTGCGCTATGGCGATCGCGGTGGGGAGGTCTCGATTCCGGGGGTCCAGCACAAGGTTTCCGCGTCCATGGTTTCCTTTCCCCTGCGCGGGCGGCGGGCGCGCGGGGCGTTTATTCTCAAGCTCGCGCCTGCCGATTTTCCGCGCCTGGTCGAAAACGAAGCCTTTTTCATGGCAATGGCGCGCGGCTGTGGTCTCGAGGTGGCACGGGCGGCGGTGGTCCACGACATCGCTGGTGTAAGCGGCCTGCTGGTCGAGCGCTTCGATCGCGTGCCCACCGCGCGTGGGTTGACTAAATTGCATCAAGAAGACCTGTGTCAGCTGCTCGACCGCTACCCCGCCGACAAGTACAACCTGACTCTCGCCGACGGTCTGCAAGCGCTGGAGGTGTGCTCGGCGCCGCTGGTCGAGCGCCTGAAGCTGCTTCGCCTCTACGCCTTCAGTTATCTGGTGGCCGGGGGTGATCTACACGCCAAGAACATCAGCCTGCTGCGCAACGCGCGCGGCCGCCTGGTGTTGGCGCCCGGCTACGACATCATCAGCACCTTGCCCTATGGCGATCGCCACATGGCGCTTTCGGTCCAGGGGCGCGACGACAACATCCACGGGGCCCATCTGATCGCCGAAGGACAGCGGCATGGCGTGCGTGCTGTGGCCACGGGGGCGATGCTGTCGCAGCTGCTCCGGCGGGCAGAGCCCTTTGTCTCGCGCCTCGAGGAAATAGGCCTCGACAGCCGCCGCAGCCAGCACCTGGCCCGCGTGATGCAGAAGCGGGCCGAGGATCTGAAACTCGCGTAGACCGCCGATCGGTTTGAAACCACCACAACTTCGCGGGTTTAGCGGGCCCAGCGCACCGCTACGGCGCCTTGAAGTAGCTCGGGCTACGCCTGCGGCACCGTAACGGCACGCTGAAGCCGCTCTCCCTCGCGAATTTGCGGTGATTTCAAACCGGTCGCCGCTCTAGATGTGCTCGGCGGGAGTCATGATCCGCTCTCGGGACCGCTACGGCGCCATCTGCGGCGTCCGGTCCCCTTGAAATACACGGAGTATTCCGGCGGAGGCCGTCCTTGCATCTGGCATCGTATCGACCCCGATCATCGGCTCAGCACTCCCGCCGACCACATCTAGCGCGTCAGGATCTGCAAGACCATCAGCGCGATGGCGACGGCCAGGGCCGTCAGGGTGAGGCCCAGCAAGAGTGGGGATGAGCCGTTTTCCGGCGGTTCGTCCTCGAGTATGACCAGTTTGTGGGTGCCGGTATTGGAGGGCAGGCGCGGCGGCGGTGGGATGGCCGAGATCAGCGGGCCCGGGGCCTCGGAGTCGAGCGGCTCGGGGCGCTCGAAGCGCGTCGGATCGAGCGACAGCGGCTGATCCTGGGCTGCCGGTACGCCTTCGTCGATGGCCTTGAGCGTGACCCGGGCACGGCGCAGGCTCAGCAGCAGGTTCAGGGCCTGCTGGCCGCCGAGTTCGAGCTTGCCGTGGTCGTGGCGCACGCCGAGGGCACGGCGGATCTCGCCCTCGGCGATCGTCAAGTCCAGCTGGGCGCCGGGATGCTGAACGCGCAGCTCGATGGCGCGGCCGCTGTCGATGGCGATGCGCAGCAGCTGGGCGGGGCCCACCAGCTCGAGGCGGGTTTCGAAGTGGCTGCTTTCGCGCATCTGCATGGCCAGGTCCTGCTGGGGCTGGCAGAGTTCGGCGACCTTTTCGGTGACGCCGCTGACGTGCTCGGGAGGCGGCACCGAGGCGGTGCCTTCGTCCGGGGGCAACAGCAGGGTGGCGGCCCAGCGCAGGCGGTCGTCGCCCTGGACCAGCTCGATCATGCTGTGGTCGGAGGTGTCGAGCACCGTGGACTCCACGATCATCACCTCCGGATCGAAGGCCCGCGCGGCACCGAGCTGCTGGGCGTCGTGTAGTAGCAGCACGCGCGCGCCGTGGTGCTCCAGGGCCTTTTGCCAACGCTCGGCCCGGTTCGGATCGGTGTGAAAAAGCATCAGCCGCCGCCCCCGTAGGTCGTGGGGCGCCGTCCGCGGCTGGTCCGCGGGGGGGGCCGGCACGCTGGCCAGGCGACCGTGTTCGTGTTCGCGGAAGGAGAAAGAAGCGCTGCCGTTGCCCGTGAGCAGGGGCCGCACGCGCTGCTTGAAGTCTTCGAATGAGCCGCTGAGGGGACGGCCCGAGCGCAATGCGATGTGGGCGTCGCGATCGCCCCTCACCGAGAGGATGCCGCTCTGCAGCTCGGAGGCCAGCAGCTCTACCAGCGCGTCGAGGCTGCTCTCGGCCAACGGTCCCTCGGTGTGGCCGCGGCGGCGAGGGAGGTCGGCGAGGATCTGCAGCACTTCCGTGGCCACCAGGTCGGCCTCGCGACCGGCTGCCACGCGCCCGACCACGCCATGGGAGAAGCCTCCGGAGAGGGCGCCGGGGGACTGCGCTGCGGCGCCCAAGACCACCACGGGCACCACCGACGAACTCGGATGGGCGCTCAGCGGCGACAGCATGGCACCTTCGCCGCTGCGGCTGGTATCGGCCAGGACCACCAGGTCGGGGGCCCGGGCGACCACCGCGGGCACGCCTTCGGCAGTGCGCGCCAGGCTGACGTCCACGTCCTGGGAATGGAGCGAGGCCCGCAGCTCTTCAGCCATGGGATCGTCGCCCACCACGAGCACGTGCCATAGCCGTCTCGGGGTGTCGCTTCGGGACTGTGGCGCGCGGGACTCGGGGGTCATTGGGGGGGGGGGCGGAGCGGACGGCGGGGTGTCCTTTGCTAT
>JAOUOP010000076.1 GCA_029880325.1 Myxococcales bacterium | reverse complement strand
CCCCGGCGACCGCTGCGCCGCCGGCGCCGCCGGCAGAGAGCAACGAACGACCCACGGTGCGACCGGGACCGATGCCGACACTGCCCGCGCCGAGTGCAACCGCGGAACTCGCACTCGAGGATCGGAGCTTCGCCTTGGCCGAGAAGTTGGCTGCCGACACCGGCACGGCACCGCAGGCGGGCCCAATCGACGTTGACGAGGTCATCAACCAGTTCAAGCAGGGCGTCAAAGACCAGGTCGACCTTTCGGACACGGCCACGCACTACGACCTGGGCATCGCCTACGTCGAGATGGGCCTGCACGACGAGGCGATCGAAGAGTTCAAGCTCTGCCTCGACCACGGCGATACGGCCTGCACCGCCCAGACAATGATTGGCCTGTCCTACGTGGCCAAGGGCGAGATGGCACCGGCGGTGGCCCATTTCGAGCAGGCGCTCGCGGTCCCGGCCTGCACGCCGAGTCAGCAGCTGGACCTGCTGTTCGAGCTGGGCAACGCCTACGACCTGCTGGGCAAGGCCAGCGATGCCTTGATCTACTACGAGCAAGTCGAGGAGCGGGACGCCAACTTCCGCGACGTGCAGGCGCGCATCGAACGGCTCGGTACGATCACGTCCGACAGCGATGAGGTCGACGAGTTCGACCAGATGTTCGACGACATGATTCTCAAGGATTGACGGGCGCCCCCAGTCCCGGCCAGGGTGCGAGTGATCCGCGACGGCGCGCGACATCGAGTCCCATGAACCGTTTCGCTGCGCTTTTCGGGCTAGTTCTGGTCGCGTGCTCGCTTGGGGTGAGCCGCGGGGCTGCACAAGCGCCCGAGCCGTCGAATGCAGATCCGAGCACCGATGCCACCGATGGGACGGAGGCAGCGGCTGCGCAGGAGGCGGCGGACGAAGAAGCCGACGCGGCCGGGGTGCAGCCACAGGACGGCGCTGAAGCAGACACTGGCGACGGGAGCGAGGACCAGGACGAGGCCTGGAGCGAAGATCCCGACGACGCTGTGGGCTGGGGCCAAGACCCGAACGACGAAGCGGGCTTTGGCGGCGATGACGCAGTGGGTTTCGGCGATGCAGGCCAAGGCGCCGCGGCCGACGACGAAGCCGATGCGCCGAGCCCTTGGTCGCTCAGCGGCTTTCTGCGCTCCCGCGAAGCGCTTTGGACCGAGCGCCTGCAACACAACCCCCTGGCCAAGGCCCGCCAGAGCGCGGACTTCGAGCTGCGCTACCGGCAGCAATTCGGCGCCCTGGGCGTGCGCGCGCTGGGCGCGGTGCACTTCGAATACGACCTGGCCTATCAGCTCGACCGCGAGCGCTACGACGGGGCCACGCTCGAGGCCTACGAGTGGCAGGTCATTGGAGGCGAGAGCCTGCTATCGCTGTCCTACGACGTGGTCGAATTCACCGTGGGGCGCCAGATCGTGGCCTGGGGACAGGGCGAAATGCTCAGCCCGCTGGACCTGGTCAATCCGCGAGACCTGCGCGAGCCGGGCCTGGCCGAACTCGACGACGTGCGCATGGCCGTGTTGGCAAGCCGCGCCGCACTCTTTCTCGGCTCACACCGAGTGGAAGCCATGGTCGTGCACGAGAGCTACTTCGGCCTGTGGCCCGGACCGGGCTCGGATTTCAGCCCCATGCGCGCCCTGGTCCTGGAGGCGCCCGACGGGAGCAGTCCCTTCGCGGGAGCCGAGCTTCGCTTCGAGCACGTGCCCGATCGCTTCGATCCCGAAGCCTCGCAATTCTTCGGCCGCTACCGCTACGCGGGCCACGGCGTCGACCTGGACCTCTACACCGCCAACACCCTCGACCGTCAGGGTGTGCCCAGCCTGCCGCCCGCCGAGCAGCTGGGCGCCGAGCGTGTGGAACTCTCGCTCTACCACCCGCGCTACACCATGCTGGGCCACGCCGGCGCACTGCCCGCGGGCGATTTCCTGCTGCGCTGGGAACTGGGCGTGGAAGTGGACCGACCGCTCACCGTCTCCGACCCGACGGCCGCACCGATCGAGCTGGCCATGATCCGCCGCCACCAGCTGCACTGGATGCTGGGGGCGACCTACTCGGCCTTGAGCGACGGCTCGATCGGCCTGGAGTACGGCCAGAGCGAGGTCTTCGACGAACCGTCGGCGAGCGACGGGCCGAGCCTGCTGTCGCCCGTGGAGCAGCCGGTCTTCGGCATACGCTACAGCCAGAGCTTCGCCCGCCAGCGGGCCCAGGCCACGATCGCCGCCATGGCCTTCGGCCTGACCCGCTACCGCGGCTTTTTCGCCCGCGCCGAGATCAGCTACGAGCTGCGCGACGCGGTGAAGGTGGCACTCGGCTACGCCAGCTACCAACCGTATAGCGATGAGTTCGGCCCACTCTTCGGCTTTGATACCCACGACCGCATCTTTCTTTCCTTACGCTGGGACTTCGCCCTGCACTGAATGGCGGTCTGCCATTGGGGGCGCCGGTTTCCCCGAATCTCTGGGGTACCTTGACGCGGAGGGGCAAGCGCGTACCTGATGTGGGAGTCGAAGTTCCGATAGGCGCCCTGCACAGAGGACTAGAGCATGACCTGGCGACCGCGGCTGGTTGGCAACCATATGACCGAAGCGCCGGTCTGCGTTTCGCTCGAAGCCGAACTCGAGGAGGCCGTGAAACTGATGCAGGAGCACGGCATCCGGCACCTGCCGGTCATGGACGGCGATGACCTGGCCGGCGTGGTCACCGACCGCGACCTGGCCATGATCGAATCACTGCTGCCCGAAGAATGGGAGCGCATCTGCGTCGCCGAAGCCATGACGCCGGAGCCCTACACGGTGGCCTCGGACGCGCCGCTATGGGAGGTGGCCAAACACATGGCGCGGGAGAAATTCGGCTGCGCCGTGGTCACCGACGACGAGGGCAACGTGATCGGGCTGTTCACCACCACCGATGCCCTGCGCGTGCTGGCGGACCTGGCCGGCGAGGACGAGGCTCCGTAGCGACGGCAGTTTCGCCCACCTCCGGGGGGCCGAACGTCGCATGGAGCAGCGCCTGGCAGCGGTGGTACACTCGCTGCCGTGGGCACGCGCGACACGCTGGAGACCAACCCACTGACCACCGTGCTGGTGGTGGGCGGTCCCGACGCGTTAATCGACAGCGCCCGGCGCGCCTCGCGCCTGGTGCCCGCGGCCGAGGTTGAGAGCTGCGAACTGCGGGACGCGGCCACCAAGGCGGCCCAGCTCTGGCCCTTCGCGATCCTGATCAGCGAGGACCTCTACGCCTTCGATGCCGCCGAGTTCGACGCCCTGGCCCGCGATGTGAATTCCCACGTGATCCCTGTGCGGCTGACGGCCGCCGGCAGGCTGGCCAAGGAAAACGACCTGCAAGCCAAGCTCCTGGCGGCCTACCGCAAGCGCAACGAATAGCGTCACGCCCCCGAGTGCCCGCCAGGGTGCCCGCCCGGTCAGCGCACTTCGAAGGTGACCGCCGCCACGCGCTCCTCGGGTCGCAACGTGTAGCGGTAGGTTCCGACCACCGTACCATGCACGGCCACCGACATGGTGACGTGGGTCTCGACCTCTTCACCACAGGGACCGAAGTAGTGCAGCTCCACCACGTACTCACCTACCGGCGCCGGCAGCGGCCAAAAAGCGTTTTCCACGTTGCGCAGCCGCTGCTCTGGCCGGCAATCGCCGCGCGCGCTGTGGTCGAGGTAGCCCCCGACCAGGGAATGGCGGCGTTCGTCATTATAGAAAACGAATTCGCCGGACGGATCGCGCACATAGAGGTCGATGTCTGCGGCGGTATCCCAGGACACGGTGACCTGCACGCCGCCGCCCCCGTAGCCGCAGCCCTCGTCGATGGCGCCGTCGCAATCATCATCGAGGGCGTCGCAGCGCTCTTTGGTGCCACCGGCGCAGGCGCCCTCGAGGGACGTCACGCCCCGATGCAGTCCGGAGGTCTGGCCGCTGCGATGGGCGCCGTCGTCGCTCGCGGAGGCCGCGGGGCCCGAGCCGTGGGCCGCGGCGCCGCAGCCAAGCAGCGGGGGAAACTGGCTCAGCCCGACCAGCAACGCGCCACAGACAGCAATGCGCGGAAGCCGGGCGCTCGCTACGATCGTCGCCGGCACAGCCATCGCCGCCGATCATACCACGCCGCGACAGCGCGGGTTTTCGCCGCCTCGTTGGAGCCACCCCAAAGATGCCGGGTTCGACCGTCGTGTTTTGGGATCCCGGAGACGACCAGAGCTCCCTGGCCAGGGCCTGGCGCGATCTGCTATGTGACGGCCCAGCTCCGCTTGGGTTTCGCAGATGGGCCAGCACCAAAGCGGCGACCAGCGCGCGTCGTTCGGCGCCTGGCTGCCCCTACGACATTCAATCTCACAGGCGGTCGCCCCCCTGAGGAAGGCGGCCCAGCATCTATTCTCTCGCCATCCGAACGCCCGACGCGGCCCCACGGCCATCAGCGCCTTTCTGATCTTCGGCAGCCTGCTGCTGTTCCCGACGTCGCTGAAGCTCGTCAAGGCCGTCTCCCTGAGCGGTGGACGGGCAGGGGCGTTGGATCTGTTGCTGGTGATCGCCCCGGATGTGGCGCTGGCCTGCGGCAGCCTGGCGGTGAGCCTGCTGCTGGTGCGATTGCTTCGGGGTGTGCGGCGCGGGGCGCTGATTTTCGCCCTGATGAGCACGCTCTACCTGGCGCTGGTGTTGGTGATCAGCGCACTCGAGCACCAGGCCTGGGCGCGCTCGGCCTCGCTGCTCGACTGGAGCATCTTCTGGTACACGATCGAGCACTTCCAGGATCTGAAGGTGGTGATCGCGGCCGAAACCACTCTGGCGGGGGTTGTGCTGATGGGCGGCGCCGGGCTGCTCTCGCTGGCTCCGGTGCTGGCCGACCTGGTGGCCACGCGGCGGCTGGGCCTGGAGGTGATGCGCGGGCCGCGCACCATGCTCGTGGCCATGGCCATCGCGCTGCCCGCGGCCGCCATCAGTGGCATGGCTCCGGAGCGACCCGAGCTGCATCCGCTGACCCAGAGCGCATCGCTGGGCCTGCTCAGCGGGGCCTTTCAGGAGCAGCCCGTCAGCGGCCGGCCGCGTGCCGACTTCGAAGCCCGCGACGTCAAACGCGCCCAGCAGCGCATCGCTGAAGCCCTGGAGCGGGCCGCCGTGACGCGGCCCGACAATGCCGATGCGCCGAAGAACGTGCTGCTCGTGGTGCTCGAGTCCACGCGCTTCGACGCCACGAGCGCCTACGTGGAGCGCATGCGAACGACGCCGCGGCTGCGGCAGATGGCGCGTAACGGTCTGCTGGTCGACCGCGCATACGTGGATGTCCCCCACACCTCCAAGGCCCTGGTGTCGATCCTCTGCGGCTACTCGCCGCGCATGAGCGTGCAGATCACCGAGGCCGAGCCCGGCGGCTTGCCCAGCCCTTGCCTGGCCCACGTGCTGGGCGACCTGGGCTACCGCAGCGCCTACTTCCAATCGGCCACCGGCACCTACGAAAACCGCCACCAGCTGGCGCTCAACGTGGGCTACGAGCAGATCCACACGCGCGAGTCCTACGACGAGGCCGGCTTCGAGGAGACCAATTATCTATCAGTTGAAGACAAGGTCATGGTCGATCCGATTCTGCGCTGGATCGGCAAGCGCGATGAAAAGGGCAAGAGCCGCGACAAGCCCTTCTTCCTGACCGCCCTGACCTGCATCTCGCACCACAAATACGGCACGCCGAGCGAATTCGACTTCAAGAAATACCCGCGGCGTCCCCCGCGCCTGGGTGGCCGCATGCCGCGTCCCTTCGAGGACTTCAACCGCTACCTCAACACCGTGCGCTACGCCGATCAGTTCATCGACGAGCTCATCAAGGGCCTCAAGCGGCTGGGCCGGCTCGACGACACGCTGGTCGTCGTGGTCGGCGACCACGGGCAGGCCTTCCACGAGCACGGCCAGAAAGCCCACAACACCGTGATCTGGGAGGAGGGTCTGCGGGTGCCGCTGATCTTCTTCAATCGCAAGGCGATCCCCGAGGCCAGGGTGGTGCAAGGGATACGGCGTCAGGTGGACATCGCGCCCACGGTGCTATCGATGTTGGGCGCCCAATACCCCCAAGACCTCTTCGAAGGCCGCGATCTCCAAACCAGCGCTCCTCCGGACAAGGTCTACAGCTCCTGTTGGTACGACAAGCGCTGCATGGCCGAGACCAGCGACTCCATGCGCTTCATCGATCACTTCGATGCGCGGCCGATGGAGGCCTACGATCTAAAGGCCGACCCCTTCGAGCGGCGCAACCTGCTACGCGTCGCCGACGAGCAGGCCCGCGAAAAGTGGAAGCAGGCCGCCGAGGCCGCCAGCACACGCATGCGGGCGCGGCCGGCACAAATCGAGGAGCGCTACCAGGATTCGGAGCCGCAGACCGAGGACTTCATCCTCAGCGAGGCGCCCGAGCCCGGCTACCCGATTCGGGCGCGGCTGGAGGACAGCATCGAGCTGCTCGGCTTCGACACGCCCTCGACCACCGTCGACCCCGACGGCTTCTGGGAGGCGATCGTCTACTTCAAGTGCCTGGGGCCAAGCGAGCCGGGCTGGCGCCTCTTCGGCACGCTCGAAACCGTCGACGGACGGCACCACCAGGTCGATCACCATCCGGGCAAGGGACGGCTCTACCTGGACCAGTGCAAGCCCGGCCAGATCATCGCCGACCACATCCGGGTATGGGTCCCCGGGGACTTTCCGCCCGGCGAGGTGCGCTACTGGTGGGGCTCGGTGCTCCTGCGCGACAAGGGCCACGTCCGCCGCACCAACCGGCGCCTGGCGCGCCGCCGCATCTCACCGTTGCAGCGGGGCATCCTGGTCAAGGAGGAGGCGCTCTTGCTCGCCAAGCTCACGGTGCGACCCAACCACCGCCCCGAGCTGGCGAAGCTGCTACAGACTTCGGTGCTGAAGAAAGCCCCGCGCATCGAAAAGCCCCTCAACGTGCGCTTCGGGGAAAACCTCACATTGCTCGACGCGCGCGTCGAACCCACTTCGCTGCGGCGCCTTTCGTCGGCCAAGCTCACCACGGTTTGGAGAGTGGACGGCAAGGTGGAAGGGCCCTGGCAGATCCTGGTGCACCTGGACTCGGCGCGGCGCGGCTATTGGGCCCGCGACGCCCACACACCCCTCGATGGTATCCACCCGATCGCCAATTGGGAGCCGGGAACCTGGGTCGTGGACACCCGCAACCTGCCCATTCCCCACTACATGCCTCACGAAAAAGCCCAGGTCTGGGTCGGCGTGCGCACGCGGCGCAAGCGCATGGACGTCAGCGACGCAGGACGGGCCACGATCCTGGACGAGCGCGCGCTGGCCGGGGAAGTCAGCATCGAACGCTGACCGGTGTGGCCGCCACGGCGGTCGGATCGGCGGTCAGGCCGGGGCGAACCCTCAACACCAGGGCGGCGGAAGCGGACAGGCGCCACCGCCGAACCCGGGCGCGCCGAAATTCTGGGTCCACAGCACATTGCTGTTGAACCAGGGGTTGTCTGCGGCGCCGGCCCAGTAGCCGATGCCGATCTCCGTGAAGCCCGGCTGCATGATGTTGGAGCAGTGGCCGGGGCTGTCCATCCAGCCGGCGACCACGTCCGCGGGCGTGGGCTGGCCCATGGCGATATTCTCGCCGCCGCCGCCGCCGCTGTAGCCTGCCGCGCTCATGCGGTCGAAGGGCGTGCGGCCGTCGGGGCTGTCGTGGTCGAAGTAGCCCTGCTGGCCCATGTCCTGGGAGTGCAGCCGCGCCGCGCAGCGCAGCTCCGGACTCATGACCAACGGCCCTGCAGGCTCGAAGGGCCCGAGCTCGCCACAGGTGGCCCCGGCAGCGCGGGCCTCGTTGGTCAGGCGCAGGACCTCTTCCTCGAACTCGGCCCAGGCCGGATCCCAGTCGGCCACCGCCGCGCAGTGGTCGGTGGCAGGCACCTCGACGCCGTCGCCCACGGCCACCGGCTCCTCGATCGCCGGGTCTTCGGCCGGCGCAGGCGCCCCGGCGCTGCCAGCCTCGGTCATCGCGGAGTCCGTGGCTGCCGGATCGGTGGTCGCAACCCCGGTGTCCGCCGCCGGATCCGTCGCCGAAGCGGGCTGGCCGGTGGCGGTCGGCGCGCCCGGGCTCGTGATCGGCTGTGGCAAGGCCGCGGCCCCACAGGCGCAAAGCCCGGGATTGCCCGCAGCATCGCAGGTGCTCCGCCCCGAGCTTCCATCCGGGCAGGGGCAGGGGCTGACGAGACCCGGCAGGCACGCGCCCCCACCGGGACCCTCATCACCGGCCCCACACCCGGAGCCCGACCACAGCAGCAGCGCACTAACGACCCATACGAGTTTCCGACGATTCATGAACCACACCACTCCCCGGCTGCTTTGTGCATAATCCGTACTCTGGGTGTGCCCCACGATGGGGAGCGGGACAAGGTCAAGGCGAGCACTTGTCCAAAAAGGACGCCTGCATGGCCCGATCTACCAATGTTTTGCCAATAATTGGCGCGACCATTCGCTCGCCCACGCGCTCGCCCACGTGGCAGTGCCGGTCCCCTCCGCCCGTCGTTCAAACCGCTTCGAGCTGGGGCTCGGGGGTGCGCACCAGGACAAACCCGAGGCTCGAAACGATGGCCACGACCAGGCCGCCGAGCACGGCCAGGGTCAGCCCCTCGCCGAAGGCATCGGCGGCGAAACCCACCGGCACCGCCACCAGGCCATAGGCGCCGTAGGCCAGCATCGACAGCGACATCACCCGGCCCATGTAGCGGGCGTCGGTGCTGCGCAGCAAGACGGCGCCGTTGAGGGTGGTCATGCAGCCACTGCCGAAGCCGCAGACCGCCATCAGTGCGGCGGCCATGGGCAGTGTCTCGACCGACCACAGCAGCATCAGGCACAGCCCGAAGCAGATCCCGCCGGCGCGGTAGACCCCCAGCGCGTGAGGCGAGTCGGCCAGCGCCGTCATCGACAGGCTGGCCAGCAGGCCGCCGGCGGCCGAGGCGCCGTAGAGCACGCTGACCTGGGCGGAAGGCAGGTGCAGCTGGTGCTCAACCAGGCCCGGCAGCACGCTGACGTAGGGCAGGCCCAGCATGATGGTCAGCACGAAGAGGGCCACCAGCGTGCGCAGGCGCGGGCTACTCCGCACGTAGCGAATGCCCTCGAGGATATCGCCCAGCACCGCCCGCCGCGGCGCCCCCGGCTGGGCTGGTTCCGGAGAGGAGGGCGGCACGGTGGCATGCAGGGCCAGGGCCAGGGCGTAGAAGCCGGCCATCACCAGAAACGCCCCCGTCGCCCCGACCGTCTCGATGGCCAGCAGCACGCCGGCGAAGGCCGGGCCGATCACGCGTGAAGCATTGAGGGCGACCTGGGTCAGGGCGGCGGCGCGCCCGCGGTGTTCGAACTCGACGAGATCCACCATGTAGGCGGTGCGCGTGGGCCCCAGGAAGGCAAAGGTCAGACCCACGATAAAGCCGCCGACCACCAGATGGGTCACCGTCAGACTGCCGCTCGAACTCAGGGCCGCGAGCACCAGAAAGACCACCATGGTGATGCTCTGACAGCTGAGCAGGATGGCCTTCTTGGGCAGACGGTCGGCCAGGGCGCCGCCCACCGGCCCGAGCAGGAGCTGCGCCGCGCCGCGCCCGAAGACCACAAAGCCCACCGAGCCGTTTTCACCGGTGAGTTGAAAGGCGACGATGGATTGCACGATGTTGGAGGTGAAGAACGCGATCATCGCGCTCCAGGACCCCAACCAAAGCGTCCGAAACCCGCGTGAACGCAGCGCAACAAACGCGTTTTGAAGGCCATTCAACACGGAGGGCCGGCACATTACACGATGCGGGGCCGCGCACAAGCGGCGGCCCCTTCAACAACCCGCGCACAAGCGGCGGCCCCTTCAACAACCCGCGCACAAGCGGCGGCCCCTTCAACAACCCGCGCACAAGCGGCGGCCATTGGTTTCCGCTGGCGACATTCTCAGCAACGGAGAGTGGCTTTGCTTCAGCACGGATCTATCGTCACCACTCGTCGGCAGCGGCCTATTCGGCAAGAAGCACCGGTCCGACCACCTCGCCCCACTCACGTCAGTTGCGCCGGCATTCGGACGACTGACAAACGTAGCCGTCGGGGCATCCGGTCGAGTCGGAGCAGAAGCGCGTACAATAGGCCTCGACCGTCGTCAGGTTTGCGTCGACGTCGGTGCAGGGGTCGAACCCGCACAGGCCGAGACCCCCGATGGTAGAACCACAGGGCGTGCCCACCGGAATTGAGCACAAGCCGTCGGTACCGCAGGCGGAATCGGTCGGACAATCCGTATCCGCCAGGCAGCGAGCCCGGCATTGATTGAGGCTGCACTCTTCGGTTGCCTGACAGTCCGTGTTGGTCATGCAATCGACACAGCCGAGGGCTGAACAGATTCCCGTCGCTGCGCGACTACCAACCACGTCCGCGTCTCAGCGACTTTCGCGCCTGCGCAAGCGCGACCGCCCCTGCGCACGGGCGGCTTTCGGCCTGGCCCTCGCCCCCCCCGCGCCCGGGGGCGGCTTCCAGCCCGCGGGCTGGCGCGGCGGCACCAGGCAGCGCTTGCCGTAGCCGATCAAATCCCTGCGCCCCATGCGTTGCAACGCAGCTCGCAGCACTGGCCAGTTGTCCGGGTCGTGGTAGCGCAAGAAAGCCTTGTGCAAGCGACGTGCGCGGGGGCCGCGCGGCACGATCACATCGCCGCCGTCGCGGCGCAGGCGCCTTAGCGGGTTTTTGCGGGCGTGGTACATGGCCGTGGCCGTGGCCATCGGTGAAGGCAAAAAAGTCTGTACCTGGTCGGGGCGAAAGCCGCTCTTCTTGAGCCACAGGGCGAGCTCGAGCATGTCCTCGTCACGCGTGCCGGGGTGGGCGGCGATGAAGTAGGGGATCAGGTACTGCTCCTTGCCGGCCTCGCGCGAGAAGCGCTCGAAGAGTTCGGCAAAGCGCCGATAGCTCGCAACCCCCGGTTTCATCATGTGCGAAAGCGGTCCCTCGGAGACGTGCTCGGGCGCGATCTTCAAATAGCCGCCCACGTGATGGCTGACCAACTCGCGCACGTAGGCCGGCGAGCGCACCGCCAGGTCGTAGCGCACGCCCGAGGCGATGAGCACCCGATCGATGCCCGGCAGCTCACGAGCGCGGCGGTAGAGGTCGATCAGCGGCCCGTGATCGGTGCCCAGGTTGTCGCAGACGTCCGGGTAGACACAGGAGGGCCGCCGGCAGGCCGCTTCGATGCGCCGGCTCTTGCAGGCCAGGCGGTACATGTTGGCGGTGGGACCGCCCAGATCCGAGATCACCCCGGTGAAGCCCGGCACCGTGTCGCGCACGCGCTCGACCTCGCGCAGCACCGAGTCGGCCGAGCGGCTCTGGATGATGCGGCCCTCGTGCTCGGTGATGGAGCAGAAGCTGCAGCCGCCGAAGCAGCCGCGCTGAATCGTGATCGAGAAGCGGATCATCTCGTAGGCGGCGATGCGCGCGCTGCCGTAGCTGGGATGGGGTACGCGGCGATAGGGCAGCTCGTAAACGCGATCCATCTCCTCGCTCGACAATGGCAGCGCCGGCGGATTGATCCAGACGTCGGTCTCGCCGTGGCGCTGCACCAGCGCGCGGGCGTTGTGGGGGTTGGCCTCGGCATGCAGAAGCCGCGAAGCCTGGGCGTAGAGCACGGGGTCGCGCTTGATGGCCTCGAAGCCCGGCAGGCGAAGCACGGTGCGCTCGCGGGCGTGGCGCACGGCCTTCCTGCGCAGGGTCAAAAGGCCCTCCCCGGGCGCTGCTGGGGCATCGACGTCTTGATGGTCGAGCTCCAGATAACCCTCGGGCAACCCCGAGACGCGAGTGGCGGTGCCGCGCAGGCCCCGTATCGAGTCGATCGACTCGCCGCGACCCAGGCGATGGGCGATCTCGACCACCTGGCGCTCGCCGTTGCCGTAGACGAGCAGGTCGGCGCCCGAATCGATCAGGATCGAGCGCCGCACGCGGTCGGACCAGTAGTCATAGTGGGCCACGCGCCGCAGGCTGGCTTCGATGCCACCGATCACCAACGCCACACCCGGGTAGGCCTGGCGACAGCGCTGGCAGTAGACCAGGGTGGCGCGCTCGGGTCGGCGGTCGGAGGCGCCGTCGGGGCTGTAGGCGTCCTGGCTGCGGGGCTTGCGGTCGCTGGTGTAGCGGTTGACCAGCGAGTCCATGTTGCCAGCGGTAACGCCAAAGAAGAGGTTGGGCGGCCCCAGGGCCTCGAAGTCCTCCGTATCGCGCCAGTCGGGCTGGGCGAGGATGCCGACGCGAAAGCCCTGGGCCTCGAGCAGCCGACCGACCAGGGCCATGCCGAAGGCGGGATGATCGACGTAGGCATCGCCCGTCACCAGGATGACGTCGCAGCTATCCCAGCCGAGCACGTCCATCTCGGCACGGCTCGTGGGCAAAAAGGGCGCGACGCCGAAGCGCTCGGCCCAGTAGGGGCGGTGGCTGAAAAGATTCACTTCTTCGGTCAAACGACGACCGTCACGCGGCGCTGTCGATCAGCTCCTGGTTCGATGTGCCGATGCCCTCTAGCCGCTCGTAACATACGGTGAGCACCACCATCGAAAAGGGCGTCGTCAGCAGGGTGCCGAGCAGAACGCTGCCTGCGATCATGTTGATGACGGCCAGCGCCACAAACACCACAAGCAGCGGCACGGCGTTGGCGGTCACGAGAGAGAAGCTGCTTTTGAGGGTCTCGACGGCGCCCAGGTCGCGGTAGGCGATGCCGTGAAAGGCGAAACTGCACAGCAACATGAAGATGAGCCCCGGCACCACCAGGCACAGCAGCGTGATGGCGGTGCCGACAGCCAGCAGCACCCAGGCGCCAAAGGAGCTGCCGAAGCTGGACATGGCGCCCATGACGTCACCGACGCTGGCGGCCTCACCGCGGCGGCGCCGGCGCACGATGTCGATGAAACCGACGTTGGCCGGTCCGAGCAGGACCGTCAGGCTCACGAGGCTGACGATCGTCATCAGAAGCGAGGCCAGGATGTACAACACCGCGTCCTTCTTGAAGGTCTCCCAGGCATCCTTGAAGCTCTCGGTCAGCAAGCCTTCCACGCCTACCTCCAGTCGGGCGGCCTCCGGTGCCGACCCGGAGGCGATCGTAGCCCCCGTGCCGGACGTTTACCAGCTGCTGTCAGACGAGCCGCGCGGCGGCAGCCCGCTTGAGCGTGAGCTTGTCGAACTTGCCGGAAGCGATGCGGGGAAGTGGCTCGCGCTGGATCTCGATGTGGCTGGGGACCTTGAACTTGGCCAGGCGCTCGGCCACGTGCAGCTGCAGGCTTTGGGCGTCGACTTCGGCGCCCGGGGCCAGCATCACCGTCGCGCCCACGGCCTCGCCCAGGCGCTTGTCCGGCACGGCGTAGACCGCCGCCTCGAAGACCGCAGGATGCTCGTGCAGGGCGTGCTCCACCTCGGGGCAGCTGATGTTTTCACCGCCGCGAATCACAATGTCCTTGGCGCGCCCGGTGATGAAGAGGAAACCCTCGGCGTCGATGCGCCCGAGGTCGCCGGTGCGGATCCAGCCGTCGTCCAGGGTCTCGGCCGTGGCCTCGGGGCGGTTCCAGTAGCAGCGCATGTTGGTGGCGCTCTTGATGCGGATCTCGCCCTCCTGGTCTACGCCCAGACGCCCACCGCTTTCGTCGAGGACCTCCAGCTCCACCAGCGGCGGCAGCGCACGCCCCACGCTGGCCGGTCGCATCAGATAGTCGTCGCCGCCGATGGCCGAGCCCAGGCTGTTGGTCTCGGTCATGCCATAGCCGGTGGAGGGCGCCGCCTGCTGGACCTTCTGCTTGAGCTTGCCAACCTGATCGGGCGGGCGCGCGGCACCGCCAGCGCTCAGCGACTGCAGCGAGCTGGTGTCGCGCTTCGCGAAGTCAGGCGAGTTGACCAGGTCCCAACTCATGGTGGGCACGCCGCCGAAGTCGGTGACCTTCTCGCGCTCGATCAGCTCCAGGGCCCGCTCCGGATTCCACTTGTGCATCATCACGATCTTGCGACCGTTGCGGAAGGCCGGCAGAAACTGCACGTTGCAGCCGGTGACGTGAAAGAGCGGCAGGGTGTTGAGCGCCGTGCGCTGGGGCATCTTGAAGGCCGAGTTCGACAGCGCGTCGCGGCCCTGGGAAAGCCATCCCCGCACGCGCTCGACGACCTCGGCGGGCAGCTCGGTGAGCACGCGCGCCATCATCACAAACTCCCAGGTAAAAACCGCGCTGACCACGGCCCGGTGGGTGCTGACCACGCCCTTGGGATGCCCGGTGGAGCCGGAGGTGTACATGATGGAGGCGTCGTCGTCGGGCTCGACGGCGGCGTGTTGCTCGGGCAGGCGGTGTTCACCCTCGAGCAAGGGCCCCATGTCGACGGCGCCCTCGGGCAAGGGTCCGCCGCCCTCGGCGTGGGGACGGGCCACCAGGGCCGGAAGCCCCAGCTCGCGCAGCTCCGGCGCCAGACGGTCGAAGCGCTCGCGATCGGCCAGCAGCAGGCGCGCGCCGCTGTCCTCGAGGCCGTAGCGCAGCTCCGAGGCCTGCCACCAGGCGTTGAGCGGCACGATGACCGCGCCGATGGCCGTAACAGCCATGTAGCCAAAGCACCACTCGGGGTAGTTGCGCATGGCCAGGGCCACGCGATCGCCGCGCTTGACGCCGTAGTCCTGCACCAGGCGATGGGCCAAGTTGGCCATGCGCTGTCGGGCCTCGGGATAGCTGTAGCGCTCGTCCTCGTAGACCAGGAAGGTGCGGTCGTCGTGGCGGCACGACAGGGCGTAGAGTTCACCCAGATTGCGCGGGGCGTTTTCGAAGACGGAGAACTCGACGCCGGCGATCGAGCGCCGCGCCGTGGCGTAGAGCGAGCCGGGCGCGGTCAGCACCTCGATGGCTTGCTCCTGGGTCAGCTTGGGGGCATCGGACATGGCCCAAGGCGTAGCACAGGTTGGATGGGCCCCGCGAGCGGACCTAACCAACCTTTTGCCCTTCGATCGCCGCTATGGCACGTCGTAAATGACGACGTAGCCACTGCCGCCACCGCCACCGCCGGCGCCGTAGCTGGTATTGGTCGAGTCGCCCGCCGTCGCGGCGGTAGAGTCGGTTGCACCGTCCCCACCGTCGCCACCTGCATTGCCAGTGCCCCCGGCGGCCGCCGTGTCGCTGTCCTTGGCGCCGTCGGAGCCCGGCGCAGCGACCGTCGATCCGTTCTCGGAGCCCTCGGCGCCGCTGCCACCATTGGCCGTGACCCATGCAGCGACGTCGATGCTCACGTCACCAGCTTCGAGCAGGATGGCGCCGCCACTGCCGCCACCACCGCCGCCGCTCTCCTCGTTGTCCGGGGCCTGACCAGCGCCGCCCTGGGCACTGATCACGGCCGAATCGGTCACCGTCAGCGTGCCCGAAACCGAGAGCTGGAAGGCACCGCCACCACCGCCGCCGCCACCACCGCCGCCAGCGCTGGAGCTTCCGTCACCGCCGCTGCCACCGCCACAGCCACCGCGCAGAACCGAAAGCGAGCTGTCGCCCTCGACGGCGCCCGCGACGCCGCCGTCGGTGCTGGAGCGTTCACCATCACCGCCGACGCCGCCGGCCGTGGCAAAGCCGCCACCACCGCCGCCGGCCGCACCATCGCTGCTGCTGGTGTCGCTGTCGCCATTGCCGCCGGTGCCGCTCGAGCAGGAGACGTTGCCGCCAGCACCCGGCGTGCTGCCCGCAGCGCCCGCGTCGATGCGGCCGGCGATGTCGGCGTCACCGTAGACCGCAAAGATCACGGGCTTGTCGCCCACGAGCCGGATGCTGCCGATGGAGGTGACGTTCAGATCCTTGAAGGCCACTACCACCACGTCGGGCCCGCCGGCCTGGGTCTGGATGCTGATCTTCGCGCTGATGCTGCCGGCGCAGCTGCCGACGAAGTCCGGAGCGCCGCCGGTGGTGTCGAGCTCGAGCGCGCAGTCGATGGTGGTGGTCTGGTCGATGCCGTCCAGGCTGCCGGCCACGGTCACCGAGTTGAAGGTGCTGGGCACGAAGGTGAAGCAGGAACCGTCGAAATCGGTCTTGCTGGCGTCGGCGGGACAGCCATCGTTGCAGTCCATGGTGCCGTCCCCGTCGCTGTCGTCGTCGGGCACGCCGCAGCCGCAGACGCCCGCGCCGTCCTGCTTGACCGGATCGTTCGGGCAGACGTCGTCGCAGTCATAGGTGCCATCCAGATCGGTGTCGATATCGGGCACGCCGCAGCCGCAGGGACCCACGCCGAACTTGTCCGGATCGTTGGGGCAGTCGTCGTTGCAGTCGGCGCGGCCGTCGGCGTCGCTGTCGGTGTCGGCCACGTCGCAGCCGCACTGGCCCGGCTCGCTCTTGAGCGAACCCGCCGGACAGCTGGCGGCCGTCGTGCCGCCGGTGCCGCCCGTGCCCCCCGTGCCCGCAGTGGCGTCGGTGCCAGCGCTACCGCCGGTGCCACCGGTGCCGGTCATGTCACCGGTGCCAGCCGCACCGCTGCCACCGGTGCCAGCGGTCGCAGTCGCGCCGCCGGTGCCGCCCGTGCCCCCCGTACCCGTAGCCGTCTGGCCGGCCACCGCTGCGGTGCCGCCGGTCCCCGCCGGCATTTGACCGGTGATCGCGGCCGTGCCCCCAGTGGCGCCATCCCGACGCATGGGAATGTCGTCGCCGCAGCCCGCCAGCATCAACAGCGCCGCCATCGCCAGAACCGACCCCAAGGAGCGTCGCTCCCGTCCATCAGCGCGGCCATCGAAGCAATCGTTGAAGTTCACCATCAGAAGTCCACCTATCCTCGAACGACGCGCGACGACCGATGCCGCGCAGTGACTCGAGACCCGAGTTAGGAGTCTATGGACTGGCCGCAGCAGGTCCAGGGGACTGCACCACTTTTGGGGCGCACAGGTGCGCAGCTTTCTGCGCGATGCGGTCGATTTTCGCGTCCAATGCGACGCTGTCTTCCCACCGCTCGCGCCCATGCGCGTACAGGCTATCCAAACCGCGGACTTGCCAGAGGCACGCCGTCCGTGAAAATTGCGGCCGCCGGGGGCGACTGCTGATTGGCAATGACCTCAGGGACGGGGTGGTTCGACATGTTGACTCAACGTTTTCAGGACGCTCGACACAGGCCGTGGGCCCTGCTCTCGGCCACCGTGCTGCTCGGCTTCGCAGCGCAGGCGGGAGCCCAGCAATCCGAGGGGGGTGAGACGACCCAGGGCGAGCCGGCCGCGGCGCCCGCAGCGGCGCCGGCCCAAGCTCCGGACGCGAGCGCCGCGCCGGAACAGGCGCCAGCCCCCCCACCAAGCGACGGCGAAGCGGCCCCGGCGAGCGGCGCTGGGGCGCTTCCGACCGAGGTGCCCCCGGCGCCACCGGCGGACGCAGGCGATGGTGCAGCGACCGCGGCCCCGGCCCCCGCCACCACCGCGGCCCCGGCCGTGACCTCCGCCCGGCCCGCACCACAGCGCCCTCGGGCCGCCGCCCCGCGCCCACCCGAGGGCCGCGAGCTGCCCACCCAGGAGGGCTTCTACCTACGCCTGGCCGGCGGCGTCGGCTTTCCCTTCGGCCCCGACATCGCCGACTCCTACCGCGAGTTGCCCGAGGGCGAGCTGCGCTTCACCGGCTACGCCGCTGCCTTCGACGTGATGGCCGGCCTCTTCGCCATGCCCTGGCTGGCGGTGGGCGCAGGCTTCGTCTCCGACGCCATTGCCGCCGGCAACATCCGCGATCGCTTCGAGGACGACCGCGCCATCCAGCGCTCGCTCTACCACGCCATCGCCGGCGGCTTCGCCGATGTCTACTTCGGCGGCACCAAGGAAGGCGTGCACCTTCAAGCCCTGGTCGGCGTGGCGCTGCTGTCGCCGGCCTTCAACCTGCGGCGCGGCGAAAGCGGTCCCGGCATCGCGCTCGCCGCCGGCTACGAGGGGCGCGTCAGCAAGCGCTGGAATGTGGGCGGCCTGCTGCGGGTGGCCTTCGCGAGCTTCGGCGACCACACCTTCGACGGCAACGCCCGGTCACCACGCCTGTATCAACCGACCCTGCTGCTGACCACGACCTTCGTACCGTAATTGCGCGCAGCCAGCGCGGGCGTACGTCTTGTACGATGTTGCGCATTCGCTTCCATGGCCGCGGTGGTCAGGGCATCAAAACGGCCAGCCGCGTGCTGGGTTCGGCCCTCTTCGCCGAGGGCTTCGAAGTCCAGGATGCCCCGCGCTACGGCGCCGAGCGGCGGGGCGCACCGATCTTCGCCTACGTGCGTGCCGACCGGGCGCCCATCGACGAGCGCGGGGTGATCGAGCGGCCGGAGCTGGTGGTGGTGGGCGACGACAGCCTGGTGCAGGTCGCCGGCGCGGGGGTGGGCGTGGGCCTGGACGCCGAAGCGGTGCTGCTGCTGCTGAGCCAGGAGCCCGCCGCGGTCTGGAAGCAGCGGCTGCAAACCGAGGCCACGGTGATCACGCTGGAGCCGCCCGCGCCCGACCCCGACGCTCCCCTGCGCAGCGGCCCCGAGCCCCTGGTGGGCGCCCGCGTCAGCGGTGCCGCGGCACGCCTGCTCGGCGTCGTGCCCCGCACGGCCCTCGAAGCGGCGCTCGCCCAGGAGCTGGGCGCCCTGCCCACGACGGCGCGTGAGCGGGCGCGGCAGCAGGCGCTCGAGGCGTTCGACGCCCTTGCAGCACACGCCGGAGCGGTGCGCGCTCGACCGGCTCCGGGCTATGCCGAGCGCACGAGCCCGGGCTGGATTGAGCTGCCCTTCGATCCCGCCGACGTTTCGGCTCCGGCGATCCATGCGCCGGCCACCAGCGTGCTGGTGCGCACGGGCCTGTGGCGCAGCATGCGGCCGGTGATCGATCACAGCGGCTGCAAGCGCTGTCATTTCATGTGCGCCCTGCCCTGCCCCGACTCGGCCATCACCGTCGACGACGCGGGTTATCCCCAGATCGATCTGGAGCACTGCAAGGGCTGCCTGATCTGCGTCGCCCAATGCCCCTTCCATGTGATCGCCGCGGTGCCCGAAGCCGAAGCCCAAAACGAGACGACAGCTTTGCCTCGCGAACGGAGGGCCCATGAGCCGTAGCCTGATGACCGGCAATCGCGCCGCCGCCTGGGCCGCGCGCCTCGCGGGGGTCGACTACGTGCCGGCCTTTCCGATCACGCCCCAGACCGAGATCATCGAGACGCTCTCGGAGTGGATCCGAAGGGGCGAGCTCGACGCACGCATGACCACGCTCGACAGTGAGCACTCCATGGTCACCGCCGCCGGTACCGCGGCCACCGCTGGCGTGCGCGTGTTTACGGCAACTTCCAGTCAAGGCCTGCTCTACGCCATGGAGATGCTCTACGCGGTGGCCGGCTTCCGCGCGCCCTTTCTCCTGGCCAACGTCTCCCGTGGCCTCGCGGCGCCGATCACGCTGGAGCCCGATCACTGCGACGTGCTGGCCGCGCGCGACAGCGGGCTTTTGCAATTTCATGCCGCCAGCTGCCAAGAGGTGCTCGATCTGTCGCTGATCGGCTACCGCGTGATCGAAGACAAGCGCGTGCGGCTGCCGGCCATCGTCAACCTGGACGGCTTCTACCTCTCCTTTACGCGCGAACCGGTGGAGCTGCCCGAGGCCGAAGCGGTGGCCGCCTTTCTGCCACCCTTCGATGCGAGCGCCCTCGGGCTGCGCGCCGGCCAGCCCCTGAGCCAGGCGGTGGCGGTGCTGGGCGGCACGCCCTACTCCTATTTTCGCTACGAATGCCACCTGGCGGCGCTGCAGGCCGAGCGGGTCTTCGCCGAAGTCTGCGAGGACTTCGGTGAGCGCTTCGGACGCAACTACAGCGCCCTCGAGCGCTACGCCTGCGACGACGCGGAGATCGTGTTTGTGATGATGGGCTCCTTCGCCAGCAAGGCCCGCGACGCGGTGGCGCAGATGCGCGCGGCCGGCGAGCGCGTGGGGCTTTTGCGACCGCGGCTCTTGCGCCCCTTCCCGGCCGACGCGCTGGCGCAGGCCCTGGACGGCAAAGCCGCGGTGGTCGTCGTCGACCAAAACCTCTCCATCGGCAAGGGCGGGGTGCTGCACGCGGAGCTGTGCTCGGCGCTGTACGGGCGGGCGGACGCCCCCGGTGTCATCACCAGCTTCATCGGAGGCCTGGGCGGTCGCGACATCCGGCGCGAGGAGTTTTTCCAGATGGTGAGCGAGACGCGCGAGGCGCTGCAAAAGGCCCGGGCCGGCACGCTCGAGGCGCCGCCAGCGCCAAGGCTCCTTTTCACCGCCGACGAGCTGCGCGAGCTGCGCAAGATGCAGGCCATCGCCGCCGTGCGCGACGCCGAGGTGCGCTCGAGCCGCCCGCCACCCGCGCCGAATGCAGGGAGCCAGGGGTCATGACTCGCAGTGAAGAAAAACCAATCCGCAAGCTCAAGCAGCTGCCGTCCCAACACGTGATGGCCGCCGGCACCCCCATGTGTGCCGGCTGCGGGGGCCTCGAAGGGCTGAACGAGGCCTCCGACGTGCTGGGCGAAAACACGGTCTTCGTCAACGCCGCCGGCTGCATGACGCTGCTGTCGGTCTATCCCTTCACGCCCTTCCGCGGCTCTTTCTTCTACACCGCCATGGCCTCGGCGCCGGCCGGGGCCCAGGGCATCCGCGACGCCCTCGACGTGCTCATCGCCAAGGGACGCCTTCCGGCCGCCGACGACCTGCAGGTGGTGGTGCTCACCGGCGACGGCTCGGCCTACGGCATGGGCCTTTCATCGACCTCGGGCGCCATCGAGCGCGACCTGGACTTCCTCTACATCTGCTACGACAACGAGGGCTACGGCAATACCGGCCACCAGAGCTCGGCGGCGACGCCCCTGGGCGCGCGCACCGCCACCGACCGCGGCGGCTTCCATGGCCGCACGAAGAACCTCTTCGACATCTGGGTCGCCCACCAACCCAGCTACGTCGCCACCGCCGTCGCCTCCGAGCCCCTGGACCTGGTGCAAAAGGTCCAGCGCGCCAAGCAGCTGTCGGGTCCGCGCCTGATCCTGATGCTCGCGCCCTGCCCCACGGGCTGGGACTATCCGCCCGAACGCTCGCTCGAGATCGGCAAGCTGGCGGTCGACACCGGGGCCTGGCCGCTCAAGGAATACGTCGACGGCCAGGTGCGCCACACCAAGTTGCCCAAGACGCGACTTCCCGTCGAGCGCTACCTGGAGACCCAGGGCCGCTTTGCCCACCTCTTCGAGCCCCAGCGCGACGAAGCGACCCTGCGTGCAATTCAGGCCAAGATCGATGCAGACTTCGCGGCGATCGAGGGCTCGACCACGGCCCCGGATTGACGGTCGTCGCCTG
Organism: Myxococcales bacterium; assembly: GCA_029880325.1. Classification (GTDB taxonomy): domain Bacteria; phylum Myxococcota_A; class Polyangia; order Polyangiales; family JAFGIB01; genus JAOUOP01. Next base: position 9,222 of record JAOUOP010000076.1, on the reverse strand, counting down.
TCGCAGCGGCCGCCCGGCAACGCCCCATCCCACGACCGCAAACCAACATGGCCAAAGCAATCGAGCTCTCCAAGAAGCAGCTGCGCACCCGCTGTAGCCCCAGGGCCCTGGGTTTCAAAAGCACCGCCGAGCTCACGCAGTCCTCGGCCGCCGTCGGCCAGGACCGGGCCGTCGATGCGCTCAGCCTGGGCCTTGCGATCAAGCGCGGCGGCTTCAACGTCTTCATCCTCGGCCCCACTGGCAGCGGTCGCAGCAAAGTGGCCAAGGCGCTGATCGAGGCGACCGCCAAGGACGAGCCCGTCGCCGACGACATCTGCTACGTCTACAACTTCGAGTTACCACGCAAACCTCGAGCGCTGAGACTGCCGCCGGGCCAGGGCGCGCGCCTACGCGATCACATGGAGCGCCTGATCGACGAGTTGAAGGCGGCGATCCCGGCGGCCTTCGCCAGCCAGAGCTACCGCGAACGCAAGGAGGCCGTCGAACGCGAACTGGGCGAGCAACACGAGGCCGAGGTCGAAGCCGTCGCCGCCGCCGCCCGAGCCCTGGGCGTGGCGGTGGTGCGCACGCCCGCAGGTTTTGCCCTGGCGCCCATGCGCGAAGGCAAGGTGCTCGACGGAGACGAGCAGGCCGCCCTCGGCGACGAGGAAAAGAAGGCGCTCGAAAAGAAAGCCGAGACGATCCACGAAAAGCTGCGCGAGGCCATGAAGCGCGTGCCTCTCCTGCAACGGGAGCAGCGCGAGCGCATCAAACGCCTCGACCAGGAAGTCACGCGCGACACCGTCGGTGACCTCTTCGGCGAGATCAAGCGCGCCTTCGGCAGCCTGCCGGCGGTGCTTGCACACATCGCTGCCGTCGAGCGCGACATCGTCGACAAGACCGCCGACTTGATCCGCGTTCAGGCCGAAGCCGAGGGTGAAAACCCGATGGCCCTGGCGATGGCGATGGACGGCGGCGGCGTGCGCGAGGGACCGATTCTCAGGCGCTACCGCATCAACCTGCTGGTCGACCGCGGCCTCGACAGCGGCGCCCCGGTGGTCTGCGTCGATCACCCGACCACGGCCCAGCTGGTCGGCAAGGTCGAACATATCTCGCAGTTGGGCGTTCTGATCACCGACTTCAACCTGATCAAGCCCGGCGCGCTGCACGAGGCCAACGGCGGCTACCTGCTGATCGACGCGCGCCGGCTGTTGATGCAGCCGGTGGCCTACGAGCAGCTCAAGCGCACGTTGCGGGCCGGCGAAATCCGCGTCGAGTCGGTGGCCGAGGCCCTGGACCTGGCCCAAACCGTCTCGCAAGAGCCGGAGCCCATTGCCTTCGCGGGCAAGGTGGTGCTGGTGGGCGAGCGCGACCTCTACTACCGGCTCAGCGCCCTTGACCCGGAGTTTGACGAACTTTTCAAGATCGCCGCCGAGTTCGAGAGCACCATGGAGCGCACCCCCGAGGCTTGCAAGCGCTTTGCGGCGCTCTTGGCCCGGGTGCTCGAGCAGGAGCAGATGCTTCCGATGGAGGCCAACGCGGTGGCGACCGTGATCGACGAGGCCTCGCGCCTGGCCGGCGACGCGCGAAAAATCTCCATGCATGTGCGCACCCTCTTCGACGTCGTGCGCGAAGCCGACCACTGGGCGCGGGCCGCGTCGCGCGAGCGCATCGGGCGGCGCGACGTGGAACGGGCGCTCGGCGAACGACGGCGGCGTCACGGCCGGCTCTACGAGCTGACGCTGGAGGCCATCGACCGCGGCGCCATCCACATCGACACCGCCGGGGCCGCGGTGGGCCAGATCAACGCCCTGAGCGTGGTCGACGCCGGGCAAGCGCGCTTCGGCTTTCCCTCGCGCCTGAGCGCGCGGGCACGCCTGGGCAAGGGCGAGGTGATCGCCATCGACCGCGAGGTGCAGATGGGGGGCAAAATCCACAACAAGGGGGTGATGATCCTCAGCAGCTTCCTCGGCAGCCGCTACATGCAGCGCGTGCCCTCGTCGCTGCACGCGACGCTGGTCTTCGAACAGATGTACGGCTTCGTGGAGGGCGACAGCGCCTCGCTGGCGGAGCTATTGGTGCTGCTCAGCGCCATCGGCGAGCTGCCCCTGCGCCAGGGCATCGCCATCACGGGCTCGGTCGACCAACACGGGCGCGTGCAAGCCATCGGCGGCATCAACGAAAAGATCGAAGGCTTCTTCGACGTCTGCCGGGCACGTGGGCTCGACGGCACGCAGGGGGTGGTGATGCCCAGCGACAACATCAGCCACCTGATGCTGCGCGAGGACGTGGTGGCCGCCGTGGGCGCCGGGCGCTTTCATGTCTACGGCGTCCGCGACGTGGACGCCGCGGCCGAGGTGCTCTTTGGACTCGAGGCCGGCGCGCGCGACCTCGAGGGCCGCTACCCCGAGGGCAGCATCAACGGCCGCGTCGAGGCGCGGCTCGAGGCCATGCGCGCCGACGCCATCGCGGCGGCGCGGGCGGCGTCCGAGGAAGACGAGCGCGAAGGCGGCAGGGACGGGGGCCCGCTTGTGGTGCCCGGGGAGTAGCGCGGGGAAGCGTCAGCCGCCGAGGTAGATGTTGACCCCGAAGACCAGCTCCCAGACGTCCACATACATGTCGTCGGGGCCGCGCGAAGTGAAGAACCACGGCCAGTTGAACGAGAAGCTGAGATCGACAACCGGGGCCGGGGTGATCACCAGGGCAAAACCGAGGTTGAGGGCGATCGCATCCCGTCTGTCGTCGGCGATGTCCACGAATAGCAGCCCGGTGCGCGGTCCCAGGGCGACGATGTTGCCCACCCCAAACATGAAAGCCGCCGGCACATCGACGTTGAGGCCATACTCCATGATCTCCAGCTCGATGCCCGTCTCCAGGCGGCCGCTGCCCCCGAGCCGTACGTGGGCCGGCAGCCCGATACCGACGCCGAGGGTGTCGTCGGTGGGGAGCTGAACCGTGAACTGCAAACCGAGGGCTCCACCCCGGGAAAACGCGTAACGACCGTAGACCTCCATGTCACCGAAGTGTCCATCGCCCGACAGGTGCAGTGGCAAAAGCAGGCCACCGAGTTCGAATTGGGGCGTGATGCCGTAGGCCCCGCCAGCGCCGAAATAGGACCAACGCCCGCGCCCGTCGAAGACCTCGCCGAAGCGAAAGCCGCGGCCGTCGTTGAGGGCCCCGTGATCCATGAAGCCGTAGTCGGGTGGTCCCAGATCGATGCGCCCTTGGCCGCCCTCGAGGGTCAGCGGGCGATTGACGTAGGATCGAGCCTGGGCCTGGGCAGCGCTGGACCACAGCAGCGGCAACAGCCAAAGGAACGCAGCCAGTAGTACAAGCAGGCGGTCTTTTCGCATGGGTTCTCCAAGTCTTGCGGCGCCCGGGTAGCGCCGCCTGTGACCATCGCGCGGGGCTTGGCCTGAAGCAAGAGGGCCGCACGAAGGAAGCCGCGCCCGACATGGCCTGGTGCGCGCGACCCCCGAACGCGACGCTCTACAGCGGCGGCAGCGAGGGCCGCGCGATGCTGTTGACGCGGCTTTCCGCGTAACGCGGCGCACGCGTACAGCGATCTTCGAAGGCGCGCGCGTGGTGAAAAGCATCGAAAGCATCGGTTTCTACACCGAAGTCGCGATAGTCCAGGTTGGGTCGGCGTTCTTCGGGGAAGGCGAGCAAGAATTCCTGGATCGGCAACTCCGCCAGCGACCACTCGAGCTCTTGGAGCAGCGGTTCGAGGTCGACCTCGCCAGCCCCCGGACGGGAGCGCAGCTTGCGCCGCAGCTGCTGCTCGAGCCGGGGCGCCTCGGCGCTGAAGCTGGTGATGAACGGGCGCACGGTGGCAAAGCCGGCGGCGCGCAGGGTGCTGTAGTAGACGTCCCAGAGTTCCCCGTCATCGCACAGTCCCGGTGCGTCCATGGCGAGAAAGCCCCCCGGCACGAGGCGCCGGCGCGCAGTGGCGTAGAACTCGCGACTGTAGAGCAGCGAGAGATTGTAGTCCTTGGCGTAGGGCAGGTCGACGTAGATGCCATCGAAGCGGCTCCGCTCCGAGCGCAGCCACTGGAAGCCGTCGGAGATCACCAGCTTCACGCGTGGGTCGTCGTGCACGCGCTGGTTCATGGCCAGCAGCGCCGGATGCTCGCGCGACAGCCGCACCATCTCCCGATCGAGCTCCACATGAACCACCTCCTGCACGCTCGGATACTCGAGCGCCGCCCGCACCGCGAGCCCGTCGCCACCGCCGATCACCAACAGGCGCCGGGGCGCACGACCGCTGGCCTGGACCGGCGCGTGTACGAACCACTCGTGGTAAAATTCGTCATTGCCGCTGAAGACCTGGTAGGCGCGATCGAGATAGAGCCAGGTGTCGACTGGATAGTCGGGGTCGTCGTTGCGCTTGGCGCTGAGCAAATCGTAGAGCCACTGATCGTCGACCTCGCTCGAGACCAGATCGATGCGCTGGTAGGGAGAGCGGATGCGCTCCACATGGCCGTCGTGCTCGGAGGGCCGAAACAGCTCGAAGAAGCTGGTGTCGGGCGCGTCGAAATAGAGCTTGTGCAAGAAGTGCTGCTCGAGGCCGCGCGCACGTACCGAGACGAGCGTCAGCACGGCGATGGCCACTACGGCCTGGATGCGAAAGGCCTTGCCGAGACGCTCGCGAAAGATGACCAGCAACGAGAGCAAGAGCGCCGCATTGACCAGGCCCACGGCCAGCCCCGCCGCCAGCAGGCCGAGCGAACGCAGAAGCCAAAGCGGAAACAGCACCGAAGCGGCGAGTGAGCCGATGTAGTCGAAGCCCAGGACGCGGTTGGTGCAGCCGGGCTTCATCTCTTCGCCCAGAGCCAACAAGAGCGGAATCTCGAAGCCCGACAGCACGCCGATGGCCACGATCAGGAGATGGCTCATGCCGAGAAACAGCCAGCCGGGCCAGGGGCCGTCGGCCAGTGGTGTCGCGGCGGCGTAGAGCCAGTTGTGGATCATATCGAGGGTGTAGAGCAGGGGCACCGACAGCCCGCCCACAAGGCTCAACAGCACCTCGATGCGCGCCAGGCGGAACACCAGACGATCGGCGCCGCGCTCGCACAACATGGCCCCGAGGCCCAGCGCACCCAGGTAGCAACCGATGGTGATGCTGTAGCGCACCACCGTGTTGCCGAGCAGCGCCGACAGCGTCTGGGCCAGCAGCAGCTCGTAGAGCAGGCTGCAGCCGGCGGCGAAGAAGGTGATGGTGTAGACGGCGCCGAGGTGGCGTCGCGTTTGAATGGACTCCCGCATGTCGAGTACGCCACGCGCCGGGCCGGCGGGCGACGCGATCCGCCCGCCCCGAGGCGTACCGCTACGCTAGGGGATTAATCATTTGAACTCAAACCTCTTCTGTACAAAATGAATTTCCCCGGAGGCCCCGGGAGCTAAGGGGCGTGGGCGACGATGAAGAGCCTGGGAAAGGCGAAAAGCACGCGGCCATCGCTGCGCAGGGGGTAGTCGCGCTCGATGGCGGCCAGCAGCGCCCGGTCGAAGTCATGGCGATCGCTTCCTTGGCCGAGGGCGGCGTGGAAGGGCCGCAGCCCGCTCGACGCGATCCAATCGAAGATCGCCCGATGGCCCTCGAGCACGTGCAGGTAGGAGGTCACCCAAAGCTCGACGCCAGCGGCCGCGGGCGCAAGCGCTTCGTAGTAGAACTCCGGCCCGTGCACCGTCAGCGCCTCGAGCGCGGCCCCCATGCGCGGCGCCCACGGCCCCTCGCGCGCCAGGGCATCCATGGCCCGATGCAGCGGCGACTGCAGATGGAAGGGCAGCTGCACGGCCAGCACGCCGCCGGGCGAAAGCAGGCCGAAGAGCCGCCCGAAGAGCGCGGCGTGGTCGGGCAGCCACTGCAGGCAGGCATTGGAGAAGATCAGATCGGGGGGCGCCTTGGGCTCGAGGCTCCGGGCATCGCCCTGCTCGAAGCGAAGCTCGGGATGGGCGGCGCGGGCGCGCTGGAGCATCTCCTGGGCCACGTCCACGCCCACCAGCTCGGCCCCTGCGAAGCGCTCGGCCAGCACCGCGGTGCTATTGCCCGGCCCACAGCCGAGATCGATCAGCGTGCGCGGCGAAGTGAGCGCCAGGCGCGCGGCCAGATCCCGCGCCGGCTGGGTGCGCTCCCGTTCGAAGCGCAGATAGCGCTGTGGCTCCCACCGCATGGCGAAAGCTTGAAAGCCGCGAGATGCCCCGTCAAACCGCGTCGCGAACGTAGCGGACCTGCTCCCAATGACGCCCGAGCCCCTCGGCAAAGCGGGTGACAGGCCCCAGGCACGCAAAACCGGCCCGTTCCAGCACCCGTTGGGAGCGGGTATTGCCCGGTGCCACCAGCGCCTCCACGCGCTGCAGTCCGAGCTGACCTTCGCCCACCTTCAGGCTGGCTGCCAAAGCCTCGGCCATCAAGCCCTGCCCCCAACGGCTCGGAGTCAGATCGTAGCCGATCTCGGCCTGCAACCTGGGGGGCTCTCCGGCCTCGGCGATGTGATGAAAGCCGATGGTACCCAAGACAACGCCAGCGCTGCCATCGCAGAGCACCCAGCGCACGCCGGTGGCCGCGGCGTACTGGGCCTGCAGCCACTGCACGATGCGCGCGGTGTGAACACGCGCCATCGGTCGCTGAAAATCCAGGTAGCGGCTCACCTGTGGATTCGCCAGGTGAGCGTGTAGGGCGTCGATGTCGCGGGCGCTCACGCGATGGAGCCGAAGCCTCGCGGTCTCCAGCACCTCCGGCGGCGGCGACGACCACATGCCACAAGCCTGCCGGGGGCGCACGGGGGGCGCAAATCGTCGTGCCCGGGACTTCGCGCGAAGCTCGCGGCCTGATCTACACTGCACGCCATGAACGCCCCCAACCCCGGAAGCCCCGAGTGGCTCGCGCTGGTCGACGAAGACGTCATCGACCCCGAGCGCCCGATCGTCGACCCCCACCATCACCTGTGGCCCGCGCGTTACGGACTCGATGAGCTACTGGCGGACACCGGCTCGGGCCATCGCATCGAAAAGACCGTCTTCATCGAGTGCCACGCCAGCTACCGCAGCGACGGCCCCGAACACCTGCGACCCGTGGGCGAGACCGAATTCGTGGCGCAGGCGGCGGCCAAGAGCGCCGCCGGGCCGGGCGCCACCATCGCCGCCATCGTGGCCCACGCCGACCTGCGCCTGGGCGACAAGCTCGAAGAAGCGCTCGACGCCCACGCAGCCGCGGGCCAGGGCCTATTCCGCGGCATCCGCCACGCCGGCGCCCACGCTGGCGAACACGCTTCCTCCCTACTGATCGCCGGACGCGGCCCCGCCGGCCTCTACGCCGACACAGACTTCCGCGCCGGCGTGCGACGCCTGGGAGAGCGGGGCCTTTGCTACGACACCTGGCACTACCACTTTCAAAACCGCGACTTCCTGGAGCTGGCCCGCGCCGTGCCCAACACCACCCTGGTGCTCGACCACTTCGGCACGCCACTGGGCGTGGGCCCGTTCGCCGACCAGCGCCCAGCCATCTTCGAGCAGTGGAAAAAAGACATCGCCGAAATCGCCAGCTGCCCCAACGTCATAGCCAAACTCGGAGGCCTCGCCATGCCCGACAACGGCTTCGGCTGGAACACCGCCCCGAAGCCACCCAGCTCAGACGAATTCGTTGAAGCCCAGGCGCCCTACTACCTGCACACCCTGGAATGCTTCGGCGCCGAGCGCTGCATGATGGAGAGCAACTTCCCCGTCGACCGCATGTCCCTCGGCTACCGCGTGCTGTGGAACGGCCTCAAGAAAATCGTCGCCGGCGCATCGGAGACGGAAAAGCAAGCGCTCTTCAGCGGCACCGCCACGCGCGTCTACCGGCTCGAGGGCTCACAATGACCACCGTGATTCTCAAAGGGTCCTGCCTCTGCAGCGGCGTTCGCTTCGAAATCGACGGCCGTCACTCCGCCGTCGGCATATGTCACTGCTCCAAGTGCCAGAAAGCCTCGGCCGCCTCGGGCATCGCCGAGCTGATGACTGCAAGCAAGAGCTTTCGTTTCACTCAAGGTCAAGAACTGATCCAGCGCTACCAGCAGCCGAGCGGCTACTCCAACGCCTTCTGCAGCCGCTGCGGCTCCAACCTCCCCAAACCCCATCCGAGCGGCAAGGTGTGGTGGATACCGGCGGGGCTCCTGGACGGCGATCCCCCCATCGAACTCGGCATGCACATCTACGTGGACTCCAAGGCGCGCTGGGATGAGATCGGCGGCGACGCAGTGCAGTATGCGGAGGATTGGCCCGAACGTCCGGAGTGAGGAGAGGGGCCAGCATTGGGGACGGGCGTCGAATCTTTGGATCTTGAACACTGCGGCCGCTCGATGCTCCGAAGATTCGAGGGCCGCCCCCAAAACCGACCATGACAAGGCGGGCTTGCTGCAGGCCATCGGCGCCCCGCCCTTCTGTGACCCCGGGTGCGAGGTCCCGGGACTCGCGGGCTCCCTCTTGCAGCTCGACCCCGAGCAATCCACGGCGATGCCGACCCGTCTGCTGCAGGCCTACGCCGAGGACCTACAGCGGCTCGAAGAACCACGGGACGCTGGCGTGCGGGATCCGGCGGTGATCGCCGAGTTCCTCAGCACGCAAGGGGCCAAGGCGGCCGAGCCATGGCAGCTGCGGGCGGCCCTCGGCATTCGTTTCGATCGGCGGCCAAGGGTCGACACCTACTGTCGAATCCTCGAGGCCCTGCAAACCGCGGACGCTGTGCCAGCGCCCTACGTGGCCACAGCCGATCTCACCGACGCCGGGCAGGGCTGAAGTGGCCCGCCCAGCCCCCCCGGGCAGCGCGAAAGGCCGGGTTCGCCACCGTGCTCGGCCGCGCGCTCTCCGATGCCCGAGTGTCGCAGACGGCCGCCGCCGATGCCCTCGACGTAAGCCGATGTGCTCGGCGGGAGTGCTGAGCCGATGATCGGTAAGCCCTCGGCGAATGACGGGCTTGTGCTGAGCCTGAAGCTGTGATGCGGGGAATGCCGGGGCGGAGGAACAGCGAGTGCTGCCTGTCGGGAGACGCGGGCGCGCTGGCGGCAGTCCGGATGCGGTCGACGTGGGCGAGTTCGCGGGACGCGAACTCGATGGCTTGAGCCACGGCGCTGAAAGACGCGGGGATTGTGGCCGACGAAGACGGCAGCTGCGCTGGACGAGGGCGAGCCGTCGAACACGGACCGACGCGTCGAGCCGAGGAGGCTCGCCAAGCGGCGGCTGATGGCCCGGCTCAGTCCTGCATCTGCT
>JAOUOP010000124.1 GCA_029880325.1 Myxococcales bacterium | reverse complement strand
CCCGCCCACATCTTCGACCTGCACAGGTTCCCGCTGAAGTGGCGCGCGACCTGCGTGAAAAACCAGCGCAATCGCGGCACCTGTGTGGCCTTCGGCATCACCGCTGCGGTGGAAACGAAGATCGCGGACGAAGCCTGGTTGGCCCTGACGCTGCTGTCGCTCACGCTTTTTCACGGCCTGTCGATGACGCCGCTATGGGAAAACTTCGCGCCCGGGGGCCAGAGCCTCTTGAAGTGGATGGCGCTGACCCTGGGCACCCCGCGCTTGCTAAACTTCACCATCGCCATGGCAGCGCTGATTCTGCTACCGATCGCCCTCTACGCCCTGGCCTGCTTCATCGCCGCGCGCTGGGCCGGCGACGGCACGCGCCCCGGTCGACTGTTCCAGGCCTACGCCATGTCGCTATTGCCCGTGGCCCTGGCCTACCACCTGGCCCACAACGCCATGCACATCTTGATGGAAGGCGGCGCCATCGTCCCGCTCCTGAGCGACCCCCTGGGCGACGGAAGCAACCACTTCGGCACCGCCTCCATGCACGTGGGCTCCCTGGTCAGCGACTCCGTGTTATGGACGCTGCAGGTGCTGCTGATCCTCATCGGCCACGTCTTCGGCCTCGCCGTGGCCCACCGCATCGGCCACCGCCTGCACGCCTCGCCCAAGGCTGCGCGCCGCAGCCTGATCCCGATCCCGGCGGTCATGGTCGCCATCAGCTTGTGCGGCCTGTGGCTGATGCACCTGGACATGAACATGCGCGTGGGCAGGATGCGACATGCAGGAGCGCTCCCGCCGCGACCTCTTTCGCAAGCTGCTCTCCCGGGACGAACCCTCCGAGGAGTCCTTTGATCTCGGCTACCACCGCCCGCCGGGCGCAATCGCCGAAGCTGCCTTTCGCAAGAAATGTAGCGGCGGCGGCGACTGCGTAGAGGCCTGCCCCAAAGGCGCCATCTTCGTGTTTGCCGAAAACACGGGTGAGCTCGCCGGCACGCCCCTGATGCTCACCGGCGAGCGCCCCTGCTCGCTATGCGAAGGCTTCCCCTGCGCTGCGGCCTGCCCCACAGGTGCCTTGAGCGTACCGGAACCGGACGCGGTCAAACTCGGCACCGCGCGAATCCTCAAGGAGCACTGCCTGGCCCACCGCGGCCCCGAATGCGGGGCCTGTGCTGGGCTGTGTGCTGCGGGAGCCGAAGCGTTGCGGCTCGTGGCGAGCAAACCCGTAATCGACGAAGCGCGCTGCAACGGCTGCGGACTGTGCCTGCCGGCCTGCCCGACTTCGCCGCGGGCGATCGAGATGGCTTGAGGCGGACTCCCGCGGCCGCAGGGGAACGGCGCGCTGGACCGCGAGACTGGCAGACATGTCGCAGGTCCGCATAGACTCGCACGCACGCACGAGGGCGGGGTCCCACAATCAGCATCCCGTGCTCTGCTGCAGACAAGAGGTGCACGACATGGCAGCAGTTCAGTGGCGGAAGGTCTTCCTGATCTGCATGGCGATGATTTCGGCAGGTTGCGTTCGCGTCCCAACCGAACCGCCCTACCGTACCGTCTCGCAGAACAGCAAACCGGCCTCGCAGCCCACGGAACCTGCTCCGGTCGCCACCGTGGATCGACAACAGCAGGCGCAGGAAACCTACGCGGCCAATTACGGTGGGTGCATTGGGCCCGGCGCGCTGGTTGACGGGCCTGGGCAGATATCGAACGACCTGCTTCCAGCCCTCGAACAACTGGCATATCAAAGCCCGAACGAGTCGCCCGAGGCTCCGAAACCCGTTCGGGGCTCCCTTTCCAAAACCGTCATCCGCGAGACCATCCGCTCGCATATTGACGAGATCAGAGCCTGCTACGAGCAAGCGCTCGTCGGATGGCCACGAATCGAAGGCCGAATCAGCGTAAAGTTCCTCATCGCGCCGGAGGGCAACCTCTGGAAAACCGCAGTTGCGAACGACACCGTCGGCGTCGATGCCCTGGCCTGTTGCATCACGACCGCAGTCAGTCGGTGGACATTCCCGCCTCCCGAGGGTGGTGGGATCGTCATCGTCACCTACCCCTTCGTCCTCAGAGAGGTGCCACCGGAATCACAGCAATCCACAGAGACCGCTGAAAGCGCGGTCGAGCCGTAGCGGTTTGAGTCGGCCAGGCGGATCGACGGTGCGCGCTCAACGATCGTCGGCGACCACGCACACGTTGTCGGCGCCCTGGTGCTTGCCGCAGAACGGCGCGTCCGGAAATTCCGCACAATCGTCATCGACGTTGCAGCCCTGGACCACGACTCCGCCGTCCACGCAGGGGAGATTCGCACAAGCCTCGGCGCCGCAAACAGCCCCCGGGCAGTGTTCGCAGGCTTGCGCCGTCGCCGGGTCCGCAGTCGATGCGCGAATCAGCTCACAATCGCGCGAACCGATGTGGGCTGTGCCTGCACCCGCGCTGTCGTCCCCGCAGCCGAGCGCTGAGGCGCAAAGCGCGATCGCTGCCACCCATCTCACGCATGCCATCATTTCGCCAGCATAGAGCGCCCAACATGCCGCGTCACCCCTCGCGCTTCTGAGATGCACGGCGGTCGATCACGCCCGAGCGCCTGTCCTCGCCGTCTTCGGGTGGCGCGGGGCGTCCCGGGCGCCGGCTCCCGCGACCCGAGGCCTGCAACCTCGACGCCCGATCGAAGCGCACCAGACGCTCACCCATCAAACGCAATCCGATGGCGCCCAGAAGCGGGATCGCCACCGCCAGCGAGGCGGCGACCGTGGTCCAAGCGCTCATGCCCTCCGGAAGACGCTCGACGGCTAGTAACGATGAGTTGAAGCCTCCATGCAAGAGCACTGCGAAGCCAAGCGCTCCGGCCAGGCCGACGGGCCCACCGTCGAAGCGTCGCCGGCTCCACAGATAGCCGATCAGACCACCGTCCGTAGGAATCTTTAGCCATCCCCAGTTTCAGCCATATCGGCACCGCATGCCACGCTGCCTACACCGCTGAGGCCCCAAACCCCCACGATTCCGCCGCCCTACAGCACGGCGGCCATCCGGGTCAGCCTCCGGGCTGGGCATGCGCCCCGTGGTCATCCCGATCGTTGTCATCGATTTGCGCGACGCGTTCACGGCCCCAGTCGCGGGCAACCGACCGCAGGCCTCGCATCTTTGCGGGGTCGGTGCGCTGCCTATGCAGGTGGTTGCAAGCCGCGCTGCGCGCGTACGATGTCGCAGAAGCCATCGGAAACGAGACCCAGGGGTCGTGCCAGCATGTTGTGGAAGTTTGTGAAGGCCACCAACCAGGCCAGCTCCACGGTCTGCTGCTCACCGAAGTGCTCGCGCACCGCTTCGAAGGTGGCGTCGCTGCAGCTGTGGGTTTCAACCACTTCGTCAGCGTAGCGCAGGGCCCAGCGCGTCGGTTCGTCATAGCGGGAATCGCTTTCGTAGCCGTCGACGGAGTCGAAGAGAAGGTCATCGTGACCCTTCGCGAGGGCCATGGCCTGGTGCAGGTCGGAGCAGAAGCTGCAGCCGTTTCGCTGTGAAACGCGCAGCTCGATGAGGTGGCGGATGCGCGGCGACAGCGACAGACCGCGCTCGGCGAAGAAGATCAAACGCACATAGGCCGGGGTGTAGCGGGGAATGCGGGGCAACATCACGCGCAGCGGGGCCATGACCTTGCCGAAACGCATTCGGAAGTAGAGCCATAGAAGCCGCTGCCATAGGCCGCGAGGGCGGTCGAGGGGCGCAAGGCGCATTGCGGCTATCACGTTTGGGTCGGTCGACATGGTTTCTCCTCGCGCCGTTTCAAGGCGCTTTCCCCATGCCACGAGCGACCGCAGCGAAAGGTTACGCGAGCCGCGATCTTTTTTTGCTAGCCTTCGAAGGTGTCCAGCTCCGAAGCGATCGAAAGTGCCTTCAGCGCGCACCGAAAGCTGCTCTGGGGTCTGTGCTACCGCATGAGCGGCTGTGCTGCAGACGCCGACGATTTGCTGCAAGACACCTTCGAGCGCGCCCTGCGCAATCCACCGACCGATCAGGAGCGGGAGCTTCGACCTTGGCTGGTGCGCGTGGCGATGAATGCCAGTCGCGATCACCTGCGAAAGCGCAAACAGCGCGGCTACGACGGACCGTGGCTACCATCGCCCATCGAGGTCCGCCCCGGCGAGCAGAGCCCGCTCAGCGCCGAGAGCCCCGAGGCCCGCTATTGCCAGCTGGAGAGCATCTCCTTTGCCTTCCTGCGCGCAGCCGAGGCCCTGAGCCCCGGTCAACGGGCGGTGCTGCTGTTGCGCGACGTGCTCGATCTCTCGGTTCGCGAAACCGCCGACGCGCTCGAGATGAGCGAAGCCAACGTGAAGACGAGCCATCATCGCGCCCGAACCGCCATGCGCGATTACGATGAAACGCGGCGGCTGCCGAGCGAGGCCAATCGACGCGCTGCGCGCCGCGCGCTCGAGGCCTTCATGCTGCACCTGCAAGCGGGCAACATCGAGGCGCTGCGCCAGCTGGTGGCCGACGATGTGCTCATGCTCAACGACGGCGGCGGCGAGTTCTTTGCGGCGCGCAAGCCACTGCAGGGTTTCGACAAGGTGGTGCTCTTTCATCAGAAGGTCAAACGCCTGCGCACGGGGCTCGGACGCGTCGCGCTCTGTAGCTTCAACGGTAGCGCGGCCCTGATGGCCGATGTGCCCAGCGACCGCCCGCGCGTCGCAGCGCGCACGGTCGGTTGGGTCGAGCTCGACGAACGCGGGCGCATCGCCGAGATCCACTGGGTGATGGCCACGCGCAAGCTCGCGCATCTGGATTGGAGCCGGCTACAGGCGCCGGGTCCACGCGCGTTCGGTCGCGCGCTGCTGTCCGCTGCGACCCATCCGGCCCCAATGACTTGGGCAGTACCGGCCGCACGCAGGATGCTCGGCACGCTTTTCCGGGCGGCGTTGTCCTCAAAGACACGTTGAAGGACCCAACGTGTCTTTGCCGCCAGGCCCCTTCGACGCCGCGTTTGCATTCCGGCTCACGAGCCGCTACGACGGTCGGCGGGGCGGGACGGCCCCGTCGAGGCACACTCTTCGTTTGCGAAGCTCGGGGGCGCGCCTATGGCTCACGCTTCGGGCAACTCCCCGGCGCACGAGCGAAGAGGCCGAAGAGAGACGGTACCAACATGACGATTCGAACTCTGATGACTCTTGCCGCCGTGCTGTAAGGCAGCGGAATCGCGGGGATGACCGGACCGTAGGAATCTTTAGCCATCCCCAGTTTCAGCCATATCGGCACCGGATGCCACGCTGCCTACACCGCTGAGGCCCCAAACCCCCGCGATTCCGCCGCCCTACACAGCACGGCGGGCCCACGCTCCAGCTGCGGCAAAAGCCTCTGTGGCCCAGCTGCTCGCCCGCGCGCCTGGCGCGCACCGCCATCACCGCCAGCGCAACCCGTTCGCGCCCGCGCTCCCCCACCTCGCGGCCGCCGTGCTGTAAGGCAGCGGCATTGCAGGCCTGGGTCGGACAGCGGGCGATGGTGGCGGATTAATTCACTGTTGTCGTGGAGAGTAGGCGGCCGGCGCCTAGCCCTGGGTTTCCCCAGGGAGTTTCCGGCCGCCCCTCACCGAACCCGGCGTGCGCCTTTCGTTACGCACCGGGCTCTCCATCGATGTTGACGCGAAACGAGCGAGCTCACCTCGCGCGTGCAGCCTGCGTTGCTTGCTCAGGAGCCAGAGACGGGTCGTCTCCGGATGCCACATACATGGCTTTCCCCTGCGACTCGGCCGCCGCACTCATCAACTGCCTCCCTTCGCCATGTACACGGCTTTCCCGTGCTCGGACTACTACGGAGGCTCCGCCCCCCATCCGAGACGTCGCTGGGCTTGGACCGTAGGAATCTTTAGCCATCCCCAGTTTCAGCCATATCGGCACCGCCTGCCACGCTGCCTACACCGCTGAGGCCCCAAACCCCCACGATTCCGCCGCCCTACAGCACGGCGGAGCTGGTTTCGGCGCGTCGTCACCTACCTGATTCCACTGGCCTTCGTGAACTACTTCCCGGCCCTGGCCGCCCTCGGGCGCGTCGAGCAGGCCGGTTTCCCCAGCTGGCTGCCGGCGCTATCGCCCCTGGTCTGCAGCGCCGTCATGTTGCTCGGCCGGCACGCCTTTTCGACCGGCCTTCGTCGCTACGAATTCACTGGGAGCTAAGTGCATGATCTACGTCACAGGTCTCAAAAAGCACTATAAAGTCGTATTTTTTGCCGCGGGTCGGAGGGATCATTTAACCTTCCTGCCCCGCTGCATCGCCTCCAGCCGCCTCTCTGCCGGCCTTCCAGTCCAATGTGGCCCTGGGATCCTCAGCATCAGAACGCCCCCTGGAGGGCCGCACAGGCCGCTTTCTGGGCCACCAAAAACCGCTGCTCTCCAGCACCGTCCCCGAGTGGACGGATCCGTCCGTTCGGTAGACCACCCCCTGGCTCAAGCTGCCGATCACGATGGCTTCCGCATCATTGGTGATCCTCTTCGGCACCGGCGACGTGCAAGCCAACAACCCCAACCATCTTCGTCCTGCTCATCATGACGGGCCGGGTGAGCATGGGCGGGGCGAGAGGGGGATGGGGTGATGAGCCGGTGCCGCGGGTGTGCGGTTGCTTCGAGTTCATGTTCGAGGGCCATGACAGGTTGCCCGGTTCACTCTTCGCATGGATCCAATGAGGACATCTTCTCAAGGTCAGACTTGGCGGAGTCGCACACCGTAACGTCAACTGACTGCTCTTTGCACACCTGTGCGAGGAACCACTGAAGGTAGTGCCTGCGCAGTGCTGGTCGGCAGGATGTGGCCGCCTGTTTGACCCAACTCCCGAGCCCCCCGAACGCGGTGACATACTGAATGAACGTGCCCTTCCCGGCGATTCTGCCTTCATAGGTCGCCACCCCTTCGGCAAACACTTTGCGAAGAATGCGGTGGCCGACTGTGTGATTGCGCCACGTCGAGTCGCGGCTCGAATACGAGTACCTCTTGTTCCCGAGTTCCTGTTCGAGTATCGGGTAAGCTGAAGGACCCAGTTCGAAGAGCTTCGTCGTGGCCGCTTCAACTTGGGGGTGCACGAAACCCATTGCGAACTTGGGATTGTCGTCGCTGGAATCGAAGTCGGCCTTGGGTGGCGGGACTGGGGAAGCGAGCAAGTCGACAAGCCTCGCGATTTCGTCCCTCGAAACAGGGTGTGGTTGCAGAAGCCCGCTGGGAACCGGCCGAAGGTCGTCCTCGCAAGCCGGCAACGCTAGCAGGAGACCCGCTACCATGCAGCCTCTCCAACTGGTCGCTCTGAGCATCAGCGCGTATTCCGTTCCCAGCCATCAGAGCCTGGCTCCAGCCCGATAGTCGGATACTTAACGCTTCCGCGTAGTGCTGGCCGAGCCGCATCTAGGGAGATGCGCCACGTTCGAATTCGACGCCCCCAGTCGTTCAAGGTCAACACATTACGGTAAGAACTCCCGTCATTCAGATGTCCCCAATACACATCGGACCCGCTCCAGACCTTCAAGAAGAAGATGTTCTCGCCTTCGAGACCTGGGGCCTCCCGGTCCCATTGTGCCGGGGCATCCAGTGCAGAGGTGTTGACGATGTGTCCCCAGTCGCCCGGAATCCATGGCTCGGTAGCCTTGCTGGTGGGTAGCGGAATCCGTTGGCCTCCGTTAATCGGGCGAGTCGAGTAGTTTGTGCCGAAGCTTTCTCCTATACCTCCGTAGAACACGAGTGAGCTTGCTCGTTCGCACGATATCCGTGAACTAGGCTCGTTAATCGCCTCAAGATAGCCCTGCGGATCCTGTCGCCAGTCTATGTCGACGTCCGGCTCGTGAGTAGCGTTGCCCGCAGCGAAGCTGAACCTTGCATGGCGAATGTTGTCGAGAATCCGCATCCGGGCGGCCACGTGCTTCTTCAGATTCTCCGTGACTTCGGCGCCGTCGCCCTGGATGCGGAATGTTGAGGGAGAGTCGAACATCCGGGCTAGGATGAGCCCCTCAATCGACCCGGCCCCGGTGCCGCCGTCATACTGCTGCGTGTATTCGCCATCGATAGGAAGGACCAGCCAATCTGAGAGATGTTGGACCGTAGGAATCTTTAGCCATCCCCAGTTTCAGCCATATCGGCACCGGATGCCACGCTGCCTACACCGCTGAGGTGCGTATTTCGCGCATCGTGAACGCCCGTTTCGCGGCATCGTGAACACTCATTTCGGCGATCGTGAACACGGCAGGGAGGCGGTGGCGTAGGGCGTCTGGTGGTTGCTGTCTCCTTGGTTGGTCCAGGATGGCTGATGGGGTGCGGACCTGTCGAAATTCTTACCCCGCACACCGGGGCGATTCAGGGCCGCACGGGGTCAAGGGCGCGGCACGGCCACGCGTGTGAACGCTCCCGCTTCCCCCGCCGGGCACGCCTTGGCGTGCCGGCCAGCCGCCCTCAGTCGTTATGCTCCTCCTCGCGCATCGAGGGGCCGCTGAGGTCGACGTGGTGGGCGTTGTGCACGAGGCGGTCGAGGATCGCGTCAGCGAGCGTTGGGTCGCCGATCCACTCGTGCCAGCGGCTGGTCGGAAGCTGGCTGGTGACGATGGTCGAGCACCGGCGGTAGCGGTCGTCGAGGACCTCGAGTAGGTCCTGGCGCTGCGGCTCCTTCAGGCCGGTGCCCAGGCCCAGGTCGTCGATGATGAGTAGCTCGTGCTTGGCCAGTTTGGCCAGCACCCGCCGGTAGGTTCCCTCCAACTTCGCCAGCGACAGCTCGTCGAGCAGTCGGGGCATTCGGCGATAGAGAGTGCGTAGACCGCGTCGGCAGGCCAGCTGCCCCAGCGCACAGGCCAGGTAGCTCTTGCCGACGCCCGTCTTGCCGGTGATCAGCACGCCGCGTTGCTTGCCGACCCACGCCAGCGAGCCCAGCTCGTGCAGCGCTTGACGGTCCATCCCCCGTTTGGCGGAGATTTTGACGTCCTCGATGCAGGCGTTGCTGATGCGTAGCTCCGCGCCCTTCAGCAAGCGCTTGAGCCGGCAATTGTCGCGCGCCAGGTGTTCGGCTTCGACCAGCAGCCCGAAGCGGTCGTCGAAGTGCAGCTTCGCCGTGCTCGCATCGCCCGCCTGCTGTTGCCACGCCATGGCCATCGCACCCAAACGCATTGCGTACAGTTTCTGGATTGTCTGTTCGTGTACCATTGTCGGTGTCCTCGTTAGCTAGTTGTAGTACTCGGGACCACGCACGTTGTCGTGGTCGATCAGGGCGCCGGCCTGTTCGCCGTCGCCGTCATTTGAACGCACGCCGAGCTTGAGCATCCGCTCGACCGATTTGTAGGAGCGCCCGCCGAGTCTCAATGACCGTTCGCACGCCCGCTCGATGTCAGCCTCGTCGTAGCGCTCGGCGAGAGTTCGCAGTCCCCATGCTGAGCGGAAGGTTGCCTCACGGTTGAAGTTGGCTTCCAGGACCGCTCCAACCATCATTGCGGTGTAGGGGCCGACGCCCTGAGCCCACTGCCGAATCGGCTCCGGGTCCTTGTCTGCCCAGAAGCGATGGCGCGGGTGCATGTGCTCCCGCAGCGACGTGTTGCCGCCCACCTCATCGCTGCGCACGTGCGCTGCCACTCGGCGCTGGCCGGCGAAGACCTCCACCGTCGTCGCCGTCAGCCGCACCTCCAGGCGCTCGTGCGAAAGCTCCCACGGCACCGAGTAGAAGTGCCCCTCGACGTCGATGTGGTAGTCGGCCCCGGCCTTCGCCCCCAGCCATTCCGCCGGCTCGAAGCGCTCTGCGCGCAGCGGTCCCAACGCTCCCCGCTCGACGCGCTCGAACAGCTCACGGCGGCTGAGGCCACCGTACTTCTTCATCGGCCGAGCGTTGAGGTCCTCGAGCAGTTCTGCGATGCGCATGTTGAGCTCCGGCAGAGAAAAGAAGCGCTCGTTGCGAAGGCGCGCCAGGATCCAGCGCTCTGCGACCTGCACCCCCACCTCGACCTTGGCCTTGTCGCGGGGTCGGCCAGGACGCGCCGGTACGACGGCCATCGAGTAGTGCCGTCCCATCTCTGCGAATGTTCGATTCAGCAGTGGCTCGTACTTGCTCGCCTCGGTCGCCACCGGCTTCGGCTGATCGGGCACCGTTATCTGCGGCACCCCTCGAAAGTACGTCAGCGCGTCGTTGTGACCCTCGATCCAATCGCCCACTCGCATCGTCGGTGTCGCACGAGCAAACGTGTAGTTC
>JAOUOP010000075.1 GCA_029880325.1 Myxococcales bacterium | reverse complement strand
CTCAGCAGATTGGCCTGCTGCGGCGCTCGTCCCAAGGTCATACCCCCTCAATATCCGTCTTGATCGCCGATTTCGATCCCCCTCGCGACGAAAACGCACACGGTCACGAAAAACACCAGTCTCCTAGAGCGTCGATCGGTTTGAAATCGCCGTAAATTCGCGAGGGAGAGCGGGTGCGGAGTGCCGCTACCGTGGCGTCCCCATCGATGCCAGACACATGGGGGTCTATTCCATGCTTGAGGCTTTTTGGCCTCCTGTGGCTTCGGAGCCTGCCAGCAGCCAGGCTACCGTGGCCTCCAGCAAGCCGTCGTCGATCGGTGCCGCTACCGGGCAATGCCCGCAGGCGGGCGTTGGTGCGATGGCTTCCAGGCTCAGGGCGCCGTCGCGTTCCCTCTCGGTCGTTGCGCCTGCTGCGGGCAGTTCGGTGTCCGGCGTGACTCCGTACTTCTGCAGCGGTCGACTGTCGAGTCGGTAGTAGGCCCGGTCGCTGACCCGAACCGCCTCGGAGCGGTCGCCGCCAGGTGACGACCGCCACACCAGGCTCTGCCCGGTGCCCTTGCCCTGGGTGCGCTGGCCCACGATCACGGCGCGCCCGCGCTCCTGCAACCCCGCGGCCACGACTTCGGCCACGCTGGCGCTCCGGCATCGACGACCACAACGAGCGCTCCGCTGAAGTACGCCGGCTCGCGCCCCCCCCCCAAGTCGCCCGCTCCACCCCCTCCGGGAAAAATCCTCCGCCCCGTGAAATTTATTTTCCCCCCCCGCCGCCACCAACCCCAGCCGAGCACCCGCAGGGCGATCGGTTAGGCTGGAAAGACGGTGGTGCTGATGGGTGCCAGGGCGGAATTCGACGCGTTCTTTGTCCGCCACGGGCCCTTCGCCATGCGCGTGGTCAGGCGCTTCGACGTCGCCGAAAGCGTTCTTGCCAGCACCTGCCAGAACGTTTTCCTGGTCGTCCACCTCAAGCTGCCCGAGTTCGAGGGTCGCGCCAGTGCGCGCGCCGGGTTTTGCCGTGCCTGCGCCCGCGGGGCGTCGGACTGCCGCAAGCGCGCCCACCTGCGCCGCGAAACCGAACCCCTCGAGCGCGCGTCCACGCCCGCCCCGGCGCCTAGATGGGCTCGGCGGAAGTGCTGAGCCGATGATCGGGGTCGATACGATGCCAGATGCAAGGACGGCCTCCGCCGCAATACTCCGTGTATTTCAAGGGGACCGGACGCCGCAGCTGGCGCCGTAGCGGTCCCGAGGGCGGATCATGACTTCCGCCGAGCACATCTAGAGCGGCGACGGGTTTGAAACCGCCGTAAATTCGCAAGGGAGAGCGGGTTCAGCGTGCCGCTGCGGTGCCCCAGTCGTAGCCCAGCTACTTCGAAGCGCCGTAGCAGTGCGCTGGGCCCGCTAAACCCGTGAAGTTGCGGTGGTTTCAAACCGATCGGTACTCCAGCACGCCCACGCCCAGCAGGCCCACGATACACCGCCAACGACCACGCCCTCATCACACGCTCCCGCGCAGGGCCCGTCACCCACCTCGGGCCGGCAACCCCCTCTTGTGAGGACAGCGAGGCCGATCGTGCTCAAGCCAACACCAGGCACACCCCGCGCGCCCCTCGTTTGCCGATCCTGCCGCCACCCGCAGGCCCGGTTCTCGAACTTACATTTCCTCCACAGGCCGTGCTATCACCGGCCAGGCAGGACCACAGAGCCAGGTTCGTCGCCCGGCAGGGCCCGATTCGAGCCCCGCGCAGACAGGCCCGTAGAGGTCGGCGTTCGGACCCGAGAGAGAGCCACCCATCATGTCCAAAGCAGTCGAGACGGTCAGCACCGTCGCCATTCGCTTCGCCGGCGACTCGGGCGACGGCATGCAGCTGACGGGGACCCAGTTCACCGATACCACCGCCCTGGCCGGCAACGATCTGGCGACGTTCCCGGACTTCCCCGCCGAGATCCGCGCCCCGGCCGGCACCCTGGCCGGGGTCTCGGGCTTTCAGATCAACTTTTCGAGCGCCGCTGTGTTCACCCCCGGCGACGCGCCCGATGTCTTGATCGCCATGAACCCGGCGGCCCTGCGCGCCAACCTGGGCGACCTCAAGCAGGGCGGCATGTTGATCCTCAACACCGAGGCCTTCAACAAGAAGAACCTCCAGCGCGCCGGCTACGGGGCCAACCCGGCCGACGACGGCAGCCTCAAGAACTACAAGGTCTTCCAGGCCGACATCACGGGCATGACCCTCAAGTCCATCGAGGAACTCAAGCTCAACAACCGCGCTGCCGTCCGCTGCAAGAACTTCTTCGCCCTGGGCCTGGTCTACTGGCTCTACAACCGCTCGATGGAGCACACCGTAGAGTGGGTTCGGCAGAAGTTCGGCGAGGGCGAGCTGGCCGAGGCCAACCTGCGGGCGCTCAAGGCCGGCTACAACTTCGGCGAGACCACGGAGCTATTCGACCACAACTACGAAGTCGAAAAAGCCCCCATCGCAGCCGGCCGCTACCGCAATATCGCCGGCAACGAGGCCCTGGGCCTGGGCCTTCTGGCCGCCGCCGAGCTCAGCGGCCTGGAGCTGTTCCTGGGCACCTACCCGATCACGCCCGCCTCCGACATCCTGCACTTCCTGGCCCGCTTCCGGAACCTGGGCGTCAAGACCTTCCAGGCCGAAGACGAGATCGCCGCCGTCTGCGCCGCCCTCGGCGCGGCCTACGCCGGTTCGCTCGCCATCACCACCACCAGCGGCCCCGGCGTGGCCCTCAAGGCCGAAGCCATCGGCCTTGGCGTCATGCTCGAGCTTCCCCTGGTGATCTGCAACGTGCAGCGCGCCGGCCCCTCCACGGGCATGCCCACCAAGACCGAGCAGGCCGACCTTTTGCAGGCTCTCTACGGCCGCAACGGCGAGTGTCCGCTACCGGTGATCGCCGCCCGCAGTCCCGGCGACGCCTTCTACGCCGCCATCGAGGCCTGCCGCATCGCCGTCAAGCATATGATCCCGGTGATGCTGCTGACCGATGGCTTCATCGCCAACAGCGCCGAGCCCTGGGCGGTGCCCGACATGTCCTCGCTCGATCCCATCGAGGTCAGCTTCCGCACCGACCCGACGGGCTTTGCCCCCTACAGCCGCGACGACCGCCTGGCCCGCCCCTGGGCCCTGCCGGGCGTGCCCGGCCTCGAGCACCGCATCGGTGGCCTCGAGAAGGAAAACATCAGCGGCAACATCAGCTACGACCCCCAAAACCACGAGCTGATGTGCAAGTTGCGCGCCGAACGCGTGCAGCGCGTGGCCGACGAGCTGCCGCCCACCGAAGTCTTCGGCGATGACTCCGGCGACCTGTTGGTGCTCGGCTGGGGCTGCACCTTCGGCGCCATCCGCGGCGGCGTCGAGGCCATGCGCGAGCGCGGCCACAAGGTCAGCCACGTGCACCTGCGCCACCTGAGCCCCCTGCCCAACGATCTGGGTGAAATCCTGCGCCGCTTCGACCGCGTGCTCTTGCCGGAGCTGAACCTCGGCCAGCTGGTCAAGCTGATCCGGGAGCGCTACCTGGTCGACGCCAAGAGCTACCCCAAGATCCAAGGGCAGCCCTTCAAGGAATCCGAGATCGTCGAAGCCATCAAGGCACAACTGGAGGCCCACTGATGCAGCGCCACGCTCCCTATCCGCAGATCGAGCACACTGACCCCAGCGATCAGACCCGCAAGGACTTCACCTCTGACCAGGAGGTGCGCTGGTGCCCCGGCTGCGGCGACTACTCGATCCTGGCCCAGGTTCAGCGCATTTTGCCCTCGTTTGGCATTCCGCGCGAGAAGTACGTCTTCGTCAGCGGGATCGGCTGCTCCAGCCGCTTTCCCTACTACATGCAGACCTACGGCATCCACAGCATCCACGGGCGTGCTCCGGCCATCGCCACCGGCATCAAGTCGGTCAGCCCGGAGCTGAGCGTGTGGGTGATCACCGGCGACGGTGACGGCCTCTCCATCGGCGGCAACCACTTCTTGCACGTGATGCGCCGCAACGTGGACATCAAGATGCTGATGTTCAACAACCAGATCTACGGCTTGACCAAGGGTCAATACAGCCCGACCTCGCCCCTGGGCAAGAAGGCCAAGTCGACGCCCATGGGCTCGGTCGACTACCCGGTCGATCCGGTCAGCATCGCGCTTGGCTCGGGCGCCACCTTCGTCGCCCGCACCCTCGACGTCAACGTCAAGCACCTGCAGGCGGTCCTGGCGCGGGCCGCGGCGCACAAGGGCACCGCGTTCGTGGAGATCTACCAGAACTGCAACATCTTCAACGACGGCGCCTTCGTCCAGCTCACCGACAAGGACACCAAGTCCGACCAAACCGTGGAGCTCGAGCACGGCAAGCCCCTGCGCTTTGGCAAGAAGCTCGAAAAGGGCATCACCTTCGACGCCCAGCTGCGCCCCTCGGTGGTGGACGCGGCCGACGTGGACGAGTCCACGCTGTACGTGCACGACGAGGGCAGCGAGATCAGCGCGCTGATGCTCAGCCGCCTGAAATCCCCCGACTTTCCCCGCCCGATCGGCGTTTTTCGGGCGGTGGAGCGACCGAGCTACGACGGCATGCTAGAGGATCAGGTGAAGCAGGCTCAAAAGGGCTCCCGGCCGACGGTCCAGGAGCTACTCGACGACGGGGCCTGGACCGTGGAATGATCGCCCTATCGACCGCACGTCGCCAAGTTGCAGCAAAAGCCCCCTGGGAGTGCGGTCACAGGAGGAGCCCATGACCGCCATATCGAGGATCGTGCGACCCCACCTGTTGCTCGTGCTGCTCGCGGTTGGGGCGGCGGGCTGCCTGGAATCCGATGACGACGAGCGCATCCTGATCGTCGACCTCTACTGGGACGACCTGAGCGAGTCCGAAGAGCGCTTCCGTGGCAGCAAATGCAGCGAGGCCGGTGTGGCCGAGATGCGGTGGCGCCTGGTCAATCAGGACGGCGACGAAGTGGCGGCCTCGGACGGCTTTGAGCCCTGCGCCAACGGCATCGACATCATCGACCCCGACCCCGGCGACTACGAGCTGGAGCTCGAGGGCTACTCCGAGTCCGACCTCGACACCGACCCCGACGATCCGACTCCCACCTGGAACGTGGTCTGCACCGGCCTATCCATTCTGCGCTACGACGTCGGCTACGCTTGCGAAATCGAAGCGCCCTGATGCCGCTGCAGCCGAGCCGCCCCCAGTTCGTGTTTCCGCGCATGACCTCGGTGGTCAAGACGCTGCTTTTTGCGCTGCTGGGCTGTTACGTGCTGCAGCTCGTGCTCGAGGGCTGGCTCGGCATCCCGGTGGTGGGCCTCTTGGCGCTGACGCCCGGTGGTATCGGGCTGTGGCAGCTTCTGACCTACGTGCTGGTCGACGTCGGCCACCCCATGATGTTTCTGCTGGGGCTGCTTTTCATCTGGTGGGCCCTGTCGCCCTTCGAGCTGAGCTTCGGGCGCCGCGCCACCATCCAGCTATGCCTGGTCGCGACCCTGGCGGGCGCCCTGCCGGTCTACCTGCTGGGCTTTTTCCTGGCGGGTTCGCCGCCGCTCTTCGGCTCCTCGGTCCTGTGGTTCGGTGGCATCAGCGCCTACAGCTGGAGCCATCGCAACAGCGTCATGTCGCTGTTTGGCATGGCGACGATGACGGCCAAGCAGTTCCTGCTGCTGATGGTGGGGCTGAGCTTTCTGATGTTCCTGGCCAGCAAGAATCACAGCCACTTCATCGCCAGCCTCGGCGCCATGGCCGGCGGCATCGGCTACATTCGCTGGATGAGCCGCCCCCGCTCCGGTCCCCGTATCCGCAAGCGCGCTCCGCGGGGTGGCTTCCGGGTCATCGACGGCGGCGCGGGCCGCGACAGCGAGCGTCCGAAGTATCTTAACTAAGGAGCCGCCGCGAAATAAGGTTACCAACTCGACTCCGAACCATCCCGCCCAGCTGCGTTGCGCCGCCTTCAAATACATGGAGTATTCGCACGGCGTCGCGCCTTGCCGGACGGGCGCCTCGAAGCCGACTTGGCAACCTTATTTCGCGGCTCCCAAGGGCTCGCGCAGCCGGAAGTCATCCGTTTGGCACGCACCGGCGGGCACGCTCGGGCCGCGCGTCCTCGAAGAAGTCCTCGATGTGCCTGGGGTACGCCTGCGGATTCTCGCCCGGGCGCCGTCCCGATCGCGGTGCCTTCAACGCAGCTGCCAGGCGCCCACGGCAACCGCCGCCCAGCCCAACATCAGGGCCAGGCCGCCGATGGGCGTGATGGCGCCGAACCAGCGCGGGGCGCCCAGGGTCATGGCGTAGAGGCTGCCGCAGAAGATAACGATGCCCACGAGCAAGGCCTGGCCCGAGAGGTTGGCCGCCGCGCCCGGTTTTTGCTGCGCCAGGTAGGCGCACAGGCCAAGGGCGAGGGCGTGGGTGAGGTGGTAGTGGCTGGCGGTCTGCCACCAGGCCATGCGCCGCTCGAAGTCGTCGAGCCCGGCGAGCCGGGACTGTAGGCCATGGGCTCCGAAGGCGCCGAGGCCGACCGCGAGCACGCCGTTGATGCCGGCGGCGACGAGAAAAAAGCGTTCCATGGGCGGGGCGGCAGTCTACGCCGCCCCTTGTCCGGGGCCAATGCGGTCGTTGCTACTGGATGATCTGGCAGTAGCTCGGGGAGTTCGCCGGCAGTCCCGAGGCGTAGGGCCCGGGATCGACGCCAAAGGGATGGGCCTTGAGGAACTCCCACTGCGCCGCACGCCAGTCTTGGTCGTGAGACTGGTAACCAGTCGAATAGTATGTTTTTTGCACACCTGATCCCCGAGCGTTGCGGGAGCCATTCGTGCCGCCGACTTGAAAACGCCGGCGATTCGCGTCCTGATCGGGGCCCGACAACTCTCACCACGCCCGTGCCCATGCCGTTTCCGCGAATGACTTCATCTCTATTGCTTCTGGCCCTGGTCGGGGCCGGTTGCTCCGATTGCGGCGGCAAGGAAGTGCCCTTCAAGCGTCACTCCGCCCAGGGTGCGACGGGCGACGGCGGGGCCGGCGACTCGGCCGGTCCGCCCCAGGGCGTGTCGCTGCCGCCCGGCCAGCGCATGGTCGAGCTGGGTGAGCTGCGCTTCGAGCACGCCGAAGCCGACATTCGCGCCGCTCTGGCGCTCGACCTCGATGGCGACGGCCATCGCGATCTGTTGCTGGTCACCGCCGACGCCGACGGCCATGGCGCTGTCGAGCGCGTCATGTGGCAGCAGGATCGCTGGCAGCCGCCCCGGCTGTTGGCGAAGGTGGAGCGCGCCGATCCGGTGGTGGCCGATGGGCAGGTGGGTGCCTCCGGATGTGAGCTGCGGGAGGCCAGCATCGAGCCCCTGGGCGAGCCGCGCGCGGTCTTCGCGGCTGTGCGTGCGGACCTGGCCTGTCCGAGCGCGCTGGTGGCCGACCTGCCCGAGGGGCTGCTCGAAGCCGCAGCCAGTGCCGCCCGCGCCGCAGTCGACGGGCCGCCATCGCCCGAACCGGCCGCGCCGCCCGCCGCCGCTCCGCCCGCTCCCTCCGATCCATTGGCTCCACCCCCGACCCCCGCCGAGGGGCTCGAGGCCCGCGACAGCCTGTGGTTGGTGCTCGGCCTGGGGGTCGACCCGCGCGTGGTCTATCGCCTGGGCCTACCCGCCACCCAGCCGCCGCCCCTGTCGCTGTCGCTGCGCGTGGCTGACCTGGACGCCGACGATCATCCCGACCTGCAGCTTTCACTGCGGGTACCGGTGCCCGGCGACAGCCAGGGTCACGGGTTGAGCCTCTCGCTCTTCAATCGCCCCGCCGGGCTGGCGCCGGACGCGGCGCAGCCGGAGCAGGGGCTGCTGGAACTCGCCAACCAGGCCAAGCGCCAGCGCCGTGGCAAGCCCGAGGAGGCGCGCACGCTGGCCCTGCGCGTGCTTGCCGTGCACGACCGGCTATGCCGCGAGTCGGGCCGCGCCGTCCTGCGCGTCAACGGCGCCCAGGGTTTGCCCTGCGGGCCATCGCTTTCGGCCGGCCGCGCCGGTTCGGTGTTGGTGGCGCTGATGGCGCGCGCAGGCGAAGTGCTCGAGGCGCTCGAACTCGACGAGCGGCTGCAGGCCGACGGCTACCGCATGAGCGACAACGACCGGGCGCGCATTGCCTACGCCTTCGAAGCGCTGGGTAAGGATGGTGGCTTCGGCTGGCAGCGCGGACCCACGCTGCGGCTTGCGGCCGGCCCCAAGCTGCAGCCCTCGCCCATCGCCTTCATCGACGAAGCGCGTGTCCTGGTTCGCGGCGCTCCGGCCCAGCAATTCACTGTAGGTCAGAGCGCGCTCGAGCCCACGCCCATCGAAGCCTCGCCGCTCTTGCTCGATCCCACGGGACGTCTGGCGGCGGTCGAGCTATTTCGCAGCTGCAGCGGCTACCAGCTGTCGCTGGTGGATGCCTCGCAAGTGGTGGCCGGCGTCGTGGCAGGCGCCCCGCGGGCCCAGCCCCTGATGCTCGCGGCCGAGCCTCCCGACGGCGCGCGCTGTCCACAGCTGTCGCCGGCCCAGCGCGCCGACCAGGGCGGCTTTCGGCCGCTCGGCTGGGCCATGGCGGGCATCGTCTTCGCGCGCGGTCCCGAGCTGTGGCTGTTGCCGATGGAGGGGCAGGGCGAGGTCACCGGCGACGCCCACGCCCTCTTCCCCACCGACGTGGTGCCGGCGCTGACCTATGCCGGGTTGCTCGATGCCGCAGGTGAGCGTCTTGTGGTGCCGACGGCGCGCGGATTGGCGATCACCACACGTGGTCAGGCAGCTGCCCGTTGGCTGCCGCCGCCGGAAACCGGTCTGGGGCGGGCGCGGGCGGCGGCGCTATCGCCCAGTGGCAAGCGCGTGGCCGCGGTCTTCGGCTCGACGCTTTGGATCGCGCGTCCGGCCGGGGAGCTTGCAGCGGCGTCCGAAGCTGCGCCCGCAGCCGCGCCCGCGCCGGCTGCACCCGCAGCACTCCCGCCGCATCCCGACGATTCGTAGCTTTTGTGGTGACGGCATGTCGCACGGGTGCGGCGTCGACGAAAGAACAGCCCTACCCCTGGCGATGGATCATGGATCGCATGGGCGGAAGCTCCCGTGGAGCTGCCAGGGCGCACTTCGCCAGTGCGCTGCCATCTCGACTTTTGAGGGGGCTCGTCCCTGCCGCCGTCTTTCCCCTGGTGTAGGATGGCTGCACCGTGCATCCGATCCTTTTTGAGCGCGGGGCGTTCGTCCTTTCGAGCTACAGCGTGATGCTTTCGCTCGCGTTCATCGCGGGCGGCCTGGTGCGCCACGCCGAGACGCGCCGATTGCGTTACGACGCCCGCCCGGGGTTCCGCTGGGTCGCGGTGGGCATGCTGGTCGGCGCCGTGCTGGGCTCGAAGCTGGGCATGTTGCTCTACGTCGACCCCTCGACCTTTGCGCGCATGCTCGCTGAGCCACCTCTGCTGCAGACGGCGGGCAAAACCGTCATCGGTGCGCTCTTCGGTGCGTACCTCGGCGTCGAGCTGACCAAGCGCATGATCGGATTGCGCGGATCGACCGGCGATGTGTTGGCGATCGCGCTGCCGCTGTCGCTCGCGATCGGCAGAACGGGTTGCTTCTTGGCCGGCTGTTGTTATGGCGTCCCCCACGAGGGTCTTCTGTCGGTGCACATGGCCGGCGCGGCTCGCCACCCGGTGCAGCTCTACGAGGTCGCGCTCGACCTTTTGCTCGCCGCTGGCATGTTCTCGCTGCGCACTCGCGTCGCCCCGGCCGGCGAGCGCTTCAAGCTGTGTCTGATCGGCTATGCCCTGATCCGCCTGGCGCTCGATCCTCTGCGCGGAGATCCGCGCGTCTTCGCCGGGCCGGTGAGCGCCGTGCAGATCGCGTGCGTGCTCGCCATCGCGGCGCTCAGCGCCGCCATCGTGCACCAGCGCCGAGCGCTACCGATCGGTGTCGGCCGGTGACTCGAGTGGCGGTCGGGCGGGCGCTGCTTTTGCTGCAGCTTGCGTGGTTTGTGTACGCGCAGACCGGCGAGCGCCGCTACTTCTGCTGGGCACCGCTCCACGAGCACGTTTTCTATCGCATCGAGGCGCGCGTCGCGGGGCGACCGCTCGACGCGCGCGCACTGTCGGTGCGCTACGGACGGCGAAACGCCTTCTTCGACTCCACGCGCGGGCAGCACTGGGAACTC
Source organism: Myxococcales bacterium (assembly GCA_029880325.1). Lineage (GTDB taxonomy): Bacteria > Myxococcota_A > Polyangia > Polyangiales > JAFGIB01 > JAOUOP01. Next base: position 20,438 of record JAOUOP010000075.1, on the reverse strand, counting down.
AACGCCGCCGCGCACGTGATCGATTCGATCGTCTGGCGCGAGCGCTCGCTGCCGCCCCCAGAGCGTGCCGAGGTCACGCTGCGCTACAGGGTCAACGATGGGGAGGCGCGCACGTGGACCTTCGCGCCATAGCCGGCGGTTACGCACTTGGCCGCGCGCTGCAGCTCGATCACCCGGAACTCGATCGCAGCGCCGTCCTGTGCTCGAAGCTCATCGCCGTGCTCTGGCTCGCGACCGGGCAAGTCGTCTATCTCCGCGGTGAGCCGGTGCCGTTCTTCGGCCTCGGGGTTCCGCTCATCGAGGCGTCACTGTTTCCGCAGCTGATGATCGTGCTGCAGCTGCTGGCAATCCTGACCATCGTCTGCAGCCGCTTCACGCGGTCCGGCTGCGTGCTGCTGGCGAGCACGGTCGTCCTCCTATCCCTGAGCGATCAGCCGTTATTCTCAAACAATCGGCTGTTTTGTGCCGCCATCCTGGGGATGCTCGCGCTCGGCGGCGAAGCGCTCGCGCGACTGCAGCTCGCGGTGGTCTACGCCGCGGCCGGGATCGACAAGTGGATCGACGCGGACTGGCGCGACGGCACCTTCCTGCGCAGCTTCAGCCAGGGCCTGTGTCGCGTGGGGGAGCTATGGTCGCCCGGCTGGGATGCGGGCGCGCAGCTACCGCTCGCCTGCGCGTTGTCGGCGCAGCTACCTGTGCACCCGTGGCTCGCCGTCGCTTGCTCAGCCCTCGTGATCTGCGTTGAACTTTCGATCGCGCTCGGCTACGCGCTTGGTTCCACGGCGACGGTTCCGCTTGTGGTCTGCTTTCACGGCCTGCTGTTTGTGGTAACCGGAAGCAGCTTCGGCATGTTCTTCTACGCTGGACTGGCCGCGGCGCTGCTGACGCTGCGGCTCGAGCGCATGCCGGCCCCGCTCGATCGGGGCGGGTTCTATGCCGCCCTGGCCGTGCTCTTGGCGGGACCGTGGGTGCGGCCCTGGCTCGTGCTCGCTGTGCTCACGGCTCTAGCTGTGGGCGTCTACCTGCGAGGTGCGCAGCCCGCGCAGGTAGAGGAAAAGCGGGGTTAGCTGGATGCGCAGCGGGTTCAGCCCCACGGGCCCCTGCTCCACGCCGAATGTCGGCACTCCGCCCTCGGGCTCGGCCGCGTAGGTTCCGAACCATCGATCCCAGCACATCAGGGTCGAGCCGTAGTTGTGGTCGGCAAGGGCGCGGGTGTGCGCGTGATGGACGCGGTGGTTGCTCGGCGTGTTGATCAGACGATCGAGCAGGCCAAGACGGCCGATGCAGCGGGTATGACACCAAAACTGTGACGCGTGGTTGAGTTCCACGGCGAGCAGCACGACCACCGGGGGAAGACCGAGCAGGCACAGGGGCAGGTAGAAAAAATCGTCCAGGTAGCGCTGGACCCAGCCGAGCCGAAGCGCCGCCATCAGGTTGAAGTCGTCGCTGCTGTGGTGCACCGCATGGAGCGCCCAGCCCAGATCGAGGCGATGCAATAGTCGATGTTTCCAGTAATAGAGAAAGTCGACGCACAGGTAGGCAAGCGCGAGGGTGGCCCCGGGTCCCAAAAGTGCCCTCGAAAACCCAACGGAAAGCCAGCTCGGCGCAAGCTCGGCCATCGCGAGGAAAACCAGCAGCCGCAGCGGATACATTACGAAGCGCCCACCCTGTTCGACGATCCACATCGCGCTGGTCGAGAGCATCAAGCCGGTCTGGTAGCGCGCCCGATAGCCCAGCGACAACACCACGATCTCGGCTGCCATCAGCGAGAACGCGACGTAGAGCATGGTTTCGCGGTGTGCGAACAGGGGGTGCTCGCGCGCTGCGGTCAGCAGCTCGCTCATGGCCGGTAGCACCGCATGATGAAAACCGATGCCCAGGCGAGTGCGGTCGTCGCCGCGACGCCCGTGCCGGCGTGCGCGCCCTTCATAACGCGCATGGCGGAACCCCCGCGTCGGCAGCCACCTGGCCGTCCGACCCGGAGTCACGCACGCGCACGCGTGTCGAGGCGGTAACCTCGGGCGTAAACGCGAAGCCGTCCTGATCCACCAACTTCGCCGTGAGCCTGTAGTCTCCCGGCACAAGCCCGATGTTGGCCTCCGCAGCGGTAAAGCGCGTCTGCAAGAGCCTACCGCAACCTGGGTCCTCCGGGGCGGCTACTAGGGCGACCGCGCCGCTGCCCGGCAGGCACTCCGCCGAAGCCGTGAGCATCACGCCGGCCACGGCGAAGCGCACGGGCACGATCACGGCCCCGTCGAGCAGCGCTCCCGAGATCTCGGAGCCGTCGCGGGGCTCGACGAAGCTCAGCTGCGCGCCCCCTGGCGCCATCTTACTGCCCGGCGACGAACAGACGAAGGAGGGGGCGAAGCTGTCGGCTTCGTCGTTGTTCCGGAAGCAGGCGGCGTTGATGAAATAGAAGACGCCGCTCAGCACCAAAAGCGACGGCAAAATGCTGCGTATCTGGTCTGCAAAGTTCATCGCACCTCCGCATGCCCGGGCAGCGCCGCTGCCGTGGCGACTGCGCCAGGCCGGTGCGTGAGCGCGAGCAGCGCTCGATGCACCGGTAGTTGAAATAGAAGCGGGTAGCCGAACATCACCGACCACAGGCGCCCCGTATCGGCATGGGCATCGGGACGGTCGTAGAAGGCATGAACCCAGTTGATGTTGAAGTCGCGATCGAAAGGGTGCCCGTGCACCAGCGGGAAAATCGCGTCGTTGGTGTCGAGGCTCGGGTCGAACGCCAAATAACACACGGGAAGCACGCACCATGCCACGGTCGTCTGAATCGCGAACGCGCGGCGATCGTAGCCCAGCTTCAGGATGGCGTACCCGAGCAGGCACGGCATCCACAGGTGAAAGAGGGAAAGTCCGCGCACGAGCAGTGGTCGCGTCGGGTCGAACATGTAGTCCGTCGCGCCCAGCGACGGCAGTTGCGCGAGCGCCGCGGCGAAGTCCAACGCATACACCACATGCACGCCGAGCGCCGTCACTGCGGCGAGCGAAAACCACAGGGTGCCTCCGGTGAGGCACCCGACGAACGCGTACACGTTTGCCATGCAGCAAAACCACAGCAGAAACGACCACCCGAAATAGTCCAGGTAGACCAGCAACCAGAGCGCAAACCACGCGACGTAGGCGGCGCGAACGCCTGGTGATAGACGCCCTTCAGAGTGTGCGCCTGGTGCGAACATAGGCGTGTATCCCCGCGAGCTGAATCGTGATCGGGTTGCTGCCGAGGTCTCCGGCATCGGTGCCGTACTCGGCGTGACAATCGAGCCGGGCGTCGGCCGCGGTCTCGCGCTGGTAGGTTCCGAAGAGGTGATCCCACAGCATGAAGTTCGAGCCGTAGTTGGCCCTGGGCCCGCCGCGCGCGACTGCGTGATGCACGCGATGGTTCGACGGTGTGTTGAGCCAGGGGTCGATCCACGAGAGGCGGCCGATCATCTCGGTATGCGCCCAGTACTGCGAGGAGCGATTCCAGGTGATCAGCGAGAGCACGAGCAAGGGTTCGAAGCCGAGCAGGGCGAGCGGCAAGTAGACGATGTCGTCGAACGCGCGCAATAGCCAGCTCGCGCGAACGCTGAGTGAGAGGTTGAAGCCGCGTCCGCTGTGGTGGACCGAATGCAGGGCCCAGCCGAGGGCGGTTTCGTGTAGCAGGCGGTGGTACCAATACAGCAGCAGATCGACGGCGAGATAGCAGGTGAGCGCGCTCGCCACCGTGGCAGGGGTACGGAACGGCGATAGCGTGTACACGAGCGCGAACAGCCCAAGGCGCAGCGGCCAGGTGCCGATGCGCACCAGCACGTCGCCGACATAGATCGCGACGTTGGCGAGCGACTCCATCCCATGTCCGCGGCCTCGGCGCACATGCATCCACAGCAGCTCCGACAGGGCCCAGCAGCTCGCGAGCGCAGTAATTGCGACGCGGTGTTGGCGGAGCAGCTCGGATGCTTCCTGCAAGGCTAGTCACCTGTGTCGGCAGTTCTGGGTAAAACTCGACGGCCCTCGACGGCCCTCGCCGCGTCGACCGCCCTTCGGGCTATCTCCTCGAATATACCCTGTATGTCCTCCGTCGATTCGCCACGCCGAGGGCCGCCGATTGCTCGCCGAGTTTTACCCAGAACTACCGACACAGGTGACTAGGCTCCCTGCCGGCTCAAGGGTACGGCACTGCCTGGCGCGCGCAGAGAGAGCAACCGCTGCTCGCGGGCATCGCGATAGAAAAGGTTGTAGGTGTCGAACGGGATCAAGCGGCCGTCGGGATGCACAATGTGGACGCAGGCGCGTTTGACGCTGCGGACGTCGAAGTCGTGCGGGTCGAGAAACTTCACCATCAGCACGCGAAAGACGTTCTCGTACGTCAGCTCACCCCGGAGGTCCAGCTGCGGCAGGCAGCACAGGAGCTGACCCAGCTTGTCGGCCTGTGCGTCGGGCGAATGGCCGGTCGAAAATAGCTCGACCAGCTGCTGCCGCATGGGCCGACTGCCCTCGTACATGATCGTACTCCGCTCGCCGCGCAAGATCGCCTCGGGGTCGATGCGCCCGGATAGCGGCACCGCCTGATCGCCCAGCTTCAGCGCGTAGGCCATCACCAGGCAATCGGGATGACACGGCACCGGGATCAGGTCCTCCGATGAGAACAGAGGATGCTGCGCGAGCAGCCTGTGGCGCGCCTCGCTCAGCGTGAGCCGATGCTCGGCCGGGTCGAAGTCCTGGTTCCGCCCCGCGTCCTGCACCAACTGGAAAGTCACGCCGCGCACGCAGCGCTGGTCGAGGGCGAAGCGCACGATGTCGCCGAGCTCGTCGTCATTGAGGCCGCGCCTGACCGTGGTGACGAGCGTCGTCGACAGGCCGAGTGCGTTCAGCCGCTCGAGCGCCTGGAGCTTGTCCTCGAGTAGATCCTGGCCGCGCAGTACGCGGTAGGGCTCAGGCCGCAGCGAGTCGAACTGCAGGTAGATCTCGAAGCGCGGCATCCACCGTGCGAGTTGTTCGGCGAAGCGAGCGCTGTGGGCGATGCGGATGCCGTTGGTATTTAGCATCAGGTGCTTGATCGGCCGTTCGCGCGCCGCCGCCAGGATCTCCATCAACTGCGGGTGCACGCTCGGTTCGCCGCCCGAGATCTGCACGACGTCGGCCTCGCCTTCATTCGCGACCACGCGATCGAGCATGCGCTCGACCTGCTCGAGAGAACGGTGGGTGGTGCGGCTCGGCGAGGAATCTGCAAAGCATACCGGGCAGCTCAAATTGCACTGATCGGTGATTTCCACGAGCGCGATGCAGCTATGCTGTTCGTGATCCGGGCATAGCCCACAGTCGTAGGGGCAGCCGTGAGCAAAGGGCGTGTTGAACTTGAGCGGCAGCTGCCCGGGCTTCAAGAAAGAACGCTGCAGCTTGTAGAAGTCTTCATCGGTCGAGATCAGCACGCGCTGGGGCCCATGTTCGGGACAGCGCTTGAGCATGAAAATCCTCCCCTCCTGAAGCACGAGCTTCGCTTCGACCTTGCGCAGACAGGTTGCGCAGATGCTGTTGGTTAGGTCGAAAAAGGTGTACGGACGGTCCACGGCTGGAGGATAGCCGAAGTAGGAGCCGGCGTCCCGGGCGAACCCTTGCTGCACGGAGTCCGAGGACGTGGGCATCGACGTGGAGGCGAGTCCGGTCGAGCACAGGGGTGAGTGTGTTCCATTCGCGGTATCTATCGGCATTGCCCGGCGGCGCGCGAGCGAGTCTTTCGCCGGTGCCTTGGCCGGCTAAACCCGCGAAGTTACGCTGGTTTCAAACCGATCAGCGCTCTAGGTGGCTGCGCGGGATACGCCTATCCCGCAACAGGTGACGCAGACTGGCTCGCTGCGGTAGGATCGGGGTGTGCGAGCTACCACCCCTGTCACCGGTGCGTGGGCAATGGCGAAGTTCGGCTGGCTGCTGCTGGCCTGGCTGCCCATCGCCTGCAGCAGTGACACCATCCGAGACCGCCGCTCCCAGGAGCCACGGCGCGGTGCCGGCGCTGACGATGCCGGTGCCATGGGCATCGATGCGGCGGCGATGCCGGTGGAGGGTGACGCGGCGACCGCCGTGGCCGATGCGGGCGAAGCCGACGCAGCGCAAGACGCGGGCCAGTCCGGTGGCTGCGGCGACGGTGTGATCGAGCCCGGTGAGGTCTGCGATGATGGCAACAGCGCGGGCGGCGACGGCTGTTCGGCTGGATGTGATGCGGTCGAGGCCAACTTCGCCTGCGTCGCGCCCGGTCGGGCCTGTGAGTCGACGGTGAGCTGTGGTGACGGCCGCGTCTCCGGTGCGGAGACCTGCGACGACGCAAACACGGCCCCCGGCGACGGCTGCGATGGGAGCTGCGCGCTGGAGGCCGGTTGGAGCTGCCCGGTGGCCGGCGCCGGCTGCGAGGCGGCCGCCTGCGGCGACGGTGTCATCGCGGGTAAGGAGCAGTGCGAGGATGACGATGGGACGCCGACCGATGGTGATGGCTGCTCGGCTGCCTGCCGTGTCGAGCCCGGCTACGCCTGCGACGTGGCCGGTCAAGGCTGTCGCCTGACCGTATGCAATGACGGCATGAAGGAGGGCAGCGAACCCTGCGACGACGGCAACCAGGTGGTCGGCGACGGCTGCAATCCCTTCTGCGAGGTGGAACCCGACTGCAGCGCCGGCGTCTGCAAGTCGGCCTGCGGGGACGGCCTTCGCCTGCCGAGCGATGCCGAAGCCTGTGACGACGGCAACACCCTCGACGGCGATGGCTGCAGCTCGAGCTGTGAGGTGGAGCCCGGCTACCGGTGTTCCCTGGTGGAGAGTGCGCTGCCCGACACCCTCGAGGTGGCGGTGACCTATCGGGACATGATTTCGCTTCCCGCCGCCGGCAACTCGCGCCACCCGGACTTCCAGACCTTCGGTGGAAGCTCAGCCACCACGAATCTGGTCCTGACCGACCTGGGCGCCGACGGCAAGCCGGTCTACGCCGACAACTGCGACGCCGATGGAGGGGGTAGCTGCCCCCACGGGCAGCAGCTCACCGACCAGACCAATTTCGACCAGTGGTACCGGGACACGCCCGGCGTGAATCTCACCGTGGTCGAGCGTCTGTCGCTGTCTCGCCAGCCCGACGACAGTTACTATTTTCCGGACTCGAGCTTCTTTCCCTTCGATGGGCGCGGCTTCGTGGCGAGCGGACAGGAAAATACCGCCACGGCCAATGTCGGTGGCCAACACAACTTTGGTTTCACCACCGAGGTTCGCTACTGGTTCGAGTACCGCGGTGACGAGGTGCTGAGCTTCTCTGGCGATGATGACGTCTGGGTCTTCATCAATGGCAAGCTGGTGGTCGACCTCGGTGGCCTCCATCCCCAGGTCAGTGGCAGCGTGACCCTCGATGCGGCCAGTGCCACGGCGTATGGGTTGGAGGTCGGTAAGATCTACGAAATCGCCCTCTTCCACGCCGAGCGCCACACCGACGCCTCGAACTTTAACCTCACGCTCAATGGCTTCGTGGCGGCTCGGAGCCAGTGCCAGACCGACTGCGGAGACGGCATCGTGGCTGGCGACGAGCGCTGCGACGACGGCATCAACGACGGCCGCTACGGTGGCTGCACGTCGACGTGTCTGCGTGGGCCGTTCTGCGGTGACGGCAAGGTCGATTCCGGTGAGGAGAGCTGCGATGACGGGGTGAACCTGACCCCGTACGACGCCCAGGGCGATGGTTGCGCGCCCGGCTGCAGCAAGCCTTCGTTCTGCGGTGACGAGGTGACCGACGGTCTGTTCGGGGAGCAGTGCGACGAGGGGGCAGACAACGCCGAGGGCTACGGCCGTTGCACCCTGGCCTGTGTGCTCGGACCGCGCTGCGGCGACGCCGAGGTGCAGCAAGACGCGGGCGAGGAGTGTGACGACGGAAACGTCGTCAAGGGTGACGGCTGCGACGACCTGTGCAAGCTCGAGTCGCCGGATTGAAGCAAAGCTCGGGAGACTGGCCTCCGTCTGGCGCCCGTGCGCGGCCGAGCCCGCGCCGGCAGCGGGGGCGTGGGTGGAGCGAAAAGCCTGGCCCCTGCGGCCGATGGGGCTGAAGCCGGGGTATCGAGTCGCTGCGTCTTGTCCCCTTGTGGTCCGAGCTGGGCCGGGCCTTGCCAGCCTCGCCGGAGGCAGCATGGCCGGTTTCGAGCGGGCACGGTTGCCGGTCCTGCGCTTGCCGACCATCGACCCTGTGCGTTGAGACTTGAAGCTCCGGAAGGTTCGGATCGCGGGCCCTTTCCATGCTTTCGGTGGCGGTTGGCGATATACTCCCGGCGATCGGCGTCGGTCGCCGAAAGCGGCCCGATGTCGGCGATGTCCCGTCCAGGCAGCCTCCCATTTCAAACACTGTGACCACCCACGATTCCCGCAGGCCGCGCTCCGACCCCAGGCCGCGTATCCTGGAGGTGCTGCGCAAGCGCAAGTCCCGGGCGCTGCACGTCTCCGAAATCCGCGGTCGCCTGGGGCTGCCCCGGGAGGAGCTCGGTGAGCTCATCGGTGAACTCGAGGCCCTCTGCGCTCAGGGCCTTTTGCGCAGCCTACCCGGCGGTCGCTATCGCCATGCCGGCGAGCGCGCCGTGCGTGCGGCCGAGGCGGCTTCAGCCAGCGTTTCCGGCGGTGACTCGCAGCCGCCGGCCTCCAGCCAGCGCAAATCCCGGCGCCCCTCGCGCGGGCTGCGCGAGGGCACGCTCAGCCTCAATCCGCGCGGCTTCGGCTTCGTGATGACCAAGGGTGAGAAGCTCGATGTCTTTATTCCGCCAGCGGCCCTGGGCGGCGCCCTGCACGGCGATCGCGTGGCGGTGCGCTGCAAGATGGGCCCGCGTGGCCTCGATGGGCGCGTGCTGGAGGTGCTGGAGCGGGCCCGGCGCTTCGTGGGCGGGCAGCTGCGGCTGACGCGTGCCGGCGCCGTGCTGGAACCCGACGACGAGCGGCTGACCATGCCTTTGCGGGTGCGCGGCGATCTTCCCAAGGGCGCAGCCACCGGCACCGGCGCCATCGCCCAGGTGGTGGGCTATCCGGAGCATCCGGGCGGCGAACTCGAAGTCGAGATCGTGGAGACCTTCGGCGCCAAGGAGCTTTTGCGCTTCGAGGAGCGCAGGTTGCTTTTGGAAGAGGGCGTGGTCGAAGATTTCGCGCCCGAGGTGGTGGCCGAGGCCGAGGCCCTGCCGCGCGCGGTGTTGCGCCGCGACAAGGCCGCGCGCGAGGATTTGCGCTCGCTGCCGCTCTTGACCATCGACCCGGCCGACGCTCGCGATCACGACGACGCGGTCTTCGCCGAGCGCCTCGAGGACGGCGGCTACCGCGTGGTGGTGGCCATCGCCGACGTCTCCCATTACGTGCCGGCCGGCAGCGCCCTCGACCAGGAGGCCCTGGAACGCGGCTGCACCATTTACCTGCCGACGCGTGCGATTCCGATGTTGCCCGAGGCGCTGTCGAGCAACCTGGCGTCGCTGGTGCCCCAGCGCGATCGGCTGACGCTGGCGGTGGAGGTCGAGCTTTCAGAGCGCGGGGCCGTGCGTCGCCACCGCTTCATCGAGGGCGTGATGCGCTCGGCTGCGCGTCTGAGTTACGAGGGCGTGGCCCGCGCCCTGGGGCTGAGCGAGACGGCGCCTGCCCAGGCTGCCACCCGTGGCCATGAGCCGATGCTGAAGGTTCTGCTCGAGGTCTCCGAACGCCTGCGCGCCAAGCGCCGTCGCCGCGGGGCGATGGAATTCGAGCTGCCCGAGGCCCGGGTCCGCATCGACGCCGACAGCGCTGAGCCCAGCGACATCGTGCGCTCGCGTCGGGATCCGGGCGTGGCGCGGGCCTACGGCTTGATCGAGGAGCTGATGATCCTCGCCAACGAAGTGGTCGCCTCCGATCTCTCGCGCCGCGGTTTGCCGGCCATCTTCCGCGTGCACGGCACGCCCGACGCCGATCGCATCGCGTCCTTTTGCGAGCTTGCGCGGGCGCTCGGCTTCGACATCAGCAATGAGGCGGCCGAGGATCCCAAGCAGCTGTCGAAGCTCCTGCGCAAGCTTGAGGGCGGTCCCCACGCCGGAACCATGGGTTATCTGCTGCTGCGCGCGATGCAGCAGGCGGTCTACCAGACCGACGACATTGGGCACTTCGGCCTGGCCTCCAAGCACTACCTTCACTTCACCTCGCCCATCAGGCGCTACCCCGACCTGGCGGTGCACCGCATCGTGCGCCAGCTGGCCCGCGGCGCGCGCGTGGATGAACGCGGCCTGCTCGAGCGGCTGGCCGCCCAGGCCGCCCAGTCCAGCACGCGCGAGCGCAAGGCCATGGGCCTGGAGCGCAACGTGGTCAATCTCTACGGCGCCTATTTGATGCGCGAGCGCATTGGAGAGACGTTTCCAGCCTTGATCAGCGGCCTGTCGGACTTCGCGCTCTTCGCCACCCTGGATGCGCCCTTCGTCGACGTGCAGGTGCGGGCGGTGTCGCTGCCGGGCGATCGTTACGAACTCGACCGCTACGGCGTGCGCCTGGTCGGACGCCATAGCGGTCACAGCTATGCCCTGGGCGACCGCCTGACGGTGCGCATCGAAGAGGTCTCGATCGTTCAACGCAAGATTCTGGCCACGGTGGTCGGGCTTCCCACGGTGGAAGCCGGGGGCACGCTCGAGCCGCTGGGCGAGCCCCGCGGGCGCCGCAGGGGGCGCGCCCCCGCGGGCCAGGGGGACAAGCGCAACAAGGGCGGCGCGCGCAAGGAGCGCGGCGGTTCACGGCGGACGCGCCGCAGGACCAAGCGCGGGACATGACACGTCGCCGGGCAAAAAAAATCGCGGCGAAGGCCTTTGCTGCCCCCGCCCTGATCGCCGCCAAGCGCGACGGCCAGGAGCTATCCGACGAGGAGATCCGCTGGCTCGTCGAGGCTTTCACTTCAGGTGAAGTCGCCGATTACCAGATGAGCGCCTTTGCCATGGCGGTCTTGCTGCGCGGCATGGGCCCCAGGGAGACGGCGGCCTTGACCCTGGCCATGCGCGACAGCGGGCGCTGTGCCGATCTCTCAAGGTGCACGCGCCCCAAGGTCGACAAGCACTCCACCGGCGGCGTCGGCGACAAAGTTTCGCTATGCCTGGCGCCGCTGATGGCCGCCTGCGGCTTGGCGGTGCCCATGATCAGCGGGCGCGGCCTCGGCCATACCGGCGGCACCCTGGACAAGCTCGAGGCGATCGATGGTTTCGAGGTCGACCTGCCCCTGCGCCGCTTTCAGTCACTGGTGCAGAAGTACGGCTTTGCCATGATCGGCCAGACCGCCGACCTGGCGCCCGCCGACCGCCGCCTCTATGCTCTGCGCGACGTGACCGCCACGGTGGAGTCGATTCCGCTGATCACCGCCAGTATTTTGTCCAAGAAGCTGGCCGAGGACCTCGATGCCCTGGTGCTCGACGTCAAGGTGGGGCGCGGCGCCTTCATGAAGAAGCTCGAGGATGCACGGGCCCTGGCCCGCTCCATCGTCCAGGTCGGCAGCCACGCCGGCACCAAGGTCACCGCCGTGATCACCGCCATGGACCAACCCCTGGGCAAGTGCGTCGGCAATGCCCTGGAGACGCGCGAGGCCTTCGAGCTGCTGTCGGGGCGCGCCCCCGAGGATCTGCTCCAGTGCACCATGACACTGGGTTATGAAATGCTGCGCGCTGGTGGACTTTTCACGCGGCGCGCCGCCGCCGAGCGCGCCATGGCCGAGGCGATCGACAGCGGTCGGGCCCGGGTTGCCATGGAGCGCCTGTGCGCAGCCCAGGGCGGCGACGGGCGTGTGGTGGCCGAGCCCGATCGACTGCCGCGCGCTAGCGTGATCGAGACAATCGAGTCGCCCGCGAGCGGCCATGTGCAAGAGCTCGACGCGCTCGCCATCGGCCAGCTCGCGGTGCGCATCGGCGCCGGGCGCAGCCGGGCCGATCAGGACGTCGACCCGGCGGTGGGCTTTGTGCTGCATAAAAAATGCGGCGATCGCGTCAAGCGTGGAGAGGTCCTGGCGGAGCTGCACCTGGCGTCGCGGAGCGATTTGCAGCGGGTGCGGGCCGACTTGCTCGCGGCCTATGGCATCGGCCGCGCGCGCAGGGAGCCGGGGCCCCTGGTGATCGAGACCCTGCGCAGGAGGGCGTGATGGCGGATAAGAAGAATCCAAAACCGGTGCCAAAGCTAGCCAGCGTGCCGCCGGCCAGTCAGCGGGTGGTCTTCACCGGCGGGCCGGCGGCGGGCAAGACGGCCGTGCTCGACGTATTGCGACGGCATCTGGAGCCGCGGGTGACGGTGATTCCGGAGGCGGCCACGACGCTCTTTTCCGGCGGCTTTCCGCGTCCCGGCGACGCGGCCGGCAAGCGCCTGGTGCAGCAGGCGATCTTCACCGTGCAGCGATCCCTCGAAGGCATCTACGCCATCGAGAAGCCCGGCGTGCCCCACATCTGTGATCGCGGTGGGCTCGACGGCGCCGCCTATTGGCCCGGCGGTCTGGCGCGTTTTTTGGGCGCCATGGGCACGACACTCGAGAGCGAATACCGCCGCTACGACGCCGTGATCTTCATGGAGACCTCGGCCTACGACCAGACGACCTATCCCGGCGAAAACCCGATGCGCGTGGAGACGCCGGCCCAGGCGCGCAAGCTCGACAAGGCGTTGCGCGAGATCTGGCAGGGCCATCCGAACTTTCATCTCGTCGGCCATGAGGTGAAATTCTACGAGAAGGTGGCCGCTTGCCTGCTGAAGCTCACCGAGATCCTCGATCTCGGCAATCACGTCGATTCGGCGCGCTGAGGCGGCGATGGCGGCCCCGCACATCGAGCTTCGCTTCGTGGCGCCGGACGACGCCCTGATCGCCGCCGAGCGCCAGCTGCGCTTTCGTGTATTGCGCGATCCGCTGGGGCTTGGCGAGCAAGACGTGCTCTTTGCCTTTGAGGACCGCAGCCTGCACCTCTTGGCGCTGGGTCAAATCGCAGCGGAGTCGGCCGAGCCGGAGGTGATCGGCTGCGTGCTCTTCTTCGCCGAGTCACAGGGGGCGGGCAAGCTCTACCAGATGGCGGTAGATCTCCCACATCAACGACATGGTCTGGGTCGTCGCATGATCGCGCACCTCGAAGGGCGACTGCGCAGCGACGGTGTCGGGCGCATTTACCTCAACGCGCGCGAGACCGCCCTGGGGTTCTACGAGAAGCTCGGTTATCGGGCCGAGGGCGAGCCCTTCATCGAAGTGGGTATCCCACATCAGCGCATGGTGAAGTTGCTGAAATAGCTGTTAGTTATTGCTGTGCATTTTCGGACAGGCCGGGTCGCAACGAGGCTTGGGCAAGGGTGCGTCGATCGGGTACGATCGATGCACGGCGAGCGAAATGAATGCGAAGGTGCAAACGGCAGCCCGCTGCCGCGTTGTGACACGGGTCGGTTTCGGGCCCCACTGCATTCGCTGCACCTCGGCTCGTCAGGAGGCTTGTCTTGGCCGGCGATGAGCCAGAGCGTCCCAAGGGAACGAAGCCCTCGCGCCGTCGTGCGCGGCCCCAGGGCACCATGATCGGAATGCAGGCGCCCCCGACTGCTGGCGCCGCGCCGCCGCCCTCGAGCGCGCCGCGCCCTCCCCGTCCGAGGACCGCCGCGCCCGCGCCCACCGCGCCCGCGCCCACCGCGCCGCGCCCCTTGGCTCCCTCCGCCGCGGCAGCCACCGCCAGCAAGGTCGCCACGGCCCAGCCCTCGCGCCGGGCCAAACTCGAAGTGAAGGGCACGATGATGGGCATCGCTGGAGTTGGTGCGCCGCCGGGGGGTTCAGCGCCGAGCCCCGCCCGCGCGGTCTCGGGCAGCTTCTTCGGCAGTGGGTCTGCGGCGCAGCCGGCGCCCGACGCCCGGGCTGAGCCCATCGACGCCTCGCGCGTGGCCATGAGCGCGGCCAGCGCCTTTGGTCCGGTCGCGCGGCGTCCGGCGGCGCCCACCGCTGCGGCTGCCAGGCCCGCTCCCGTGGCGCCCGCCGCTGCTACGCCGGCCACAGCGCCCGCCCGCGCGCCCGTCGCGGCGCCCGCGTCGGCGTTTTCCGCCGGCGGGCCGGCGAGGTCGGCACCCCAGTCGGCCTTCTTCCCGGCGTCTGCACCGGTCGCTCCGGTTGCCCCAGCAGCGCCGGCTGAGCCAGCTGAGCCAGCAGCGCCGGCTGAGCCCACAACCCGAGATTCCCTGGCACCCACGGCGGCGCCCAACATCCTCACCACCGAGCTCGAGCCCGAAGCCATCGCTTTTGCCGCTGCGGCCATGGCGGCCGCAGAGCCGGAGCCGGTGGTCGCGGAAGCCGCCGCACCCGTCGCCACCCGTTCGGCGGCCGACCTGGGCTTCGCCGCGACCTTGGCGCCCTCGTCGCTGCAGGCGCGCCCGGACCTGGCTCGCGACCTGGCCGTCGACCTCGAGAGTGGACTCGGCCTGGACTTCGCCGAGGATCTGGGCGTGGACTTTGGCGCTGCGGGGGCGGCCCCGCCGGCCGCCGATGATGGCCTCGAGGACGGCTTTGTCGACGTCTCCTCCGCAGTCGCGTCGCCGCCCGTGCCCGGGCCGTCGGACCCGCTCTCGAACGCGGAGCTGGCAGGAGCTGCGACAGTGGTGGACATGGAGCCGCCCGCGCCGCGCGCCCGGGCCATGGCACTGTCACCCGCGGGCGCCGGCGAAACCACCGCCGGGGAGCCGTCGGTCGAGCAGCCTCCGGCCATGCCGGAGCGCAAGATGGCCAAAGCCAGGGCGAAGCGGCGGCCTGCCGGGGTCACGGCCGAGCGGCCGCAAGCCACCGCCGCGCAGCAGGAGCGGGCGCCGCAGCCGGCCGGCGCTGCCGCCGCGGCCGAGGGCGGCCGTCGCGGTTGGTTGTGGCTACTTGTGGCTCTCGGACTCGTCGTTGGCGCGGTCGCGGCCGCGATTTCCCAGGGCCTGCTTTCCTTGCCGGGCACGGAGGTCGCAGTCGAGGAGGTCGCGCCCGTTGCGCCCACCCCGGCGCCGCCTCCGAACCCGCCCGGCGAAGTCACCGCGGCCGAGCCGCCCGCCGCCGCGCCCGCTGTGGTGGAAGTTGCAGCGGCGCCGCCCGATGTCCCGGCCGCCGAGGCCGTAGCCGCGGCCGAGCCGGCAGATGAGGTGGCCGAGGCGCCGGCTGAGCCCGAGCTGGCGGAGCAGCCGCAGGTCGTCGCCGAAGAGCCCGAAGCGGCGGAGCAGGAGCAGGCCGCCGAAGCGCCCGAAGAACCCGAAGCGCCCGAGGAACCCGAAGCGCCCGAGGAACCCGAAGCGCCCGAAGCCGCGCCGGCCGCCGCTGCTCCCGACTCCAACGGGCTCGCCGCCGAGGTTGCCGAGCGCGCCGAAAAGGCCCGCGAGCTGGTGAAGTCGGCCGTGGATCTCAAGCGCCTGGGCAGGCTCGACGAGGCGCTTGCGGCCTACGAGAAAGCGCTGGAGTACAACCGCCGCTACCCGCTGGCGATGGCCCATATCGCGCGCATCCACCTGCGCAGGAAGAATGCCGAGCAGGCGCTGCGCTGGGCCAAGCGGCTGGTCGAAGTGCAGCCCAATCGCTCCAACAATCAGCTGTTGTTGGGCGATGCCCACCAGCTGGCGGGCAACGCCGACGCCGCCAGGGCCGCCTGGACCCAGGCCATGCGCTACGGCAACAAGGCCGCTCGCAAGCGCCTGGGTCTGGAAGAGGGAGCGGCCGAGTAGCTCGGGTCGGGCCGCTCCGCGTCGGGTTCCGCCGGGGGCTCGGCGCCGGGCTGCGCCGTTGAATATTACTGGTCTTGACGCTTCGGAGCCATTCAAGTAATAAGTCTCCATGCCAGGCAGCACCATCACCCCGCGTCGCGTCGTGCTGAACCTGGTGCGGGTGACCCCCGAGCGCGCGATCGCGGTGCAGCGTCTGGTGGAAGCCGGCGCGCTCTTCGGCTTCAAGGGCAACGCTGTGCGCGTCGCGGTCACGCGCCTGGTATCCGACGGCCTGTTGCAGAGCGACGAGCGCGGCTCCTACCGGCTGGGCTCGGCGGCGCAGGCCAAAAATCGCCACGTGGAGCAGTGGCGCAGCGGCGAAGCCCGCGTGCGTCCCTGGTCGGGCGGCTGGCTTGCTGTGGTGCTGCCATCGAGCCTGGAGCGCGCGGCCCGTCGCAGCTCGCTCCAGGCGCTGTCGCAGCTGGGTTTTTGCGAGGGGTGGCCCGGGCTGTGGGTGCGTCCAGACAACCTCAGCGCCTGCATCGATGGACTGAGCGAGCGGCTCCTTTCCCTGGGGCTCTCGGAGCAGGCCGAGCTGTTCGGCCTCGAGCGGCCCAGCGCGAGGCTCGCCGCCCACTTCGCCACCGAGCTGTGGCCGCTGTCGGCGCTGCAGCGCGGCTACGAGCGCAGCATCGCCGCGCTGCGCGAAAGCCTCGACCGCCTCGACTCCATGCCGCGCGAACAGGCCCTGGTTCAGAGCTTTTTGCTCGGCGGCGAAGCCATCGCCGTGCTGGCCAAGGATCCGCTGTTGCCCGCCGAGCTGATGGACGTCTCGGGGCGCGCCGAACTCAGCGAGCTGATGTTGCGCTACGACCGCGTAGGCCATCGCCTATGGCGGAGCTTCGCCACGGGCCGTGGCAGCCGCGGGCTCGAGCTGGTCGCTCAACCAGGAGATAAGCATGCAAGTTGATCCCAGCCGATACCTCGACCGCAGCCAGCTGGCCGAGTTGCGAAAACTCAGCCCCCTGCGCGGCCTGGGCGCCATCGCCTGGACCTGGGGTTGGATCGCGGCCTGCTTTGCGCTCTACGCCGCCCATCCCTCGGCCCTCGTCGTCGCCCTCGTCTGGCCCATCATGAGCGGCCGGCACCTGGCGCTGGCGATCCTCATGCACGACGGCTCCCACGGCGCCATCCTGCGCAACAAGCGCGCAAACGACTTCATCGGCCAGTGGTTTACCGCCTACCCCACCATGACCGACATGTTGCTCTACCGCCGCGTGCACTTCGAGCACCACCGAAGCACCTGGACCGAGCGCGACCCCGACCTGGGCCTGGCGGTGGCCTTGCCCGTGACGGGCAGGAGCTTCCTGCGCAAGATGATCCGCGACCTGACCGGTCAGACCGCCTACAAGCGCCACCGCGCCCTGTTGAAATACGCGGCCGGCAGCGCGGGCGCCGAGCGCGTGGGTTTCCTTGGCGCCGTGAAAAACCTCGTGGTCAACTTGCGCGGATTTTGGATGACCAACGGGCTCATGCTCGCGGGCGCCACCCTGGCTGGCATCCCCGAGGCCTATCTCCTGGTGTGGTGGCTGCCGGCCCTGACGGGCTTTCAGGTGGTCTTGCGCATCCGCAGCATCGCCGAGCACGCCTGCGTGCGCGACCCGGGCGATCCGCTGCTGCAGACCCGGACCACGCTTGCCCCCGGTTGGCTACGCTTCCTCATCGCCCCCCACAGCGTCAACTACCACCTCGAGCACCACCTCTTCATGACGGTGCCCCACTACAACCTCAAAAAAGCCCATCGCATGCTCGAAGCGGCCGGCGTGCTCGAGCGCGCCGAAGTGGCTCCGAGTTATCTCCACGTGTTGCGCAAGGCCGTCGGCAAGCACGCGGCCGTCGCGGCGTAATCGGTATTGGAGGGCGTCAATCGCGCCAGGCCTTTTCGGCCTCGTAGCGTGCAGTCAAGCCGACCAGCTCGTTGAACTCCTCGAAGCGCAGCATGTCGCGGGCGCAGGGCTCGCTGCTACCATGGACGGCGACCGCCCGAAAGACGCGCTCGACGGCGTGGGCCGCCGCAAGCACGCCCGACAGCGGAAAGGCGATCAGCGAAAAGCCCATGGCGTAGAGTTCGCCGGGCTCGAGCAGAGGGGTCTTGCCCTGCTCGACCATATTGGCCACCAGCGTCACCCCTTCGAGTTCCCTGGCGATGCGCTCCAGTTCTTCTACCGAGCGCGGCGCTTCGATGAAGACCGCGTCGGCGCCGGCCTCGGCGAAGGCGCGGCCGCGTTCGATGGCCGCGTCCAGACCGTGCACGGCGCGGGCGTCGGTGCGCGCGGTGACGTGGAAGGGGCGATCGCCACGGGCGCTGAGGGCAGCGCGCAGCTTGGGCAGGTATTGATCGAGGGCGATGACCTCCTTGCCCTCCATGTGACCGCAGCGCTTGGGCCACACTTGGTCCTCGAGGAAGCAACCGGCGGCACCCGAGCGCGTGAGTGAACGCACCGTGCGCTCGACGTTGAAGGCATTGCCATAGCCGGTATCGATGTCGACGATGACCGGCAAGTCCACCGCCGCACATACGCGCTCGGCCGTGCCGAGCACCTCGCTCTGGGTCCACAGCCCGAAGTCCGGCTCCCCCAGCTGCGTGGCCGACATGCAGAAGCCCGAGAGAAAGACCATGTCGAGGCCGGCCCGTTCGGCCAGGCGCGCCGAGAGTGCATCCCAGACGCCGGGACCCACGACCGGGCGATCCTGGGCGAGTAAATCGAAGAGCGTTGTGGCGGTCATGGCCGCGGCGTAGCAGCTCGCAGACGGCCGGAAAAGGGTGCTCTACGCTGGCCGCTCAGTGCGGCCGTCGGCATGCCGGGCGAAGCGCAGCTGCTCGCGGCCGTGCACGGGATCGCTCACGCCCCACGGCCAGCCGCCGAATTGGGTGCGTCGAAAGTCGCCGTAGGCCTGCTGGATTTCGGCGCGCGTATTCATCACGAAAGGCCCGTGGCGCGCGACGGGCTCGCCGATGGGGCGACCCTGGAGCATCAGGATCTCGCTCTCGGCGTCGCCGTTTTCGATGGCGAAGGGTTGCTCCGGATGCACATCGTAGTGCCGGTCGGCGGCCAGCTCGCGTCCGGCAGCGGCGATACCTGCGCCGCTGAAGACATAGAGCGAGCGATTGCTGCCGGCCCGTGCCCCCGGCAGCGTGATGCGTGCCCCTGGCTGCATCTTCAGCGTCCAGATCGCCAGATCACTCTCGGGCGCAGAGGCATAGGAATTGGGCGGCGGCGACGGGGCCTCGGTGTCCTCGAAGCGACCCGCGATTACGGTCAACTTGGTCATCCGGCCGGCCGCGTCGGGCCTGTCGAGCGTGGGTATGGTCTCGCGCCAGAGCATCGAGAAGTGGGGCTTCACCATCTTGCTGCGCGCCGGCAGATTCAGCCAGATCTGAAAGAGCTCGAGCGGATTTTCCGCATCGTGCTTCAGCAGCGGAAACATCTCCGCGTGTTGAATACCGGCGCCCGCGGTCAGCCACTGCACATCGCCGCCGCCGTAGCGGGCGCCGGCGCCGAGCGAGTCCGAGTGGTCGAGCAGCCCCTTACGCACGATCGTCACCGTCTCGAAACCGCGGTGGGGATGGCGGGGAAAACCGGGCACGACCTGACCGTGGTACATGCGAAAGCCATCCTTGATCTCGAAGTCCGAGCCCATCTTGCGGCCGGCGAGCAGCGCGGGATCGGGCCCCAACTGTGAGTTGCCTTCTGGATAACGATCGTCGTGGTGCACGCAGAAAAGAAAGGGATCGCGGGTCTGCCACTGGAAGCCGAGGGGGGCGACGCCGAGGATGGGGTCGATCGACATGGCGGCCTCGGGCGCGGGTTTGGGTGCGGCTGTGGGTACAGGTGCGGGCCGGGATTCTGCCGAAGAGCAGCCGGCCGCTCCTGCGCCGACGGCGGCGATCAGGCGCAGGGCATCGCGGCGGGTGATTTCGGGGTCGGCCATGGGGCATAGCATAGCAGGCGCCGGGGATAATGGTTCCTACGGTCGGCGTCCTGCACGATGCCTGCGACCTCAACCCGACGGCTTTTCAGGTCCATGACGATCAGGCGTCAATCTCAAGGTGGTGGTGTGTTCACCCGCCGTGGACCGTCCGCTGCCCGGTGGGCGCATGCGCTCCTACGTGATCCACCAGAGCGGTCAGTCGCTCGGGGCCGGCGCGCCGGAGGACGCGTTCATCGGGCAGCTGCGCGCGTTCGAGCAGCAACCCGACTGGCTGCAGGAGGCGCGGCCGGCCGGTCTGCTGGCCGGCTTCGAGGGCGCTCCCCGCTGGGTGCGGTGGCCCCACTGCCGTGGCGTGGTGCTACTCGGCGATAGCGCAGGCACGGTGGACCCGACCTTCGGTTGCGGGTTGTCCATGGTTGCGCGCGACGCACGCGTGCTCTCCGACGCGCTCGACGACGGGGACGACTGGGCAGCCGCGGCCGAGCACTACGCGGGTGAGCGCGTGGAGCGGTATCGGGCGCAGCTGCGGGTCGAGGCCTGGCTGCGCAGCATCCTGTTCACGCCGGGCGCCGGGAATTTCCGACCCACCTTGACCTTACTCCTGAGTGAAGCACCTCGGCGCAGCGCCCGCCGGCCTGTCCGAGTTTCCCGCCCTTGAGCGCCGAACCATCCCCAAGCACCACAAATGCCCCCCGAAGGCCCCCTGCGGTGCACGACAGCCGGCCTCCGGACGCACCGGTGCGCAACGGGCGCTCTATCCCACCGCCTACAGCCCCAACGACGCACCACCCGAGCTA
>JAOUOP010000123.1 GCA_029880325.1 Myxococcales bacterium | reverse complement strand
CAGGCGCCGTGGATCTCGCCGGACCGTCCTCGCCACGCCCAGCATGGCGGCTTTGACCTGCATGCAGGCGAGGTGGTCGCCGGCAGCGACCGCCAGGGTCGCGAGCAGCTGCTGCGCTACTGCGCGCGACCGGCGATCGCGCAGGACAGGCTGGCGCTGACCGCAGAGGGGAAGGTCTCGCTGCAACTGAAGCGGCCGTATTATGACGGAACCACCAGCGTCGAATACGAGCCACTTGCGTTCATCGAGCGGCTGGCGGCGTTAATTCCTCGGCCGCACAAAAATCTACTGGTCTATCGCGGCGTGCTGGCACCGCGCTCGGCGCTGCGGGCGCGTGTCGTCGCCTACCGGGCGCAGGCGGGGCCGGTTGCGGAGCGCGGCGACGCCGAGGAGGATCTCGGCCCGGAGCCGCCTGTGCCGGAAGGCGGCGGTGAGCGGGCGCAGGGGGGCTACAGCTATGCGGACTTGATGCGCCGAGCATTCAAGACCGATGTGCTGGTCTGTCCGAGCTGCAAGGGGCCCAGGCGGCTGTTGGCCGCCGTGTTCAAGCCAGAAGCGATCCGGCGCATCCTCAAGAGCCTGAAGCTGCCGACCGAACCGCTGCCGATCGCACCGGCACGGCCGCCGCCGGGAAACGAGTGGCTCGACTTCGAGTCGGCTTGAGGGGGCTGGGCCGACGCGGTGAGTGAACAGGCGTGCGGTGAGCTGGGTGCTGCGGGAGCGGGGCCTGGGTGCGGGGGTGCGTGCCGGGGGCGGAAAAGTCCTGAGATTAGGACGTTTCTGATTTTGCCTAATGGGCCCCGCCGTGCTGTAGGGCAGCGGAATCGTGGGGGTTTGGGGCCTCAGCGGTGTAGGCAGCGTGGCATGCGGTGCCGATATGGCTGAAACTGGGGATGGCTAATGGTTCCTACGGTCTGGTCATCGGCCTCGCGAACCAAAGGCACCAGGAGATCACCGCTCGGCTGCCAGCGTTCACGCACAAAACGTTGCGAAGGGTGCTCTCCGCCCTGCCCCTCCCGCACTTCCAGCTCCACGCGATCGATGCTCGGCAAGCCCGAAAGGTGCAGCCGGTAGTGCTCCTCGTTTCCGCCGAGGGTTTGCGAATAGGAAACGATCAGGCGCTTGGTCTCACGGGCCTCGATGGGAAAGATGCGCAGCCGGTACTGATTGCCCGCGTCGCGCTCCAACAGAGCCGGATCCCGTCGTTCATGCAGCGCTTCCTCGTAGGCCACATGCGCCCGTTGACGCTCGACGACCTCACCCTCCTGGTAGTGCTCGCCGATCTGCAATGCCAGGCGAGAGATGCTGGCCTCCTTCGGCAACGCAATCTCGAAACGCCCTTCCAGCCTGCGGTCCTCGGGATTGTCGAAGGCCAGCTCCAGCTGGGTGAAGGCCAGGGGCGGCTCGAGCACGACCTTCGCCTGCAACGCGCGCAGCGCGAGGCCGGTTCCGTCGGAAGCTGTCAGTGAAAACGGCGCGCGCGCCGCACGACCATCCTGCGCCACCCGGACTCCCAGCTCCGAATCCTGTCGTTCATCTCCGTCGGCCGCGGCTTGCATGGGCGCGCTGTCATCCGACTCGAGCGCACAAGCCCCCACCGACGCCAGCCACAGCATGGCGCACAATCGAGCATTCATCGTGGACACCTCGTAGCTATGGACAACGGGGTGCGTGCAGAGTTCCGCCGCGCCTGCGAACATCGCGACCGAGCACACACGGCTGCGCCCGGTCGCGATGGCTTCGAGGTCAGTCCACGTAGGCCCACAGCAGCTTGCGACTGCGCGCGTCGAGCTCCTTCGGCTCGGGGATCCAAAAGAGGT
Source organism: Myxococcales bacterium (assembly GCA_029880325.1). Taxonomy (GTDB): domain Bacteria; phylum Myxococcota_A; class Polyangia; order Polyangiales; family JAFGIB01; genus JAOUOP01. The sequence goes on along the minus strand of JAOUOP010000123.1, from coordinate 8,400 downwards.
CACCGGCCACATCCTCGAGCACCAAGCCACCGCCCGGCACCGGGCGCGGCCAGGTCTCCAGGCGGGTCTGGAAGCTGCGCGGTCCGCTGCGGGTCGTGACACTCCAGCAGCGGATCTCGTAGTCCTCTTCGACGGCCTCGATGGCCGTGACGCGCAGGATGAGGCCGGCGTCTTCCAACGCGAGCTCGAGCGCCCGGCGGCTGCCGGAGTCGAGGTCGGATGGGTCTGCGATGTAGGCCAGCTCCCTGCATTCGTCGTCGCGCAGGGAGACGTGGTGATCGGGAGCGCTCCAGGGGAAACAGCGCACGGGACGCACGGCACGCTCCTGACCGTCCTCGATCAGCCACAGCCGACCGTCGGGGCGTCGCTCCAGCGAGCGCGCCGGCCGCGGCCGGGCGCTCGTGGTTCGCGGTCTCGATTCGATGGTTTCGCGCAGCAGCATGGTTCAGTTCGCTTCGTGCAGGGAGTGTTGGAGTTCGTGGAGGCGCCGGTAGGTTCCGCCCTCGCGCATGACCAAGTCGCGATGGGGACCGCTCTCGGTGATGCGACCGTCTTCGATGACCAACAGGCGCGTGGCGCGCCGTACCGTCGACAGGCGGTGGGCAATGGCGAAGACCGTGCGACCTTCCACCAGACGATCCATGGCCTGTTGGACCTCGTATTCGGTCTCGGTGTCGACGGCGCTGGTGGCCTCGTCGAGGATCAAAATGCGCGGGTTTTCGAGCACGGCACGGGCGATGGAGATGCGCTGACGTTCACCGCCCGAGAGGGTATGCCCGCGCTCGCCGACCACCGTGGCATAACCGTGAGTCAACTCGCAGATGAAGTCATGGGCATTGGCCACACGCGCGGCCGCGACGACCTCGTCCAGGCTGGCATCCTCCATGCCGTAACGGATGTTGTCGAGGATGCTGCCGTGGAAGAGGTAGGGATCCTGCAGCACCATGCCGACCTGGCGCCGGTAGTGGCCCAGCTCGAGCTTACGCAAATCGACGCCGTCGACCGTGATGCTGCCGCTCTGCACGTCGTAGAAGCGGGAGATCAGGTTGACGATGGTGCTCTTGCCGCCACCGGAGGGGCCGACCAGGCCGATCATCTCACCCGGCTCCACGACGAAGCTCACGCCGCGCAGCACCTGGCGCACGCCGTCGTAGCCGAAGCTCACGTCGCGAAACTCGATGCGTCCCCGCACGGGCGTCAGACGCACGGGGTCGTCGACTTCCGTAATCTGCGGACGACTGTCGAGCACCTCGAAGACCCGATGGGCCGAGGAGGTCGCGCGATTCATGATTCGCGACATCTGACCCACGATCTCGACCGGCGCCGTGAACATGGTGGTGTAGAGCAAAAACGAGACGAAGGTCCCGGCCGACAGCGGCGGTCCCAGCACGCTGTCGTTCCCGAGCAGTCCCGGCAGGGCGCAGACCCAGATCGCCACCACCGAGCCCTGCACCACGAACATCAGAAGCGGCCAGAAGGTCGTCCAGGATGCGTGGATGCGATTGAACTCGTTGCAGGCGCCGCGATTGCGCTCGCCGAAACGCTGCACCTCGCGGCCGCCCTGGTCGAAGGCCTGGACCACGCGCATGCCGGGGATGGTGTCGCTGAGCACGTCGGTCAGCGACGACCAGCGGCGCCAGGCGCGCAAGAAGAGCCGCTCCATGTGCCGCCGTGCTGTAGGGCGGCGGAATCGTGGGGTTTGGGGCCTCAGCGGTGTAGGCAGCGTGGCATCCGGTGCCGATATGGCTGAAACTGGGGGTGCCTAATGGTTCCTACGGTCCGACCTCGACCTGGCTCGCGCGACCGTCACCGTGCTGATGACCCTGCTGCTTCGCGCCTACCAGGCCGGTGCACGCGCAGCCCACCGCGCCGATGAGCAACGCGGTGGGCTCGACGAACAAGCTCTGGCACGTGCGGCAGCCGAGCAACGCGACAGCGCGCGTGCCGACGATCGCTCGGTGCGCCTGCTGCTGACCAGGATTCACGGCGCCTACGACCTGCCTGGCTCGCCTCAGGCCTTCATCCGCAACCTGCGCGGCTTTGGCCTCCCGGTCTTGCAGGAAAGCGAGCGGCGCTTCTGCAGCCAAGTCCATCGCGACGACATCCGAGACCGCAAGAGCTACTTCGCCGCCATCGCTTGCAAAGTCGCCGAGGAATTCCGTCGCCGCCACGCGCAGCGACAAGCCGAAGGCGAAGCCTACCGCAAGATTGAGCAGACTCATGCCCAGTACCAGCAGCAGATGCAGCACTGGCACAGCCACCCGCAACGCTGGTTGCACGATGCGCTCGATGCCATCGCGGCTCAATGGCGACCAGCTCGCCGCTTGCTGTTTTGCGAAGGCAAAGGGTTTGGGCTTGCCTGGCTCGAAGATGCGCTGCAACGGCTTGTCCAGGTCCACGGCGACCACGCAGCCGATATCACTCGAGGCGTGATTCAAGACTGGTCTCTGCAGCGCCTCAGTGCTCTCGACCGAGATGGCATCGACGCCGTCCTACGCGCCGCACAGCCCTACCTCGAGACACTCCCAGCACCCGACGAAACACTCCTCTTTCCTGCCCACATCGTCTCCGATATCCTCAAATCCACCGGGCCCCCAGCGCGCTCGGCACCCCCGTAGCCTTGCGGACTTTCGCGGCAGAACGTTGGGGATCACGACATCCCGCCTACTGCCGGCACGCTGCCGGGCTAGGGACTCCCGCATTGCACGATGAGCGCTTCTTCACAAGAATCGAAACTTGGCGGTGGGGGGTCCATCAACATCTGTCCACCATCAGAAGGGCTCCCCCCATCCGCGGGTAAAGGAATGGGAGCTCCCGCCCCAGGCTCTCGCGTGCATTCACAGTCAAAAGTGTCCGCACTCGTCATAGCACACGCCCCCTGCGGACCTTCGCAGTCTTCCATACAGGAGGAGCTCAGCGCGTCGTCGCAGTTGGTCGCGAACCGCTCGACGATTTCGTCACTGTTCTGACAGCGACACTGATAAGTGTCATCGTGATCAGTCGGCCAGCATCGGCCCCGTAGCGAGGAGCCGCAGTTGCCTGGATCTTCAATGTCGACGCCACAGTACTCAAGAAGCGCCTGATCGCAGCGATCAGCGGGAACATCAAGATAGGTCTGGTCTCCGCAGACGCAGACAATAAGTCCATCTACGATGGGACCACAGCTGCCGATTGCTCGGTCGTCACTCGGAGACTTCCAGGTTTCCCCTTCGCAGGGTCCCGTGTCAGAATCGTCCGGCAGCGACCTAAGCGAGCCGGACAGTCCAGGCTTGGCACCTGGGGCCCCGGAGTCTGAGGTCGCCGGCGCATCCGCATCGGGGCCGTTCGAGCACGCCACTGTAGAATGTGGCAAGCCCAGTAGCGACAGTCCTGCCGCGCCCACAAGGAGGCACCTCTGTTGCCTAGCTAGTCGCAAGAGAAAACCGTGTCTAGATCGTTGCAAGAAAAGCCGACAGGACAGCATACATCGATCACCCGCTCTTCTCCATCCACTACCTCGGTCGGTCGCTCGTCGAAATTGAAAACGAGGGGAAGCCCAGAATGCAACTTGGCTCGAAGCCGCATGTCATCGGTCCAGCGGTCAGCGTCAGCATAGAACCACCAATACCATACGATCTCGTAGAAATTGGCGCCTTTGAATTCCCAGCTCGAGTCGCAGCTGGCGTTGAATCCGAGCCAGTCGCACTCTGTACACTCAGAGCCGCTGCAGTTTTCACAATCAAGTTCTTCCAGCGCCGCCAGAATTCCCGCGGCCCTGCACGTGCCATCGCTGTCGTGGGATTTGTCACGGTGGCGTGCCTCGTGCACCAGAAGACTCGCACGCTCTACGACGGAGGCATCATAGAAAAAATCGAGATAGAGTCTCATCGTATTATTGCTTTGCCTAAACGAAGCGAGCGCGCCAGATTCGGCGTTGTCCCCGTGGAAACAGCGGGGATACGTTTCATGTGTTTTCAGCATCGTGAAGTTGCCCGCCCATTGTAGGAAGTCACCTTCGAAGTCGCGAGTGTTTAGGTTGGGCGTGGACGATGCGAAAGACAAGAGGCTTGCTGTGTTCAGCATGCGAGCGAGTGGCAGGTCCGGGTTACAGATGTCGTCGGCTCCCCATCCCTCGTCCCACTCGTTTCCCAGGGTCCCGTAGTCAACCGTCCATATCGGAATGTTGTGCTCGCCCAATGGTTGGCCGCACTGAAGGATTTCGAAGACCTCCGCCTCCCAGTCAGTCTCGTCCGACGACAGATCCATCGGGCTAAACGTACATTCCGGCGGCTCGGCCAAGGCGCGTGGTGCGGCTACGATCACGAACATCAGGGACGTCGAGAGAAGAACGATCGCTACCAGTTTCAGTTGTGCCAACATAGTTCTGCCTTGCTAGTGTCGCTGTCGTACACTGGTCTCGTCCTCGGACTAGTCGGGCCCCCCCGAGCCCCCATCGGGTACGCCGCCATCAGGCGCTGCCAGCACCTCGCCTGGCTCGGTGCCCGCGTCTGGGGGCTGCGGTTGCGCGATCGCGGTCAGATTGGCGCGCCTTAGTGTTAGGTAGTGCCACTCTGGCGGCAACATGGCTCGAAGCTCCGCAGCTCGGGTCGACCGGTTGCCCAACGAGAGCCGGCCACCGGTTGCAAAGAGCTTGACGATCGGGACACCCCGGTCAGCAAGTTCTAGCAGCGCATCGTCCGCCGCGGCATTCCCGTTCTTGGCCAAAGCAACCACTCCAATTGCAGCTGAGCCACGAATCAGATGTTCGTGCCGGGACCCAGTTATCGCTCCCTCCTGGAAGATCGCGATATTGGGTGCCGGACTCGTAGCGATTCGGACGAGGCCGTCCAACGCAAGGTCGCTAGAAAGCGACGCAAGGATGTCGACCTGCAGCCGGCGCCAGCCGTATTGGCTAGCGGCAGCGGAGTCGTACGTGGCGAGTAGGGCTGATACGACCGTGCCTTCATTGGCCTGGAGCACGGCGCGAGACGCACGATTCGCGGTGACCGCTGCAGTCCCAAAACCGAACATGGTCGGAATGTGCGCCCTAAGTAGATCGTAGGGGTCGCCCACGGGGTAACTGGTGGGTGGCCGCGATGGGCCCACCGAGAGTGCACTCGGCAACTCCTCGCAGATATAGGGCTTCACGGAGTCGCACTCCGCAGATCGCCAAGAGCCTACGCCGTAGAGCGCCAGGCAATCGAGTCCTGTTGTTGGTTCCGACGCCGCCCAGTTGGCGTAGGTTGTAGAGCTTCCTGACGCGTCGCCTTGCCAAAACAGTGTACGCGTCGTCGCCCATCTCCATTCGTCCGTAACAGTCGCGTCGGTTCCGCCTACCCAGGCTGTCCCAGACCCGCTACCGGCCATGGCATCAAGGAAGCTGTCCTCAGCGACATCATTGATCTCGGCCAGACCGAAGCCCGCATCCAGACAGATGGACTGGGCGGTCACCCAATCCCGAGGATCTTCGCAGTGCCAGTAATTGTTTCCGCCGTGCTCTTGCAGTGTGCATCCAGCAGCGGGCGCGCACGGACCTGTGAACCGGGAGGAGTCTAGAGGACAGCCGTCGACGCAATCCGGCAGTCCATCACCATCCGCGTCGGCGTCTGCAATGCCACAACCACAGTATCCTGGCTCCGACTTGTTGGGATCATTAGGGCACAGATCGACATGCTCGCAAACATATGCTTCCCCAGCGAACAGCCCATGGCACTTCTTCGTCTCCCATCGGCCGTTGTCGATAGGCGGATCCTTTACTACGCAGTCCAGTTCGGAAGATGATTCGTTCGGCTCTCCTGGTTCCCAATTTGTGTAGGCGTTTCCTATGACGGTCCCGCCTAACCCACCTGTCCAAAACCTCTGACCGTAGGCGCTCCACGCGAAATCCCCTTCTACATCAGCATCCGTTGCGCCGATGTAGGAATGCTCGGTGATGTTCGAGGTGATGTAGTCGTCCTCCGCTGCATCCTCCACGATTGCGAGGTCCATACCGCGAGCCTGGCATCTCTGGCGAGCATCAGCGTACTCGCGATCGTTATCGCAGAACCAATAGTACGTGCCCTGGAAGATTCCGAAGCTGCATAGCGAGCGATCCCTCCGATGCGCGGGAAAAAAATCCGAATCTCGGACAACTCTTAGTTTGCGATTTTGCGATGCCCCCCTGGCCTGAGCCTTCATTCGGCGGAATTCTTCCTCCGCGGCGCAGGACTCCGCCCCCAACGGCCCAATTTTGCCAGATTCCCCGTGCTGCAGACGCACCAATGCGCCGCGAGAGCCGGATCTCGCGACGCATGCCCCCGTGGGGCTATGAACTCAGTCAGGGGGGTCGGAGCCGCTCCGGGTCGGGCCGCCTGGCGGGCGGCCTTTGCGCTTGTCGCGCAGGATCACCAGCCGCCGAGATTTGGCGGCTTCTTCATCTCCGACGGTTCGGTCGAAGCGATGGCGCACGGCCGGCGCCCCTCGGGCGGGCTTTTCGGGTGCCTCCGCGGAGCCCGGAGCCAGCGCCTCGACCTTGGCGTCGCTCTCCTCCGGGTCGCTGCTGTCGGCCGGCACGAACTGCGCGTACTCGCAGATGACCTCGGCCTCCTCCTCGAAGGCTTCCTCCACGAACGTCATCAACGCCCGCGAGCGCTCGAGCATCTGTTCCCGCGGCGATACGACGGTCGCCTCGATCCAGCCCCCTTCATCCGTCTCGGCGGCACCCGCCCCCTCGACCGCAGGTGAAGCCCCACAATCCACAACTTCGGTGCCCACCGCTGTCGGCTCGCACGGCTCCTGCTCAGTCTCCTCAGCCCCCGCAGCCCCCGCCGTCTCCGCCTCAAATGCCTCCGCCCACTCGCTCTCAGCCTGCTTCCTGCGCTCTCGCCGCTCTTGCAGCTCGGCCTTCACGTCGTCCAACGTGGGGCCTGATTTGGTCAGAAACGCCCCCGGGTGCTCCTTGGCGATGGGCGCGTTGTGATGCACCCGCATGTTGTAGGTTCCATACGGAAACTCGCGCGCGAAGTCGCCGCTTTTGCGTGCAAGTCGCGCGTCCTCGTGCTCGCTCCGGAATTGATGCACTTCCTCGGCCGCCTGCGCCCTCACCTCGCGCCCCACCGCACCGCCCATGCCGATGCGAAACGTGGGCACGCGCTTGCCACCGGTTTCGCGCAAGGTCCTGGGCTCAGACCACGGATGCAGAGCCATCACCGCCTCCGGACCCAGCGCCGGACGCTTGCGCGCCGTGACGATCTTTTGCACCGCTTCCCGCGCCATGCGGTTCATGTGATAGACGAGCCGCTCGATGTCGCCCCCGAAAGCCCGGTACAGGAGTGGCGGCGGCGTTACCTCCATGCGGATCACATCCGGCCGACAATCGCCGAAATAGACCTTGGGCTTGGGCACGTCGATATACCCGCTCAGCCACAGGTCGAAGTTGAAGATGTAGCCCGGCATCTGCTCCGGCCGGTCGATTAGGCCCGCCGCCACACAGTTGACGAACTCGTACATCAGGTGCAGCGCCTGGGCCTCGCCATCCCGGAGCTGCAGCATGTGTGTCGGGCGGTCATCGAAGAGTTCGTGGGGCTGGTCGTAGCGCTCGCGCGCCATCAGCGTGTTGACCGAGCAGCTGATGTCCTCGTGCAGCAGCTTGATGAACTTGGGCAGGTTGTTGCTGCTCGGGGTCACGTTCAGGTGGTGATGGTTGACGCATCGGACCGCATGGTGGATCGCCACCTGCGTCCGGCGCTGCGCATCGGCCAGCGAGTACAGCCAGCACTCGCCCACGGCCTGATGCCACGGCGCCAAGAAAGCCTTCCTGAACGTCGTTCTCCGGGTCAGCGCGGTGGTCGCTCCCGAAACGATGATGCGTGGCGCAGTCACGGCGTCACTGCACAACGCAAGCTCCGTGCCCAAATTGGATTTGAGCAATTTCAAACACTTACGAGCCGTGAACCCGCCCTCGGAGCGGCGGCCGCCGGCGGCGGGGTGGCGGCCGCCACCCCCCTCACGGCAAGCAAACGAATTCCTGCACCCGAGCCCGTCGCTAAACGCGGAGGGCCGGCACCGAACGAATGATCCTTGGCCACCATGCCGGGCGGAGGTCCTACCTGCCGGCCCCGGGGGTGCATCCGGCTTCCGCTTGCACAGCCCGTGCTAGAGTGCCCACATGTCCGAAGCCGCACCGCGGATGGCCACCTACGAGGATCTGCTCGCCCTCCCTGACGACGTGCGCGCGGAGTTGATCGCAGGACAGGTCGTGACGGCGCCATCTGTCTTGCCGCGTCACGCGCGCGTCGCTGGCGCCATCGCGCATTCGATCGGCGGCCCATTCGACCACGACAGCGATGGCCCAGGAGGCTGGTGGATCCTACTCGAGGTCGACGTGCGCCTCGCCGAGCACGACGTCGTTCGCCCTGACATCGCCGGCTGGCGGCGCGAACG
>JAOUOP010000122.1 GCA_029880325.1 Myxococcales bacterium | reverse complement strand
GCTGGTGGTGTGTACTGGCGCGCGGCCCAGGGGCGAAGCCGCCGCCGACCCCCAGCTAGCTCGGGTGGTGCGTCGTTGGGGCTGTAGGCGGTGGGATAGAGCGCCCGGTGCGTCCGGAGGCCGGCTGTCGTGCACCGCAGGGGGCCTTCGGGGGGCATTTGTGGTGCTTGGGGGTGGTTCGGCGCTCAAGGGCGGGAAACTCGGACAGGCCGGCGGGCGCTGCGCCGAGGTGCTTCACTCAAGAGTAAGGTCAAGGTGGGTCTCAGGAGTAAGTGCTTGGGGGTGGTTCGGCGCTCAAGGGCGGGAAACTCGGACAGGCCGGCGGGCGCTGCGCCGAGGTGCTTCACTCAAGAGTAAGGTCAAGGTGGGTCTCAGGAGTAGGTCTCAGGAGTAAGTAGATCTCGGCGTGCTCCAGGTCGCTGCAATGGGCGGCAATGGGCGAGGTTCACGAGGCTGTCGAAGAAGCGCGTGTCCTTGAAGGTCAGCGGGGCTACCGCATAGCAGCCCGCCGGAACCCAGTCGTCGTGCCAGAGAGGCGTGCCTTGCCGGCCGCGACCCGGGGCGCTGACGTTGCGGGCGTATTCGACGGCGAGTGGATGCAGATCGGGGAAGTCCGATGCCCGCTCCCAGAACTCCTTTTCGGTCATCCTGATCCCGTTGGGGAAGATGCAGACGACTTTGAAATGCCAGGCTTCTTCAGGGCCATCGGTGCGCAACAGGCTGGCGGGGTCGACCGAGGCTTCGACGAGCTCCTCGGCAACGCGCCGAATGCAGGGATGGCCCAGGTCGCGAAGCTCGAAGGTCAGATGATTGGCACCGTCTGGTTTCGAGTATTCGATGCGCATTGGTCCTAGCTTCGGTCATTGGCGCGGCCGGTGCGAGAGGTTTTTCGACACAAGCCCTGCAGCGGGCTGATCCCCAGGCCGTGGTGTCCTCAAATGAGCGCGCGTCGGTCGTGTCTCGGCGTAGCGCGAAGCGGCGTCATCGAAGCCTCAGGTCCCCATGTGGCGATGGCGTGCTTTTGTTCGACCTCCCGTGCAGCGACCGCCCAGGCGCACCATTTCCCGCATCACTGCGGGGTAAACAGCCCATGCAGCACCAAATCCGCACCAAGGACTCTGAGAACCCCGGACGCTAGCGTAGCTTCCCGGATGAGCCCCACAGTGCGCGCTGTCCGGGACTTTGCGGCGCAGCTGGCGTCGCGCGGAAGGAGCTTCGGGAGATGCTGAGAACTGGCGAGGTGGGGAAGGTGCTTCTGGTCGTGCTGAACCTTGCGTTTGGCTGTTCCGCTGACGAGGGCAGTGGCGCGGACTCTGTCCCTGGGTTAATGCCAGCGATCGATCAAACGCCGGTGGCGCCGTCGGAAGCATCCTCTGCGACGATGACCACCGGGCCAACGGACGCTGCTGGTACGGCCGCGACGCCCGCGGTGGATGCCGGCGTGACGCTCAGCATGGACGAGCCCATGGCGGGTACCTCTGGCGATGCGGTGCAAAACGCGAATGCGGGCACGGGTGGCGGGGATGCCATGGACCCGTTTGACACCAGTCTCGTAGAGCCCAACCCGGTGTGCGAGCTGCCCGAGGCCTCGGAATTTCAGCCCAATCGCAACATCGGTGGCGGCGGCTTGCAGTTTCAGGAGTCCGATCACTTTCGGGTCTACGGCAGTGGGAGCGACGTGGATGCGACTCTCGATCACCTGGAGGCCGCGCACCGCTGCTTCGTCGAGGACTGGTGCTTCCGCTCGCCCGGGTTGTCGGTTCACTCCGATGACGGTCCCTACTACAAGTTCAACGTCTATGGTGTGGCGACCCTCGGCGGCGCCGGCGGAGTGATGCGCTACGACGCGGGTGCGGGGCTGAGCTATCTGGAGGTGCTGAGCTGGGCACTTCCCGACCCACGCACGACGATCCACGAGTTCGGCCATTCGCTGACGCTGACCGAGTACGGCTGGGTCGATCAGACGCGCACCGGCGCCTGGTGGGAGACGGTGGCCAATTGGGTTGCTGATACCTATTTGACTTCGTCCTACTGCGAGGCCGCACGCAATGCGTTCGGAGTATCGGCGGGCGATACGATCATCAACCTTGATCGGGTTATTGGCCAGTCGCACATGCTGATCGTCAGCGATCAGAACTACTACGAGGCCTGGCCCTTTTTGACCTACCTGACCAACAATCCCGACGGCTACCAGGGTCTCGGTCGCATGGTGATCCCGGAGCTGTTCCGCAATCACCCGGGCAACAATGAGACCCCCCTGCACGTGCTCGAGCGCCTCACCGATCCCGTGCCGGTCCAGACCATCCTCGGTCGCTACTGGGCGCGCATGGCCTATCTGGACATCGAACACCCGCAGGCCCAGCAGGAGTTTTTCGCCCGTCGCGGCGGGCTGGATTTCCCGGGGCTCGATGCGCAGGGGGATCAGACCTACCGCATCGAAGCCGCTCGCAGACCCGCCTACGGAGGCGCGAACATCATTCCGCTCGAGGCCAGTGGCGAGGTGGGCATCGTGATCACCAGCATGGGTAGCGGCCAGCCGGACAGCGGCTTCACCGCGACCCTCTCGATTCGCGGCAGTGACGGTTCGGTGCGCTACGTGGACCTGCCAGAAGGTGTCGGTCAGGCCAGCGTGGGAAGCGGCGAAGAGGCGAGCCTGGTCGTGGTCAACACGCCGAACGTGCTCTACCAGTACGACGCCTTCCAGACCGGGGCGGCCAGCCCCGAGGCCGCAGGGCTCGACTACCAGGTCCGCATCACGGGCGCCGTGCCCACCAACTGACGCTCAGCCCTCGCTGTCGCCGTACACGATCGCGGGCCAGATGTGGACGAAGGGCAGCTCTGACTCCTGGTTGGCGCGGCGCACGCCTTCGGCGTCGGGTGCGTAGAAGCGGCACACCATGCGCGTTCCGTCCTTCGAGAGGTAGCTGTGCCAGAGCTTGGCGCGGTGGCGGCCGAGGCAGTCCACGGCGAGCTCGAAGAGCGCCCAGGCGCCCTGCGCGTCGACCTTCCCCGGCAGCTGGCGCTGGACGATCACCGCCGAGTAACCGGGTGGCTGCTCGCGTTCGGGGGGCTCGAGCAGTTCGCTCGCCCAGATGGCGTCATGGGGCAGGCCGGCTTCGAGCTGGGTTTTGCGTACGGCCTCGGCGTCGGGCGCGTCGTAGACGCAGACCATGTGCCGTCGATTGCGCGACAGGAAGCTGCGCAGGGCTTTGACTCGGTGTTGTTCGAAACACCACGACACCGCCGCCTCGGCCGCGTCCATGTCCTCGAAGGCGCGGGGCTCTTCGAAGCTTCGCTCGACCACGATCAATCCCATCACATTTCCTCCTCGAGTAGCTCGGCGCGCTTTTCGAGCGCGAAGGCCGAGGCTCCCTGCCATGGATGGGCCGCGAGTGCAGTCCGTGCAGCCGCCGCGGCGTCCCGCTGGCCCAGAGCCTGGGCCGCTCGAGCCTGTAGGTACAGGGCGAGCAAGCTTTCGCTCGGACGCTCGAGCACCTGTGCGATCGGAAGTGCTTCTTGCGCCCGCGTGAGGGCACGCTCAAAGTCCGCGCGCCCGATGTCGAATTGGGCCGCGTGCACCAGCGCATAGGCCAGTCGCTGCTTGGCGTCCACCATGCGCAGCTCTTCCAGCTCCCGGTCGATGAGCTCCAGGCAGTCCTCCCCCGAGCCATAGCGTGCGATCGCGTCGATGGCGCGCGCGAAGGGGCCTTCGCTGCCCTCGCGAATCCTGTTGCCGAGGTCGACGAGCTGGGGTGTCAGCGCACAAGCGCGCGACAGCCCACCGCGCTCCAGCTCGGTCGTCACCTGGTGCTCGAGCGCCAGGTACTCACGCAGGTGATCGCCGTGGGTGGTTGCGAGCACGCGGGCGCGCTCGAACGCGGCTAGCGCATCGTCTGCGTCGCCCCGGTGCTGCAATAGCAGGCCCCGTGCGGAGGCCAGGGATATCGGCTCGATGCCGAGGGGGCGCGCGCGGGCCTCGGCCTCCATCAGCATGGCGCCGGCTTCGGGCAGGTCACGCTCGAGTAGGATCAGGCAGTGGGCCGCTTCGGCCATCGACGCCACACGCGCCTGGTCGTTTGATCCGTGGCTGATCGCCTCCACTTGAAGCGAGTCGCGGCGGGCTTCCGACCATGCGCCTCCTTCCCAGTTCATCCAGCTCAGGCGATGGAAGGCGCGGCGGGCGTGTTCGAGCGCTCCCTCTCGCAGGGCTTGCTCGGCCAGTTGCCGCAGCTCGTTCGAAACGACGGCAAGGTCCTCCGGTCGCGAGGCCAGCAGTTGAACCTCCAGCAGGTCGATGCGCCGTTTGACCGCGTCGAGACCGGCGAGCCGCTCGGCGTGCCGTAGGCCGCGGCGCGAAAGCCGGAGGGCCTGGTCGTGGGCGAATACCCGCTGACAGCGCAATCCCGCTGCAGCGCAGGTGGCGGCGGCCAGGTCGTGGTCGTGTCCGAGCGCGGCGTGGTGTGCCAGCTCGGCCACCACGTCTTCGTCCACCTCGTCGCTGTCGCGCAGGGTCTGGGCCACGCGCCGGTGCATCAGGCGACGGCGCGGCTCGGAGAGGTCTGTGTAGACCGCCCGGCGCACCAGGGCGTGGGCGAAGCGATGCCGCTCGCGGCCGTCCATGAGCGCCTCGCGGCGCAAGAGCGACAGCCGCTCCAGCTCTTCGCAGGCGTCGATGATGGCTTCGAGGTCGAGGGCGACCAGGTGCTCGAGCCGCTCGATGAAAAAGCCCTCTTCGAGCAGCGAGGCCCAGCGCAGCACGTCCGCCGCCTCCGGAGAGAGGCGCTCGATGCGCTCGCGCACGGCGTCGCCCACCGATTCCGGCAGTGCGTCGCCTTCGCGAGCACCCATGCGCGCGAGCTCGAGCGCGAAGAGGGGATTGCCGCCGCTCTGGTTCAGGATGACCGACGGATCGAGATCGCCGCCTTGCTGCTCGACCAGGGCCGTGACCGCCTGCAGACCCAGCGGCTCGAGGGTGCGCTCCTCGAGCAGCCGATCCCGACGCAAGCTGCGCAGCACCCGCGTCATCACGGGGTTATCGTCCAGCTCGCCGCCGCGTGCGCCCAGGGCCACCATCAGCGGGTGCTTCTTGTTGGTGCGCACCAGGTAGTGCAAAAGCTCCGCCGTCGAGGCGTCGAGCCACTGCACGTCGTCGAGGACCAGTAGCGCTGGCGGTGCATTTTGCGCCCGCTCGGCGACGAACTCCGCGACTGCCGAGAACAGTCGCTCGCGCGCACCCTCGCGCGAGTCGACGCCACCGAGGCCCGGCACCACCGGCGCCAGCTGGTCGCGCAGGGTTTCCACGTCGGTGTCCGCCACGTCTCGCAGGCCATCGATCAGCGGGCCGTAGGGGCGTCCGGACTCACCCTCGAAGGCCGCGCCGCGCATGACGGTGCCCCCGCGCCGCCGCGCATGGTCGAAGAGTTCGTCGAGCAGGCGGGTCTTGCCGATGCCCGGCTCGCCCGTGAGCAGCAACACGCGCTCACCGGAGCGTTCTTTGACCCGGTCGAGCACGGCGCACACCTCGATGACGTCGCCTTCGCGCCCGAAGAGGGTGCGCGCGGGCTTCGGCGCGAGCGACTCCGCGGGCTTTGGCGAGGGCGATGCGGCAGTCGCCACAGGTGGCGAGGCAGCCGCCGACGCGACATTCGGCGTGACGTTCGGCTTGCGCGGGTTCAGCTCGTGCCACACCCGCGTCAGCTGCGCCAGCTCGGGGGAGCCGAGTTCCTTGTACATGCGGCGGGCCGACTCGTAATGCTGCAGCGCCTCGTCGCGACGCGCCGTGGCCAGAAGCACGCGCAGCAGCCCCGTGCGGGCCGCAAAGTCGAGCGGATCGACCTGCGACCACGTGCGCGCATGGGGCAGCGCCTGTTCCGGGGCATCGCCCAGTCGTGCGCACAGCGCCTGAAGAATCCGCGCATGCAGCCGTCGCGTCTGCTCCCGCTCTGCGACGCACCAGGCCTGGTATTCATCAAAGTCGGCTAGGTCGAGCCCCTCCAGTAACTCACCGGCAAATGCTGCCGCACAGCGCTCCAGGGTCGAAAGGTCGGCGGCCTCCACGCTGGCTTCGTTTGGCAGTGCCCGCCGCACCTGCAGCAGGTCGACCTCGGCGTCGTCGAGCTCGAGCGCGACCTGCTCGCGGTCGGCGACCACGCGCTCGCGCACCTCGTCGTCGACCAATGAGCGGAGCTTGCTGAGGCTCCAGCGCAAGGCTCCCCGCGGGTCGTCGGCTACGTCCCAGAACAATCCGCACAGGCGCTCGCGCCGATGGGGGCGACTGGTCAGGGCGAGGTAGCCGAGCAGGGCCCGGGTTTTCTTCGACGGCGGGAGTTTCTGCCGCTGCTCCCCCCGGCTGACGCGCAACTCCCCGAGCATGCGGATGGAAAGTGGGCCAGGCGTTTGGGCGGCAGGTTTGGGCACGGTGCGGGGTGGCGGTGGACCGAAAGTAACGCAATTTCGCGGAATTGCCGCCGCAAATCAGCGGCCTCGGCCCGATCCGCGCGCCTGTGGGCCTGTGCCAGGCAGTGCTGCTCCCACGGAAAAAACGCGGCCCACCCCCTTTCCACGGCGGCTTCCACGGAGGCTCACACGCCGGGGCCGCAAACCTTCTTGTGTCGGCAGCACGGAGCGAGCCGGCATCAAAAAGGACCAGGAGACAGCGAAATGACGACCCAGACCCAAACCGTGAGCAGCCCCGCCCCCCAGAAGACCAAGCGCGAGGTGGTGGCTCGCAACGGCGTCAACACGCCGGCGCTCTTCGCGACCATCGGTGCCGTCAAGGGCCAACCCGAGCTCGCACAGTTTACCTTTCGCGCCCAAAACCGCTGGGTGAAGGGCACCGGCAGCGTCAGCACCGCGGGCAGCTTCACCGGCGCCGGGGGTGAGCACGAGCACAAGCAGGACTTCGCCTACCCGGCCGACCACCCGCCGGTGCTGTGTGGTGAGGGCAACGGCCCGACCCCGGTGGAGTATCTGCTGGGTGCGCTCGCCAGCTGCATCACCGCTGGCATCGCCAATATCGCGGCTGCACGCGGCGTCGACCTCGAGGAGGTGGAGTCGAGCGTCGAAGGCGCCATCGACCTGCAGGGCCTGCTCGGTCTGAACGACGACGTCCGCAACGGCTATCAGGGCATCAAGCTGAGCTTCAAGGTCAAGGGCGACGCCTCGGAACAGAAGCTGCGCGAGATCGTCGAGCAGTCGCGCAAGCGTTCGGCGGTCTATGACGTGCTCACCAACGGCGTGCCCGTGGCTATCGAGGTGGCCGCGGGGTGAGCGATGGGGGCGGCGGCACGCGACCGGAACGGTAGCGCCGGTCGCGTGCCGCGAGCAGGCGGCGGGTGCCGCCACGGTGAGTGAAGGCGGTCGAAGGCAGGAGCAGGAACCATGAAACGCACGGACGTCATCGTGATCGGAGCAGGACAGGCGGGTTTGGCCATGAGCCGTTGCCTGAGCGCAGACTCGGTCGACCATGTGGTGCTCGAGCGCGGTCGCGTCGGCGAGCGCTGGTTGAGCGAGCGCTGGAGTTCGCTTCGCCTTTTGAGCCCCAACTGGCAGACGCGGCTGCCCGGCTACCACTACCAGGGGTCGGATCCGGACGGCTTCATGAGTTCGAGTGACTTCGCCGAACACTTGACGGGCTACGCGCGCTCCTACTCGGCGCCGCTCGAGCTCGAGACCACGGTGCGCTCGGTGCGGGCGGCGGACTCCGGCTATCGGGTGGCCACCGACCGGGGTGACTTTGCCGCTGCCAGCGTGGTGCTCGCGACGGGCTACTGCGATAGGCCCTTCGTGCCCGCCATGGCCAGGCGGCTCGGTCCGGACGTTCGGCAGTTGTCCCCGTCGGACTACCGCGGCCCGGAGCAGTTGCCCGAAGGCGGCGTGTTGGTGGTCGGCGCCTCGGCAACGGGCGTGCAGCTGGCCGACGAGATCCAGCGCTCGGGGCGCCCCGTGACGCTTGCGGTTGGTAGCCATTTGCGCTTGCCCCGGCGTTATCGAGGTCGCGACATCCTGTGGTGGCTCGAGCGCATGGGCATCTTCGGTGAGACCGTCGACAAGGTGCGCGATCTGGATGCGGCCCGCCGCGCGCCATCCTGGCAGTTGGTCGGGCGCGACGATCACCGCAGCCTGGACCTGCCCACGCTGCAGGCACAGGGCGTGCGGCTGTGCGGGCGGCTGACCGACATCGAAGGCTCGCGCCTGCACTTCGCCGATGACTTGCCGCGGAGCGCGCAGGAGGCCGAGCGCAAGCTCTGGCGCCTGCTCGCGCGCATCGACGCGTTTGCCGCCGTCAGTGGTATGGCGGAGCAAATCGAAGTCGATGACGGGCCGTGCCGCTTCCGCGCACCCCAGGGTCCCACGCGGCTCAACTTGCGCAACGCCGGCATCCGTAGCGTCGTGTGGGCGACGGGCTATCGGCGTAGCTATCCCTGGTTGCAGGTCCGGGGTGCGCTCGACCCTGCCGGTGAGCTGCACCACCACAAGGGAGTGATGGAGCCCGGCGGGCTGTATGCGCTCGGCCTGCGCTTTCAGCGGCGACGCAGCTCGAGCTTCATCGACGGCGTCGGCGACGACGCCGTCGAGCTATCCGAACACCTGACAACCTGGCTGCGACAACGTCAAAGTCGCGCTGCCTGACCGCACGGAGCAAGACCATGACCGACACGATTCGACACTCGGAGTACGACGCCATCATCGTCGGCGCGCGCTGCGCAGGCGCCGCCACCGCCATGTTGCTCGCGCGCCGCGGCCTGCGCGTGCTCGCGGTCGACCGCAGCCCCTACGGCAGCGACACCCTGTCGACCCACGTCCTGCTGCGACCGGCGTTGCTTCAGCTGGCGCGCTGGGGGCTGCTCGAAAGACTGGCCGCCACCGACACGCCCGCCGTGACCAATACGATCTTTCATTATGGCAAGCGCGCCGTCGAGCTACCGATGGAGGGGCGCGACGGTGTGGACGCGCTGTATTCGCCGCGTCGAACCGTGCTCGATCCCCTGCTGGTCGATGCCGCGCGCGAGGCCGGCGCCGAGGTCTGCCACGGTCAGCAGCTCACGGGCATCGTGCGCGACGCAAGTGCACGTGTCAGCGGCGTGCGTCTGCGGGCCGAGGATGGAACGCAACTGATGGTCAAGTCCGGCGTCGTGATCGGTGCCGACGGGCGTCATTCGACCACCGCTCGCCTGCTGGGTTCCGTGGTCGAGCGCTCGGGCGAGCACGCGTCGGCGAGCGTCTATGGCTACTTCGAGGGTCTCGAGCTGGATGCCACGCCGACCAACCACTGGTTCTACCGGCCTGAGATCAGCGTGGGCCTCACGCCGACGGGGGCAGGCCTGGGCCTGCTCTTCGTGTCGGCGCCGGCCCATCAGCTGCGCGAAGCCTTGCGGGTCGACGTCCGAGGGGCGCTGCACCAAGGGATCGCGCACGGCGCACCTGAACTGCTGCCCGCGCTGCGCAGGGCGACTCAGGTCGGCCGCCTGCAGGGCTTTGGCGGGCAACCGGGTTTCCTGCGCCGCAGCCACGGGACCGGCTGGGCGCTGGTGGGGGACGCGGGCTACTTCAAGGATCCGTTGACCGCCCACGGTATCAGCGATGCGTTTCGCGACGCCGAGCTGCTGGCTCAGGCGGTGGCCGAGGGCACCGACGCCGCGCTCACCGAGTACCAGGCCACCCGCGACCGCGTGTCCGAGAACTTCTTCGCCATCACCGACGAGATCGCGGCCTGCCGTTGGGACCTGCCGCGGGTGTCCGAGCTACACCAGCAGATGAGCCGGGAGATCAAACGCGAGTGCGACTTGCTGCTCGAACTCGACCCTGTGCCGGGGCCGAGCGATCAACCCTCATCCCCGGCGTTGCATGCGGCGTGAGCGCTCCATGCGGCGCCGATGCCGCGCCTGCGATCGGACGGATCCGTCCGACCCGTGCGCCAGGGAAAGCCTGGATGAGGAGGAAGTGATGACCTAGCCAACACCGAAACCTCATGAAGTGACCCAGTGGGTGCAAGTCCCACCCGGCCAAAG
Source organism: Myxococcales bacterium (assembly GCA_029880325.1). Taxonomy (GTDB): domain Bacteria; phylum Myxococcota_A; class Polyangia; order Polyangiales; family JAFGIB01; genus JAOUOP01. The sequence goes on along the minus strand of JAOUOP010000122.1, from coordinate 449 downwards.
ATGGCGACCGGCCGGTAGCGAGTCTTGGGTGGGCGCCAGCAATGTCGTCTGCGAAGCGTAGACAGCGAGCGCATGGGCTGTGTGATTGAGCCCCGAAATGGGAACCGTCGCGAGGGCCGACCTCTTGGGTTGAAGGGAAGGCAGCACGGAGATGACAAACAAGCCTGTCATGGAAGCCTCGCCGGAGTCTTAGAGCAGCGCGCAATTTCCGACCCACCTTGACCTTACTCCTGAGTGAAGCACCTCGGCGCTGCAATTTCCGACCCACCTTGACTTTACTCCTGTGACCTTACTCCTGAGTGAAGCACCTCGGCGCAGCGCCCGCCGGCCTGTCCGAGTTTGCCGCCCTCGAGCGCCCGAACCACCCCCAAGCACCACAAATGCCCCCCGAAGGCCCCCTGCGGTGCACGACAGCCGGCCTCCGGACGCACCGGTCCACAACGGGCGCT
>JAOUOP010000121.1 GCA_029880325.1 Myxococcales bacterium | reverse complement strand
GGGGGGGGGGGCTGGGCCGGGGGGGGCCGGCGGGCTCAGGGCAGTCCGAGGCGTTCGCGTACGGCGGCCTCCAACTTGGTCAGCCCTGCGCGTTTACCCAGCGCAAGCGCCTCCTCGGCGCTCGCGCCGTCGACGAGGAAGGCCTTCATCGAAAGCAACGCTCCGGCCCGATTGCCGCTGCCGCAGTGTACGATCGCCGGCTTCGCGTCGTCGGCCGCGAGCGCTTCGGCAAGGCGCCTCGCGTTTTCCTCGCTCAAGTCGTCGGCGCCGGCCACCGGAATCGAGACGAAGACCATGCCCAGCGCCTCGACCTTCGCGCGCTCGCCCTCGCTGCCCTGTTCGCCTTCGGTGCGCAGGCTGATCACCGTGCGGTAGCCCTGCTCACGCGCCGCCGATAGCTGCTCGTCGCTGGGCTGGCCGCCGGTGGTGACTTGGGGCAGGGGCTGGGCCGCGTTGGGAATCTCGAGGGGGGCTGTGGCCGAGCCTCCTGCGCTCGGCTCGACCTCCGCGCTTTCGGCAGCGGGGCGGGCCGCTTCGCCACCGCCGCAGGCCAGGGCAGTTGCGAGCAGGAGGGCCAGGACGGCAGGAGCTTGCAGACGCATGTCCGCATTCCTACTGAAACCGGCCCGGGGTTCAAGGGGCAGCTACTCGACCAGCAGATCGCAGGGGAAGTTGGCGTGGAGCATGGCGTCGGAGGCGCTCTTGTAGGACTCGCAGGAGGCGCCCTGCAGGGCCAGGGTTTTGGAGTCGAGCAGCGACCAGCCGTCGGCGCCGTTGCACTCCAGCTCCTGGCCATTGAGCGTCACCGTGCCCATGCACTCCGAGCCGAGCTTGACACCCTTGCCCTCCAGCTCGAGCTCACAGGAAAGCTCTTCGCCGATGAGCTTCTCGAGGGTCGTCGCCAGGGCGACCGGATCCTCGGGGTAGTAGACCTCGGCGCCCGGCGAGTCGAACTGGCCAAGGCCAGCGCCCAGGTTGGCCATCTCCTGCAGGTGTGCGGCGGCGGCATCCTGGCCCACGCTGATCACGTACATCCGCAGGTTCTTGTTCTGGGCTTTGATCGCCGCCTGGATCGACGGGCCGTAGTCCGTGATCGGAGCGCCGAAGAGCGGGGGCGGATCGCAGGAGTTCGGATCGCCGTCGGTCGCGAGGATAATGATCTGGGGGCCGACGGCGGTATCCAGGGCGGCTTTGGGGTCGGGCAAGAGATCGACGACCTGGTCGAGGGCGACGCCGGTGGGGGTGGTCAGCCCTGGCGGACCGAAGGGCAGGCCCGAGCGGATGGCGGGGAAATTGTCGAGGGCTGGATCGATGGTGCCCAGGGGGAGCGGACACTGGGGCGCCGTGCCGTAGACCGCCAGGCCAAAACGCACCAGGCCTTGCAGCTTCGGCACCACGCCATTTGTGGGATCCACCAGCGCGGTGCGCACGGCCTGCCAGCGCGAGAGAAGCGGTGGCGGCGGCATATTGGCGCCGCCATCGACCGCGCCGCCGTCCGGCAGGCCCGCGTCATCGAGGGCCGGGGCTGGATCGCCATAGGGCTCTTGCATGCTCTGGGAACCGTCCACCAAGAGCATCACCGATGGCAGGATACGCGAGGCGGTGATCTCGGTGCGCCCGCAGGAGTTGTCGCCCGTGGGCACAGGCGCGGTGTCGCCGGTACCCGGCATTCCGCGTGGATTGTCGATGCCCGCGAGCGAGTTGCTCGTCCCGCCGCCGCCGCTGGAACCCGCGGTCGTGTCCGGCGACGTCGAGATCCCCGAAGATCGGGTGTCAGAGCCGTCACCGTCGTCGCTACATGCAAAGACGTGGATAGAACTAACTATGAGATAAACGCTAATCGCTTTTCTGCGCACGGGAGAATCCTCCAGCGAGACGCGCCCAACCTTCGCCGCAGTCGGTCTCTTTAGCAGCACACCGGTTTCGATGCTACGCCCAAATAGTCGCAGCTGGCGGTTCGTCGAGATGGGTTTGAAATAGGGGGCGTGGGCTAGCCAATTCAAAGCAGCGCGCGGTTGTCTAACCCTGTGGACAGCTCTTTGCGCCGCGAAGCCGTACCCACCTGGGATCGTCCGTGCGCCCGCAAAATGCCACGGCAGGCCTGTGCTGGCGTGCTGCGCCGCTCAGAACTGCAGATGGGCGGTGGGCCACCGCGATCGCCGAAGGCGAAGCAGCAAGCCGATGCGAGCGCCACGGCATGCCCCATTCGGTGCAGGTTCGAGCCAGCCATTTACCAAGCAAGTGACCAATGGCTACCAAAGTTCTGCGGCGAGTGCGCTATGCCTTCGAGCCCAGTGCCGCTTTGCCCAGCGTGCCGAAGACCCTGCGCGCGGCCGGCAGTAGCCAGGTCGTCGGAGCGGGGGGCGTCGCAGCCGACACCAGCGCGCGAGCGAACACTCGCAGGTCCGGAGCCTGCAGCCGCTGCCAGTCCAGATGTGCGAGCTTGCGTGTGGCCATCACCCAGTGGATCTCGGCGATGCGGCCGGCGTCGTCGAGTTCGATCCAGCCGACCGAGCGCGCGGCGACCCGAGGACGGTCGCCGGGCACATCGGCCGTCAGGCCGGCGCCGCCAATGAAGTCGCACAGGGCAACGCGCCCGAGCCCGGTGCGCAGGCGTTTAACTTTCTGATGAAACAGCACCACCTTGCCGAAGCCCCGCAGTGGTTTACGCGCCGCGAAGAATTCGCCACCGCCATCGTTGAGCATCAGCACGTCGTCGGCCACCAGCTGTCGCAGCGCGTCGATGTTGCCCGCCTGCAGGTGCAGCATGAAGGCTTCGAGCGCGCGGCTCGCCGACTGGCTTCACTGGGCATGCGCCGTGTTTCGTCGTAGTCGCGCATGGCGCTGCGGGCGCGATGGTGGGTTGTCTTGACGTTGGCTTCGCCCATCTCGAGCGCGTCGGCGGTCTCGCGCACCGAGAGGTCGAGCACGTCGCGCAGGAGTAGCACGGCGCGCTGACTCGGGCTCAAAGCTTCGGCTGCGCGCAGGAAGGCAAAAGAGATACTTTCCAGCCGCCCGTAGCGGGCCTCGGGGCTCTCGGCGCCAAGCGAGCTGTTGTCGCCGGGCTGGATCTCGATGGGAGACGGCAACCAGGGACCGTCGTAGCCACGCCGCCTGCGTTTTCGCAGGTGATCGCGGCTGGCATTCATCGCCACGCGGATGAGCCAGGGTCGAAGCTCGCGCTCCTGATCGGCTGGCGGGTTGCGCAGGGCGCGCTCGAAGGTGTCTTGCAGCAAATCGTCGGCATCCGCCGCGCAGCCGCTCATGCGGTAGCACAGCCCCCAAAGCAGCTTGCGGTGTGCGCTGAAGGCACTCTCGATCGCTTCGGCGGTGGACGCGGGCGTAGCCACCTTTGACTAGGCCAGGCGCACCAACTGCACGTTGGCCAGTAGCACGATCTCGCTCGGCTCCGAGCGTGCCATCAGCTCGCGCAACTCGGCAAAGTAGCGGCGGTGCAGCTCGTGGACCCGCGGCAGGTCGTCCTGCGAGAGCGTACCCAGGTTGAAGGAGAGTACGGCGGCAGGATCGTCGGCGGCGCGTGCGACGCCCACTTCGCTCCAGTGCTGGCGAAGCCGGCGCGCGGCGTCCGGCTCCTTGCGCGTGTCCAGGGTGAGCGCACCGGTGGGTCGGTAGCGCCCGTCGCGCAACTCGACCTGTCCGCTCTGCAGCAGCAACTCGAGGATGTCCTGCTCCTGGTCGGCGTCGATGCCCAGCCGGCTCGAGACGAAGCCTGGCTGATGGGCGGGCAGCGCGCGGTACTCGGCCAGCTCCAGCACCCGTAGCACCGCCTGGCTCCAGGGCACGTCGTAGGCCGCGCGCCGGGCCCCATCGAGCTTGCGGTGGGCCGCGCGGGCGCTGGGCAGGCGCTCCGGGTCGACGAAGGCGGCGACGAAGTCGAGCAGGCGCAGGCTAAAGCACTCCACCAGCGTGAAGAACTCGGGTAGGCGAGGTTCTGTTTGACCGCGCATCAGTCGACCCAGGGCGTGGCGACTCATGGCCGCCGCGCGCGCCAGGGAGGCGACGCTGCGACCGGCGCGCAGGTCGTCGAGCAGCGCGGCCACCGCGGCGGGCGTGCAGGGGTCCTCGACCTGCTGCAGCCAGGCGGGGGCCACCCGGTAGAAGCGCTCGAGGGCGGCCCGCACGTCGATGCCCACACGCCGTGCGGCGTCCAGGGTGACCGCAGCGGTGGGGGCGCTGCGCCCAGCCTCCCACATGTAGGAGACGTTGGTGCGGTAGCCGAGGCGGCGGCTGAAGGCGGGCTGGGAGCGCTGCCCGCGCAGGGCGCGCAGAAAATCTCGGGCGAGCAGTTCCGGGGACATATCGAGAATATGCACCTATTGGTGCTTCATATGAAGATGCAAAGTGCACTTTATAACTAGCCGCTGCGCTGGGAGCGGCTATCGTTTGAACATGCCGAACCGCGTTCGTTGGCTTCTTCTCCTTGCGACCGGGCTCGCCTCGCTGACCAGTGGCTGCGACGCCGGCGGTTCCACCGGCGATCCGGGCGTCACCGACTTCACCTCGATCACGCCGTCGGGCACGCCCCAGGAGCCGCCAACGGCCGGGCCCTGCGCCTCCCGGGGGGAGACCCAAGTGCCGCGCGAGTCCTGGATCGGGCTGACTCCGATCTCGGCGCCGGACGGGCTGTGGCTCGACACGCAGCGCGGCACGGTCATCGACGTGTCGGAGCCGGCCGCGCCGCGGGTGCGCGGTCGCTTGACCGTGGGTCAAATCGTCCAGCCCCGTGCCCTGGGTGGGCGCCGCCTGCTGGCGCGCTTGGAGCGGAGGCCGGCCGGTGTGCTGACGGCAGACGACGGCGCAGACGGGGAAATGGTCCACGAGTTGGCGGTGCTGGACTTCGCGGACCCGGACGCGCCGCGGGTGGCGTCGCGCACCGCGGTGACTGGCGAAGTGGCGCTGCTGCACGTGCAGGGCGAGGGCGACGAGGCCCGGGTCTACGTGGTGAGCGACGAGATCGAGACGCGCTGCACCGGCTCGACGAAGCAGAGCGTGTTGAGGCGCTACGGGCTGCAGGGCGACGCCATGTCGCAGACGGGCGTTGTGGAGCTGGGCAGCGAGCTGGCCTACGCGACGGTGGCCGGCTCGCTGCTGCTGCTCTTCGACGGGCTGGGCGACTTCGACGGGCGTCCCTCGGAGGCTGAGCCGAGCCTGCGATTGGTGCCGCTATCGGGCGACGGGGCGCTGCAGCTCGGCGGGCCCTTGCCGGCGCCGGGGCCGCTCGGTTTCCAGCCCGAGCTGTGGGCGGCGGTCCACGGCGGCGTGCTCACGTTCGCCGCCCGGGGGGTGTCGGAGCCGGGCACCCGGCTGCTGCGGCTCGACGTCTCGGACCCGTTTTCGGCGGTCGTGCTATCGGACTGCAATGCGGAGCTGCGCGCTGCGGGCGCCTGGTTCGCTGGCGAGCGCGTCTTCATCGCCAGCTGGCCCGCTGCCGAGGGCGACACACAGACCAACCGCCGGGTCGAGCTGGATAGCGCCTGTGGTGAGCTGTCCGAGCAGCGCGGCAGCTGGATGTTCCAGCGTTCGGAGGGCCGGATCGTGGAGCTGGACTTCTCGGGGAGCGACGCCCTGACCGCGCGCCTGCTGGGCCCCGATGCGGCCGCGGACGGCGACGCCGAGGTGATGATCCCGCTGGGCGACGGCGCCGGGCCCGGGCACCCCTACAACGCCACGCTGCTGCGCGGCGCGGTCGACTGGGATGGCGAGCGGGACCTGATCGGCGTGCCCCTGGAGTCGGGCGGGCTGCAGCTATTGAGCGTGTCCGATGCGAGCGTGAGCGGGCGGGCGCAGCTCGCGCGGGGCGCTGCGCTGGCGCTGCCGCTGTCGGATGGAGTGGCGAGCCTGCTGGGTGGCAGCCGGCGCGAGCTGGCCAGCTTCGAGCTGGATGGCGACGCGAGCGGCGTGCAGGAAATCCGCGCGACCGTCGACCTGGCGCCCGAGTTTGCGCGGGCTCACCTGCTGACCGGCGGCTACCTGCTGCGCCAGTGGGTCGACCCCCGCGCGCGCTACGCGGACGACGGGCAGGGCGAGGCGGCTGCGCCCTCGCGGCTCGAGGTGGTGGCTGCGGAGGGCGACCCGGAGCGCGGCGAGGTACTGGCGTCCATCGCGCTGGATCCGAGGGCGCAGGTGGTGCGCGCGGGGGAGGATCTATTTTTGTCGATAGTGAACTCCGAGTTTGGGAGTCCGGGCCAGACCACGATCGGCGTGCACGACTTTACCGATCCGCTCGCGCCGCGCACGCGCGGCAGCCTGCAGAGCGACGCACTGTGGCTTCAGGATAACGACGGCAGCCTGCGCGGCCCGGGCGTGGAGTGTCTGGACTGCGCCGCGGAGTCCGGCGACGGGGCCCTCGCTCTGGCCACCGCGAGCACGTTGGTGTTGCGTGGGGTGCGTTGGGTGGAGGATGGCGACGGCCACGCCAGCTTCACGTTCCAGCTGGTGGACCTGAGCGACCCGGATGCGCCCGCCCTGGGCGAGGTCTTTGCAATGCCCGACAAAGACCACGGCCTGGGCGCCTTCCTATCCGACGACACGCTCTACTATCGCTATCGGCGCCCGCTCGCGGACGGCAGCGGGCGGGTGCGCTTCTTTCTGCGGCGGCTTCCACTGGACGGGCGGCAAGAGGTGACCATGTCCGAACCGATCAACCTGCCGGGCGAGCTGGTGGCTGCGCAGGGCGACGTGTTCTACACGGTGGAGCAGGTCATGGAGGAGGGCACACGCGGCAGCGTGGCACACCGCTGCGCGCTGCAGGGAACGGGCGTGGTGGTCGAGGCCAGCCAGCGGCTGGGCTCGCGACTGGTCGTGGCGGCGCAGTTGCGGGACCGCCAGCTGCTGCTGGACCTGGGTCCCGACCTGAACGACTCGCCGCCGATCGCAGAAGGCGGCGGCGGCGTGCAGCTACCGCTACGCCTGGTGGGGCTCGATGCGAGCGACCTCGCGCTACGTACGGAGACCGACATCGCCGGTGGCGCCTACCGCATCGGCGCCGGGGACGGCGCCATCCTCTACAGCCTGTGGAAGGGCGTGCTGATGCTCGATGCCGCGGCCCCGCAGGAGCTGTCGAAGCGCAGCTTCACGCCCCTGGGTGGACCCGCCAGCTACCGGGGCCACGTCGCATTCCGGGAAGGCCGGGCCGTCGTGAGCACGGAGGACGGCGGGCGGTTGTTCTTCCTGGAGCTGTAGAGCAGTGACATGCCCCGGCATGGGCACCTCACTGCGCGTTGGAATCTTTAGCCATCCCCAGTTTCAGCCATATCGGCATCGCATGCCACGCTGCCTACACCGCTGAGGTTCCAAACCCCCACGATCCCGCCGCCCTCCAGCACGGCGGAACCTGGTGTGCTGCTGACAGCGCGTTGGACGAGCGGAGTGTTGCGAGTGTATCGCATCACGCGGAGCGGAACCACGAAGCTACTGGACACGTAGCGCCCAAGACGTGTTCTTCCTTCGACTGCTCCCCAGGGAGGGCGCTGTGGTGTTGGTTGACTCGCATGGCGAGTTTTCACGCCTCCCATTGCCCCGAAAGTGAAGGCAGGTCCTGGAAGGCCGTGACCTCCGGATGCTTCACGGCGAAAGCCGGAAAAGCAGCTGCCAGGACAGTTTCGCAGCAGCTCGCGATGACCGCGAACCCTTCGGCTCGTTCGTCGACACGCTACGTTGGTGAGACCTGGCGAAGTGCGCGGTGCAGGTCGGCGATCAGGTCCTCAGCATCCTCGATACCGACCGACAGCCGAATCAGGTTTTCCGCGATGCCGATCTCGGCGCGCTGCTCCGGGGAGAGTTCGTAGAAGGACATGAGGGCCGGTTGCTCCATCAGGGTTTCGACGCCGCCCATGGAGGGGGCCAGGTTCGGCAGTGTGCTCGCGTCGACGAAGCGCGCGGCGTCTTCGAGGCCGCCGCGTATGTGGAAGCTGACCATGCCGCCATAGCCCCGGGTGAACAGGCGGCTGGCTGTGGTGTGGTCGGGGTGGCTGGGCAGGCCGGGATAGTATACGCGCTCGACCGCCGGCTCCGCTTCGAGGAATGCCGCCACCCTTGCCGCGTTTTCGTTGTGCTGCTTCATGCGAACCGCGAGCGTTTTGAGGCCGCGGATGAGTAGGTAGGCGCCGTGTGGGTCGGGCATGCCGCCGAACACTCCGCGGGCATCCCGCAGGCCCGCCATGAGAGGTCCGTCGCCGCAGACGACGCCGGCGAGGACGTCGTTGTGGCCGGCGAGGTACTTGGTGCAGCTGTGCACGACGATGTCGGCGCCGAACTCGAGCGGGCGGCAGAGCACGGGCGTGGCGAGGGTCGTGTCGACCATCAGCTTGACGCCCGGGTGTTTGTGTTTGATCTCGGCGATTCGCTCGAGGTCCACGATGCGCAGGTAGGGGTTGGTGGGCGCTTCGGTGATGATGAGCCGCGTCGCGCCGGGCTCGATGGCACGGTCCAGGGCGCTGAGATCGTCGGGGGGTACGAAGCTGTGGCGTACGCCAAATTTAGCCAACGTGGTCTTGAGGAACTGGCGTGTGCGTCGGTAGCAGTCCCCGGTCATGACGATGTGGTCGCCAGGCTTGAGCATTGCCAGCAGCATCGTGGTGATCGCGTTCATGCCACTCGGAAACAACACGGCATCCTCGGCGCCTTCCAACGCCGCGAGCTTTCGCTCCGCGATGCGGACGGTCGGGTTGCCGTAGCGCCCGTACTCGCCGTGCTCGATTTCACCGCGAAAGTGGGCGTGAATGTCCGCGCTCGAGGCGAAGGAATAGGTCGCTGTGCACACGATGGGCACGGTGACGGCGTCGTAGCCGTGGCTGTGCGGCTCACCGCCACGCACTGCCAGCGTGTGAAGTGACGTTCCTTGGTCGCTGCTCTTGGTCATGGCTCTGGTGCCTCCGGCCCACCAAAGCTCTGACGCGTTCACTGAAGAACCCAGCGGCTTAGGGTGATATTTGTAGAGCGCGTCACCCAAGGTGGGCAAAAGTCCGCGCTTTCTCGTTTGCCAAAAGCTTGCACCCTGGAGCAGCTCCGTCAAGGGGCCGCTGCGGACTCGGGTTTCTGCAAGCGTTTGGCGGTTCGAAATTTTCTTGTCCGCTTTTGCCGGCCTGGGCCGTCCTGGGGGGTGACAGATGGGAGATCGACGGGCATGCAGTGCCCGTGCAACGGTGCATCCCACGCTGGGCGATGGCGTTGGTGGCGATGATGGTGCGGCGCGGCTGGAGGCGCGCGATGCCATCGGGCAGGTGCTTCGGCGCCTCGATCGCCGGCAGCTCGAGGTGCTGATTCTGAGCCGCGTCGATAGGCTCACCCAGGCCGAGATCGGCGATACGCTGGGCATCCATGAGCGCAGCGTGCGGCGCGTGATGAAGGGGGTCGACGAGCGGCTGGGCCGACTGCGCGGGGGTGAGCGTGGGCGCTGAGCTTCATCCGTCGCGTTTGCAGTTGGACCGCGCTGCGCTGGGGCTTACCGTGGGTGAGCAGGACCAGCGCCATGCGGAGGGCTGTGAGCAGTGCAGCTTGCATGTGGACGCGATGCGGCGCGAGCTGCCAGTGCCCGAGTGGGTGCGCGCCTTGCCGAACGAGCACCGGGGGCCCCTGTGGCGGGCGCGGGCGTTTTGGGTTGGCGGGCTTGTGGGCGGCGCGGTGGCAGTGGTGGCGGCAGCTGCGCTGATGATGGTGCCGCCGAGGACGCCACTCGATGAACCCTCGCGTAACTTCTCAAAAAGTCGTGGCGGCGAAATTGCCGAAGTGGCCGAAGGAGGGGGTGGATTTTGCAGTGCCACGATCAAAGTTCGGTGGGAGTGCGCGTAATTGGGAGAAAAGGGCTTGGTTGGTGCGAAAGAGGATCGACATTGGGAGCGCGGCAACGATCGTGTAGGCGATGGCGAAGTTGCCGCCGATTGCAGAGTAAGCCCTCGGCGAATGACGTGGTTGTGCGAGCTGTCGGAGCCGTCGTATCGCTGGGGGATGGCGAATCGGTGGTCGAAGCAAGCTTGGGATGAGAAGCACGCTCGGGCTGTGTTGGAGCGGTGGCAGCGGTCGGGGCTGAGCCTTCGTGAGTTCGCCCGGCGCCAGGGCATCAGCGGCGCGAAGCTGCAGTATTGGAAGGGCCGCTTGCTGGGGGCACCGAGATCCGTCCATGGGCGTCGGGGCAGGATCGGAGGTCGCGGCGGCGGCTGGCGCTGCCGGCGAGGTGTGCGCGGGGGCTGAAGCGGCGCGCGGAGCAGAAAAACGGCGCTCCAACACGCACCCAGACTACAAGTTTACACCCCCAACCAGCCGCCGGACGCACCAATGCGTGCCCGGGCTCGAACCAGGCACGCGATTGACCGAAGCTGCGCCACAGTTATGGAGGAGGGTGACAGCGACACCGATGGAGCACCCTCATCTTCCACGTTCCGGCTGGCCAGATGACGTCTCGATCGCCGGCGCGCCACAGCGCCTTGCAGCGGGCGTATTCGCTCAAGAACTGCGCGCGAGCTTCGCGAGCCTGTTCGGCGGCCTCGGGATCACCGCCGGTGGCGAAGGTCGGGTTCAACGCGCCGAAGACCTCGTAGCTGCTCGACCGACGCGTGAACTTTGACTGTACGGCGCTGGCCGGAGTGCCATAGGCGAGCCCGAGTT
>JAOUOP010000074.1 GCA_029880325.1 Myxococcales bacterium | reverse complement strand
GTGTTTTGTGGGTGGGTGTTGGGGGGGGGGGGCTGCGGGGGGGGGGGGGGGGGGGGGGGGGGGGAACGGTGGGCAGTGGTCGGTGGGGCGAAAGTCCGGCGGTTGCGTCCCGGAAACAATTCCGAAACTCTGCCGAGCCCCTGGACGACAAGAACAAAATACGGATGCCTCAGCCCAGAGGCGAGGCTCAAACTACCAGTGCACACGCCCCCTGTCCATTGCGACGGCTGCGCGAAATTTGCGGGTTCTCGCACCGAGCGCAGCTTCAGGCGAAGCCGCGCTCGTAGCAGCTGCGAATGGCTTCGGTGTGGCGCCGGTAGTCGCTGAGTAGCGCGCGCCGTGCGCCGTCGCTGCCGTCGCCTCCGCCGTAGCCCATGGCGCGCGCCAGGCCCTCCAGGTCGCCGCGCTCGGTGTCCAGGTCCGAGATGGAGCGGTTTTCCACCACGCGCACGCGGTTGCCCAGGCGTTGCAGGAAGTTCCAGCCGGCCACCAGCTGCTCGGCGTCACTGGCTTTCACCACCCCGAGTCGGGCCAGGCGTTCGAGCTGGGCAGCCAGCGGGATGACCTCCAGCAGCTCGGAGTGGTTTTCACCCTCGCGGATTTGCAGCCACTGCACCAGGTTTTCGATGTCGAGCAGGCCGCCGCGGCCGCGCTTGAAGTCGCGGCGCACTGCGGTTTCGCGAGCCAGCTCGTCTTCCATGCGCTGGCGCACGTGCAAGACCTCGTCTCGGGCACCTTCGGGCAAAGGGCGGGTGAGGATCTCGCGCCGTAGGGCCTCGAAGTCCTCGGCCAGCGTGGCGCTGCCGGCAATCGCGCGGGCCCGGAGCAGCACCAGGCGCTCCCAGACCTCGGCGCCGCGCTCGTGGTAACGCCGAAACGAGGCCAGGGAGCTGACCAATGTGCCCTGGTTTCCTGAGGGCCTTAGCCGTGAGTCAATCTCGTAACAGCTGCCCTGACCGGTTTTCGCCTGCAGCACCGAGATCAGGCGCTGGGCCAGGCGCGTGCAATATTCCTGGGCGACCAGGAGGTCGCGCCCCGGTTCGACGTCGAAGAGAAAGATCAGGTCCAGGTCGCTGCCGTAGCTCAACTCTTGGCTGGCGAGCTTGCCCATGCCGATGACGGCGAAGCGGGCATCGCCTCCCTCGTTGCTGAGTTCGGGTTTGCGCTCGGCCAGCCAGCGCCGGGCGGAGTCCAGGGCGCCGTCCAGGCAGGTTTCTGCGATCTCGGTCAGTGCGCGCTCGGCCTCGCTGCGGCTGACCCGGCCGTCGAGGTCGAGCAGGCCCACGTTGAGTAGGTGGCGGTGGAAGAAGAGGCGTAGCGCATCGAGTTCGGCCTCGGCGGGGTCGGCCCCGTCGCCGGCCAGCTCGAGCTGCTCTGTGGCGATGGCCTGTAGATCGCGCGTCAGCTCGGCGCGATCGAGCAGTAGCACGTCGGGGTCGGCGAAGACCGGCTCGATCAACTTGGGGTGAGTGGAAAGCACGTTGGAAAGGTAGTTCGAGGCGCCGAAGAGCTTGGCCAGGCGGCTGACGATCTCGGGGCGGTCGAAGAGCAGCTCCAGGTAGAAGCGGTGCTGACCGACGAGATCGATGAAGCGACCCAGGTTATCCAGGCCGCGGGCGGGCTGACTGGAGCGCTCGATGCCAGCGGCGAGCTGGTCGGAAAGCTCGTGGAGCATGCGGCGGGTGGTGTCGCTGGCCAAGAGCCAGCTGACCTTCTCGGCGAAGAGATCGAAGATCTGGTCGGAGCCGCGGTCGAAGAAGAAGCTGCCGAAGACTCCGGCGATGCGCTGGCGGTGGCCCTCGAGCAGTTCGTCCAGTTGCGCCACGGCATCGTCGCCGCGAAATTCCATGGCGAAGGCGATGGGGCGGCGCGCCTCGGCGTCGCTCGGCAGCCTGTGGGTCTGGCGCTCGGCCACCATCTGCAGGCGGTTTTCCAGGCGACGCAAGAAGAGATAACCCTCGAGTAATAGGCCGGTGGTGGCCTCGTCCAGGAGGTGCACGTCGCGCAGGCGTTCCAGGGCCTCCAGCGTCGAGCGGCTGCGCACCTGGTCGACGCGTCCGCCGTGTAGGAGCTGCATCGCCTGGGCGATGAACTCGATGTCGCGGATGCCGCCGGCGTCAATTTTGACGTTGAAGCCCTCGCGGCGACCGCCGTGGGCCGCTTCGATCTTGGCTTTGAGTTCAGCGATGGCGTCGACGCCGCCATAGTCCATGCTGCTGCGGTAGATCATGGGCGCGACCGCGTCGATGGCGCGCCAGCCGAAGTCGAGGTCGCCGGCCACCGGGCGCGCCTTCATGAAGGTGGCTTTCTCCCAGGTGTCGGCCCAGCTCTCATAGTAGACCGCCAGGGCTTCGTCGGAGACCACCAGCGTGCCCTGGGCGCCCTGGGGGCGCAGGTCGAGGTCGACCCGGTAGAGAAAGCCGTCGGCGGTGGTTTCGCTGACCAGTTTGCCGAAGCGCTGGCCCAGGCGCGTGAAGTAATCGGTGGGCGCAAGCTGCGAAAGCTCTGGTCCCGTGGCCTCCAGCTCGACTTCGCCGGGCGGCGTCTCGAAGACGTAGAGCAGGTCCACGTCGGAGGAGTAATTCAATTCCTGGGCGCCGTGCTTGCCCAGCGCCAGCACACAAAAGGAGAGCTCGACCGAAGCGCCGCCGGTCATGGCGAAGCGCGGCGGGCCGAAGCGCTCTGCGATTTCGGCGGCCGCCTGCTCGAGGGCGCGCGCGAGCAAGCTGTCGGCGAGGTTTGATAGTTCACTCAGAGTGATGGTGCTGTCGGCCAGCGGCACCAGCCGCGGACTGCAGTCGCGGGCGGTGATGCGCAGCAGCTCGTAGTACTTGAGCGCGCGCAGGGCGGCGGCGGGACTGTCGGCCGAGTCGAGCTGGGCGTCGAGGGCCGCATCGAGTTCCGCCTGGGTGCGCGGGGCGCTCAGGCCCTCGTCGAGCGACGACAGCAGCCAGCGCGGGCGGCGGCGCAGGTGGCTCAGAAAGAAGGGGGCCACCACGCAGGCCGCCCACAGCAGGTCGGCCAGGTCCTCGGGCTTGGCGCTCGCCCTCGCTTGCAGCTCTGCCTCATCGAGCGCCGCCAGCAGCTCGGCCGCCCTGCAGCACGCCGCGGTTGGCTCCGGCGCCTGCAGCAGGCGTGCCCAGCTAGGCTGTAGCCAACTGGGCGCCGGCTGCTGGCCCGAGAGCCGCTCCAGCCACAGGTGCTCGGGGTCGCGGCCATTGGCGTTCACCGCCGGGGCCCTCAGCCGACCAGCTGTTCGATAATGCGGCCGGTGGCGTCCGGGTCGCGCTCCATCACGCTGACCCCGTGCAGACGCGCGCCAGCGGCCTCCTGGGCCTCGATGCGCTCGATGCACTGCTCGGTGCTGCCGACGAAGTGCATTTCATCGAGCATGGCGTCGGGCACGGCGCCGGTGCCAGCGGCGGCGCCGCCTTCCTTCCAGGCCGCGCGAATGGCGTCGGCTTCGGCCTGAAAGCCGTGGGCCGAGAGCTGCTCGTAGTAGTAGTCGCCCATGCGCGCGCAATAAAAGGCGAGGCCAGCGGCGGCGCGGCTTTTGGCGATGTGCTGGGACTCGGGGTCGTTGGCGACGGTGATGCTGCCCGGGAAGCGAATGGTGAAGTCCTCGGGCTTCTTGCCGGCGCCTCGGACCCACTCGAAGACCTTGTCGGCCTCGGCCTTGAGGCCCGACAGCGGGATCATGGTCGGCATCCAGCCGTCGGCCTGCTCTGCGGTCAAGCGCACGCTCTTGGGCTTGAGCGTGGCCAGGTAGATCGGTACGTGCTTGCGTACGGGGTCGAAGCGCAGGGTGAAGCCGCGCTCGAGCTTGAAGAGCTTGCCGTCGTAGTTCAGCGGCTCCTGGGCGAAGAGCATGCGCATCAGCTCCACCGTCTCGCGCAGGCGCGTGAAGGCGGGCTGGTAGGGCACGCCATGGAAGTGCTCGATCACGCGATGGCCGCTGGTGCCCAGGCCCACGATCACGCGCCCGCCCGACAGCTCGTCCAGCGTGGCGAAGTGCTGGGCCAGGGCCGCAGGCGTGCGCGAGTAGATGTTGACGATGCCGGTGCCGAGCTGCACGCGTTTGGTGCGGTCGGCCAAGAGAGTCAGCATCGTGAAGGCGTCGCGCCCCCAGGCCTCGGCCACCCAGATCGAGTCGACGCCGGTGTCGTCGGCCATCTGCGCCATGGCGTAGATGCGTTCGCGGTCGAGTTCGCCCTGCCAGTTCACGCCCATGGAAATGCGTCGCGCCATCTCATCCTCCTCGCTGCGCCCCCTTGTAACACAGGCCCGTCGGGGGCGGTGCAATCCCCCTCCGAGACCCTGTAAGCTCCGCCCATGACCGACGACGACCGCAGCTATTTCCGCCTTTGTAGCAGCTGCAAGCGCGAGCTTGCCTTCGACGCCGCCTATTACGTTTGCAGCGTCTCCACCTGCAACCGCAAGCGCATGGCCTTGAGCTTTTGTTCGGTGCCCTGCTTCGAGGCCCATGTGCCGGCGTTGCGCCATCGCGAGGCCTGGGCCGAGCAGCGGCGGGCGCCGACGCGGCAGCAGTGGTTGCGCGAACGCGAAGAGGAGCGTGAGCAGGCAGAACAGCGGGTTGCGCGTCACGCCGCGGGTGGCGGTGGCGGTGGCGGTGGCGGCGGCGGTGGCGGCGGCGGCGCTGAAGGGCGTCCGGCCCGCCGCATCGTGGGCGCCGACGAGGGCAGCACGGAGGTCACGTTTTCCGACGACGTGCCCCGCGACATCCTGGTGGTGGTCTCCAAGCTCAAGGCCTACATCCGCGCCCGCTCTGGCATGAAGACCTCAGACACGTTGATGGAGCCCCTGAGCGACATCATTCGGCAGTTGGCCGACGAGGCCATCGAGCGGGCCGCTGCCGACGGGCGCAAGACGGTGATGGACCGGGACCTCTGAAGCCGCGCTTGCTGGGCTTGCTGCGTCGCTGTCGGCGCGCACGTTAGAGCTGCGCGAAATGTGGCCCAAGGAACACGGCACCTATGGGGAGCTTGGCTTTCCGCTGTTGACGGCGCTGTCGTTGGGACAACCCGGCCTGGCGGCGGCGGCGCTCTCGCTCGCCATCGTCTGCGCCTACCTGGCCCACGAGCCCCTGCTGGTGCTGGCCGGCGTGCGCGGCGCGCGCAAGCAAAAGGAGCAGGCGGCGTTGGCACGGCGTTGGATGGTCGGCGCGCTGTCGCTGTCGCTGGTATTCGGTGCCATCGGCGCCTTTTTCGCCGCTGCGGCAGCGCGCTGGGCCCTGCTGGTGCCCTGCGCGCTGGCGCTCGCGGTCTTGCCCCTGGCCTTCAGCGGCAAGGAGCGCACGCTCGTCGGTGAGCTTTTGGCGGGCGCGGCGCTGGTCAGCGCGTCGCTGCCGGTGGCCTTGAGTTCCGGGATGGCGCTCGAGGTCGCCATCGGCTTCGTTGGCGTTTGGCTACTCTCCTTCGCACTGCTGACGGGCGCGGTGCGCGGTGTGGCGCGCAAGCGCTGGGATGGGGGCCGAAGGCTGCGCGTGGCGGCGGCCGTCGCGCTCGGGGTAGGCGTGGTCGTCAGCGCCCTGGCCTTTTGGGGTGGTATTGAGGGCTGGCTGGCGCAGGCGCTCATCCCCACGTGGCTCACGGCCGCGATCGTGGTTTCGCTCGCTCCATCGCCGCGGCACATGCATCGCGTGGGCTGGTCGTTGATCGCTTCGAGCGCGCTCACCTACGTCGCGTTGCTGTGGTTGGTGCCCAACTGAGCAGTACCCTACACACCCACACGTCATGCCCGGAGAGCTTTTCCATCGTCATTCTTGACGAGGTGGGCGCAGAGCGGGGCATACTCACACGCGACGCGAAGCTCTTGCGAGGGACCATGAAGCGCGCTCCATGTATGATGATGTGGGTAGTTCTGGGCGCGCTCCTGGCGTCCGCAGTGTCGATGACGGCGGTGCCTGCCGGTGCTTTCGCCCAGGCTGAAGCCGAAGCCGATGCTTCTTTCGCCCTCGACGGCACCACCACCGTCACCGGCAAGATGCGCAAGGATCCGCTCGAGCGCTGGTGGCTCGGCGGCTACTACCGCCATCTTTGGATCCCGAAGTACGTCACCAAGACGTTCTTGGATCGCGCTCCCAGCTTCACCAACAGCGGCTTCGGCGGCCTGGCCACCTACCACAGCGACGGTGGCCTCAACGTGATCTTCGGCATCGGCTACATGCCCTACGAGTACGCCGGTCCGGTGCTCGACACCGGTGGACCCGAGCGCGACACGGAGCTGGTCAAGAGCGATCTGGCCCTGATCCACGTCAGCGCGGCGCTGATGTGGGATCTGGAGTTCCATCCCATCGTCGCTCTCGAGCTGGGCTTCGGCGTCGACTTCGGCTTTTTGACCGGCAAGATGCACCGCAACGAGGCCTACATCAAAGATGGCCAATTCGTGGAGTGCCCGGGGCCGGTCACCGATCCGATGCATCCCGACGCTCAGAGCACCAACATCCTCGAGGCCTGCTCGGTTCCGAGAAACGGCGGCGCCACCGACCCCACCACCAAAAAGGGCGAGCACTACGACGTCAACGACGAGAACGTCCCGCCGGTGATGGGCTATCTGGCGATCCCCCAGATCGCGCTGCGCCTCAAGCCCTGGAAACACATGGCGATCAAGGCCGAGTTCGGCTTCGGCCTGGCCACGCTCTGGGCTGGCGCTTCCCTGCATTTCAGCTTCGGCATGTTCGCCAGCGATGGGCCCACCGAAGTGGTGGTCGATCCGGACGCGGCGCCTGCGCCCAAGCCCGAGCCCGAACCGGTACCGCCCCCCATCGCCGCGCCCGTTGAGGGTCGCGTGCTGGGACGTGTGGTCGACGCCGAAAGCAACGCGCCCATCGCCAGCGCCACGGTGACGATCAAGACCACCCGCGCCCTGTCGCCGCTGTCCTCGCTCGACGACGGTCGCTTCGTGGTCGACCGTCTCGACCCCGGTATGGTCGGCTTCGAGGTTCAGCACGAGGACTACGAGCCCGGCAAGTGCGAGGTGGAGATCACCGACAAGGGCGGCGATGTGCCCGTGATCTGCAAGCTCAAGGCCAAGCCCACCGCCGGCGCCATCAGCGGCATGGTCAAAAACGAGAAGGGCAAGGCCGTCGGCGGTGCCTCGGTGGTAATCACCGGTCCCAAGGGCGCCACCACCCAGGCCGACGATCAGGGCTCCTTCGCCGCGGTCGATATGCCGCCGGGCATGTACCAAATCCAGGTCGAAGCCCCCGACTACCTGCTCAAGCAGGTGGAGGTCGAGGTGCTGCCCCGCGAGACGGCGCTACCCGAGGTGATTCTGGCCGCGCGTCCGAAGAAGGAGCTGGTCAAGGTCAGCAAGAAGGAAATCATCATCACCGAGCAGATCCAGTTCGCCACCGGCAGCGCTGAGATCCGCTCGGTCAGCCACGCGCTGATGGCCGCCATCGCCGATGTGCTCCTGCGCCACAAGCACGTGGAGCAGGTGGAGATTCAGGGCCATACCGACAACCGCGGCAAGCACAGCTTCAACATGAAGCTGTCGCAGGATCGCGCCGAGTCGGTGCGCGCCTGGCTGGTGGGCGCCGGTGTCGAACCCGACCGTCTTGTGGCCCGCGGCTACGGTCCGGACGTGCCCATCGCCTCCAACAAGAGCAAGTCCGGGCGCGCCCAGAACCGCCGCGTGCAGTTCATCATCATGCGCCAGAGCCTGTAGGCGTCCGCCGCGGGAGCCTGCGAAGGCTGGGACGTCGGAGTCGGCGTCCCAGTCCGGGTGCTCTCGCTACCCTTGCTCGCCCACGAGTTCGGCGAAGCGCCGCAGCACGCGCTTGCCGTCGTCGGTGTCGCGGGCCGCGGCTGCGAGCGCGTCGGGGTCGAGTCCCTCGGCGGAGATGGTGTCGGCGCGGGCCTCGATGTAGCCGCGCACGATGTCGGCGTCGAACTCCGGATGGAATTGCACGCCCCACGCACGCGGGCCGAGGGAGAAGGCGTGGTTTTCGTCGTTTGCGCTCCAGGCGAGTCTGCGCGCAGCGGACGGCAGCTCGAGCACCGCTTGCAGGTGGCTGACCGGCACGTGCAGCGGCTGGCTGAAGATGCCGAAGAGGCGATCGACGCCGCCAGCGCCCGGCAGCAGCGTCACGTCGATGGTGCCGACCTGGCGGCCGCGGGGGTTGTCGCCCACGCGCCCGCCGTTGCCGTGGGCCAGCAACTGGTGGCCGTAGCAAATCGCCAGCATCGGCGCGCCGGCTTCCAACGCCGCGCTGAGATAGCCGGCGGTGGCCTCGCTCCAGGCTTCAGCGTCGGTGACCATGGCGGCCGAGCCCGTGACCACGATGGCTTCGGTGCGCTCGGGCGCAGGCGGCCTGGCCCCGCGGTAGACCTCGACCACCTCGACCTCGTCCTCGTGCAGGCCCATGCCCTCGCGAATCCACAGCTCGAAGTCGCCGCGCCTGCGCGCGACATTGGGGACGGTCTGGCCCGTCTTGATGATGAGTACGCGGCCCACGCCCACCAGCGTAACCATGCCGGGCCGGGCGGCAAGCGTGGTACAAAGGAGTCATGGAGCAGCCCGCTGTCGCTACGTGCGAAAATCACGCCCAGCGGGAAGCCATCGGCGTCTGTGTCCAGTGCCGCAGGCGCGTCTGCAGCGAGTGCTCGACCAAGGTGGAGGGCATCAACTACTGCGTTTCCTGCCTGGAAACGCTGGCGGCCGCCGGCGGTCGCACGCGCCCGCGCCGGGGGAAGCGCGACGGCAGCGCGGTCTCGGGCCTGGCCCAGTTGCTGCTCTATCTGGGGATTTTGTGGCCGGCCGTGTGGCTGATGCTGGAGGTGCTGCTCAGCGGAGGAACCGAGGGTGGCTAGCGCGACGGGCGGTGAGCTGCAGGCCAGTGGACCGCTCGAGCTTTTGGACCGGGCGCTGCTGTCGGTGCGGCGGGGGCCGCCCCGATCCCTGTGGCAAGGGCTGTCGGCGGGGCTGCCGCTGTCGCTGTTGGCCATCGCCATCTATTACTTCGAGCGCGTCGAGGGCGTGCAGGGCCTTCGGCCGGTCTTCGCGCTGCTGACGGTGCTGGGCTTTGGCTATCGCTGCCTCAGGCTAAGCCGCCTGGCGCGCCGCCATGCGGTGGCCGCACGGCCCACGCTGCCGATCTCGGAGCAGCCCGCGCCCGCTGTGGATGTGTTGCTGACCTCTGCCGTGGTCGCCGTCGGGCTGTGGCTCTGGTGCTGGCTTTTGGTGCCTCTGGCACTGGTCTCACCCTGGGCGGCTCTGCTGGGGCTGCCGATGCTGTCGGTTCGCGGTGCGGTGGCTCCCTCGTGGTTGGCACGGGCTTCCTGTGCCGGTGATCGAGGACTGGCCTCTTTTGGTCAGTCCTTCGACGATACTTCCGGCAGCCGCGCCATCTTTTTTTGCGTCGAGTTGATGGTGCTACTCGGGGCCATGTTGCTGCTTGGAAATCTCTGGGCCCTGCTCGGTTTTGTGGTGCTGCTGGCCGACTCCATGTTCGGCCTCGACGTCGCCTTCGTTAGCTCGTTTCTGTCGCCGGACAACGGCTTCGTCCAGGTGGTGGTGGTGGCTGTCGCGTTTGCCGCGCTGGAGCCGCTGCGCGCGGCGCTGTCGGCGCAGGCCTTCGTCGAAGCCCGCTCCCGTCGCGACGGTGCCGACCTGCACGCCGCCGTAGATGCCGCCGTGGCTTCGGCCCAACCCCGCCGGCCGCTCGCCGGGGGGCTCGCCGTGGCCCTCTTGCTCGCGTTCGGCTTGGGCCACCAGGCCACCGTCGCCCAAGAGCCCGAGTACGAAGCCGAGGCCCCGGAGCTGCCCGACACCGCGCCCTCGGAGGCGACCGCTGCCGACCGGGCGGCACGCCAGCAGGCCGAGGCGATCCTGGCCCGCGACGAATTTCGCGAGTTCGCGAGCAATGAAAACCAAAGCCTGCGCCTGTGGCTGCGGCGGCTTCTGCGCTGGCTCGAGTCCTATGAGCCACAAGACTCGGAGCGGAGCCAGACGCGGGGGGCGGGCATGCCGCGGGTTTCGGCGTGGATCTTGATGCTCCTGGGGCTTTTTGCCCTGGCTCTGATCCTGGCCTACGTCTCGCGCAGCACGGGCTTGCGGCGGCGTGCGGCTGGCGAGGGGCAGGTCTCCGACGGTCAATCCGAGCGGCTCCTGGAACCGGTGGTCATTCTCGACGAAGCGGCCCAGCTGGCGGCGCGCGGACAGTACCGCGAGGCCCTGCGCGCGCTCTACGTCGCCACCCTGGTCACCCTCGACCGCCGCCACCTGATCGACTTCGATCCCACGCGCACCAACTGGCAGTATCTCAGGGCCATGCCGCCGAGTGACACGCGCCAGGCCTTCGCCGCCTTCACACGGGCCTTTGACCATAAATGGTATGGCCGCGAGCCGGCAACAGCCGACGACTACCAGCGCTGTCGCGTGTTGGCCGATCGCATCTGCGCCGAAGGGACCAGCCCGTGACCCGACCGCGCCTGTTGCGCCGGGCCGCGCTCTCGCTCGGGGTGGCATTTTTGCTCCTGTCGGGTGGGCTTTTGTGCCAGCGCGTCGCCGAGCGCGGTCGCTTCGTCGACGCCTACTCGAGCTACGGTGCAGGCCCCGACGGCGCCCGTGGCATCTTCCTGCTGGCCGAGCGCCTGGGCGCCAAACCGCGGCGCTGGTCGCAGGACCTGGCCGCCCTGCCCGAGGGCGGTGGTCTTTTGTTGGGGCTCAGCGACTGCAAGAAGGAGCTGGCGCGGCCGCTATCGCGCTACGAGCGCGCGGAGCTGATCGATTGGGTGGCCGAGGGCGGAACGCTGGTGGTGGCCGGCACCGGTGAGCTTTTGCCCGATGAGTTCGGCGTGCAGGTGCTGGGCTGCGAGCGCTTCGCGCGCGAAGGAGCGTTCGCGGATGCGGGCGTCGCCGACGGGGGCGAGTTCGGGCACGCCCTGGACGGCGAGCAATGCGAAGAGGTCGTAGACGGCGAAGTCGGCGAAGCGCTCGGCGAAGTGGAACAGGCCGGGGACGCAGGGGTCCAGTTCGAAGCCGGCAAAGACGAGCTGCCCCCTTCGCTCGCCGATGCGCTCTTGGACGAGGAGGTGGCGGAGGAAGTGCTGGGATTGGCGACCGCCCCGCCATTCTTGGGGCTCGCGCCGATCCCGATGTCCGCATCGGCGACCATCGTGGTCGAGCCCGACAGCGACGCCGAGGTCCTGATCGAGGAGCTGGGCGAGCCCGAGCGTCCTCCGCTGGCCGTCGCCACGCGCCACGGTGAGGGAAGGGTCGTGGTGCTGGCCAGCGCCAGCCCCTTGCGCAACGCGGCGTTGGTCGACGAGGACGGTGCGGTGATGTTCGCGCGCCTGATCGCGTGGCTGTCGCCCCGGGGGCCGGTGCTCTTCGACGAATACCACCTGGGGGTTGGCGAGCGGCGCTCCCTGATGCGCTACCTGCGCAATGCCGGCATGGTGCCAGCGGCGCTTTCGCTGCTGCTGCTCGCCCTGATCCCGCTGTGGCGTGCCGGTGCCCGCTTCGGCGCCATCCGCGAGCCCCGCATCGAAGCGCCGCAGGGCACGGCCTCCTACGTCACGGCCATGGGGCGTCTCTTCGCGCGCTCCGCCGATCCGGCCGGGGCCCTGGAGATTTTGATCCGTCAGGCGCTCTCGGAGATCGCCGCCCACCACCACTTGCCACGCACCCAGGCCCAGGCCCTGGCCGACGCGCTGTCGCTTCGGGGCCTGCCGGCTGCGGCGGCTGCGGTTGGCAACATAGCCTCCGTGCGCGGCGAGCTCGCCGCCTCGCGGCTCGACGTGGTCAGTCGTCGCATCGACGCGCTGGTGGCCGAGGCCTGCGCCGCGACCTGAGCCCCCCTTTCGATGCGCGCAAAACGACCTGAAAAATGCTGAACAAGCGAGTGGCGCCAACAACTGCCGAAGTCGAGGCCTTGCCGTCAACAGTGCCATCGGGCGCAAAGCACGATATGGTTTCGGCGGCATGGAGCGAGAGCTGCAGGAGATCGGAGCGCTGAAGGACGCCGTGCTGGCGGAAGCCGCGCGCGTGATCGTGGGGCAGCAGGAGGCCATGGAGTCGCTTCTGATCGCCTTCCTGGCCCAGGGGCATGTGCTGCTCGAGGGCGTGCCCGGGACTGCCAAGACGCTAATGGTGCGCAGTCTTTCGGCGGTTCTGGGGCTGCAGTTCGGGCGCATCCAGTTCACGCCCGACCTGATGCCCAGCGACATCGTCGGCACCCACGTTTTCGATTTGCAGTCGGGCAGCTTTAGGCTGACGCGCGGGCCCATTTTCACCGAACTGTTGCTGGCCGACGAGATCAACCGGGCGCCGGCCAAGGCCCAAAGTGCGCTGCTCGAGGCGATGCAGGAGCGCCAGGTGTCCATCGACGGCCAGGCCCATCCCCTGGGCGAGTTTTTTACCGTCTTCGCCACCCAGAATCCGGTGGAACACGAGGGCACCTATCCGCTGCCCGAAGCCCAGCTCGACCGCTTCTTGCTGAAGGTGCGTGTCGGCTATCCGAGCGCCGAGGAAGAGGACGCGGTGCTTTCGCGCGTGAGCGCCGACGCCAGCACCAGCGAACTCGGGCACACTGCGCTGAAGCCAATTTTGACCAAGCAGCACGTGGCTGGAGTGCGGGTCTTGGCTTCGCGGGTGGTCGTCGACGATCCCGTGCGCCGCTACGTGCGCGACTTGATGCGCGCGACCCGCACCACCCCCATGGTGCTCCTGGGCGCAGGTCCTCGCGCCGGCGTGCACCTGCTGGTGGCGGCGCGCTGGGCGGCCCTGCTCTCGGGCCGAGGCTTCGTCACGCCCGACGACGTGCAGCGCATGCTCCATCCGGTGGTCTGCCACCGCCTGGTGCTGGCACCGGAAGTGGAACTCGACGGTCTCGGTGCCGAGGAGGTGATCGATCGGGTCGCTTCCGGCGTAGACGTGCCGCGATGAACGGGGCCGAAGCCGGAGCCGGTCGCGACTGCCGCTACCTGCCCGGAAGGCTGCTGTGGGTGCTCGCGCTTCCGGTTTTTCCGTTGGTGCTGATTCCGGACCTGGGCGTCTTTTTGGCTCTGGGTTATGCTGCGCTATTGGCTGTCGCCGCGGTCTACGAAGCCCGTACCCTGGGGCGGGCGGCGCCCGAGGTGCAACGCCGGGCGGCCGGGCGTCTGGTGCTCGGGGTGCCCAATGAAATTACCCTGCGGCTGCGCAATGCGAGCGCGCTACCGCTGAAGGTGTACGTGCGCGACGACTATCCCGACGCCTTTGAGGGAGAACCAGAGGAACTTTCGACCCGGGTGCCCGGCCACGGGCGCGCCGAACTCAGCTACCAGGTGGTGCCCACCACGCGGGGAGAGTTCGCCTTCGGCTCGATTCACCTACGCGTCGAGGGTCTGTTGGGCCTGGGCGCGGCCATCGTCAGCGTGCCCTCGCCGCAGACGGCTCGAGTCTATCCAAACCTGCGCGGGCCCAAGCGCTATGAGCTGGCTGTTCGCCTGGGCGCTCTGCAGAGCGTGGGTGTGCGCAGCATGCGCCTGCCCGGCGGCGGCGGAGAGTTCGAACAGCTGCGCGAGTACGTGCCGGGCGATCCCTACCGCGACGTCGACTGGAAGGCGACCGCCAAGCGCCGCCGCCCGGTCACGCGCATCAACGGCCAGGAGCGCAGCCAGACGGTGATCGTCGCCGTCGACGCCGGACGCATGATGGCGACCCGGCTCGACGCCATCAGCAAGCTCGATCACGCGATCAACGCAGCGTTATTGCTCTCCTACGTGGCCCTGCGTCAGGGCGATCGGGTAGGGCTGGTGGTTTTTGCCGAGACCGTTGTGGGCTTTGTGCCGCCGCGCCGCGGTCTGGCCCAGTACCAGCGCATTCTGGAGTCGCTCTACCGCGTGCAGGCCAGCATCACCTACGTGGATTTTCGCCGCTTGACCGAGTTTGTGCGCACGCGGGTGCCGCGGCGGGCGCTTCTTGTGGTCTTCAGCGATCTGCTCGACGACTCCCAGGCCTTGCCGCTGTCGGCCCAGGCGCCGCTCTTGCGGCAAAAGCATCTGCCGCTGTGCGTGACCATGAGCGATCCGGTGGCCGAGCGCCTGGCCCATGAAGCGGCCACCGATGTACAGGCAGCCTACCGGCGCGCCGCGGCCGCCGACATCCTCAGCGACCGCGAAGCGATCAAAAGCAGGCTGCGCAAGGCCGGCGTCAGCCTGGTGGAAGCGCCCGCTTCGGAGCTGGCGGTGGCCACGGTCAATCGCTACCTCGCGATCAAGAGCCGTCGCGTCCTGTGAGCATGGCGCTCGGTTGGCGCCTCAAGCCCGTTCGTCGCTCTGCCGGGCGTGTTCGAGCAGGATGAAATTGGCCGGCAGACCGCCGCTGCCGTCGTCTTCGATCGAGGCCTGTAACAATTCGAACTCGCCGTAGTTCCAGTCGAGCAGGTCGAACATCTCCTGTAGCGCCTCGCGCTTTTCGGCGCCGGAGTCCAGGTCGACGCCCATCACCAGGCCTTCCAGCAGCGCCACCTCGGCGCGCTGGGTATCCCGGGTCAGCACCAGGCGGCCGGTGCGCTTTTCGTTGCCAAGCAGGCTCAGCAGAGTGCCGAGGGACACCCGCGCCAAGTCTCCCTGCAAAAGCGGAGCCTCGCCACGGCGGTTGCGCAGCGACTCGCGCCGACGCACTGCACGTCGAATGCGGTTGATCAGATCCTTGGGGTCGGCGGGCTTGCTGATGTAGTCGTCGACACCTAACGCATAGCCGCGGTAGCTCTGCTGGTCGTTGGCGCGCGCGGTGAGAAAGAGCACGGGCACCTCGGCCAGATCGCTGCGGTTGCGCACCATGCGCAAGAGCTTCCAACCGTCCATCAGCGGCATGGTGATGTCCGAGACGATGGCAGCGACGTTTTCGTTGACCGCCACGCTCAACGCTTCGACACCGTTGCCTGCCTGCAAGACAGTGTAGCCCTCG
This sequence comes from Myxococcales bacterium, assembly GCA_029880325.1. Taxonomy (GTDB): domain Bacteria; phylum Myxococcota_A; class Polyangia; order Polyangiales; family JAFGIB01; genus JAOUOP01. The sequence continues at coordinate 16,957 of JAOUOP010000074.1, read as the reverse complement.
GCCTTGAGCACCTTGGCATTGCGCATGCGTGTTAGCGGATCGTCGTCGACCACCAGGACGCGCAGTCTATCCTGTGGCGGACGCAGCGATGGCGGCCTGAGCGATTGCAGCGCGTGCTCCATATGCATGCCGGAAAGACCGGGTAGGCTGATGTCCAGCAACTGCAAGTCGAGCCCAGGCCCGCGTGGTTCGGTCGCATCGATGACGTTGACCACGCGCGCGCGGATCGCCAGCAGAGGTCCCGCTGGTGCCTGGATCTGGAGCTCGACGATTTGCTCGGGGGCTGCTTCCCGCGTCGTGGGAACGAAGAGCGTTACCAGTCCGAGATCGACGGGAAGTTCGCTCGCCGCATCGGTTCCGGAAGGCGGTCTGTAGGTATCGCTAGCGTTGGACACGGTGACGCTAGAGTCTACCCTGAATCGCCGGGGTTTTGACGCCGGTACGCTCGAAACCTGGTTCCTGATTGAGTCACTGCACGTCTTTTGTTGCGGCGCTGCGCCTCAGACCACCGAATACAGCTACCGTGTCGGGGCTGGAAGCTGCGCGTATGATGTGTGCCTGTGGGTGCAGGTGAGATGATGTTCTTCACTTGCCACCGCTGTGCGGACGCTGCCCGTGAAACGCTCGTGGTGTACGTCGCAAACGCCGTGTATCGCGGGCGAAAAAATCTTGCAGGCTCGTTCCGCGTCGTTATAACGGCGCCCATGGCCAAGCACTTCGAAGTTCGACCCAGTGATATCCACGGTCGTGGTCTATTCGCCACGCGTCCCATCAAGGCCGGTGCTCAGCTCGGCGTCTATGAAGGTGTGGAGACCAAGCGCAACGGTAAGTACGTGCTGTGGGTGGTCGATGAAGACGGCAGTGAAGTCGGCATCTCGGGCAAAAACGAGCTGCGCTTTCTGAACCACTCGAGCGAACCCAATTGCGAACTCGACGGCGTCGAACTCTCCAGCCTGCGCGACATCGAGCCCGGCGAAGAGCTCACGCTGCACTACGGCGACGACTGGGCTTGAGCGCCGATCTTCGCTATCGTCCTGTCCCCATGGCGCTGGCGCCCAGACCCGTGCGCCCCGGCCCAAACAGGAGAAGGCTCGATGGCTGAAGTGGTGAAATCCTCCTCGCGCGGACAGGTCGCGTTGATCCAGGTCGACAACCCGCCGGTCAATGCCCTGAGCCAGGCCGTGCGACAGGGCCTGTCCGACTGCCTGGAACGTGCGCTCGCCGACGCGGCCATCGAAGCCATTGTGATCGCCTGCGAGGGGCGCACCTTCATTGCTGGGGCCGACATTCGCGAGTTCGGCAAGCCCCATCAGCCGCCCGCGCTGCCGGCGGTGATCGACACCATCGAAGCCAGCCCCAAGCCGGTCGTCGCCGCCATCCACGGCACGGCCCTGGGCGGCGGTCTCGAGGTGGCCCTGGGGTGCCACTTTCGGGTGGGCGTGGCGAGCGCCAAGTGCGGGCTGCCGGAGGTGAAGTTAGGGCTATTGCCCGGCGCTGGCGGCACCCAGCGCCTGCCGCGTCTCATCGGTGCCGAAAAGGCCCTGGACATGATCGTGTCGGGCGAGCCCATCGATGCCGCGCAGGCCCATGAACTGGGACTGCTCGACGCCGTGATCGACGGCGAGTTGGTCGACGGCGCCGTGGCCTTCGCACAGCAAGTGGTAGGCGAGGGCCGTGGGCTCAGGCGGCTGAGCCAGCTGCCGGTGCCCGCCTGCGATCCGAACCTCTTCGAGGGCTATCGGCAGCAGATCGCCACGAAAAAGCGCGGTTTCGAAGCGCCCGCCCGCTGCATCGATACCGTGCAGGCCGCCGTCGAGCTGCCCTTTGCCGAGGGCGTCGTCAAGGAACGGGAACTCTTCGAGGGCCTGCGCGCCGGCGATCAGAGCAGGGCCCAGCGCCACGTCTTTTTCGCCGAGCGCGAGGTCGCCAAGATCCCCGACGTGCCCAAGGATACGCCGACGCGCGAGGTCGCCAGCGTGGGCATCGTGGGCGCCGGCACCATGGGCGGTGGTATCGCCATGGCCTGCGCCAACGCCGGCCTTCAGGTGACGTTGCTCGATCGCGAGATGTCGCTGGTGGAAGGTCGGCTCAAGGCCATCGCCGAGAGCTATCAAAGCAGCGCCAAGCGCGGCCGCATGGGCCAGGCCGAGGCAGAGGCGCGCATCGCACGCATCGCTGGCGCCGACGACTACGCGGCGCTGGCCTCGGTAGATCTGGTGATCGAGGCGGTCTTCGAGGAGATGGAGATCAAGAAGACGGTCTTCAAACAGCTCGATGCCGTCTGCAAGCCCGGCGCCATCCTGGCCACCAACACCTCCACGCTCGACGTCAACGAAATCGCCGCCGCCACCGGGCGTCCCCAGGACGTCATCGGTCTGCATTTCTTCAGCCCCGCCAACATCATGCGGCTTCTGGAAATCGTGCGCGGCGATCACACCGACAAGTCCGTGATCGCGACCGCGATGAAGCTATCGCGCACGCTTGACAAGATCGGCGTATTGGTGGGCGTCTGCCATGGCTTCGTCGGCAATCGTATCCTCTACCCCTATCGCCGCGAGGCGCTCTTCCTGGTCGAGGAGGGCGCCAGCCCCCAGCAGGTCGACCGCGTGATCACCGACTTTGGGCTGCCCATGGGTCCCTTCGCCATGAGCGACCTGGCGGGTCTCGACATCGGCTGGCGCGTGCGCAAGGCCCAGGGCAAGCCCGAGGGCGAACGCTACTCCGGCACCATCGCCGACCGGCTGTGCGAAGCGGGCCACTTCGGCCAAAAGACTGGCCAGGGGTTCTACCGCTACGAGGCGGGAAGTCGCGTGCCCAAACCCTATCCCGAGCTGCAAAGCCTGGTCGAAGAGGTCTCCAGGGAACTCGGCATCGAGCGGCGCGAGATTTCCGACGAAGAGATCCTCAAGCGCTGCATCTATCCGATGATCAACGAGGGCTACAAAATCCTCGACGAGGGCATTGCGTTGCGGGCCAGCGACATCGATATCGTCTGGATCAACGGCTATGGCTTCCCCGCCTACCGCGGGGGACCCATGTTCTACGGCGAACTCGAGGGCCTCGATCGGGTTCATGCCACCATTTGTGAATACCGGGACCAGCACGGCGCCCTGTGGGAGCCCTCACCGCTGTTGGCCAAGGCAGCGGCTGAGGCTGCCGAGTCCCGTTGAAGCGGGCCCGCGTTGAATCGGGGTTTGTTGAAGCGGGCCCGCGTTGAATCGGGGTTTGTTGAAGCGGGCCCGCGTTGAATCGGGGTTTGTTGAAGCGGGCCCGCGTTGAATCGGGGTTTGTTGAAGCGGGCCCGCGTTGAATCGGGCCCGGGGCGGGCTATGATCGCGGTATGCGCCCCCCGCGCCGGGCTTGTTCGCTTGCGCTGCTTTTCGTTCTGGTGCTGACCACCCCGGTCGGCGCCCAGCAGAGCCGCCGTGCGGGCGTGCTGCCGGCAGCCGAACGCGCGCTTTCCGAGGGGCGCTATGCCGACGCCGAGCGCGGTTTCGCCTCCATCGAGAAGGGGCCACGCCTGGGCGCCGCTTTACTCGGGCTGGCGCGTACGCAGCTGGCCACCGGTCGCTACGAGCAGAGCGAAAAGAGCGCCGCCGCCGCTGCCGCCGTGCCGGGCCACAGGTCCCAGGGCGAGACCCTTCGCGGCGAAGCGCTGATGGCCCGCGGTGAGTTGGACGCCGCCCAGCGCGCCTTCGAGCGCGCGATCGGTGAGCCTACCGCCTACCGCGCACGCGTGCTGCTCGGCCGTCTGCTGATGGCCCGCGGTCGCGTCGATGCCGCCGTGCCCCATCTGCACCACCTGATCGACGCCTACAACGACGACGCCATCGGTGGTGGTCAGGCCGCTGAGCTTTCCTACGTGGCCATGGCAGCGCGCGCCCTGGGCAGCTTCCACGATGCCAACGACGCCTTTCGCGACGCCGCCCTCGCCGACCGCAGCCGCGTCGAGACCCAGATCGAGTGGGCCGAGCTCTTTCTCGAGAAGTACGACCAGCGCCACGCCTCTGAGAGCGTGGAAGAAGCCCTCGAGCACAATCCCCACAGCCCCGAGGCCCGCGTGCTGATGGCGCGCCTCTTGCTCCGGCGCGCCTACGACTTCGAGGGCGCCGAGGAACAGCTCGAGCGCGCCTTGCACGTAAACCCCAAGCTGGTCTCGGCCCACGTGATCCGCGCCGCCATCGCCTTGCGCAATATGGAACTGGCCGACGCCGACGCGCATCTGGACCGCGCCCTTGCCATCAACGCTCATGACCTCGAGGCCCTGAGCGTGCGGGCGGCGGTGCGCTTTTTGGCCGACGACGCGCGCGGTTTCGCCGCCGCCAAAAAGCAGGTGCTGGCGCGCAATCGGCGCTTCAGCCGCATGTTCAGCATTATCGCCGAGTACGCCGAGTGGGAGCATCGCTATCCGGAGCTGGTGGCGATGGCGCGCGAGGCCCTGCGCATCGATTCCGACGACGCCCTGGCCCACGCCACCCTCGGCTTCAACCTTTTGCGCATGGGCGAGGAAAAGGCGGGCCTCGAAGCGCTGCGCGCGTCCTGGAGCCGCGACCGCTTCAACGTACACGTCTTCAATACCCTCAATCTTTTCGACGAGGTCATCGGGCCGAACTACGAGCGCTACCAGGTCGGCCCCTTTAACGTCCGCATCCATCGCGACGAGCGCAAGGTACTCGAGCCCTACCTGGGCCCCATGCTCAAGCGGGCCTACGCGGACATGCGCAAGCGCTACCGCTTCACGCCGAAGGGTCCCCTTCACCTGGAGCTATTCGCCGATCGCCAGCACTTCTCGGTGCGCACCACGGGCTTGCCCAACGTGGGGGTGCAGGGCGTGTGCTTCGGCAAGGTGGTGACCGCGGTCTCGCCCGCCGCCGGTTCCTTCAACTGGGGGCAGATCACCTGGCACGAGTTGGCCCACATCTTTCACCTGCAGCTGAGCGACAACCACGTGCCGCGCTGGTTCACTGAAGGTCTGGCCGAGTACGAGACCATCATCGCCCGCCCAGAGTGGCGCCGCGAGGAAGATCACAACCTCCACGCCGCCCTGGCGATGGGCAAGCTGCCCAAGCTCGCCGACCTCAACCGCGCTTTCACCCACGCCAAGACGCCCCAAGCTCTGATGACGGCCTATTACGCGGCCTCCCAGGCCGTGGTCTACATCGTCGAGCGTTTCGGCTTCGAGCGCGTGCGGCCGATGCTGGAGGCCTGGGGGCGCGGCGTGCGCACCGAGGAGGTCTTCGAGCGCGTATTGGGGGTGGGTCTGGAGCAGCTCGACGCTGACTTTCGCGCTCACCTGGACAAGCAGCTCGCCCGTTTTCACGGTCGCTTCATGGTGGACTTCTCCCGCTACGAGAAGCTCGATGCGTTGCGCGCAGCCGTCGCCAAAAATCCCAAGGACATCGAGGCCCAGGCGGCGCTGGCCATGGGCCTGGTGGTGGCGCGCGAGTTCGACGAAGCGGAAAAGGTCGGCATGAAGGTGATCAAGCGCGACGGCGACAACGCCCTTGCCCACTTCGCCATGACGCGGGTGGCGTTGGAAAAGGGCGACGCCGAGCGCGCCGGGCGCTGCCTGCGGGGCGTGCTCAAAAGCGGTCAGGACGGCTATGTGCTGCGCGTACTTTTGGCGCGCGCGGCGCTGGCGTCAAAGGATCCGCGCGGCGCCCGAATCCACGGAGAGGCCGCCGTGGGGCTCGACCCCGACCAACTGGAGGGCTATCGCATCCTGCTGGAGGTGGCCGAAAAGCTTGAGGATCGCGCCCTGGCGCGTAGCTCCCTCGAAGCCATTGCGCGCCTGGATCAGCACGATAGGTTGGCGCAGGTCGCCCTGATGGAGCTTCTGGGCAAGCTCGAGGACTGGCCGGCGCTGGCGGCCCTGGAGCAGCGCGTGCTCTACATCGACCCGGGCAACGCCCGCGTCCACCAGCTGCTGGGGCGTGCCCTGCTCGAACAGGGCGAGGCCAAGCGTGCTCTGGCCGAATTGGACCAGGCCCTTTTGTTGGGTCATCGGCGTCCAGGTCGTCTCGAGCTGCTGCGGGCGCGGGCGCTGTCGGCCCTCGGCCGCGGCAAGCAGGCGAAGGAGGCGGCGCAGCGAGCGGTCGAACATGACCCGAAGCTGCAGAAGGACGTCGAGGCGCTGCCGAAGGGGGCCGCGAAAGAATAGGTGCACCCGCTGGGCGCTGCCGGGGATTTTCAGCGACGCAGCGGCACTTTGGGTGCCGGCGTCTTCACGGGGGCGGTGCTTGGAATGCGCGTGCTAGCCGGGAGTTTTGTGCGATTGCTGCGGCGCGAAGTCCGGGCCCTGGGCAAGGCACGGGGGCGCTTCGAGTAGGCCGGCGGTGGTTGGTAGCCGTTGGGCTTGACCCCACAGACGCCGCTGTTGTCGATCTGTCGGATGCAGACCATGTCGTGGTCGCACGCGACGCCGCGCGGAGCGAAGCAACTGATCACCCGCTCGCCGTCGCAGACCACGCCGCCGTGGGGCGTCAAGATGGGGTCAGCGTCGTTGCAGTCGGTGCCGCAGCTGGCCACGCCGTCGTGACTGACGTTGCAGCAGCGGGCGTCGAAGAAGCCGTCACCGTCGTGGTCGAGCTGCCCGTAGGTCCTGGGATTGCAGTCCTCATCGTGCTTGTCGGCGTCGCAGACCTCGGTGTTGCCCGGATAGCGGTAGCGGTCCCCATCGTCGCAGTCGGTGCCGCCACAGGACTTTGCCGCGTGACCGTCGCCGTCGGCGTCCGGGCAGGCACTGCCGCTTCGGCTCTGGGCTGTGACGGAGTTCTGGGCCTAGAGTCCGAGACCAAAGGCTCCGATCGCAAGCGGGAAGACCGCCATCAGCGGCCAGCGCCCGCCACTCGTCCGAACTACACTGCCGTCCATCGTGTCGCTCCCATCCGCGACCAGTCGCTCGGGGCCACGTCGCCATCGGGTGAGACGGGCCTCGGGAGATTCTATTCGACGGCGCCCCTCAGGCCATTGGTAGGCCTTCGATGGCCCGCCGTTCGCCGCCGACCGCGGCCCAGCTGGGACCGGCGTGCACCAGCGTGCGAGCGCCGGGGCCGTGGATCTGAATGCCGGTGAAGGCCGCGTAATCGGCCCTGTCGGTGTCGACAGTGAGTTCGATGGCCCGCTCGAGATCGGCTTGGATCGCGCGCCGGGCCGCGTGTGTCACCTCCAGCAGATCGGGCGTGTGTCCCCATTCGAGCACGCGCAGGAGCCGCTCGCGCAGCAGACTTTGTTCGAGGTCGTCGGGGTCGCGGCCGAACTTGAGGCAGCCTCCATCGATCTCGGCGCACAGTGCCGCCAGCGCTCCGCAGGCCTTCGATGGTGCTTCGCGACCGGGACGCTCGCACTGGCCGATTTCGCCGCCTGGGCCGATACCGATATGGGGCATGCAGTAGTAGACGTAGCGCTCGCGGCCTTCGAAGATCGGCGAGTGGGCGTGGGCGGCTCCGAAACCGGTTCGGCCCAGCAGCAACATGCCGCCCAGGCTTGAGAAGTTGAATGCTTCTCCCCAGGCATCGTGGACGTCGTCGGCCAGGGGGCGACACAGCTCGTCGCGACACAGGCCGACGCAGCCGATGGTGTTTTCGGCTGTGAAGCCCAGCGGTGCCAGCGCGTCGGTGGTGAGGCGCAAATAGTCAGCGGCTTCGAGGGCGCCGGGGAAGGTTTCGCTGAGTCGAGTCTTGAAGTCCATGATGCGATCTCGGGGTCGCGTGCGGACTGCGCGGCGACCTTTTCAGTCGGTGGCCCTTGGGCGAATGCCGTCGCGTTGCGCGAGATGCGCCCAGCGTAGCAGTCGCGGCGGAGGCTGGTCCACCGCACCCACAGCAGCGCACCTCCGTGCAATTGTGCGCGTTGTTTCCGGTGCGAAACAAGGCCGAAATACTGTCCGGCCAGATTCCCTCTCAGCCAGCCACCCCCAGCTGGCCCCTATGGGCCCCACGGCTCTGACTTGCTGGCCCCGGTGGCCGGGAGAGGGAAAATGAAGAAGAATTTAGTCGCATTCGCATTCACTATTTTGCTGCTCGTGCCCGGATTGGTCGCAGCCCAGGACGCTCCTGCCGCCGAGCCCGCTGCCCAGCCGCCGGTCGAGGTGGCCCAGGCCGATCCGAGCGCCGCCCCAACGGGCGAACCGGAGGCCGCCGCTCCGGCGCCCGAGGCCACCGCCGCCGAACCCGATGCGCTCGCGCCCGAGGCCGCCGAGCTGCCCGCGGCAGAACCGGAGGTGGCCGCCGAAGAAGAGATCGAGTCGGCGCTCGAGGAAGCTGCCGAGGCCGAAGAGGAGTCCGATTCGGGCCTGTCGCTGTCGGGCTTCGTCGACGCGCACCTCACGCTGCAGTCGTCCGAGGTTGGGCACGGGATTCCGGGCCACCGGGCCTACGCGGGCGCCTCACCTGGAGAGGACAGGGCCTCTGGTGAACCCGGGTACGTCACCGACGAGGGGTTCGCGCTCAACTTCATGGGCATCGACGCCGCCTACGACCAACCCGCCTACGGCGCCACCATCAGCCTGCGCTTTGGGCCCAAGATGAGGAACTACCACTTCAACAGCGAGCCCGGCCTCTTCGGTATCGAGAACGTGACGCAGGGTTATGTGACCTGGAGGCCGGCGGAGAAAGTCAGCCTCGACCTCGGTATGTTCGGCACCATCTTCGGCGCCGAGGTTCTCGAGAGCTGGCAGAACCTGAACTACACGCGCGGCGCGCTCTACTTCTTCGCGCAGCCCTTCTGGCATACGGGCCTACGTGCCAGCGTCGACGTGACCGACACCATCAGCTTGACCGGTCTAATCGTCAACGACGCCAATACTTCCTGGAACACCGACAACCCCGATGCCAACGGCCCCTCCCTGGCCCTGCAGCTGGGTGTGTCACCCATCGAAATGCTCTCGATCGCCGTCGGTGGCATGGTCGCGACCAGTGACGCCACCGATTCGAGCCTCGAGACCTTCTTCGACCTGGTCGCCACGCTGACCGTGGACAACTTCACCGCCATCCTCAACGCCGACTACAACATCAATCGCGGCGATGGTGACGGTGACCTCGAAGGTGACGAGGACGCATCGGTACTCGGCGGCAGCCTGGCGCTCGGCTATCAGTTCACCCCCATGTTCGGCGCGGCCGTTCGCGGTGAGTACCTCACAACCACCGACGACAACGTCGATCCGATGACCATGGAACCCCTGGGCGACGGAGAAGACCTCCTCACCGCCACCGCGACCCTGGACCTCAAGCCGATTGAAGGCAGCAGCAACCTCATCATCCGCCTCGACGGCCGCCTCGAGAGCCAGACCGGTGGTTTCGTCGACGGCGACGGCGAAGCATCCGACACCTGGACCAGCATCACGCTGGGCGCCGTGGTGACCACCGACTGAGTTCGGCTTCCACCGCAGGGGGAACGCGAAAAGCCCGGTTGCCAAGAGTGGCGACCGGGCTTTTCGCAATTTGCGGCAGCTCCGATCAGTCCCGATCGGCGTAGCCGCGGGCGCCGGAGGTGATCACGATCATCACCAGGAAGAGCACTCCCACCAGCGCCGAGCTCCAGCTCTCCACATTGCCGTTGCCCGCCCAGGCCACGCCTGCGGCCAGCGGGATGGCCAGGGCCACGATGCCGAAGATCTTGAAGAAAGTGGAGGCGTAGGACTTGCCTTCGCGGTCCTCGGTCGGCTCGTTGCTCATCGCTACAGCACCACGATAGGGCCGGCACCGACCCCTGCGCAAACGGACAGAAGTGCGCACTTGCGCCAGCGCATCACTCGACCGTCGCGCTCCAGCTGACGCGCTCGACGCCCTCCAGGTGCGCTGCCTCGGCCACCACGTCGGCGGCCTGCTGGCGCTGGATGGCGCGGATGTGAAAGGTCATCGTGCTGGTATGGGTCTCGCGGTCGAGCTCGGCGCTCACGTCCATCAGCCGCAGGCGGTGACCCTGGAAGATGTCGGCCAGCTGCTGTCGCAGGGCCGCGCTCGGGGGGCCGCTGCTGTGCACCACCAGCCGCCGGTAGACCGGCACCGGAATCGCGCGTTCGACGAATTGAAAGAGCCATAGCACCGTCAGTCCGGCGGCGGTGGCGGCGGTCGCCACCGCGTAGTGGCCGCCACCGATGGCGATGCCCAGGGCGGCGGCGAACCAGATGCTGGCCGCCGTGGTCACGCCGCGCACCAGGTCGCCGAGCTTGACCACCACGGCGCCGCCCAAAAAGCCGATGCCGGTGACGATGCCGGCGGCGATGCGCCCCGGATCCACGCGTACGATGGCCCGCTGAAGCTCGCCATCGTCTTCGTTCGGCAGTCGCCCCGACACCAGAGTGATCACGGTGGCCCCCAGGCACACCAGCATCATCGTGCGCAGGCCAGCGGCCCGCCCGTGCAGCTCGCGCTCGAGGCCGATGGCGCCGCCATAGGCCACCGCCATGCCCAGCCGTAGCAGCACATCGGCGTCGGCGGCTTCCAAAAGCTCCATGGCGCAAGCATAGCGCAGCGCCGCCTGACGCGGCTGCCGTCTTGCAGTAGGCTCGCGTCCATGGCTCGCCGCCTTTCGACAATGCCCTTCGTGGGCTGTTATTTCGTGGTGGCTTGGATGCTGGGGGCGGCCGCAGGCGCTGGCGGTGCCGCGGCGCAGCAACCGACGGCCGAGCCGGTCGAACCCGCGGCGCAGGGGGCGGCGGGCGAAGCGGCGGGCGTCGCGGTCGATGGTGTGCGGTCGCCACCGTCGGCCGAGCCCGCGGCCCAGTCGGCTGCCGTCTCGTCCCCCGAGGACCTCTACCACCTGGCGTTTGCGGCCCTGGCCCAGGAGCGCACCGAGCTGGCTCTCGCGCTTTTGCAGCAGCTGCGCACAGAGCACCCGGACCATCCGCTGGCTCGCCGCGCTGCCGAACTCGCGGCCCACCTCGCCACCCGACCGCTGGCGCCGCCAGCCTCCGCACCTGCCGCAACCGGCGCCTACGTTCCATCGGCCCAACCTGGCGACCCGACGCGCGAGCGAGCGCCTGAGCCCGCTCCGATCGCGGAGGCCGAGGCCGACGGTGTGGGCGCCGAGCAGCGGCCCACCGGTGCCGCCCGAGCCGAGCTGATGTTCTTCCAGACCGTGCACGGTATCGCCCTGGGCGCCGAGACCTGCGCCATTCTCGGTTGCGATGGCCCGCGATCCTGGACCGCGGCGCTGATGTTGGGCGGCGGGCTGGGCCTTTCCGCCAGCTACCTCGCCTCGCGCGAGGGCATCACCCCCAGCATGGCCCGCGCGCTCACCGACGGTGTGATCTGGGGAGCGGCCAACGGCTTGATGCTCATGAGCGCGACCGACGCCTTGAGCGGCTCGACCGACGAGGGCCTGGTCATCGGCGGCCACTTCATGGGCGGACAGCTGCTCGGCCTGGCCGCGTCCGCCTACCTGCACTACGAGCTGCAGCCGACCACGGGGCAGGTCTCGCTGACTTCCTCCGGGGGGCTATGGGCTTTGGCGCTGTCGGCCCAGTTCATGGCCATGCTCGATCAAAACTTCACCGACGAGACCTGGGGCTGGACGCTACTACTCGCCAGCGACGCGGGGCTGTTGGCCGGCGGCATCCTGGCGTCGTACCAGCCCATGAGCGCCTCGCGGGTGCTGCTAATCGACGCCGGTGGCGTGCTCGGCGGCCTGACCGGCATGGGCCTGAGCCTCCTGCTGCAGGACCGGGCCCGGGAAACGCCGACCTTTGGCGGCGGCGTGCTCGGCACGGCCTCGGGTCTGGTCCTCGGTTACGTCCTCACCGCCGGTTGGGATCGTAGCGAACGCGGCACCGGCGTGCGCCTGAGCCTGCAGCCCACCCAGGGCGGCGCTGCGGTGGGCCTGGGCGGCGCGTTCTGAGGGCTCGCCAGCCCCCCCCACGGCGCGACTCCGGCGGCGTTCCGGGCTACGCTGGCTCGGTGCCCAGGCGCCCACGGCTGACCATCCCCCGGCGGGTCTTTTTGGCCTTTGCGCTCACGCTTGCGGTCAGCGCCTCGGTCTCCGTCGCCAGCTTCCTGCAGCACTGGCGCACGGCGGCGACCTTGAGCCTGGTGCATGAGGGCTACCTGCCGCTGGCGCTGACGGTCAGCGAAGTGCGTGCGACCCAGTCGGTCTTCGGCAACCTGCTCGAGCGCATGCTCTCGGCGCGCAACCTCAACGCCACCCGCATCTGGCTCAACGCCGCGCGCCGCGCCAGGCCCAACACGCTCGAGCAGGCCATCGACAGCGTGGAGGCCATCGAGCACATGGCTCCGCCCGCCGCCGATCGCGAGGCCCTGCGGCGCCTGAAGCGCGACCTCAGGGGCATCAAGACCATGATGACCCGGGGTGAAGAACGCTACGACGATCTCTACGGCGCCCTCGACGCCGGCGATCGCGACGCGGCCGAGCGCGTGCTGGCCGACCTGCGCGTCCGGGAGCGCGCCATCGACGGGCGCCTGCGCACGGTCTGGGCCACCAACCTTCGTCGCATCGAAGAGACCAGCGAGCGCGCGGCGGCCGAGCAGGACGCGGCCCTGGCGGTGCTCCTGGCGCTGGTGGTGGTGGCACTGATGGTGGGCGTGGCGGTGACCTGGTGGTCGTCGCGGGTGCTGTCGCCGCTGCCGGCGTTGCAGGAGCGCGTCGAAGCCGTCGCGCGCGGCGACTTCGCCCAGCGCCTGGGCCCCAACACCGACGACGAGATCGGGCGTCTTGGCCGCGAGTTCGAGCGCATGGTGGCGGCGCTGGCGGCGCGCGACGCAAGCCTGAAAGAACTCCAGCGCATGCAGGCCCAGATCCTAGCCGACCTGAGCGCGGCGGTGCTGGTGACCGACGCCGAAGGCATCCTGCGCAGCGTCAACCCGGCGGCGCGGCGGCTGTTTGCGCTGCCCGACGACGCCCTGGGCAGCGCCCTGGGTAGCACCGACCTGGGCGTGCGCATCGACGGCCTGGAGACCGCCATCGCACGCGTGGTGGAGGGCGCCGAGCGCGAGGTGCTCGGCGAAGTGGGGCTATTGCCACCGGCCTCCCAGTTGGGCGACGGGCGGCGCTATCTCGACGTGGTCGTCACGCCCTTCGGGAGCGAAGCCGTCGTAGCGGGGCGCGGTGGTGTCCTGGTGGTGGCCGAAGACATCACCGACGCGCTCAACACCAAGGCGCGTTTGATCCAGAGCGAGCGGTTGGCGGCCATCGGACGCATGGCTGCGCACGTCACCCATGAGGTGCGCAATCCGCTCTCGAGCATGGGTTTGAACATGGAGCTCTTGCAGGACGAGCTGCACGGCGCTGGCGGCGAGGCGCGCGAGCTACTGACGGCGATCCAGCGCGAGATCGAACACCTCACGGCCGTCACCGAGGAGTACCTGCGGGTCGCGCGCCTGCCCAACCCCCAGCTCGAGCCCGAACAGCTCGGCGACATCGTGCACAGCGCCGTCGAATTCCTGCGCCCCGAGCTCAGCGCCGCGGGGCTGGATCTGGACGTGGACGTGCAGCCGGAGCTACCGATGGTGGCCCTGGACGAGACCCAGATCCGGCAGGTGCTGATCAACCTCATCAAAAACGCGCGCGAGGCCTGCGTGCGCGGTGGCGTCGTGCGTGTGCGCGTGGGCGAACTCGAAGGCGCCGTCGTCGTGCGCGTCTCGGACGACGGCAAGGGCATGACCGAAGAAGAGCGCGCGCGCATCTTCGACCTCTTCTACACCACCAAGGAAACCGGCACCGGCCTGGGGCTTCCCCTCAGCCAACAGATCGTGGTAGCGCACGGGGGCCTGATCCGCTGCCAGAGCGCCGAGGGCGAGGGCACGGAATTCGAGCTGCTCTTCCCGGCGTGCCAGGGCGGTGGTGGTCCGGTTGCGAGCCTCGAACAGGTTCGCGAGCGCGAGATGAAGGGCGACGAAAACGGCACAGAAGGCGACTACCAGCCACAGCCGTCGGCCACGGCCACCCATTCTTGAATCCGAGAAAAACCATGAGTCAGACGCGAAGCGATGGACGCGGTGCTGCCGCGCTCCGCAAGATATCGATCGAAACAGGACTACAGGCCAATCCGGAAGGCTCGGTGCTGATCCGGGCGGGCAACACCCACGTGCTGGTGTCGGCGTCGGTGGAGGAAGGCGTCAAGGACTTCCTCGCCGGCAGCGGCCGCGGCTGGGTCACGGCGGAGTACGCCATGCATCCGCGCGCCAACCCGCGGCGCCAGCGGCGTGAGGGCCGCGACGGCAAGTTGGGTGGCCGCACCCAGGAAATCCAGCGTCTGATCGGGCGCGGCCTGCGGGCGGCGGTGAATCTAAAGGCCCTGGGCGAGCGCACCATCCACATTGACTGCGACGTGCTCACCGCCGACGGCGGCACGCGTACAGCATCTGTAACTGGTGGTTATGTGGCGCTGCTGATGGCGCTCGACTCCCTGCGTCGGCGCGGACTCATTGGTGGCGGCCTGGTGCGCGAGCCGGTGGCGGCGGTGAGCGTGGGCCTGCTCGGCGGCGTGGCCCTGCTCGACCTCTGCTACGAAGAGGATCGCGACGCCCAGGTCGACCTGAACCTGGTGGCCACGCGCAGCGGCCAGATCATCGAAGTCCAGGGCACCGCCGAGGGCGAGCCCATGAGCCGCAGCGAACACGACGCCCTGCTCGACCGCGCCCTGGAGGGCGTGCGAGAACTCACAGAACTCCAGGCCCAGGCCCTGGAGCGCGCCGAAGTGGACGTTTCGAGGCTTTTGGCCGGCTGAAGAGGGAACAGGAGTGGCTGCAATGATCGAACTCGAACGACAAGGCGACGTCTACATCTTGCACATGCGGGGCGGCGAAAACCGCTTCAACCCGGAGTCACTGGCTGCCATCAACGAAAAGCTCGACGAGGTCGAAGCCTCGGAAGGGCCGGCGGCGCTGGTCACCACGGGCGAGGGCAAATTCTACAGCAACGGCCTCGACCTCGACCGCATGACCTCCGAGCCGGACGTCACAGGGGCCATCATCGACGGCACCCACGCCCTCTTCGGCCGCCTGCTCGGCTTTCCGATGTACACGGTGGCCGCGTGTAACGGCCACACCTTCGCCGCTGGCGCCATGCTGGCATTGGCCCATGACGAGCGCATCATGCGCAGCGACCGGGGCTGGTTTTGTTTGCCGGAAGTCGACATCGGCATGAATTTCACACCGCTGATGTCGGCACTGATTGTCGCGCGCCTGCCACGTTTGACGGCGCACCGGGCCATGACCACGGGCAAGCGTTACACCGCGCCCGAAGCGATTGAAGCTCAGATCGCGCTGGAAGCGGTGGGCGAAAGCGAAGTGCTGGCGCGGGCGGTGGCGCTGGCGCAGCCGATGGCCGCCAAGGACCGCAAAATGATCGGCGAAGTCAAACGCCGCATCTACGCCGACGTACTGGCGTTGCTCGAGGACTGAGCGCGATGAAGAAGACGTTGGTGCTGGCCACGCGCAACCGCGGCAAGGTGCGCGAGCTGAAAGTGCTGCTGTCGACGCTGCCGGGGCTCGAAGTTCTGAGCCTCGACGAGCTGGAGCAGCGGCGGGGCGGCGAGCGGCTACCGGAAGTCATCGAAGACGGGGAAACCTTCGAGGCGAATGCCTGCAAGAAGGCCCGGGAAATCGCAGGGGCTACCGGCTGCGCCGTGCTGAGCGACGACAGCGGCCTCGAAGTCGACGCCTTGGGCGGTCGCCCGGGCGTGCACTCGGCGCGCTACGCGGGTCCTGAGGCGGATGACGACGCCAACAACGCAAAGCTCGTCGAAGAGCTGACGCCGGTGGCGCCCGAGCGCCGGGGCGCGCGCTACCGGGTGGTGCTCGCATTTGCTGACCCCGGTGGTGTGCTCGGAGAGGGCATGCACACGGAGGATGGCGCGTGTGAAGGCCACATCGAGCTCGAGCCGCGCGGTGAGAATGGCTTTGGCTACGACCCGTACTTTCGGCCGGAGGGCTACGGGTGCCGAATGGCGGAGCTGACGCCGGAGGAGAAGAACCGCATCAGCCATCGGGCCAAGGCGAGCGCGAAGATGCTGGGTTTTTTGGAGGGGTACCTGGCGGGGGGGTGAGGGCGTGGGTGCTGACTGACGGCCCGGGTCCGGGCCTTGCGTGGGTGCCGGGTCTTGGGGCGCCGACTGGGGCGGGGCATTGGGGGGAGATTCGTGGGCGAGGGATGGGGCGAAAGCGCCGCGATTTCATGGGCTTGGAAGGCAGCCGGGTCGGTATCGTTGGCTTTGACCCGCCCGTCCCCGTGGGCTACATTCCACAGCGATCCGGGGTATAGCACAGCCTGGTAGTGCGCATGCTTTGGGAGCATGAGGTCGCCCGTTCGAATCGGGCTGCCCCGACTAAGAGACCGACTGAAGAGCGTGTAGCTGAGGGGGGGGCGATGGCCGAAGCCAGGGAGGCTAGCGGCGCAACAGTTCCGCATATGGTCCACGCAGTCGCTGCGGCGAGCAGTTCCAGAGGACCCCACAGCCGCGGGTCTGTTCGACGGGCAGCGCGCTCCTCGCACTTGCCTACAAGAGCAGCCTAGGCCGAGTCCACTGAGGTATCATCTGACACCCAGATACCGGAAATCCCCAAGCATTGGAGCTATCGTGGCGACACGGAAGAGACAGCCAGCGTATCGGCCGCAGCCATCGGTGACGACGTCGAAGCATTTCAACGTGGTGCAAGATAACGGCATCCAAGCAATCTGCTTCTTCAACAACAAAGGCGGCGTAGGCAAGACAACGCTGGTTGCCAACCTCGCGGCCCAACTCGCGCTCATGGGAAAGCGCGTGCTGGTAGTTGATGCAGACCCCCAGTGCAATCTCAGCCAGTACGTTCTTGAGGATGATGACTTCGCTGACACGTATGTCGGTTCGCGCGATCCTCAGACGATTTACAGCGTGATCCATCGTAAGCCCTCGGCGAATGACGGGCTTGTGCTGAGCCTGAAGCTGTGATGCGGGGAATGCCGGGGCGGAGGAACAGCGAGTGCTGCCTGTCGGGAGACGCGGGCGCGCTGGCGGTAGTCC
>JAOUOP010000073.1 GCA_029880325.1 Myxococcales bacterium | reverse complement strand
GAGGGGGCCTTCCGGGGGCGTTTGCGGCGCTTGAGTGGGGTTCGGGGCTCGCGGGCGATGAATTCGGACAGGCCGGCGGGCGCCGCGCTGAGGTGTTTCACTCAGGAGTAGGGTCAAGGTGGGTCGGGAGTAGCGGTGCAGGGGGACGGCTCGGAATCGAAAACTGAGAGTTGTCCGAAACTCGGATTTTTTTGGGGCGGGTCGGAGGGATCGCTCGGTCTGAGTCTGCTGAAATCATGGCTCAGATCGGGCGATCGAGTTTTCGGACACTACGCGCTCGCACACCGCAAGAACGTTGTCCAAACCATCGATTGGCTCCGACCACAGGCCCGGCCCGGCGCTCCCCGAGACTTCGAGCCGTCCGTTCCAGAACCCGATGTACACATCTGGGATGTCGGTGCCGCGCATGGCAAAGCGAAGCCCGTGCCGCTGGCGGTACTGCAACACTGCATCGAACTCCTGCTCTTCGGGTTCTGTGTCATCGGAGTAAAAGCGCCCGATCGCGTCCGCGATCGACTCACCGACCAGGCTGGGATGAGGAGGCTCCGACAGGAGTGCTTCTGCGTGCAACCGGAACCAACGGGCGATGCCGGTTAGATGCCACTCCTGTCGCAGTATGTCGCGTACGTTCTCGCCGTTTTCATCGCAGAGCTGCAAGTGGATTGCGCCCCAATCTCCGGGATCGGGCTCACCTGATTCGGTGTACGGAAAAGGCTTCGGATGAAGAGAGAGTCTTAGCCTCATTAGAGCTTTCCCTTGATCAACTTCTTGAACTGGCTCGAAGTGATGGTGCCCGCCTCTCGAAGCGCCCGAAGCACTTCTGTCGGTGCTTCATTCCCGGCGATGGGGTAGCCGTGCCATCCACCTGCCTGATCCGGATAGAACTCGTAGAGCTTCCCCTCGTGGAAAGCGTACCGTGCGTTGGCTCCGCCGCTGGTACTTCTTTCAAGCACCTGCTGGGCCACGTCGTCGGAAAGGTCCATCTCGGTACCCCAACCTCCCCGTTGGTGCTTGCGTGTTGGGACGAACCGAAGGGCATCTTCGGTTCCCACCTCCTCGATGGCATCACCGGCAACCCCCTCAGCGCCTTCCTTGGCACCCTTTTTCTTCACCGCCATTCCGACGATACCCGCTCCCGAAATGACTAGTGTTCCGTACTCCCAGATGGAGCCCAGCACCTCGATAACGCGGATGGCCGCGATGAAGTCGGGATCGGTGATGCAGCCCGTAGAGCCAAGGCACTTCCCTTCCTCGTGGCCCGGCTCGACCCCCTGGCCCTCCGTGCTACCCTCGCCGCTAAAGAAGTTGCGTAGGATCCCTGCCAAGGAATGGACGTCCGTGGTGCCAGGAACGTAGGCGACGACCTCGGCCCCTTGCTGCTTGGCCGACGCGACGAACTCTTGGATGCACCTCTCTGAAAGCACTGTCCGCCCATCGTCACCCTTCATGCACTCCTGACAGGACTTCGGAAGAGTGGGCATGGGGTAGTGCGCCCCGCCCTTGACCGCGTAGAGCTGAACTTTGTTGGCCTGACCTGCCATAGGCGATTTGGTCAGGAACTTCACGCCGTGGCCACGTAGGCTTAGGATTGTTTCGGCCATGCCCGGATTCGACGACCCGACGTTTTGGCCAAGGATGTCGAAGAGGTTGACACCGTTGTTGCTGGCGAAAGCGTAGAGGTTCAGACCCCCAGTCTCCGAGATAGGATCGCGGTTGAGCCATCGGCCAAGTCGGGCCGTGTAGAACCTCATTCCGTAATACGAATACCCACTCTCGCCATCCACATACTTCGTGCTGAACTGCCAGGGATTGGCACCGCCGCCCGTACCCGGAACCACATTCCCAAAGGCATCATATTCGTAGTGGGCGTCGACCACGCCGCCAGTCACAACCTCGCTGACATTCCCGTTGCCATCAAAGGCAAACAGCGATGCCGCCCCGCTCTCATCCACAACGGCAATCAGCCCACCGATTCCACCAGCACCTTGCATGGACTGGCTCAGGTCCAGACCCCACACGCTATGCTTCGCCACCGGAGCCCCAGGCCCAGCACCATCAGCATCCACATCTTCACGGACCATGTTCCAACCGTCATACAGGAACGTCCGTGTCTCGGCCCCAACGGTCTTCATGACCCGACGCCCGATGTAGTCGTAGACATAGCTGGCGCTGATCGTGCCATCCGAGAAGCCAACCAGGCGGTTCTCGCCGTTGTAGGTGAGCGTCTTGCCCGTCCCATCGGAAGTCATGTTCCCGTCGAGATCATGAACGGGCATGGCAGCATCGATGCTCACGTACTGATTCAGTTCGTTGGGCGTGTAGCTGATGCTCGTCGTCCCATCCTGCCCGAGAGCCGTCTGCCTGTTGCCTATGGGGTCATACCCATAGGACCGCCTCTCGGCCTGCGCTTCAGCCCCAGGAACATCAGGATTCGTTCCAGCGTGCCTGTTGCTGGTCGTGAGCTGGTTGCGGTCGTCGTAGCCCCACTTGCTCAGTTCTTCGCCGCCAACGCCACCGAAGGCACTGCCGGACGCGACGACATCCTTCCGCCGCCCCAGCTCGTCATAGCGGTAGTCGTACTGGCTCACGACGCTCCCGCCGAAGCTGTTCTGCACTTGGGTCTTCAGGTTCCGCAGGGGCTCGTACTGGTAGCTCGTCGCCTGCCCGCTGGTCGTCGTCATCCCGGCCAGCAGGTCCGAACTCGCCACATACGAGTACGTCGCCGTGTCGCTGCTGGTGCCGGCGCTCCAGGCCACGCTGCCAAACCTGCCCTTCGCATCATACCCGTAGGTCACGTCATAGCTGGACCCATTACCGATCTGGAAGCCCGTGCTCCGCCCAGCAACCGGGCCTCCACCAGGTTCGTACTTCCGCGCCAACGACACGTCGTAGACGCCGTCGAAGGCACCGACGCCGTTGATGTCCTCGCTCACGAGCTGGAGGGTATCAGGGTCGTAGACGAAGGTCCGCGTCCCCACCGCATCGGTGACCGTCTTCTGCCGCCCAAGCCGGTCATACGTGTACGCAATATCCGGCGTCCCAGGGTCGCTGTAATCCACACTCAGCAGCTCGCCGGTCGCGTCATCGTACCCATACGTCGTAGTCCCACCCCGAGCCCAAGTCCGCGTAGCCAGCCGCCCACCCGGCCCATACGTGTACGTCGGCCCCTGGTTCGCGGCGTCGAGCTTCTGCAAAAGCAGCCCCGTAGCATCCTCGTACATCCAAGTCGTCTTGTCCCCGACCCCGCCAGGCCAAGCCGTACCGCTAAAATCCCCACTCCTGAAGGTCCACATACCAGTACGACGCCCAACGTCATCGTACTCGTACTCCACCGGATACGGCACATTGCCCCATGTCCTGTGCCCGATGCGGTTTTCGACGACTTTGCCGAGATTTCCTGATGCGTTTCCAGGGCTTGCGAGCACCTGCCCATGGTGCCCCTCAGTGAAATCTCCGAAAAGCCCCTAGACACGGTTTTGGGCGACTTTTCCAGCGCGTGAGGGTGCGCTTGCCCCTGTGGCTGGCCGGCGCCTGTGGGGGCTCCCAGGCCCGCGTAGGCTGCCGTTGACGCCCTCCTGTCCAACGAGGTGCCCCTCGGTGTGCCGTTGCTCTCGCGGGTGCCAGAAGACCTACGGCTTCATCAGCAGCTTGAGCTTGGCCACGGCCTGCACTTGGCCCTGCTGGTGCAGTAGGTCGGCGGGTTGCTGGATCACCGCCGCGCTCATCGCGCCCGGCGTCAGGTTCAGCAGGTCGAGCATGAAGTCGTGGAGGTGCTGCGCCTCGATGCCGAGCTTCGACAGGCCGGACCAGTGCCGCTACCCTCGCGGCCATGGCCGAGGAGCAGCCCCACGACACCCTGTTCAAGGAGAC
The DNA here is from genome assembly GCA_029880325.1 of Myxococcales bacterium. Classification (GTDB taxonomy): domain Bacteria; phylum Myxococcota_A; class Polyangia; order Polyangiales; family JAFGIB01; genus JAOUOP01. The sequence continues at coordinate 28,011 of JAOUOP010000073.1, read as the reverse complement.
GTTCTCGTCCCCCGAGAACGCCGCCAGCCACCTGCGGACGTTGTTGCCGAGCGCGCTCGTCCAGCGCGTGGATTGGTCGTCGCTGACGTCGGTGTCCACTGAGTTCCTCGTCAAGGAACTCGACACCGTACAAGCCGATGTGCTGCTGCGCGCCAGGCTCGTTGATGGCCGCGAGTGCTACGTCTACGTCCTGTTTGAGCACCAGAGCAGCGAGGACGCGATGATGGCCTTCCGGGTGCTGCGCTACGTGGTGTGCATCTGGGCCGACTACTTGAAGCAGAACCCAAAGGCCAAGGGCTTGCCGGCCGTAATCCCCTGCGTGCTCTACCACGGGCCCAGGCCCTGGAAGGCCGCGACCGAAGTCGCCGACCTCATCGACCTCGATGGGGCCACACGCGAGGCCCTGGGGCCGTTTCTGCCGTCGCTGAGCTTTCAGCTCGATGACCTGCGGGCCCAGAGTGCCGAGCAGATCCAGCAGCGCACCGCCTCGGCGCTGGTCCGGCTGGCCCTGCTGGCGCTGCGGGATGCCTTCGAGACGGGCTCGCCCCTGGGATTTCTGCGGTTTCGGGACCTGGTGACCGAGGCTTTGGAGGCGCCCTCGGGCCCCGATGCCCTGGCCACGCTCCTGTGCTACCTTTTCAAGGTCGGCGACCCCGACCCCGAGAAGGTCAAGGGCTTCCTGATCGAGCAGGCTGGCGAAAAGGGCGAGAGAGCATACATGACTGCCGCTGAAAGACTGACCAAGGACGCCGCTGAGAAGGCCGCCAAGAAGGGGCGGGCTGAGGGCGAGGCGAAGGGCCTGGCCAAGGCACTGCTCATCCAGTTGGAGATGAAGTTCAAGCCGCTGCCCGAGGCCACGGTGGCGACGGTGCAGGCTGCCACTGACGATCAGCTCACGGACTGGATTGCCCGCGCCGTGGCTGCCGAGACCCTGGACGACGTCTTCGCCTAGCCCTGCTCCGGCTTGTTGCCCTGCCGGGCACTGGGGTGGGTCCGGGCGTGCACTTCCCGCAGCTCGCGGATGGCCACCTGGGTGTAAATCTGCGTGGTCTTGATGTCCGCGTGGCCGAGCATCTGCTGGACGTAGCGGATGTCTGCGCCGTTTTGCAGCATCAGGGTGGCCATCGAGTGCCGGAACAGGTGGCAGGAGCCCCGGCGGTTGGGGAAGGCGGTGCGGAGGTAGCCGCCCACCAAGACGCTGAGGTGGTCGTCGCTGATGCGCTCGCCCAGACTCGTCAGGAACAAGATGCCCTCGTCCTGGGGGGCGGAGATGACCAACTCGGGGCGGACGTCATCGAGGTATTTCTGCACCCAGCGGAGGGCCCGCTCGGCGATGGGTACGACGCGGTCGCGGCCGCCCTTGCCGTGGCGGATGCTGACGGTGGCCTGCTCGTAACCGATGTCGTGGACGCCCAGGGCGGCAAGCTCAGCGCGGCGCAGGCCCGACGAGTAGAGCACCTCCATCATGGCCCGGTCGCGCAGGCCGAGTTCGGTCCTGACGTCGGCCTGCTCGATGATGGCCTCGACCTCGGCGGCCGTCAGCACGTCCTTGGGCAGGGGCTTCGTCTCCTTGGGCAGGGCCAGCTCTGAGGCCGGGTTGTAGAAGAGGTGGTTGCCCTGCGCCAGCCATCGAAACAGGCTCCTGACGGCGCTCAGGCGGCCGCGCTGGGTGCGAACGTGCAGGGGCCTGCCGTTGGCCTTGCGGGCGTGGAAGACGTGGCGCTGGTAGGCTTCCAGGATGGCCTTGGTGATCTCCTCCGGCCTGCTCAGCGACCGCATCTCGCACCAGTCCAAGAAAACCAGCAGCTCCTCACGCATCCGGTCGACCGTGCGAGTGGCGTAGTGCTGCACCGCCATCCACTCCAGGTATCGCCTGGCCCAGGCCGCGATGGAGTTTGGCTCAGTGACGGTGATCTGCCGCTTCTGCTTCGGGCGCTTCGCCATCACCGCCCCCCGGTACGGGTACCCGTACCCTCGGCAGATTTACTGTCCCTACGACGTGCGTTTTCGGGGCTCTTGGACCCGGATGCCGATTTCGCCTTGAGGTTCCGAGGGGTTGCGGAAGATTCGTCGCCCCGACCACCCCCCGACCTTGGGCCGACTGAAGGCCGACCGAGGGCCGACCGTTCCTCCTCCAGCCCCGACCGTTGAGCATCTTGGCCAGGTTCGATGAGGCCGTTGACGAAGGGGGCGCCGTCGAGGCTCTGACCCGCGTACAGCAGCTCGTAGAGGTACCGCCGATTCTCGCGGCGGATGGTGAGGTACTCCATGTCGACCAGGCGGCGGAGGTGAACCTTGAGCTGGGTGTCGCCCCAGCCCAGGGCATCTCGGACTTGTCGCCGTGTGAAGTGGAACTCCTCGCGGGCGACCTCCAAGCGGCTGCACTCGGCGGTGACCATCTCGTGCAGCAGCGCCAGCAGCTTGCGGGTCTGCGGTGGCAGATCATCCAGGGAGCGACCGAGCACCTCGTGGGCCAGCATGTTGGCGATGGCCAGGTCGGCCTTCGTGACCTCGATGTAGTGCAGCGGCTGCTCGTCGCGCTCGACTACTTTCACCTGCCGTTGGTGCTGATGCAGAAGGGTCACCGCCCGAATCAACGTCAGGTACTTGGCGTGGTCACGCCGGCTGCGGGTCTGGTGGTCCGCGAAGGACAGCTCGGGGGCGAAGGGGTTGACCACATGCAGGGGGCGTAGAAGGCGCTGGGCGTTCTGGTGGAGGGTGCGGATGCGGGTCCGCTCCTGGTTGACGAGCAGGCCGTCGAGGGTTTGGCCGATGCGCTGGCGGGCATGAATGGCGCGGGTCTGCTCGCGCCCCTCGTCCACGGCTACGACCAGGCATCGATTCGCTAGCTCGGGATCAAGTTCGATGCTCGTCGTGGTCAGCATGAGCTGCACCGGACCCTCCACGCGGTACTGCTGCGACGTCAGGCGGCCGGTCATCGGGTCTTTGCCGGTGCTGGAGATGCTGAGGCTGCCCTCCGATTGCAGGAGCTTGAGGGCGTAGCTCGCCGTGCTGGCGCCTTCCTCCTCGGCGATGGAGAGGGTCTTGTGGCGCAGGTCGGTGTCGCCCATGTAGAAGAGCGACTGGCCGGTCATCGCTGAGAAGCTCACCCGATCTTCCCCGGGCATGAAGGCCAGCACCGCCTCCATCAAGCTGGATTTACCGGCGGCGCTGCTGCTCTGAATCAACACCGCCAGCGGGGCATCGAGCTTGCGGCTGGTGGCCGCGAGGTAGCCCACGAGCTTGTTGGTCCTCTCGCCAACGACCCCGCAGCGCTCGAAGTCCGCGAGGATGCGGTCCAGCAGGTTCGGGTCTTTCAGCAGCCCCAGGGCGGCCTCGCGGTCCTCGGGGCTGACTTCGACCTCCTGCACTACCGGCTTGAGGGCGGCCTGAATCTGCTCGTCCTGTAGCTCCTCCAGCTTGCGGAGGACGCGCCCGAGGTCGTGCTTGATGGCGTCGTCGTTCACCCCCAGCTCGATGGCCGCCTGGCGGATGTACTGGTGCCGGTGACGGGCGGAGTAGAGGTCGAGCACGTCGACGTGGAAGCGGCCCTCCTCATCGCCTTCGTGACTGACCAGGATGTTGAGCTTGAGCCGGTCGTAGCTGAGATTTTTCTCCAGCCCTCGGACTCGCCACCGGCGGTCATCGAATCGGAAGGTGACCTCGTGGTCGGCAACCTCAGCGTCGATGGTGGTGGTCGCCGGTCGGGCTGTGCTCGTGGTTCCCGAGGCCGCGTCTGAGGCTGCTGCACGCTGGACCTGCACCTGGTTGGGCGAAGTGCCCGAGAGCCATCGTGCGCCTCGGATCACCGCGGAGAGGGCCTCCCTGGGGTCGTCGGCCTGGCGAGCGTAGGCGTTGACGTCGAGGCCGGGGGGCAGCAGCACCTCGAAGAACGAACGTCCCGGACGGTCGAGCATTTCGGTGATGGCTTCGGTGATCGCGTGGCTCTCGTTGCCGCGGGGCATGGCGATGATCACGCGCTCGATCTCGGCGGCCTCGAAGACAGCGACGTGATCATCGGTGACACCGTCGGCACCGATGCAGGCGGTGACGTCGCGGAAGCCGTGAACCCAGAGGGTCAGCGCGTCGATGACCGAGCCGGTGACGATGGTTTCGTGACCCAGCCCGTCGCGGTTCAGCACGCCGCCCATCGGGCCGGGCAGCCAGAGGTGCTGGGGGCGGTCCAGGTGGGGGTCGAGGCGGCGGCCGTAGAGCTGTACGACGGCGCCGTGGGCATCGAGTAGCGGGACCGTGATCGCGCCGTGGAAATGCTCATGGCCGCGCTCCCGGAAGACCCCGAGCCGGGTGAGTTGATCGCGGAGGGCGGTGCCCTCGGCGCTGGTGCGGGGCGGCAGACGTCTGCCCAGGCTGCGGTCCGCGTAGCCGAGCTTGAAGCAGTCGATCAGCTCCTGGTTGCCCAGGCCGAGACGGTCGAGGAACGCCAGAGCCTCTGGCGAGGAGGGCAACGCCCGGCGGTAGAAGTCCACTACACGGCGGAGCACGACCTCATCGGGGTCGGTGGTGGTGTCGGCATCGGTCTCGGCCGCCGCCGTGGAGGTGGTGGTCGGCTGGACCTCGTCCTCGATGAACTCCAGCAACTCGGCCAGGTTCTTGCCCGCCACGGGCGAATCCGGCTCTACGGTCTGGCCCAGCTTCAGCAGTGGGCCACCGCGCCGGCCGAGGGGCAGGCCGTAGACCTCCAGCACCTGGCCCTGGGGGGCGAAGACGGGGATGGTGATGCAGCCTCTGAAGTGCTCGTGGCCGCTGGCTCGCAACACGCCAAGCCGCTGAAGCTGAGCACGGATGGCCGCTCCGGCCTGGCGGTTTCGTTCGGGCAGTTCCTGGCCGAGCGTGCGGTCGGAAAGACCGATCTGGTGGCGCTCGAAGGTGGCCGTGTCGATGCCTTGCTTGCCGAGCTTCGCGATGGCCTCGGGGTTGTCGAGTAGCGTCTGGTGGTAGAAGGCGATGACGGCGGCGAGGGCGTCGGCGTCGGGCTGGTCTGGACGCAATAGGGGTGCGGCCGGCCCCGTGGTGTCCGGGGTCGGCTTCGAGGTGCTGGTGGCCATGGTCAGCCCCCGCTCGGCTTGCGCCTACGACCTGGTGGCTCGATGGGCAGCAACAGGTCTTCGCCCTCCGGCACGTCGCTGGAGTTCTCGACGCGGTTGTGGTCCGCGAGGAGCACCGCGGGTTCCGCGTGACCGGTCAAAGCTCTGACGACGAGCTGAAGCCGGGTCTCCGCGAGGGCGAGAACGGCCGAACAGGCTTGGGGGATGTGTAGCTCGTCATCTTCGTCCTGGGCTGCATGAAAGCGGAGGAGGTCGGCGAGCATCCGGGCGCCCTGGACCGCGGCGCGGATTTCGCTCAGCTCGCCGCTGATGCTGACAGCTCGGCCGCTCATCGTGCCCTCCGCGGCGCTGGGCTGGAGGGGTTGTCGAAAACGTGCCGTCGCGGGCACGCATTGATAGCGTTCGTCTTGCTCATGGGAGGACCTTTCTCCTGTGGGCCGGGGGTCGGGCTGTTTCCGCAGCGCCGGCCCCACTTTTTGTTTGGGGTTCTGGATATCAGCTTGCCCGAGCGGGGCGCCGCTGCCAAGTCGACCGCCTGGTTCAAGCGCGTCTGCGGTGCTCGGGAAGCGGCGCTGCTGTTGGACTCTCCAGAAAAATCGACCGAGTGCATGTCGCTATTCTGATCTCGTAGCGATCATGCGCGGTTGCGCGAGCCGCTCTGACCATCTCATACGGTCACGACCGACAGTCAACTCGATCTGAGTCCTGCTCGACGTTGCCGCTCGTATACGGGTGCACTATCTGCACGCCATGGACACGTCACAACAACTGAGCGAGCTGCACGAGTGTGATCAACGCACGGTCCAGCTCAGAGTCGCCATCCCGGCGGGTTTGCACCGGGCGCTGCGCGTCATGGCTGCCAAGGCAGGCAAGACGAACACCGCTGTCATCGTCGAGCTGCTGAAGGCAGCGGAGGAGCAAGGATCATGAGTGCCGGTTCAAATGGTCGCGCGATCAAGAGTGCGTTCGGTGGCCTGACGCCAGAGGAGATGGCGCGCAACCGCGAGGCCAACGACCAGAAGGCCGCTGAGCTGCACGAGGCGGTGGGGCGCGGTGAGCCCGAGGCCGAAATGGCGCTCGCCGAGCCTCCGGTGCCTGCCGAGATTCCGCTGCATTTCGGCCCTGCGACCGCCGTATTGTGGCTCGCGACTCGCAGCAACGCAGCGTTCGACGACCTCCGCCGAAAGGGCATCACCAAGCGCCATTTTATCGGAGCGGCGCGTAAAGCCTGGATGTTCATCGAGACCTATCGGCGGGATCACGGAATGGTACCCCCAGCGAGCCTGGTCTCGGCTGAGTTCCAGGTGGTGGTCGAGCCGCCCGAGGGGGAGCTGGAGCACTACGCCGCGGCGAATGGGGACATCGGAATCGCCCCATCCTACGTTGTCGAGGGGCTCCTCGCGAATGCACAGCATCGAGCTGTCGAGCACTGCATGGGGGCGGCCAGCGAGAAGCTCCGCGAGGGCGATTTGACGGAGGCTGTCGCCGAAATCCGTCGCTTCGTCGAAGCCGAGCGTGATGGCCGGTGGGAGGCTCGACAACTCGTCCGGAAGGAAGCGTCAGAGAGCCTCTTGGACCGTCTTCAGGCGAGCTGGGGGCGCGAATGCGTCGGCTACCCCATGCCCGGTTTTCCCCGACTCCAAGCTGCGTTGAGTGGGCTGCGTGGCTGGACTCTGGTTACCGCCGCGCCTGGCACCGGCAAGACGACGCTCCTCGCGCAGATGTGCGCCAATATAGTCGAGGCGAATGAGGCCGTCGCCTGCGTGATCGTCAGCCGCGAGCTGGAGGCGATGGAGATCGAGATCGACTGGCTTGCTCGATGGTCAGGTTGCGAAACCGAGCACGTCTTCCTCGGCATCCCGCGTGAGCGCCGAATGTTCTCGGGGCGCACCCGCAAGCACGCCAACAACGATGCTCTGCGGGCTGACCTGGTCGAGGCGCACCAGCGTCTGATGAGGCTGGGTGAGCGCCTCACGATCATCGACCGTAGCGAAGGCGAAACGTCAGTTGCCCGCGTTCGAGACGAGCTGGAGCGGATCAAACGAGACACCGGCGCCACGAAGGCACTGGTGCTGGTGGACCCGCTCAGCGCATGGCCACTCGCAGGCAAGAACAAGAACGCGACGGAAAACCAGGAGGACCGCGAGCGGGTGGAAGAGATGATCAGGCTGGTGACGGCTATCGGTGCAGACAACATGGGCGGGGGTGCGCTCGTCACGGTGGCCGAGCAACGCAAGGGCAACTCGAAGGGATGGAACGCGAGCGACATGCAAGATGTGACCGTAGGAATCTTTAGGCATCCCCAGGTTGAGCCATGTCAGCACCGGATGCCAGGCTTCTTGCACCGCTGAGGCTCCAATCCCCGCGATTCCGCTGCCTTACAGCGCGGCGGGGCGGCCTACGACCTTGGCTTCCCTGGTGAAGGTCAGCGGTCCCAGGCCCTGGGGGAACACTACCCTCATCACCGTGAACCCGTCGGCCGAGAGAGCCTCTGCAAGAGCCTGAGCAGCTTCCTGGCCGTCGTCTGTTCGAGGATGGGCGAGAAGTACCCGCTCGACGTTGCGTGCCTTCAGCAGGGCGGTGAGGTCGTCGGTGGACTCGGTTGCCACGGTCACCGAGGCGATTCCTGAGCACCACACCGCCAGGGCATCCATGATGTCGGCGGTGATCACCGCGTCAGGGCCAGTGATCCCCCCGAGATTGAAGATCCCCCGCTGGTCGTCGTGGAGCCACAGCTCGGTGGGCTCGCCTGATCGGGTTCGACCGATCCGGTGGCCGTAGATGTTGACCACCTGGTCGTGCTCATTGGTGATGGGGATCGTCAGGCACCCACGGAAGTGTTCGTGGCCCGAGGGTCTAAGGATGCCGAGCTGGGTGAGCTGGCCTCGAAGCAGCCGACCGGCCTTCCTATTCCTTTCGGGCAGCCGGTAGCCCAGGCTCCGGTCGGCGAATCCTATCCCCAGAGCCTCGACCATCTCGGGGAGGTTGAGGTTGTGATCACGGAGCCACTGCTGAGCCACTGGGCTTTCCCGAAGCTGATGGGTGTAGAACTCGACCACCTTCGACAGCAGCACATCGTCGGGTAGCTCCACCTCGAAGGTGTCGAGCTTCTTGGTGGTGGTCTTCTTCACCGTCGAGGTGGTGTCGCCGGGGAGGTAGCCTTGCTTCAGCAGCTCGACCGCGTGCTTCTTGGAAATGCCTTCGGCCTTCATCACCCACTCGACGGCGCCCTTGTCCTTGGCTCGACACTTGCCCGTGCAGCTCCAAGTGTTGCTCTTGCTGTCGATTCGTAGAGTTAGATTTCGTGACCCGTGGAACGAACACCGCCCGACGAGGATGCCTCCCTGCTTCTTGCGAAGTTGAACGCCACGGGACTCTGCGAGGCGTTGGATGCTGATGTTGTTGGGGGTCATCCGAAATTGCTACCGGGCCAAAATTTCAGAACCATACACACAGGTACCGGCGTGAAGACTTCGCCTCGTGGTGACCGATCGCAGCATAGAGGCGACCCGTACCTGGTGTGCTGGAACTCCGATCTGATAAAGGGCCGGTTTCTCGGCCGCAAGCTCACGGGCAATTCTAAAACCGAACGGTTCTGATAGTCCGCGCCGTAGGTCGAGATCCTACGAAAAATACGCCCCTACTCCGGCTCGATCTTAGACCCCATTTCGGAAATGAAGTTTTGGAATTTGAGGCTCAGCGGTTGTAGTAACAACATGAGAGTCGTTCGCTATCTCCGCGTCAGTCGGCTCGATCAAAACGTGCAACTCCAGCAGGACGCCACAGCCGATCTGATCGAGCGTCGAGGTTGGCAACTCGCCGATTCTTACATCGACCAAGGGGTGTCTGGTGCTCGGGCTCGTAGGCCCGAGCTAAACCGTCTGCTGGCCGACGCCAAGAGGGGAAGGTTCGAGCTGCTGGTTGTCTACCGAAGCGACCGGCTGTTTCGCTCGATCAAGCACATGGTCACGACTCTTGACGACTTGACGGTGATGGGGGTTGGATTCGCCAGCGTGACGGAGCCGTTCGACACGAGCACCCCGTCGGGGAAGCTGCTGCTGCATATGGTGGCGGCGATGGCGGAGTTCGAGCGCAGCCTCTTGATCGAGAGGACCAAAGCCGGAGTCGAGGCCGCCGTTCGTCGGGGTAAGAAGGTGGGCCGTCCGCGTGTGAAGGTCGATGTCGACCGAGCGCTTGAGCTTCGAGCAGAGGGAAGGACTTATGTCGAGGTGGCCGCTGAACTCGGCGTTGGGGTGGCGACGCTTCATCGGGCGATGAAGTCCACCGGATCCGTCCAACCCTGAGGAAGCTCTGCCTCAGGGTCGAGCGGGACTGCGACAGGGGAGGTCGACGACCTGGGGTCGGCCCGATGAAGTGCGATTGTCAAACGTAAGTACGTTTGAGTAGGGCACTTTCGCAGGCAAGTGCTCGGAAGTACGGGGCTTCTCGGCGAGAAACCGTCCGAGTTGGTCCAGTCGAAAATTCCAGAAGATGTCTGTTGGGGGGTTGGTTTTCGGGGGCTGCGAAGTACGAAAAAGTGCCGCAACTTCGACGAGCACGACTGGGGGCGAAGGGATCGGAGACAATGTGCTCGAGAACCCTTCGCGTGTAGGTCATCGATATCACTACAGATCGAAACGATCGAAGCGATCGAAGGGGTTGTTCCCGCCTTCCTGCTCTACTGAGCCGTGGTCTTCTTCCGCTGATCTCGATGCGTTTCAGGATGCTCGTACACGCGAGAGTTGCAGATCATCGCTTCGATCCCTTCGATCGTTTCGATCGTCCATGATCTCGGGCACTTGAAGGCGAAAGGATCTCGATGACCTTCGTTTCGATCGTTTCGATTCCGCTCGGCCGGTGTAGTAGTTCAGGAATGAAATCGGACACTTAGCTGCCTTTGTCAGCTTGACAGCAAGCCTGCCAGCCTTACCTTTTGTCTTCATGGGCAACGACACTGATCACGAAGCAAGAGTCATCCTCAGCGTACGCGTTCCGAGGAAAACTCGCAGCAGAGTGAAGGCTCTAGCGGCCACCCGTGACCTCACCGTGGAGGCGCTGGTGGGCGACCTGATCGACCAGGCTCTCGAAGCTTCAATGGAGTCGTTGCCTCAGCAGGTTGGGTGATGTCCGATCTCGCTGTAAGAAGCGGCCCTGCACCTGGTCCAAGAGTCGATCTCGTAGGTGGCGTTAACCCGAAGGCCCCACGCCGTGTGCTGCGACGTGGGGCCAGAAAAGACGAGATCATTCAGTGCAACAACAGTCTACACCGATCGTGGTCGACGGCCACGAAGAAGATCTGACCCTCGACGAGCCGCTCCCCTTCAAGGCGACGAAGCGCCGAGCCTCCAAGGAGGACTGGCAACGCTTCAAGGAGCAGGTGAAGTCCCGCACTCGGCTCGAGGACATCATCCACGCCCAGTGGGACAAGAAGTCCTCGACTGACTGGTGGTGCAGTTCTCCGCTGCGACCGGGCCAGGACTCGAAGCCCTCGTTCCACATCGACCTCGAGAAACAGGTGTGGAAGGACTTTGGGCTCGAGGAGCCTGGTGGCGACGTGTTCGCCTTCTTGGTGCGGTTGTGGGGGTGCTCGTTCTTCGAGGCCCTGAAGCGTCGGGCCGAAGAACTCGGGATGCAACTCCCATCGGCTGAGCCCCTCACCCCCGAGCAGCAGGCCGAGATGGACGAGCGGGAGAAGGTCGAGACCATCTTGGCCCTCGCAGCCGAGCACTACCACTCCCGGCTCCCCGACGACCTCCGGGCCTACCTGAACGACCACTACGGGGTCACCGACGAGATCATCGACGAGCTACAAATTGGGTTCGACGACGGGACCCTCTACGACCGGCTCGACGAGGAAGGCTACGACGACCTCGAGATGGCACTCACGGGCCTCTTCGGCAACGCAGAGAAGGACGGTACCCGGTTCCGGGGACGCATCACCTTCCCGTACTGGCGCCGTGGCAAGGTGGTGTACTTCGCCGCCCGCCAGACGCAGCACACACCGCCCTTCTTGATGAACGGCAAGGACATCACCCCGAAGTACCTGAAGCTCAAGACCGGCCCGACCGGCGACGAGCTGTCCTTGGTGAGCAAGACCGTCACCAATGACCACTTCTGGGGCGAGGACTCGGCCGACCGGGATGTGGACGTGCTGCTGATCCCAGAAGGGATGCCCGACGCCATCGCCGCCCACCAGGCGGGCTACCCGGTCATCAGCCCGATCACCGTCCAGTTCCGAGAGAAGGACCACGACAAGCTCCATGGGCTCTGCAAACGCGCCAGGCGGGTTGTCCTGATCCCCGACCAGGAGAGGAGCGGTGCCGGGATGAAGGGCGCCATCAAGACCTGCACCTTCCTGTCGAGTCAGGGCGTCGATGCCCGGATTCTGGTGCTCCCCCACGGCAAGGAGAAGGTCACCGCTGAGGCCAAGGTCGAGAAGCTCGAGCAGGACGGTGCCGACCAGGCAGCAATCGACAGCGCCCACCAGTGGAAGGTGGACTTGAACGAGTGGATGCGTGGTCGGAGCCGTGATGACCTTCAAGCCTTGATCGACACGACACCGGGCCACGTCAACTGGCTCGTCCAACAGCTACCCGCACAGCTCGAGCCCGAAGACCAGGACCGCCACCTACGCCCCATCCTGGCCCTGGTGGCTCGCAAGAAGGTCACGGCCCACGGCGCCTACCTCGACCTCATCAAGGCCCGCACAGGGCTGACCAAGGGCGCCCTGAAAGCAATGCTGGCTGAGCACATCGCAGAAGCACGCGAGGACGAGGAAGGGCGCGACGAAGAACATGTCCACGGTGGCTTTCCCCTAACGGGCCTCGGTAATGCCGAGCGACTGCACCACCTGACCGGCGGGCAGGTCCGCTACGTCCCCGAGTGGGGATCCTTCCTCGCGTTCGAGAAGGGCCGGTGGCGTAAGGATCGTGGCGGACACAGGGTCCGGCGGCTCGCCCAGAAGATGGTCAAGCAACAGTGGGGCGCCGCCAAGAAGATCGACGACCCCGACACCCGGAAGGTAGTGACCGACCACTGGACCCGGAGCCAGGGGCGTCGAGCACTCGACGACATGGTGGAGCTGCTCAAGGACCAGCCGGGCATCTGCATCGAGGCCCACCAGCTCGACGACCAGCCCTACCTGGCGAACTTCAAGAACGGCACCCTCGACCTGAAGAAAAGGGAGCTGCGTCCCCACGACCCGGCTGACCTGCTCACGCAGATCATCCCTCACAACTACAACCCCGAGGCCGAGTGTCCACGCTACATGGCCTACCTGGAGGCCGCCCAGCCCGACCCAGAGGTACGGGAGTGGCTTCACCGTCGGGATGGCTCGTTCCTTGCGGCCGACACCAAGGATCAGATCTACGTCGTCCACTACGGTCGTGGCGGCACCGGCAAAGGAACTAGATTTCGCGTGCTCAAGTACGTGATGCCCGAATACGTAGTGAAGGCTCCGCGGTCGGTGTTTGAGCGGCAACGACATCGGCCTCATCCTGCTGACCTAATGACCCTCGCGGGGAAGAGGCTCGCCTACGGCTCGGAGATTAGCCCCTACCTGGACATCGACCAAATCAAGGAGCTGACCGGCGAGGAGAACTTTCAGGCCCGAGGAATGCAGCAGGATTTCTCGGAGCAGAAGCCAACCTTCAAGTTGGAGCAGATGACCAACAGCAAACCAATCATCCGTGAAGACCCCAGCGATGGCATCTGGCGGCGGCTTCGGGTGGTTCCCTGGACCGTGGAGTTCAAGGGCAAGAGCCGCGACAACGACCTCTACAGCAAGCTCGTCACCGAGGCCGAAGGCATCCTCGCCTGGCTTGTCGAGGGCTGTTACAAGTGGATGGACAACGACCTCACCAGACCGCAAGCCATCATGATGGCGACCGACGAGCTGGCATCCGATCAGGACCACATAACGCCCTTCATCGAAGAGGTGTGCGACACCTCCGATCCGAACGGCCTGGTCCTGGCGGAAGATCTGTTCAAGGCCCGCCAGCGCTGGAACACGGCTAGAAACGAGCGACTGAAAGAAACGCAGAAGAGCTTCGGTGACGCCATGAAGGCTCACGGTTACCTCCACGGCCCGAAGTGTCCTCGAACTCGACGTGCCCGCTGGAAGGGCCTAGGGCTTCAGGAAGCCTACGTGGTCAAGCTCGAGGCCCCGGGCATGTGCGCCCTGTGGATCGACGACGAGGCCGAGATCCTCGACCTGATCGAGTCTGCGTGGGCCGAACAAGCCCGCCGTGAAACCGAGGAAGTGATCTTCATGGTGGTATGAACCGCGAGCACGATTCCTTGTGATTACGGTGCCGTTGATGTTGAGACCGCCCACCGCATGGGGCATGATCGATGGGCTCAAATAGAGATTGAGGGAATGGCAGACAGCACGGTTCGCAGTGGGCAAATCGTTTCGTTCGTGCGGAAGCGAGACTACAAGCTCGTCAAAGAGCTTGGGCAGGGGGCCTGCGGCCAGACCGTGCTGCTTCACGACGACCAGATTGACGAGCATTTCGTCTGCAAGAAATACGTGCCGTATGCGGAGGCCCATCGCGAAACGCTATTCGCCAACTTCGTGCGTGAGGTGAAGCTGCTGCACCAGGTACACCATGAGAATCTCGTACGGGTATTCAACTACTACCTCTATCCGGAGCAGCACGCGGGCTTCATCCTCATGGAGTACATTGATGGAACGAACATCGATCGATTCCTGTCGGACGCTCCCGAGCGAGCGAACGAAGTCTTCCTGCAAGCCATTGCTGGGTTTGCTCATTTGGAGCGAGCAGGAATTCTTCACCGGGACATCCGCCCCGCGAACCTCATGGTGCGAGCAGACGGCACCCTGAAGATTATCGACCTGGGCTTCGGAAAGCGAATCGACACTTCCGAAGATTTTGACAAAAGCATCACATTGAACTGGTGGTGTGCACCACCGGCGGAGTTCCGAAGCTCAAAATATGACTTCCAGACCGAGGTCTATTTCGTCGGTAAGTTGTTCGAGGAGATCATTTGCGACAACGAGATCAGCCACTTCCGACATACAGACCTACTACGCAGGATGTGCTCGTTCGAGTCCTCGCCAAGACCCAAAAGTTTCACAGATATCGAAAAGGAACTCGGCAACGAGAAGTTCCACGAAATCGACTTCGAGGACGATGAGATTGACACCTATCGGTGGTTCGCTCGTGAGCTTCGAGAGCACTTCGTCTGGCTCGATAGCCTGACAGCCTACGTCACGGACCATCACAAGGTCGTGTCGAGACTGGGAGACGCCTACAGAGGCTTCATGCTTGAGGAATTTGTCCCCGACTCGGCAAGAATCCTCGGGTGTTTCGTGCAAGGACCGTATCGGTACAAGCCCAAAGACTTTCCAGTGCAGGCCGTGAACGAGTTCTTGATCTTGTTTCGAGCCGCGACCGAGGAGAAGAAGCGGATCATCCTTGGCAACATCCACACCAACCTCGATGCTGTACCGCGTCACCAGGAACCGGATGATGACATCCCGTTCTAGACGGCCGTACTCAGGAGAATTCTTCCGGCCCCACCAAAATCCTCTTGGCTTCCGGCCCCCTCGACTTGTAGTAGGGTCATGGAAGCGTGTCGCACGGATTCTACGGGCTTTGCCGATCAAGCGGGTGCCCCAAGCTCTCTGAAAACCGAAGGCCCTCAGACGGGCAGACAGGCCGTACCAAAAAGGTGTGCGGTTTGTGGAACGTCACTGGCCCCGAACTGCCGCCCATCGGCCCAGACGTGTAGTAGCCGGTGCCGATCACGGAAGTCGAGGCAACGGCGCTTGCAAGCCCTCGTAGAACGGCTTGAGCTGTCCGAGCAGCGGCTCAGGGAAGCTGCCGATGACCTGCGGAACTACCGTCTGCTGGTCGAGCAGAACGTGGGGAAGGTGGCCCCGTGACCGACAAGCCCCCCAACATCACCCCCGAACTCATCGCCGACGATCAGAAGCTCCACCGAGTCATCGACACCCTGCTCGTCGACAACCAAACCTACTGGCGATTCTGCCGTCGAATTTTGAAGCTCCAGCTCAGGCATCAAGAACTCGCGAGCGAAGACGCCTTTTCGGCGTTCTTGGACGTTGAGGCAGGCATGAACGAAAAGCACGCTTGGGAGCTGGCTTTGGTGGCGAGGTGGGCCTTCGAGGAAGGTCGCCGAAGCGTCGGTCGCCATCGCTAGCCACCTCACCTTCCTGCGGGCGGAACCTTCATGTCTCCTGCCAGGTTCACCATCGAGAATGACCCATCCGACTTCTCCCCCTTCCCGAATCCAGTGGGCTGTGGCGAGAAGATGCACTCGGACGCATGGACAAGGATGATCTCCCGGTTCGACGAATCCGCCGCAGCCTCCACCAGGGCCTGGTAGGTCACCAAAGCGTTCTGACGGTGCTTGTTGACCACGGCGTTGTGGCGATGAGCCAGGAAGTTCCGGGCCGACAAGACCACGAACGATGCGATGGTCGCGAACACCAATACCTTGCTCACCGCGAGCTGGACCGTTTCGTAGTCGTTCGTCGGTGCCAGCCACCGCCACTTGTGGAGGAAGATCGTGGCGAAGGCGAACACACCGAGAGCAATGGTCGCCCCCTTCGTCGTCTTCAGCCACTCGTCCGCCCTTTTGGCGTGGTCATCACACTCCTCCTTGAAGTAGATCGCCTGCTGCGAGACGCCCTGCTCGGCGGCTACCTTTCTGATCTCCTCCAAGATCTCAGCCGCTTCCTTCTTGCTCTCTTCCAACTCTCCCTGAAGGCGACTTCCTGCGTCCTTCACCAACTGCATGTGACCGCGTGCCTCTCGCTCCAAGGAGGCGAAATTCATCTGCCTGCGGGCTGAGTAGCTTATGGCCTGCTGAAGTTGTTGCCACAAAGGGTCGTAGTCCGCTTCAAGCTGATTGATGAGTCCATCTCGCTCCGCTTTGGGATTCTGACCATCAAGGTTGAAATCCAGCACTTGCTGCAACCTTGCGTAGGTTGCGACCGCCTGACTCTTCATCAAGTCGAGTTGGGCCATCGGAAGTCCATCGAGGATCTCCAATGCCACCTGCTGGCTCAGCTCAACAAGCCGTCGAGCGTGAGGTATCGCATCCTCAAAATTGAGCGTACCGAGATCTGTTCGAGCCAACGTTTTTACGTCAAAGTCATGTACACGCTTCAACGACTCCGTGGCGTCATCGATCTTCTTTTGTCGGGCTTCGGAGATCACATTGTCCTCGTCTCAGAACTCTCGCTAGAACCCTACTTCTTTTCGGCTCATCCCTCCCGCTACCCCCGCAAGCGGACGAATGTCGCAACCCTCAAAATCCTCCGCCCGTCCCCTGCATACCTCGGTCATCGGTGGCTGGATTCTCGCTCATCCTATCTCCAAACTGGACCACCGTCATCAGCACGTCTTCCAGAAGTAGCTGGTCATCATGAAGGGCCGGGTGAGCATGGGCGGGGCGTGCCCGACGGCAACGTCGCGCGCTTGGGTCCGGTCAAGCGCCGCACGAGGCTCGGCGGAACGCTGGCTATTACTACCGCGACGCCGCCTGAGCTGGCTTCCGTTGTTGCGCGCTCGCGCCGGATTGGGCGGGCTCGGTCTGGGACATTTGCGCCAAGATCCGACCGACCGGGAACGAAGCCGTGCATCGTCAGGCTGTGAAACCGAGAGCCACTGCCTCCGAGCGCCGTGGTGCGCATGACCGCCAAGCCAGCGGAGCCGACTTCTTCTCGCTCTGGGCTCGGCGGGCTGCTTGAGGCTGTTGAAATCATGGCTCAGATTCGTCGATCGAGTATTCGGACACTACGAGATCGGGCCTTCTCGAAGGCTCACGTTTATCTTGGGAACGGCTCCGGCGTAGGCAACTCACCCTGTACACAGTCACGCAAGCTTACGTCATTCAGGGGCCGGACTTTGACACGATTCTTCCTGGAGGGCACAAGCGGATAGCGTACCAGCACTCCGGTTTTACTACAGTATTCGCCCAGGTAGGCCGTGGGCCATGTGCCATCTTCCACGTAGGGCATGATTCGCTCCTCATGTTTCCAGCCTGCGAATCTTGGCTCAGAGAAGATGCTTAGACACCATACGTCTTCCTCAAGCTGCATAGATTCAAAGACCCGCGCAGCGCAAGCAACAACCGTTTTCAGATACCCCACCTCTGCAACCAGTTCCTCCGAGCCAATAACAAAGAGACGTGGTGGTGGGTGGTCAACCATAATCCTGGCGACAACGATCCTCTCCGAGTCGCTCGCCATCTTCTGAGCGGCCCCGAATCCGCCTTCGCTTGTCCGCTCGGTCTGTTTATCACCCGAGTGGACCAAGATCGGCTCGTCTTGTTCCTTAGACGGATCACGTTCCCCTTTCGCATCCTCAGGCCGGGCCGCGAACTGGCCATTCTGAGTGCCATCACGAGCTTCGGCAACATAGGACCGTTCAATCTGCGATGGGGATGACTCCGACGTGGAGTCACCACTCGAAATGTCGCCAGCGGGACCCTTGCTCTCGGGAACAGCAGCGGGTTCCGCTCGATTCGTTGCGCATCCGCATAGGAAGATGACAAGGACCACGCCTCGCCAGAGCATGAGGATGACGGCTACCATTCAAAGTCACCGGGGACGTCAGGCGCTGGATAGCCTGTGTTGAACTGGCCAAACTTCCAGAATCGACCCTTGTCTCCAGCCCCCAAAGAGTCTCCAGGAATGTCTGAAAACATTCCACTCCGCTCCCACGGCTGCTGCGGTGGATGAGTGCTTTGCCACCAGGTAATCATCGCGTCGGTACCGTCCTCATTTCTATTAACCCTGGTCACGATGCGCGTGTGGCCCATTCGCCCAACTCGCCGGGTCATGATCAGGTGACCAGGGAGAAGCCTGCTCAAAGGTACTGGCACGGTGTTATTGACCACCTGGTTGGCGCCCACGTACCGTCTCACGTACCTTTCAAAGTGTGCCTTCGACGACCAGATGCAATGTGATGCATTGTATTCCTGACCACCAGCCTTCAGGACTATCGGCAAACCGTTCTCTGAAGCGAAGGCGATCAGGGCTACTAATGCCAGGTCGGCACAGTCGATCGCTCCACGGTAGTTCTGCACCGAGCGGACCATGGAGAAACGAAGCTGACTTTTCTCGGTGGCGCCCCAAGGTTTAGTTATTCTCCATGCGGAAAGGCCGAACAGATCCACGTGTGAGATCGGATCGGTCTTTGCGAATTCGTAGGAGTTCCGGATGTCTATCGGAACTCCCAATCTTGCGAGTTCAGTGTCTTGCGCACGTTGGTCCAGAACGGTCGCTGCAAGAGGATCGACAACCAGAACAGCTCCCTTCTCAGTTACCGGATCCCGATTGATCCACCTGCCGATCACCGGCTCATAATACCTGTGACCGTAGTAGCTATACCCACTCTCCCCATCAAAATACTTCGTACTAAAGCGATACGGATTTCCCTCAGCCCCAAGACCGTCAGCCAGCACAACATTCCCGAAGGCGTCATATTCGTAGTGGGCGTCAACGAGCCCACCAACGACAACCTCGCTCACGTTCCCGTTGCCATCAAAGGCAAACAGCCCAACATCCCCAGAACTCGAATCCACAACAGCGATCAGCCCACCGATACCCCCAGCACCCTGCATGGACTGTGACAGGTCAAGGCCCCACACATGATGCTTGGCCACCGGAGCCCCAGGCCCAGCCCCATCGGCATCCACATCTTCGCGGATCATGTTCCAACCGTCGTAGAGGAACGTCGTCGTGGCCCCTCCTACGACTGCTTTGCTGACCCGACGCCCGATGTAGTCGTAGACGTAGCTGGCGGTGGTGGTGCCATCTGAGAAGCCGACCAGCCGATTCTCACCGTTGTAGCTCAGGCTCTTCCCGGCTCCATCGGAGGTCATGTTGCCGTCAAGGTCGTGGACAGGTACGGCAGCATCAATGCTCACGTACTGATTCAGCTCGTTGGGCGTGTAGCTGATGCTCGTCGTTCCATCCTGCCCGAGAGCCGTCTGCCTGTTGCCGATGGGGTCATACCCATACGAGCGCTTCTCGGGCCCGACAGGGCTGCTGGTGTCGCCCAGGAGGCCCGTGTAGCGGTCGGAGGCGGTGAGCTGGTTTCTGTCGTCGTAGCCCCAGACACTGTGGGCAGTGGCCCCGAAAGCGCTGCCACTGTTCTGCACGCTCTCACGCCTGCCGATGGCGTCATAGCGGTAGTCGTACTGGCTGACGACGCTGCCACCAAAGCTGTTTTGCACTTGGGTCTTCAAGTCGCGCAGCGGCTCATACTGGTAGCTCGTCGCCTGCCCACTCGTCGTGGTCATCCCGGCCAGCAGGTTGGAACTCGGCACATACGAGTAAGTCGCAGCATCGCTCGCCCCGCCAGCACTCCAGGCCAGGCTGCCGAACCGCCCCTTGGCATCGTAGTCGTACGTGACGTCGTAGCTGGACCCGTCGCCGATCTGGAAGCCAGTACTCCGCCCAGCAACCGCGCTACCCCCAGGCTCGTACTTCCGGGTGAGCGACACGTCGTAGACGCCGTCAAACGCCCCGACGCCGTCGATGTCCTCGCTCACGAGCTGGAGGGTATCCGGGTCGTAGACGAACGTCCTGGTCCCCACCGCATCGGTGACGGTCTTCTGCCTGCCGAGCCTGTCGTAGGTGTAGCCGATGTCGGGCGTGCCAGGGTCGCTGTAATCCACACTCAGCAGCTCCCCAGTCGCGTCATCGTACCCATACGTCGTAGTGCCACCCCGCGCCCATGTCCGCGTCGCCAGGCGGCCTCCGGGGCCGTAGGTGTAACTCGGCCCCTGGTTCGCAGCATCGAGCTTGCTGAGCAGGAGCCCCGTCGCGCCCTCGTACTGCCAAGTGGTCTTGTCGCCGGTCACCCCAGCAGGCCAGCTCGCCCCGCTAAAATCCCCACTCCGAAACGTCCACATACCAGTACGACGCCCGTACTCATCATACTCGTACTCCACCGGATACGGCACATTGCCCCAAGTACGGGTCAACTGCCCGCGTGCGTTGTACTCGTAGCGCGTAGACTTATCCAAGGCGTTGAACTCGGCGGTCTTCCGACCCGTCGTGGGATCGTACTCGTATCGCGTGCGATTACCAGCCGCATCGACTACCTCGTCGACCCGCCCGGTCACCGTGTCGTACACCGTAGTTGAAGTCCCAGTCCGCGGATGGGTCACGGACGTCCTGCGCCCAAGCCCATCGTACCCATAGTTCAGCACCACGCCGGTCTGACTTGTGCTGCTCGTCAAGCGCCCTAGCACCGAAACCGCCACCACATCGGTGTTGCTGTCGGGCACATCGGTGGTCCGCGTTTCGGTCTTCGAAGCGCGGTCGATCTCCACCCGGCTGACGGTCATGTTGCCGTGGAGGTCGACGTTGTGCTGTTCACTCACTACGCCCGCGCCGAAACCAGTCAGGCGGCTGCGCTGCAGGGAGGTCAGGACGGCGGCACTGCTTGCATCACCCGGATAGACCCACTGTTGGCTCTGCTGCCACCAGTCGCCGCCCACGTTGACGACTCGGCTGTCACTGTCGGTGATGCGGTCGGGTCCAGCGGCGTCGAGCTGGCCGTTGCCGTTGATGTCGAGGCCGCTGCGAATCTGGTTGCCGAGGTCGTCGTATTCGTAGAGCGTGTCGGCTTGTCCGGTGGCCGAGGTGCGCTCGACCTGGCCCTTGTCGTTGTAGAAGGTTTCGGAGACTTCCACCGTGCCGCCATAACCGGGCCGCTCCACCCGAACGGTGCGCCCGAGCATGTCGACCGTGGTCTGCTGCCACATCGCGGTGCCGGTTTGCACGCGGGTGGTGCGCGTGCCGGCCGCGACGCTGTAGGCGAAGCTCTGGGGCACCACGGCGGTGCCACCGAGGCTCTTGGTTTGGCCGTCGGCGTGGCGCTCGGTGATTTCGGTGAGCCCTCCAGGTCGCGATACCGTGGTGATGCGGCCGCTGGCGTCGTAGGCGTAGCTCGTCGTCAGCTGGCTTGCATCGGTGCTGCTCAATAGCCTTCCGGCGCCGTCGTAGGACTGACCGCTTGTGGCCGCAGCGCCTCCACCTTCGCGTACGACCGAAAGCTGTCGCCCCAGGGCGTCGAGCTCGTAGGTGGTCGTGATTCCAGCGCGCTGTTCGCTGACGACCCGCTGCATGCCGTCGCGCTCCAACACCGTGGTCGCGATGCCGCGGCTGTCGGTGCGCTCGTTGGCGGTGCAGCATCCCCACTCGGCCGTCGTGACCTCGCCGTTGCTGCGCTCGGTGCGCGTGACGTGGCCATATTCATCGTATTCGAACTCGGTCCAGTCGATGAGCGCGAAGCCGCTCGCGGTGGCCACGAGCCTCTCGGTGCGGCGGGTCTTGCCGAACTCGTCGACGATGGTGACTTCACGCTCGCTCTTGCCGTCGACGACCGCGCCGCCTGCTCCGTAGCGCGTGGTGGTCGTGCGGAGGGCCTCTCCGGTGCCAGGGCTGAAGGTGCCGAGGCCGTCGACTGTGCCTTCTTCATGCCGGTAGTGGGTCTCGGTGCCGTCAGGGTGCACGACTTTTTCGAGGCGTCCAGAGAGGTTGCGCTCGGTGTCGGGTGCGGCGTAGTGGCGGGTGGTGACCTGGGCCGACGCGGAGCCGGGGCTGCAGGGCAGTTCACTGCAGCGGGTCTCGGTTTCGATGCGGGAGCCGTTGGAGGCGCGAGAGATGGTCAGGTAGCTGCGCGCGACTTCTGCTCCGCTTAGGTATTCGCTGACCTGGGACGGTCGGTAGAGGTCCTGCTCGCTGTCGGCGGTAGTCGGGTAGGTGTACTCCAGCTTGCGGGCGTTGGGGCCGATCGGTATCGATAGCCAGCTCGAGTCTTGTGTCTTGAGGCGGCCTTTGTCGTCGTAGAGGTATTGGGTCCAGGAGCCGTCGTGTCGCTGAATTCGATAGGGCTTGCTGTACGAGCCAACGTCGAAGGCGTTCTCGTAGTACTGGGTCGTGGTCGTCAAAGCCGCCCCCGAAGGGTCGATGATCTCCTCGACCACCGCGTAGCCCCAGTTCTTGGCTGCGCTGCGGGTTTGCTTCTGGGAGGCGATGGAGCCGTCGGAATTTTTGACGGTGCGCAGCACCAGCTTGTCGGAGCCCTCCGTCCAGGTGCGAAGTTCCTCGGTGCGTTCTGCAACGATGCCGCCAGCGCCCCCGGGGGTTCCGTGGGCAAGCACCAGGGAGCCGTCTTGGGCGGTGTAGTATTCGCGCATCTCGGTGGGCCGCCCCGGGTGATCCTGGAGGACTCGCAGCCGAAAACTGCTGCCATCGGGCACTTTGCTGACGACCCACTTGTTCACCGAGGGGCCCAGTGGCGACAGGTCGTAGGTGCCGTCGCCTGCGAACTGCAGCGTTGCGCTGCCACGGCGATAGAAGGTGAGCGAGTAGGTGGGCTGGGTTTCGTCGGCGATGATGTCGACCACAGTTTCGGGAGACAAAACCTGTCGCAGGCCGCTCGTGTCATAGCGGGCGCGCACCTTCTCCGACAGCGTGTCGAGGCGCAGGTCCATTGGCGTAAAGCTCAGGTCCGCCAGTGTCTCGGCGTGCAGCGAGACGCTGCCTGAAGTCGCCCCGCCGAAGGCGCTGCCGAGGGAGAAATCGATGTCGATGCTGCTCTGGGCAAATTTGCCGACGCTAAATGGGCAACCATCCGAGGCACAACCGCACCCGATATCAATGGTCGCCGTGTCCTGAATCTCCTCGCTGTCAGTCAGCCAAGCCTTCAGGATGACCTTTCCTTCCTCGGCATCTTCGGGGACCGTAAGCAGTGTCTCGCGGCCGTCGCTGCTGACGATTGTCTGTGTGATTTTGCCTTCGTTGCCTTCTGGAATAACGAGGACAAACTCCCACTCCACCGAATCATTGCTGCCAACCACCTTGGCGAGCACACTCACCTTGTCTCCAGGCGAGACGCCCTCGCCGTGGTCTTCGACCACGATCTTCAACTGCCGCATGTCGTAGTCCCACAGCACGTTGGGCTCATCTTCATTTTGCGACAGTCGAATGGTTGCGTAGTCGTTTGGAGTCGCTTCGCTCAGAGCAGCCACGTTGGTAAATGCTACGGTGCCGGCGCCGCTTTCTTCGTCGGTTCCAATGGTGGCCTTTTGCTCCTGGTCGCCGAGTGAAAAAATCAAAGAGCGGGTGCCGTCAAAGGTCTCGAGCTGCAGTGTGTCAGCGTCGGTCAGCAACGTGTAGGACAGTGCCAGCGTGTCCAGGTCGTCGCGGTAGGCGATTCGCTCGTCGTTGGAGTCCAGGGTTTGACCGGTGCCGTCGGCAAGGGTGACCGCCAGGCCTTGGGTCTTGAGGTCGAACATCGAAAACTGCATCTCGGGCCGGTAGTACCAGTCGTAGACGGCGTCACCAGGCGCGGGCCAGCCGGTTTTGCCTTCCTCTTTCATCGCCGCCAGCGTTCTTTCGGCGTTGTAAAACGGCACCTTGAACGGCACGAAGTCCCCCGGCCGCTGCATCAGCGCCCCTTCGCCCGCGCCGGGGTCCCCTTGCGTTTTGCATTCCTCTGCATATTCGCCGGGGTCACTTGCGTTCGGAATCCAGTAGCAGAACTCGGTGATGGAGAAGTTGGGCTTGGCTGGGCCCGGTGTGCCGGTAAAGTCGACCGGGCTGTCCAAGGTCTTGGCGTCGATGTGAATGTAGAAATGGGCCGCCTGCGGGTTGGCGTCCTTGAGGCGGACCACGGTGGTGTGTTTACCGGGCCGGACACGGAAGAAGCCCGCCTGGTCTCCGGTGCCGGTCGCATCGGCCTGGAGGTCCCCGTCATTGTAGGCCGGTTGCGCTTGACCCGAGTATTTGACCCAGGTGGGCTGGACACCGGAGTCGGGGCCCCCGTCGAGCGTGCCCGCGTCGGGGGGCGTGGCGGAGGTGCCGCCGTCGGGCAGTGAATAGACTTTAATGTCGGTGTCGAGGTTGCCTCCGGCTGTCGCCACCAACTTCGCGAGCCGCCCGGTGTACCCTGGCAGGTCTGCTGGCAGTGGCCGACCGTCATGGTCGAGCCACTCGGTTTCGATGTATACGATGGAATCGCTGGTGAGGCTCGAGCCCTCGGAGCCAATGAGGTAGGGGATATCGCCGGCGGGGTCCTGCTCGGAAATGCGGTAGGCGCGGACCTTCAGGTTCGGGGGGCGCATTTCGACGTTGATGGTCGTTGGTCCGGTAGCCGCGTAGGTCGCAGGGTCGAAGCCAAAGCCTTCAGGGGCAATCGCCCATCCGAAGCCGAACGAGTTGACGAGCACGGCTCGGGCCGTGCCAATGTAGCCGGTGGCGCGATTGATGACGATGATGCGTAGGGCATCACCGGGGCTTAGAGCTGCGGTTCGCCCGCTGGGATCGGTGCGGGTGTCGTAGTCCAGTTCGAGGCTGTTGCGGACGCCATCGTTGACGCCACCGTCGACGCCACCGTCGACGCTAGTGTCGACGCGTTTGAGGACTCCGCCTTCGCTGTTGTCGTAGTAGAGTTCGTCGGCGATGCCTGAGAACAGCTGGTCGACGTCACCGGTGCGGGTGAAGCTCTCAGTCCCAGACTGAGAAATTCGGCCGCGCTGCTCGGGACCGCGAAACAAACTCGCGATGCGCAGGCAGGCTCGTCCTTCGCACTGGGAATCGACGCCTGCGCCGTTTGAGTTCTGTAGCGACTTTAGGTCGACATAGGCAAGGACCTCCCGTCGGAGCATTCCCCAGCGCGAGCCAATGAGTTTGTCATCGCTTGCGCGATATACGAAGACTTCGGTGTCGCGCAGCTCGTAGTCGCCGATCGCTTTCAGCAGTCCGGAGTGACCTGGTGTCGTGCTCTCCTTCAAGCTGTAGACTGTGTCGCCCTCGACGTAGCCTCCGGCGTTGGGGTCGTTCTTCCACTTGGTCAGATCGGCGATCGCGAAGTTGTCCGGTAACGGGCCCGTCCAGTCTACGGTCGGATTGCCTCGATTACTTGGATTGCTTGACGAGGCATTGGGGGCGTTCGTGAACACCGCCCGAATGTCCAAGGTTGCCGCTTCGATCGGGAAGTTGGCGTAGGCCAGGAAGGAGGCGGTGTAGAGGTTCGAGTAGTACCAATCGAGATACTCTACTGTCACGGAACCGGTGGAGTCTGTCAGCGGGGGGGCGAATGTGCTGGCTTCCCCTAGTGTCCGAAACGATGCATCGGCGACGGCCAGGAATTGGTGGGTGCCAGCGACTCGGGGGTTGGGCGAGGTGGTGTTGACTGTCGCATAGACCTTGAGCTTCAAAAGATACTCCCAGCTGAGTTCGAGGCCGTTGAACGAGTAGGCGCCCTGGGAGTTCGTCAGGGTTTTGTGATGCTGCGCCGCACTGGAAGTGTAGATTTCAGCTCCCTGGATGCCAGCCCAGACAGTGCTCTGAAGGCCTTGGTCCGGGCTCCGGTGGGTCATATAGTTCGGATGGCAGCGTGCAAAGTTCCCGGACGGGAATAGCAAAAGTTCGGGGGGTGGAGGCTCGTCGCAGTCGACACTAAGCAGCTCAGGGTTCCAGGCTTTGTCGTTCGGTGACCTGCAGTGTGGATAGAGGCCTTCATAATTGGCGTCGTTTGGATCGAGGGAGTAGTAGGCGGACTCGTAGCCGATGCGGCAGTTGGCCGTGGCTACGCGGTATCCTTGTCGGCTGAGCAAAATTTGGTACGGCATTGGCTGCCCAGAACGGCTTGGCTTTGTGGTGATCTGAGTCGGAACCGCACCGCCGGGCGACACGGCGATGGGACTAACGAGAGCGGGTGTCTCATCGCAACGGGGCACTGCCGCCGCGAAGATTTTGGTGTTCCAGCGGCCATTCCAATCGAGTTCTGTGTTGGTGAAGTATCGGGTTACCCCGTCGGAGTCGACGCAGGAGTAGGGCGTCACAAAGTAGGGGCCCTCCGAAGCGGTCAAGGCGGAGCGCTGCGCCAGGAGTCTGGAGGGGGCCTGCAGGGCCGCGCCGAGAGCTTGCAGTTGTTCGTTGTAGTCCTCGACCGCCATCGGCGTGCCGTCGGTGTGTTGTCCGGGTTTCAGAGCGGGTTGCAGGGCATGCATGAAGCCCCAGTGGTCGTAGGCTACCCAGGTCTTCTTGGCCTCCGGGTCGAACTCATGCGTTAGGCTCCCGTCGGCCTTGCGCATGACCACTCCGGGCGTGGCGATACGCCCCTGGAGAAACTGAGCCGAGACGGGGCCGGCGACAAAGGTGGAGCAAGTCGCGAGCGCTGCCAGCAGCAGCCCCGTTACGTGATGGCGTGGTTGTCCTATCCGACTATGTCGCTGCACTCGACCCATCGAATCCACCTACTGCGCGAGCTGCGAACGCAGCTCGTCGATGCTGATCTCGCCGGCGGCGTAGGCTGCCAGCGCTTCCTGATGAATCTGGCGGGCAGCGAATATCGCGACCCCGACGTATTCCAGTCGCTCCAGATGAAGGGCTCCTTCGCTCACCACGGTGTTTTGGGTCTTGTCCACGCGGGCTACGCCGATGGGCACCAGTGTGAGCGAACGGGCATCGAGCCCGAGCAGAAGGACACGCTCGAGCAGCTGTTGTACGTAGTTGTGGCTGCCCTGCAGTTTCGGCAGCCGCACGGTGACCTCTGCGACGCCCGCGACTTCGATGCCCGGCGGCTGCATGGCAAAGGCGAATTCGGGGCTGGCACCCGGCTGGACCCCATGACCCAGCTCCCGGAACTCCAACAACTGCACATGCACCAGCCCCTCCGCACGCCCATCCGGGAACTCCAGCGTCGCCCCGCTCAAGTCCATCTCCAGGTCCCCGAGCGCCAGCGACACGACGCCCTGTCCGGAAGCGATGGGCTGATAGGGCACGCGCGGATTGAGCTTGGGCACGACGAACACACCAAGCGAGGTTGCCCCGGGGCCGTCCACGTCGATGTAGCGCTCGACGCTGCCAAAGCGGGCGTCGCCACCGGGCGGGTTGATGAGCGCGCGGTAGCGTCCGGGGGCCAACATGCTTGTGGGATCTTCGCCGTAGCCAAACTGGAAGTTGCCGTCCTTGTCGCTGCGGGCGCTCCTGCCGATCTCGAAGAGGCTGACCTCCATGTCGATGAGCGGCGTGGAGTCGCTGTCCATCAGTACGCCGCTGAGCAAGGTCGGCAGGGTGCGCACGCCGAAGCGGCTGTGGAAGAGCGGGACTCCGTCGAGGGCCAGCTCCACCATGACGGTGCCGCCGTAGGCGTAGTACTCGGAGGGGTAGAAGGCGATGGCCTGGTTGCCGGGGAGGTTTTGGCCGTTGCCGGCCACCGGGGAGCGCTCGTGGCGCACTTCTTCCAGGGCCAGGCCGGGCATGTTGCGGATGTCGGCGCCGGGCTCGGGGGCGGCGAAAATCTTTCCGTGGGCGGTCTGCAGTACGCTCATGGTCAGGCGCGCAGGGTCGACGGGCTTGTTGAAGCGGATTTCGATGGGCGTGGTGGTCTCCACGTCGGAGGCTTCGTTTTCGGGTGAGATGCTCACGACTTCGAGCGGCACGTCTTCATCGCGCGTGAAGGTCACCCGTGATTCGGTGGTCGCCTGCAGAACGCCGAGGCGACGCACTTCGATGCGTAGGGCGTGTTCACCGCCGGTTGCGGCCACTGTGAGCATTGCGCGGCCATAGTCGCCGAGGCGCTCCATCAGCATGGCGCCGGCGCCGTCCCAGAGCACGTAGAGTTCGTCGCCGGTGGCGGCGCCGAGGACGCGGGCGGTCACTTCCAGGGTGTAGTCGGTGCCGCTGACGACGTATTCGCTGCCCGACGCGGGCGACAGCAGCGTCAGCTGGATGGCGCTGCTGAGGTTTAGGATGTAGCTGGCGTCGGTGCTGCGGCCGGCGTGGTCCCAGGCGCGGATCGAGACCGGGTAGTTCTGCAATGAGGGCAGCGGCAGGTCGAGGGCGAAGACGTAGCTGCTGGCGCTGGGGCCGGGGGCGACCGGGACGCTTTGGCCGTTGATGCTCAAGCCCGCGAGGTTGTCT
>JAOUOP010000016.1 GCA_029880325.1 Myxococcales bacterium | reverse complement strand
CGCGGAAACCATGAAGACGCCGACTGGCTACGTGCGCTCGACGCCACCGCTGGCCTGGCCGCGGTGGACCCATTGGGTCTCTTCACCTACGTGCACGACGGCACCGTGCTGGAGCTCGCGGGCCTGCCCATCGCGATGCTGGGCGGCATCGAAGTGCCGGAGGGCCTACCGCCACAGCTACAGCGAAACTTCACCCCCCACCGCTTCGACGAAACAGCGCTTCGGGCGCTTCGAACGCGAAACGACGGAGCCGACATCCTGGTCACCCACGACAGCCCCTACGCCGCGACGCGCAGCTGGAGAGGCGAGCCCCAGGGCTCGAAAACCCTGACGGACCTCTCCGCGCGCCTACGCCCCAAGTGGCACGTGGGCGGCCACTACCACACGCCGGTCGGTCCGCTGTACACGGAAGCGACGTGCTACCTGGGCCTATCCTGCCTGATTTACCCCCTCAAGCCCAAATGGAGTCGCAGCGACGAAAGGCACGACCCCCGCGGCCCGGTGCAGCCCACCAGCATCGCAGTGCTGGATACCGGCGGCGGTCGCGTGGAAGCCGTCGCGGCTGAGATCACCAACGGAATCGACTGCGCGCTGGACTTCGATGCGTTCGTGGCATCCCTGTGACCCATGGTTGCTACGAGGCGAACCGCCTCGCGCGACCAGCGCTCGCCAGGGCCGGATGGCGCCGGTAGCGACGGCCGAGTCCAGCTGAGCAACGGCCCATCTCGGTCGTACCCGACTGGGTCTGCGATGCACTGTCTCCGAGCACGGCCGCGCGCGACAGGGTGCAGAAGCGACAGCTCTACGCTAAACGCGGCATTCCCCGCTACTGGATCGTGGATGCCGATGCACGCACTGTCGAAGCCTTCGGCCTCGAAGCGGGTGGCTGGGTCCTCACCGGCAGCTATGGTGAAGAGTCGACCGCGCGGGTGCCCCCTTTGAGGCGGTCGAGTTGGAAATCGGACGCCTGTTTCTGCCCCCACGGGCGTGACTGTCGGAGCGCTCAACTCCGCGCACCCACCTGCGCCCAGACCGTGCGGAACCAACGCACCTGCCCTACCCGAGGGCCAACGCGGCCGTAAACGGCGCACCGCGTCCGGGCCCCAACCGCGCAGCCTTTTTCTGCCTGCGGCACCAACTTTTAGGGTTCGCCCGAGACCCTTTTCGTCTCTTGGGAGTCCAACCTCCAGGCGATGCGAAAAACGACACGTTGGCGACGCGTGCTTCAGTTCGGCGTCTTCTACCTTCTGATGGCCGCTGGCGTGTCCCTGATGCTCGCGGCGAGCCTCTCCTATGTGGAGCTGGGAGACGAGCATCCATTTTTTCTCGAGAAGTTGCCGCTGGCTAACCCCCAGCTGTGGCTGACGGCGCTCTATGTGCACGTGCCCAGCTCGCTCTTCGCCCTGCCCGCCACGCTCTGGCTTTCATCGCCACGCCTCGGAACGCGCTTTCCGCGCCTGCACCGCTACCTCGGGCGCTTCACCGCGCTGCTGGTACTCTTCGCGTCGGTCCCCTCCGGCTGCTACCTGGCTCTTTTCGCCCAGGGCGGGGCGATCACCACGCTCGGCTTCTGGTTGACCGGCGCGATCGCTGCGACCGCGATGGTCATGGCGGTTCGCGCCGCGCGCACCGGGGAGTTCAAAGCCCACCGCCACTACAGCAGACACGTGGCGGCACAACTGAGCGTGGCGGTCTTCTCCCGCTTTGCGCTGGTCGCAGCCGAATATGCCGAGATCTACGACTCCTGGGTCTACGTCGCCGCGCTCTGGGTTCCCGTCGTCGCCTGCGCGCTCTTTGTCGAATTAACCACCGGTCGCATATCGACCCCCTCACCGAAAGGATCGCGTCATGAAGTACTGGCTGCCGTTTCTTCTCTCGATGCTGTGCGCTAGCGTCGCGCTGGCGGAGCCGCCCGCAGACTCGCGCTCGCACGACGCTGCGGAAGCGCTGGTAAAGAAGAAGCTGCTCGAACCGCTGAAGCGTGCCGAGTCCAAGCGCAAAATGTTCTCGAGGGCCGCTCCGGTACCCGTGGAGCGACGCGTGCGCGTGCTCGACCAGGCCCTGCTCACCGACGCACGCGGCAAGAAGTTCGTGCGCTTCAGCGTGGACGTTCGCCGCGCCTACCCCAAGGATGCCGAGTGGAAAGAAGGCGCACTGCTCGGCTGCGCCTACCCGAAGCAAGCACAGGTCTTCGTGCAGCGCGGTGAGCATTACGTGCCTGCCAAGGGCGCGCTGGGCAAGGAAGCAAAACCCCGCGCGAACGTCTGCGAGGCCGGTCAAAACACCGCGTCAGAACTCGCAAACAGCGATCGCGTTGGCGACGGAACGAGTTCAGGCCCGGGCGTCCAGCCTGCGAGCCAAGACCCGAGCCACCGCGCGGTCCCCGAGCCAGCCCTCCCGATAGTAGCAAAGCTGTAGCGGCACCGGCGCACCATCAAGGGCGAAGCGTGCGAGCTCGCCACGTTCGGCCAGGTAGTCGCGCCCGGGCCGCGCATGGCGCTGCAAATTATCCACCGTGTGTTGCTCCAGGGCCAGCAATCCGCCTGGTGCAAGCCGCTCACACAAGGCCGCGTGCAGGCCGGCTTGGCGGTAGTGCCAGCAGGCGATGAAGTCGAAGGCCCCATCCGGCAACGCGTCGCGCTCCAGATCCAGCTGGCGCGCGTCCACCGCCACTCCCAGCGCCTTCGCCGCCTGGCGCAAACGCTCGAGCGCGACCGGAGAGACATCGAGCGCGCTCACCGCAAGCCCGCGCTGCGCGAGCCAAAGGCTGAGCCCGCCACGGCCCGAGGCCACATCGAGCGCCCTGCCGGCCTGCGGCAATTCATCGCCCAGCGCCTCGAGCCAGCCGCCCGACGCGCTGGGCACATCGGCCTCGGCATGTCGACGATCCCAGCGCTCGCGGTCGGCTTCAGCCATGCTGGCTCCCACGGTAGCACCGAGCGAGCGTTTTGCCACGCCGATCGCTCCTGGCCGGCGTAACGACAAGCGGTAGTGGACTGCGGTAAACGGAAAACAGAGCACCACGAGTCCTCGGAGTCAGCGCACCTCGGGGATTGCTACGCAACAGCAGCCTGCACGGTCCGATGCTGATACCCTATTGCAGAGCATGAAACCGACGCACCCTCTGGAAACGGCCGTCCAGCGAGAAGGGGGGGCGGAGCTGAGCAGCGGCGGACGGGGGAAACCTTCGGCGACCGCGGCGCGCGCGTTGCCGGTAGTCCGCGTTGCGATAGCCATATTACTGGCCAAACGTGTTGTCTACCACCTCTCCTACCTCGCCACGAGCCCGTTCGCCCTCGCCACGTTTTCCGACGGGCAGCTCTACGAGCGCGCCGCACGCGACATCGTCGAGCACGGTCCCTTGGGCCAACAGCCCTTCTATTTGCAGGGCATCTACGCCGCCCTCCTGGCGCTACCCATGGCCCTGGGAACGGATGTCATCGGTGGCCTGCTGCTACAGCTGTTGGTGGCCGGGGCTTGTCTGTGGCTCTTTCATCGCGCCGCGATACGCGCCTTCGGTGCACTGGCGGGTGCGATCTCAACGGCCACCCTGCTCGCGTTCTTCGAGCTTTCCTACTATGAAAACAAGTACCTCTCTGTATCGCTCGGAGTTTCGCTGAACATCGCCGCCGTCTACACGTTCGTTCGCTACCTCGACGCGCCTAGTCCACGGCGCGTGCTGTGGGTCGGCCTACTTGCCGGGCTTTCTGTGCTCGGGAGACCGAATATGCTGGTGGCGTTGCCGTTCACAGCCCTTTCCCTCGTCGGCTACCATCGCCATGCCTCCAGGCCGTGGTTGCCGGGAACCGTTGTCTTTGCGTTGGGCGTCGCAATGGCCTTGGCACCGATGGCGTTGAGAAATCAACTCGTGCTCGGCGATCCTCATGTAACTCCTAGTCACGGCGGTGGCATTCCCTTTTATATAGGCAACAACCCCCACGCCAACGGGCGGTGGAACACGGCTGGCGGCCTGCTTTCGGGTCAGGTTCACGAGGAGCGCAGTGAGTTGCTCACGCGGCTTGGCATCGAAGCGGCCGGCAAATCGCGGGCGCAACTCGATCGAGAGGTCGGGGACAAACTTTTTGCGCAAGGGCGAACATGGATCCTGGACAACCCCGGAACGTGGCTGCGACTGTCGACCAAGAAACTTTGGATGGCCGTGGGAAACCACGCCTACGTACGCGACTACGACATGGCTGGCGAGCGCCAGTCCCTGGGCGCAGCTCACCATCTCGGGCTTCCGTTCTCAATCGTGCTCGGCCTTGGAACGCTCGGACTCGGCGTGCTCGTGCGTCGGCCGGCATCGACGTCACACGGCCCTATCCGGCAGCGGACTCTCGCACTCATGTTGTCGGGGCAGGTCCTCGCTGTGCTTGCGGCAAACGCGCTGATCTTCACCTCCGCCCAGAATCGCGTGCCGCTGGCTGTGCCACTGGCCTTCGTCGCGGGTCCCGGCTTGCTGGGCCTTGGGCCGTTCGCCCGCCGGCTACGCATTTCCGCGCTCGCGCCCTCGCCCGTCGTGGTCGGCGTGGCCCTGCTGTTGGCGCTGCAAGGCCTGTGGCCCCGCACCTCTTCTTCCTCGCAGCCGTCGGCGGCACACTACTTTAACCTCGCCAGCGTGGAGGAGTATCTCGGGCGCGACGCCGACGCAGCTGAGAACTACGCTCGGGCCGTGGAACTCGCTCCGCGACAGCCGGTCTTTCGCTTGCGTCACGTCCGTGCACTGCTTCGAATCGGGCGCATTGCCGATGCGAGGCGGGCACTCGACGTCCTTGAATCCCAGGCTGCCGCCCCCCTCGAGGTGCGGCGTGCGGCCGCCGAACTTCGTACGCACATCCCGGCGCGGCGCTCAACGCCGTAGAGCATCGCTCGTTCTGAAACCGGCGTAGTTTCCCGGACTTCGTGGCTCCAACGCACCGCTACCGTGTCTCGAGGTAGATCGGCTGCGACTGAGGAGTTATGGCCCCTCGCAAAACCCACTCTACATCGCGATCTTGCGGCGATTTCAAACCGGCCGCCGCACGCCATCCCATATGCAGTAGGAAAACCCTTTGTGCAGCGGGCTTCTGTGTCCCGCCGAAAAGATTCCGAGCCGACTCCGTGCAGGCCCAATGAGTCCCCAGGAACGCTGCCCGGCGCTCGAAGAACGGTGTATAGTCGTCCCATGGCGTCCATCAGGGCATTGGTCACCGGCGGTGCTGGCTTCATTGGAAGTCATCTCGTCGATCGCTTGCTAGGGGACGGACACCGGGTGACGGTCGTCGACAACTTCGCAAACGGCCGCCTCCGCAATCTCGAGCAACACGCCGAAAACCCGCGCTTGACGGTACACGAAGCCGACGTGGCGAACAGCGACCTGGCCCCATGCTTCCAGGGGGTGGAGCGGGTGTTCCACCTTGCTGCCCTGGCTGACATCGTTCCGTCTATCGAGCAGCCCGAGGCCTATCATCGGACAAATGTCGATGGCACGTTCCACGTGTTGGAGGCCGCACGTGCCGCCGGCGTTCGTCGCTTTGTCTACGCGGCCTCCTCCTCCTGCTATGGCATCCCCGACGTCTATCCGACGCCGGAGTCGTCCCCGGCTTCTCCCCAGTACCCCTACGCGCTGACCAAGCACCTTGGAGAGCAGATGGTTGTGCACTGGGGTCAGGTGTACGGATTGCCGGTGGTATCGTTGCGCCTTTTCAACGTCTACGGTCCACGCGCGCGGACGTCCGGCACTTACGGTGCGGTTTTCGGGGTTTTCCTCGCCCAAAAGCTCGCCGGCCAGCCGTTCACGGTGGTCGGTGACGGCAGCCAAACCAGGGATTTTACCTTCGTTACCGATGTCGTGGACGCATTGGTGTGTGCTGCGGATTCGGAGTTTTCTGGCGAAATCATGAACGTGGGAAGTGGAGGTAGTTATAGCGTCTCGAGACTTGTAGAGCTTCTCGGTGGTCCCGCGGTACACGTACCTAAGCGCCCAGGCGAGCCCGATTGCACGCGTGCCGACACGCAGAAGATCGAGAGACTGCTCGGCTGGAAGGCACGGGTTTCCTTTGAACAGGGGGTTGCAATCATGCTCGAGAATATCGAGTACTGGCGCGATGCGCCTGTCTGGAATCCGGAAAGCATCGAACAAGCAACCAAGAAATGGTTCGATCACCTGAAGGCGGCGGACTGATTGGAAAGCGACTACCAAGGGACAGCTGTTGCGCCAGCCTACACCGCAGAGTTTGTGCGGGTTCTGGCTGCGTCTCGCAGCGATGACTTCAATGCGGCCGTTGCGGAGATCGCGGCGGCCTACGACGTGCGACGCGCGGTCTTCTACACTGGCACCGGCGGAAGTACGAATACGGCTTCCTACATAGGCAGCGTTTTCATGCCCGACGTCGCGCCGGGTATTCATGCCTGTTTTTCGTGTCCCAGGGCCCACCGACAACATCGCGGCCGTGATGGGGCGAGACGCGGCCACTGTGCGACGCGGCCCTCCAAGGTCCGTCGACAAAGTCCGGTCCGAACGAGGGCCTACACTTGATGCTCCATCATCTGAACACGCCCCGTTTTCCCCGGCGGGCTGACCCACGGAAAGCGTGACAGTCTTGCGACCGGGCTTGCTGCTGGACAGGGATGGCGTCCTGATCTCCGACGTTCACCTCTTGGTAGAGCCATCCGATGTGATTCTAGAACCAGGCGCGGCCGACGCAATTAGATCGGCACAGATCGCAGGGTTGGCCGTGGCCGTGGTCACCAACCAGACTGTGGTGAGCCGGGGTCTCTGCTCCGAGGAGCAAGTGACTCGGGTGAACCGACGGATCGAGGACCTTTTGGCCAAGCAGGGGTGCAAAGCCCTTGACGGCTTCTACGTGTGCCCGCACCACCCAAATGCCACCGTGGGCCAATACCGAATACGCTGTCACTGCCGCAAGCCCGAGCCTGGCCTTCTGCTACACGCAGCCCAGACGCTCGCTCTGGACCTGCAACGCACTTTCCTGGTGGGTGATCGCCCGTCGGACATTCTTGCCGGTCAACGTGCGGGCTGTCGTACGGTCCTCGTCACCTCGGGGCGGCATTTGGATCCCCCGATCGTCGGGGTCCAATTGGGCGTGACGCCGGAGGCGGACTTCACCTTTTCATCGCTGCTGGAAGCGATGCCGACTATCCTCGAGGAACTCCAGCGATGATCGCAAAGGCGCTGGTTTTGTGTGCAGGCTACGGCACACGACTGGGACAACTCACACGTAATCTTCCCAAGCCGCTACTACCATTGCAAGGTGCGCCACTGCTATCGTATACGTTACGGCACCTGCACACCCATGGAATCAACAGAATCGCGATCAATCTTCACTACATGGCAGAAATGATCCGCGAGCAAATCGGGGACGGCTCGCGCTATGGCGTAAAGGTTCACTACCAGTACGAGCCCGAGCTGCTCGGGACAGCCGGTTCCGTGCGCAATCTTCTAGACTACTTTCAAGACTCGGAAGATATTCTCGTCATCTATGGCGATCTACTCTTCGACGAGGACTTGACCGATGTTCTCGATTTTCATCGTCAGCACCGCGCCGATGGGACGCTCCTGGTGCACCGGCGCAATCGCTCCAACAGTCGTGTGCGGCTCGCTCCAACAGGACGCATCACGGGTTTCGAAGAGCGACCGAAGGGGGGCAACGTCGATACGAGCGATATCTGGGTCAACAGCGGGATCCAGGTGCTGCGGCGAGACTTCGTACGCCAGCTCCCTGAACGAATCCCGCTGGACTTGCCGCGTGACGTTTACGCACACACACTGACGG
Source organism: Myxococcales bacterium (assembly GCA_029880325.1). Classification (GTDB taxonomy): domain Bacteria; phylum Myxococcota_A; class Polyangia; order Polyangiales; family JAFGIB01; genus JAOUOP01. The sequence continues at coordinate 126,845 of JAOUOP010000016.1, read as the reverse complement.
AGTATCGCTACTTCGCGAGACCCGTGCGCGGCTACCGCTGCGCCATTGATTCGCCGGAACGCTACCGCAGCGCAGAGCAAGCCTTGCGCAGCGGCAAAGTAGGAATCGCCGCCGGCACGACGCGTCCATAGCGCGCTATCGGGCGACGGAACGCAACTTCAGACCTCGCTCAACGCCTCCTCGAGTCGATCGAGCAGTTCCACACGCCGAACGGGCGCGTTGCCCAAGTTCGCGACGGCGACCGCGGATGCACAACTACCAAGCAGTGCGCCCTCCAGCATACTTGCGTTCGCAGACAGACTCACCGCGAGCGCCGACAACAGTGCATCGCCTGCTCCCATTGCGTCCACGACATGAGTGGCAAAGGACGGAAGGTATTCGATCGTTAGATTACGCTTTATTTCGTGAGGCCAGTCGGTCGGCGCAATATCGCCCCAGTTGCGCCCCCCGGTATCGAAGATCATGCAACCTCGGTGCCCCAAGGTGATGACCAGGGCTCGATTGCCCGTCTCCTTGAGAAGCTTCACACCGACGTCGGCAATGCCCGCCTCCCGGTCCCAGACCGCAAGACGGGCCTCCCTCTCCGAAGGTGTGGTGGCAGTGATGTTCTTCAAACGAGTCACGGTGCCGATCTGCGAACTCGCTTGCGTATCACCGACAACGGGCACGTTCCGCTCCTGCGCCAAGCTTGCCACCGCATCGATCACCCGTTCAGTCACGATTCCGTAAGAGAAATCAGAGATCACGAATAGGTCAGCGTCGCTGCCAAAGTTGTGCACTGCCTCGATCAGCTGGTCCTCGAGAGCACGACTTGCATTCTGGTCTCGAAAGGTATTGACGTTGAGCAGTTTGCGCCCATCGACGAGAAAGCGCTTCTTGTGAATCGTCGGGCGCAAGGGGTCGACGATGATTTGGCTCGTGAGGTCGCGCTTCGAGAGTTCGTTTCGCACAAAGTCCGCCTCGAAGTCGTCGCCGACGACAGAGATGAACAGGCTTTCGGCGCCGAGGCTCTGAATGTGCTGGGCGACGATGCCCGCACCGCCTAGATACCTATCCTGGTAGGTAGGCCGGACCACGAGGCTCGGTGCATCCGCGCTCATACCGAGAGCATCGCAATGTACATATTCGTCCACGATCGACTCGCCAATCACGACCAGCTTCTTCGTCGCAGCCTTTTCTAACAGGCCGAGCAGTCCCTGGCTCGTCAATCCATGTTTGTGGCAGTACTTGCGAATGGTCTGGTGGTCCAGACTAGCTCGCCGCTGCTTGGCGCGCAGTACGTCGGTACCCGAATAGACGACGTCCCCCGAGCCGAACCGAACACTGCCGCCAAGTTCCTCCACGAGCCGCCGCTCACGGCCGAACGCGCCCTCGTGGACATCCTCGAACTCTCGTCCTTTGACGTAGTAATGCGGACGGATGCGCCGGATAAGCTCCCCGACCCACTCCCCGGAATCGATCACAACGTAGTCAACCACGGCAATCGCCGCGAGTTGCTCGGCCCGGACCTCCGCGGGCGAGAATATGGCGGCGCCGCCGTCGCTAAGCACGTGGTCGACTCCGATGCTCGCAATCAGTAAGTCTCCCTGGCTCTTGGCCCAGGCAAGGTGGCGAAGGTGACCGAGGTGCAGATTGTCGAACGCACCGTGGCAGTGGACGATGGCATTACCCTGCTCGCGGTGCCGCTCACAGATCGCCTCAATCTCCCCGGCGTTCTTCAATTTCTTCAGGTAGGGCGAGCCGGATCGACCAACCATCATCGAAGTTCCACGCGCCGCATCAGGCGCACATTGTAATAGCGTTCGTCTGTCATGGCGTCCGGAAGCAGCCCGCGCTCAAACGCTTCGGCCAGATCCGACACTGCGTCTTCGATCGTGTGGTTGGCACGCAGCCCGAGGTCGCGCGCGATGCGTTCGGACGAAATGTGATAGGAGCGGTCGTCGTTGGAGGGCGTGGTCACGATCTCGACCTCTTTGAGCACTCCGCGTCCCAAAAGCACCGAACGAACAATTTCGGCGATTTGGGAGACGGTGTGGTTTTGGTAACCCGCGTTGTAGATTCGACCGTTGATCGACTCTTCCGGTGCCCGCAGAAGCTCTAGATAGAAGCGACATATATCGCCAATATGGATATTGGGCCGCTTCTGAGCACCTCCAAAAACGGTAATGCGCCCATTGTTAATCGCATGAGCCGTTAGAATGTTCACCGTCAGGTCCAAACGCTGTCGTGGTGAGTAGCCACACACCGTGGCGGGCCGAATGACGAGCGTGTTGAAGTCCGGTGACGAGCGATCGAGCAAAATGGGTTCGCAGTCCGCCTTGAATTTGCTGTAGTCCGTGAGGGGATGCAACGGATGATCTTCATCGACGTTCGGCTGGTCGCTTACGCCATACACACTCGAACTCGATGCATAAATGAAGCGGCGAACACCAGCGTTCATCGCTTCGTGCACAAGCGGCTCGAAGGCGTCAAAGTTGATCGACCGGCCGAGGCCCGGATCGAGTTCGAAGCTCGGGTCGTTAGAGATACACGCCAAGTGGATCACGGATTTAACTCCGCGCATGGCTTCGCGCACGACGGAAAGATCGCGAATATCTCCCTTGACCTGTTCAAGTCCAGGCGCGCCACCCCTCCCAAGCACGTCATCGCCGTACAGATACAGGTCGAGCACACGAACGCGAAAGCCTGAGCGCAGCAGCAGGGGTGCGAGAACGGCGCCGACATAGCCGGCGCCACCGGTGAGCAATACGAGGTCGTCTTTCATCGAATTACACGAATGCAATGTGCTGGGGCACGGGGCCACGAGGTTCAATTACGGACAAACGGCCTTTTCGGCGTTCGTCGAGAAATTCGTTGACCTTGTGTTGAAGACACAGAGAACCACACATTTTCTGCGCATTGAAAGTTGGAGACGCCAGATAGTTCATGACCTCCCAATAGCGGTCGCTGCTCCAGATGTCTCGGAAGCGCTGCTCGCAAATGTTGCCAATGTGAAATTTCTTGTAGCGTTCGTTGAACAACATTCCACAGGGAGCCACCAGACCCGACCCGGACAGCTGAATCATAAAGGGCGGACCGTAACAGCGCTGATAACTTCGAGTCCCGGCCGCCTTAATTTTCGACCACTTCACGATTACCTTGTAGTCCGAGTCCGACAGCTCCTCGGCCTGCCGAAGCAAATCATAGGTCCTGTGATACTGCGAGTAATCGACCTGGAGCGAGCCTTCCTCGTCGTCACTGCAATGCTTGATGACCAGGTAGTCGGGCCTCAACTCTTTTCCGAGTCGAGCCAGCGGGAGAATCTGGTCTGCGTCGTTCGGCATCAGCACCATCTGCATGCCGATCGTCACATCGAGTCGTAGCCGGCGCTTGAGTTCCACCATATCTCGGATATTTTGGCAGACGCGCTCGAAAGCGCCTTCCTTCACTCCCATGATCTCGGCGTACCGGCTGGGCTCGCCGGCGGAAAAATTCACGCGAAGATAGGTGAGGCAAGGCAATACGGATTCCGCCTTACGGCGTGTCAGTACGAAGCCGTTGGTACCGCAGGCCATCGATAGGCCCAGCTCGTGACCACGCTGCACCGTGTCGACGAACACCGGCGAAATTGTGCTCTCGCCGTCCGACACCAAACTGATTCCCTTGACGCCAATTTCGACGCAGTCATCGAGGAAGTCGTAGATGATCTCGCGAGTAATCTTGTGTCGATCGTTTTCCTGCAACATCGCGTAGCAGAAGTGGCAGGCATAGTTGCAGGCCCGGGTCAACGCCATGTCGATCGTGATGGGAGCGATGCGTTCGCCTCGCTCCCAGGCTTCAATGCGATCGGCGTACCACGCGATCTTCGTTCCATCCAGAATGAGTTGCGTGTGGTCAGTCATGCCAGTCATCGGTCTACCTCGAGTCGTTCCTGTTCGAGGGTCGGGCCTCGAGCTGGCGCAGTTTGTTGCGATCCCTCATCTCCTGCAAACAAAGCTCGAGCGTGCCCTCCACCTGGGATTGGAGGGAACGCTCTAGTTTCATCAGTAGAGATTGGGCGCGTCGCCGGTCGGGCCCCTCGTCGAGAGCGAAGATGACCCTGTGATCATCGAGAACCTCGACCGGATACACCGCGTCGCTTGACAGCCCGTGCTCGACGCACCAGCGCCCGGTCGCTTCTGCTAGTTCGGCCAGGCGATCTGCTCTGTCAGTGGCACGCCACCGTTTGCTGGGCGCCGGGTCGAAGTGGTTGGCGTGACCGGAGTAACCGGTGGCCTCAGTGTAGGCGGATACGAGTTTGCGGGTCAGGGCCAGCGGCAGCCGGAAGGCCAGGCTCGCGTTCTCGGGCATCACCACGCCGGGGACCGGGCGGTCCTCGGCACGGGCTCGCAGAGCACGTTCAACCCGAAGCGCTCCGTGATCGGCGGCCTCTTGCACGGGCAGCCCGGGGAGGAGACGGCATAGGGTCTCCACCAAGGCGATCTCGTTCCGAGAACGGGCGCCCTGGTGACGAGCTGCGCAAATCGCGTGACTTTGAGCGTCAATGTTGACGTGCAGGCTCACCTCGCCCTCGGCGACGGCCAAGTGCACCTGACCGATTGTTGGGGAGAGTTCGCCTCCGTGCTTGATGGAGTGCAAAGCGGCCTCGACCGCTTCGACATATTGGGGCGCAAGCGCCTGCGGTATCGGTTCCTGGCCATCCGTTTTCTCCGGGCGCGGGTTCGCCGCGGGTCTGCTCTCGCCGTGAACTGGCTGTGGCCTCGGGGGGGGCTCCTGCGCGCCGCTGTCGACAGCGACTTGCGCCTTCAGCTCGACTCGGAGCGAAGGGCGTTCGTGGGTACCGACGACCTCTATGGTGGCGACCGGCGCCAGGGCCTGGCGCAGTGCTTCCAGCTGCAACTCGGCAAAGCTAGGCTGCGAGAACGCAATGTTCAGCGCTTCGATCGAGGAGGTGGAAGCTGCGTCAATAATACCGGCCACACTGCGCGTGACATTTTCGTCATGCACCCAGGTTTCCAGAAAGTCAGGTTCGGGCCGAAAATAACGCAGCTTGTCGTTCAGAGCGCTCGTGTAGCTCCTTGCCAGGCGGTCGTAGTCGATGTCGTGGGTTGACAGGGCGCAGCTCCGACTAGAACTCGTTGAAGAAAGCTCGGGTTTTCTCGATAGTGTAGTCGACCTCTTCATCGCTCAGGTGCTGGTGCGCCGGCAGTGTGATCACGCTCCGCGCATCAGCCTCGGCGACCGGAAAATCACCCTCTCGATAGCCGAGTTCCCGCGCGGCGGGCTGCAGGTGCATGGGAACGGGATAGTGGATTTTGGCCTCGATGCCAGCCTCGTGCAGGTAGGCCACCAGTTCATCTCGGCGCTCTACGCGTAGCACGTACAGATGATAGACGTGTTTCACGCCGGGACGCCGACGCGGAACGGAGATTCCGGTGACGTCCGCAAAGGCGGCGTCGTAGCGTGCAGCGACATCAATACGCCTGGATGTGATGAAAGCCGTCTCTCCGATCAGTCGGTTGCCCACAGCCGCCTGAATTGTATCGAGGCGCGAGTTCCAGCCATACATCACGACCTCGTCCCTGTTGACCAGACCATGATTTCGAAGCAGGCGAAGGCGCGCGGCCAGCTGCACCGAGCGCGTCACGATGACGCCCGCATCGCCCCACACGTTGAGATTCTTCAGAGGGTGCAGGCTGAAGGCGGCCGCAGCCCCCCAGGTGCCCGCGGGCTTGTCGCCGAGGGTCCCGCCGATCGCCTGACAGGCGTCCTCCACCACGACGAGGTCATGCAGACGAGCGAGTTCCATGACCCGAGGCATGTCGGCGAGATTGCCGGTGTAGTGAACCGGGACGATTGCACGAGTGCGTGGCGTGATGGCCGCCTCGATCTTGTTGCAATCGATGACGAAGCCGTCCTCGCTGTCGACGAATACGGGCCGCGCGTGAAGTTGCACGATTGCGCCAACCGTCGCGATGAACGTGTTGGCCGCCGTAATGACTTCGTCACCAGGTCCGATGCCGAGGGCGTGCAAAGACAGGGCGATGGCATCTGTACCGCTCCCCACACTGACCGCGTGCTCGATGCCCGAAATGTCCGCAAAGCGACTCTCGAACTCGGACACGGCCCGCCCGAGAGTAAAGTCACCCTGGGTCACGACGCTTCGAATCTCTTCGAGATAGGCGTCCACGTCGGCAAATTGGCGTTCGAGATACGAGAAGGGAACCTTCATCGCGCTGTGACGTCCTTTCTGAGTTCGAGCCGTCTATGAGCGCGGATGAGCGCGGATGAGCAGAGAAGCGATCGAGCCCCAAGACGAGCGAGAACCTCCGACATCGCTGAATCGGGCACTGGTGACTAGCCTCGCGCTCCATTCGAAGCTGTTGAACTGCCCAGCCCTTGCGCATAAAAGTTGCGTATGGATGAGCAAACTCGCTCGATTTGCTGCTCGGTAAGCTTTGGATAGACGGGCAGGCTGAGAACTCTCGAAGCCAGCCGCTCGGCGACTGGAAAGGAGCCGCGCAGATAGCCGAGATTCTTTGCGACCGTCTGAAGGTGGATCGGTACCGGGTAGTGAATTGCGGTATCGATGCCCTGCATCGCGAGATACTCCTTGAGCAGATCGCGAGCCTCAGCACTGATCATGTAGGTATGGTAGACGGCGCGCTCGTGGGGAAGATCGACGGGCGTATCAACACCTTCAATTTTCGAAAGGGCTTCGCAGTAGCGCCGTGCATTTGTGCATCGGCGCTCCGTCCAGCCCTCGAGTTCCGGCAACTTGACGAGCAGCAGGGCGGCCTGAACAGCATCGAGCCTGGAATTGCTCGACCAGACGGTGCAGTCGTCACGGGTCTCGAGGCCCAGGTTGCGGTAGAGTCGCGTCTTGCGCGCGATTTCGGCATCATTTGTCGTGATGATGCCGGCATCTCCGCAGGCACCGAGGGTTTTCAGCGGATGGAGGCTGAAGCAGCCCGCGTTTCCGAACGAGCCGACGGACTGGTCGCGATAGCGTGCGCACACCGCCTGCGCAGCGTCTTCGACAACGGCAAGGCCGTGCTTGGTGGCGACGGCCATGATCGCATCCATGTCCGCGGGGCGACCGGTTAAGTGCACGGGCACGATCGCTCGGGTGCGCGGAGTGATGGCGTCTTCGAGCAGCGCCGGATCGAGATTATAGTCCGGGCGAACATCTACAAAGACCGGCCGGGCGCCTCGCGCGGCGATACAACTGGCGCTGGCCACGAATGAGTTGGGTGCCGTGATGACTTCATCCCCGGGTCCGATATCGAGCGCGCGCAGCACCAGCATCAACGCATCGGTACCCGAGTTGACCCCAACGGCATGTTCCACCCCGCATAGCCGACTGAAGGCCGCCTCGAACTCTTCGACCTTGGGCCCCAGGATGAACTGTCCATGATCGATGACCTCCGCAACCGCCGCCAAGAGTTCATCGCGAAGCGGTGCCTGAGCACCCGCGACATCGACGTAGGGAATTCTCGCCTCCTGCATGTGCGCGGCTCAGAAGGGCCCTGTAAAGGACGGGTCTGGAACGTCCAACTTGGCGTCCGCGGGGCGATTGGGTAGCTGTAAATCATGATGTCCCAGCATCTCCGCGGCAGCGCGCGCGAGATCCCAGGCATCCGGGTAACAGTATTTGGACAGCGCCGGAGTGGTGGGGATGGGGACATCGGGTAGAGCGATGCGGCGCGGCGGTGCCTTCAGCGCCTGATGCGCCCGCTCCACCACGGTCGTGATGACCTCTGCGCTCAACCCGAATCCGGTCCACCCGATGTCGGCGACCAGGAGGTGCCCGGTCCGGCGTACCGTCGCTTCGATCGCGTCTCGATCGAGGGGCGCGATCGAGCGCAGATCGAGCACCTCAGCCTCGATGCCGTGTGCGCTCAGGAATTCCGCCGCCCTAAGAGCTTCAAGGACCATGTGTGAGACCGCTACCAGGCTCACGTCTCGTCCCTCGCGCACGATCGCCGCTTCGCCGATTGGCGTCTCATAGGCATCCGCGGGAACCTCGCCGTAGGTTTGATGCAGCCACCTGTGTTCGACGACGATCACCGGGTTGTCGTCCCGAACCGCCGCGATCAAAAGGCCCTTGGCATCCCGCGGAGAGGCCGGCAACACGACCTTGAGCCCGGGAATGTGTGCGAACCACGCATGCAGGCTCTGACAGTGTTGGGGCCCCTGCCCCCATCCGCGTCCCACGATCAGGCGTATGGTAAGTGGGATGCGGGCCTTACCCGCAAAGAGGTAGTGCCATTTCGCCGCCTGATTGACGATTTGGTCCATGGCCAGGAGCGCGAAATCGAAGCGCTGGTGGATCATGATGGGCCGCATGCCGACCAATGCCGAGCCGATGCAGATTCCGGTCATGCCGTTCTCCGAGGTCGGCATGTCGCTCACCCGATCGGGCCCGTACTTCTGCGCGAGACCAACCGTCGTCCCGAAGATGCCCTTCGGATCGGGAACCCCAAGTCCCATCACGTACACTGCAGCATCCCGCGCGAGGCACAGGTCAAGCGCTTCGTTTACGGCTTCGTAGAACTTTCGTTCGCGGGACACCTGAGCGTTCAATCAGCCAAAACGTCTGCGAAGAGACGTTCCTTCTCGGGAAACGGGCTGCGTCTGGCAAAGTCGAAGGCCTGACCAATCTCCTCTGCGACCTCGTTTCTCATCGCCCCAATGGACTCGTCATCCATCAGTCCTTGCTCCAACACGAGCGCTTCAAAGCGCTGAATCGGACACCGCTGTTGCCAGCCAGCCAGTTCGCCCTCCTCTCGGTATCCGAGCTCATCGTCATAATGGGGGCCGCAATGCTCGCGCCAACGGTAGGTCGATAGTTCCAAGAAGACCGGCCCGCGGCCAGCACGGGCGGCCTCAACGGCATCCGCGGCCAGACGGCGAACCTCGAGGACATCATTGCCGTCACCCTCGTGGGCCTCGATTCCATGCCCGCGAACGAGGTCGCAGAGGCTTCGCTCTGGGGGCTGGCGTTCCCGTAGGTGCGTGTAGACAGAGTAGAGGTTATTTTCGCACACGAAGACCACCCCAAGTCGCTTCAACCGAGCAAAGTTCAGGCTTTCGTGTGCGACGCCTTCTTCCATCGCACCGTCGCCCAGATAGACGACGACCACGCGATCCTCACTCCGCATCGAGCAACCAAAAGCGGCACCCACGCCTATCGGCACGGTGCTACCGACGATGGGCACGGCGCCGAGGAATCCCGCTTCGAGGTCGATGAGGTGCATCGATCCGCCCTTGCCTTCACAGCATCCGGTGGCACGTCCGTAGAGTTCGGCGAGCATCGCAGGCAGGTCGCCGCCTCGGGCCAGATAGTGACCGTGGGAACGATGACCGCTGACCGCCCAATCCCGCGACTCGAGCACATCGCTGACTCCCGTTGCGATGGCCTCCTGCCCGACGCACAGATGAACCGGACAGCGCATCTGTTGATCCGGATACTCACCCGCGATTGCCTCTTCGGTCATGCGCGTGCGCATCATGGAACGCAGCAATCGGCGAGCACGGCCCTCATCGACCCTTTCGCTCGAGTTTCGGCCGTCTCTGGCAACCATAGGCGCAAGCGGAATCTTGCCATGTAGCTGATGACCTTCTCAAAGCCTTTTTGCGCCCTCGCGGGTGTGATGGAGCTGGGCCCCGAGTGCGTGGATGTGAGCTTCTGTCGCATGACCTCGCAGGTTGGCCCTGGCGGCCGATACACCGCCATAGCGGTTTCCAATCCGGCAGTTCGTGGCTATGCTTCGTGTCGATATGTGCTCGCAGCTCCGCGGACCTGGAGACCGACGTTGAGCGGCGTACGGCCTGACACGCAAGGGCGCATAGACATCAGCATCGCGATGCCGGCTCTCGACGAGGAGCAGCACATTCGCGATGCATTGCGGGCTACCCTGAACGCATTCGACGACTGCGGCGTCGATGGTGAAGTGATCGTCATCAACGATGGCAGCAGGGATCGGACACGGGAGATCGCACTCGAAGTCGCTGCCGCCGATGCCCGTGTGCGGTTGCTCGATCACGACACGCCCCAGGGAATCGGCGCCTCGTTCTGGGATGCCGTGGACGCGGCGCGCGGCGACGCGATCTGCATGTTGCCCGGCGACAACGAAAACGAGCCCGGAGAAATCCTTCGCTACTGGCGCCTCCTGGACGATGTCGATGTAATCGTGCCCTTCGTCTACAACCGAGAGGTCCGTTCCCCGCTGCGCAACGTGATCTCGGCGGCCTATCGCGCCATCGTGAATCTCAGCTTTGGCTTGAGCTTCAACTACACCAACGGCACCGTCCTGTGCCGGCGATCGCTGCTGCTCGCGTTGCCCACAAGGGACGACGGGTTCTTCTTTACCACCGACATTCTCGTGCAGCTCTCCCGCCGAGGAGTGCTCTTTGCCGAGGTACCGTATCGACTCGGCACCCGAGATGCGGGGGAGGCAAAGGCGCTGTCTTGGAATGGACTCATGCGGGTTTCGCAGGGTTACGCACGCTTGCTCTACTCCGTCCATGTGACCGGTCTGGCCGAGGCTCCCTTGCCCCTGGATAGCAGAACCCACCTTCGACGTTCGCCGTCGGTCAGCAAGCCCGCTGAATCGAATCCTCCCGCGGACCTCCAGAGCCGTGAAGCGGGTTCAGACCGGTTGCTCGGCTAGCGCCAGTCGGCGTCGCCGCAGGTCCAGCGCCAGCCACGCGAGGCCCGCGACAGCCGCCATGCCGCACAAAAAGACTCCCAAGTTCCAGCTGTTGGGACTGTATTGCATCAGGATGCGGTGCTCGCCCGGCGGCACAAAGACCCCGCGCACCGATCCGGCGACCTTCACAACGGGCGTCGGGGAAGCATCGACCCACGCCAACCAACCGTCCTCGAAAGCATCTGTGAGAACCACGAGTGCAGGCGCAGCAGTCCTGCTCACAAGCGTCACTTCATCTGACGTGTAGGTCTCAATTCGCACTTGCTGCAGCGAGTTGGCGGCTGCTGGAGGCAAGGCAATCCCGCGATCGACGGAAACGCGGACACGGGGCGAGCCCGATCTGCGATCGATTTCGACGAGGGCGGGCTGCTCGTCGGCGCGAAGCTCGACTGCGCTGGCGATGAACGCGCGGGGAAGAGCGTACGGGTTTTCGTAGATGGCCACGCGCTCGTCGCCCCAGCGGCGCGCGAAGGTTCCCGGAACTGCAAGTCGCAGCAGTTCGCTCTCGTACTGCCTTCGTACAGCGATGTAGCGGACCCCGAGAAATGCATACTGCTGCGCGGCGGCTGCGAGCGTCTCCATTCCAGTGCGCAACCGATCGGTCGCGGGTAACTGCTTTTCCAGCATTGGGATACCCGTAAACCACAGTGGCAGAAACCAGCGGTAGCCGGCCGGCTGCATCGATCGGACCATTCGGTGCACGCTTTGGGGCTGTAGCGCGACAACAAAATGCACGCTGTGCAAGCCCAATCGCGAGGGGCCGTTGGGGTAGAGCAGATCACCGATGCCGACGACGCGGTCGAGGCCGGCGTGTTCGGCCAGGTAGCGCGCATAGGGGGGCTCGCGATCGGCCGGACGCGAGGGTAGACCCGACGATGCGCTGTGGTCGACGAGCAGATGGCAAAACAGCGCCAGGACGGATAGCAGATAGGCAACCCGGGTGCGCGCCGCCAGCAGCGCGAGGGCGCAGGCCACCAGAATGGCCGCGGGCATCAACGCCCAAAGCATCGTCTCGTCGTCATAGCCGAGCGGAAGCACGTAGCTGAGTTCTGCAAGGGAGAGAAAGCCGAGCGCGGCCATTCCACGCTCGCGGTTCGGTGCACGCAGGAGCACTGCGACAGAAAACAGCTCGAGCACGGTGGCAACGCCGAGGGCCAGCCAGGTTTCGAAGCCGATTGTCCGCGTCGCGTCGATGGCACCCAGCCAGTGTTCGGCCGTCGTCATCGGTCGTCGCGTCGCGAATAGCCAAGCGAGAATCGCCGCCCAAATCCACAGGCCACCGGCCATGACGCCCACGATCCTTCGCAAACCTCGCCCTTCTCGGACACTCGGGCTGCGTTCGAACCAGGCGTGGGCGCCACAGGCCGCACCCAGACAGAGGGCGAGAACCCAGGCCGGTCCTGCCCAGCGTGGCGTCCAAATTTGATCGATGAGCGGTAGACGCCCCAGCCACACGAAGGGGGGCCACCCGATGTTCTTGAGCACGATCACCAGGGCGAAGACCCCGGTGACGCGGGCCAGGCGCGTGGCGAGACCGGCCGGAGCGAACCATGCCAACAATGCGCTCAGAGCGCCGATGATTCCGATGTACCCGCCGCACACATCCCAAACTCCGTTGTGAGGGTGGTCGGTGAAGGGGACCGGGAGGTAACTGATCGTCGGCAGCAGCAACGCACCGACGTACTGGAACGGAGTTGCGGCGATGCTGCCCATGACGCCGCCGGCTGGATGCAGGTGGAACGCCGCATTGGCGAACTCGGCAAATGGCAGCAGAAGCGGGGCTGAGAGCCCGACCGCGACCACAGATGCCTGGAGCAGCGAACGCAGGGAATGTAGGCGTGCGCCGTGGGAGTCGAAGCTTCGCGTAAGGATCCAGATTCCAGCCAACACCAGGACGGGTACGGCCACCTCCGGCTGGCCGGCCAGCATCAGCAACGCCATAAAAACGGCAGCCAAAAGTCGCTGTTGCACGCTCGGATTGGGCCGCGACAGCCAGTCGACGGCCAGGATCGCGTAGGGCGCCATCATGGCTACGTTGGTGAACTGCTGCAGCTGCACAAACCACGTGAATACCCCGGACAGCGAGTACATCAGGCCGCCGAAGAAAGCACAGGCCGGGTCGATCACGCGGCGCAGCAACAGGAATACGCCCAGGGCTGCAAGCCACGGCCTCAGAAGGAGGCCGTAGTCCCACATCCATGGTGGCATCAGGTTGCACAACCACTGCAGCGGAAAGAGCACGCGGCTCGAATACTGCTGCAGTAGGGGCGCGCCCACGCCGAGCTCCGAACTCCACAGCGGGATCCTTCCCGCCCTGAGTTCCCGTCCCACCATGGCGTCGACAGGCATCTCATAATGCGCCGGTGTCGCCAGATCGATGTTGAAAATTGGCTCGGGGCTTCGTCCCTCAGGCACCTCAGAGCCCGGTAGAGGGTGCAGTAGAAGCGGATCGAGCGTGCGGCCAAGAAAGACCACCGGCGCGTGTGCGAAAGCGATTGCAGCTGCGTAGAGCAACGCGACGACGCCGGGATGCCACTGTCTTGTCGGGGGATTGGATCCAGTCATGACCGTCCGGCGAGTCGGACAAATTTTTTCATGTGTGCGCGGTGCTGTAAAGCGCGTCAGGCCAGGGTCGGGGTGGTGCTCGGTCTTGCACCTGATCGGCTAGAGCCAAAGCACGGCAAGGCATTCCTTCGGCATCGCCGAGAGCATATCTGTCGTAGCGATCACCCCGATCCGTCGACAGTGAACGCCTCCCCGTAGGAGTGCGCTTCGGGGTGCTGACACCCGCACAGCAGCTCGCCGTCCATCTGCAGCTTGCGCACCGCCACGCCCGCGCAGCCGCAGACGCTGTAGACGAAAGGCCCGAGCTGTGATGGACTCTCGCGGTTGGAAGGATCACCGGCGCTGACGACATCGAGGTTGCCTTGTTCATCGGCAGCCACGTCCCGCAGGGAGCCGTAGTTCCGGTCGCTACCGGCCCTCCCCCGGCGCCGTGCGCACCTTGCGCGTCTCGCCGTGCAGTGCGAGCTGTCCACACGCCGCCGCGATGTCGTCGCCGCGGCGCTTGCGCACGAAGACGTCCAGGCCCCGCTCCCTGAGCAGCTTTTGAAAGCGGTCGACCCGGGCGGCTGTCGGGGCGCGCCATTGGCTGCCGGGCACCGCGTTCATGGGGATGAGGTTTACCTTGACTCGCAGTTCCCGAAGCCGTTCCGATAGCGCGCGCGCGTGTTCGTCGGCGTCGTTGATGCCGTCGATGAGGGTGTACTCGATGGTGATGCGACGGCGCGCTGGCAAGGGGTAGCGCCTGAGGGCCGCCATGAGTTCGTCCAGGGGGTGGCGCCGGTTGATGGGCATGATGCGGTCGCGGATGGCGTCGCTCGGGGCATGCACGCTGACCGCCAGGCCCACCTTGCCCTGGAAGTCGCGGCCCAGGCGGTCGATGCCGTCGACGAGGCCGCTGGTGGAGACGGTGACCCGGCGCGGCGAGATGCCCATGGCGCGCGGGTCGGCGAGCAACTCGAGGGCCTGGGACACGGCATCGTAGTTGTGTAGGGGCTCGCCCATGCCCATGAGCACGACCCCCGCCAAGCGCCCCTCTTGCCCGAGCAGGCCGCGGGCGAGCGCGACCTGGGATGCGATTTCAGCGGCGCTCATGTTGCGCTTGAGGCCCGCGATGCCCGAGGCGCAGAAGCCGCAGCCCATGGCGCAGCCCACTTGCGAGGAGATGCACTGGGTGTAGACCCGGGGGCGCTTTGCCTCCTCGGCGTCGGGCGGCTCGGCATCGTCGGGCGCGGCGTAGATGTCGCGCTCCGATACCGCTTCGCGCGGGATGAGCACGCTTTCCACGCGCCGTCCGTCGCCGAGCTCGAGCAGCAGCTTGCGCGTGCCGTCGCTGCTCAAATGCTCGCTCGCAAGCCGTGACGGCGCCCGCAGTCCCGCTTCCGCAAGCCGCGTTCGCAGGCTTTTGGGCAGGTCGCTCATGGCTTCGGGCTCGAAGACGCCCCGCTCGTGAAGCCAGCGCAGGATCTGCTCGGTGCGGTAGCGGGGCTGTCCCCACTGCGAAAGGCGTGCGTCCCACTGGGCCGGCAACAGGCCGAAGGGCTCCGGCTCCGCGCCGGCCCGCCCGCCGCTTTCGTTCTGGTCCGCCATCAGGGCCCGACGGGTAGCCCTTCGATGAAGCGCCGGAAGATTTCGTAGCCCTGGATCAGCAGCGGCAATTCGGTGTACTCGTTGGGTTGGTGGGCTTGACTCTGGGTTCCGGGTCCCAGGTTGACCGCCGGCACGCCGACCTGGTCAAAACGGGCCACGTCGGTCCAGGCCTGCTTGATTTTGACGCCGCTGACGCCGCAGGCCGTGAGGTGCTTCACAAAGGGATGGTCGGCATGGGGTCGGCAGGCCGGCGACAGGTCGGTGGGCTCGAGCACCGCCGCATCGCCCACCAGCTTGCGCAACTCGTCGACCACTTGCTGCGGCGTACGTGGCGGGGCGAAGCGGTAGTTGAGGTTGAGCTCGAAGCGGTCGGGAACGACGTTGCGGCCGCCGCCGGCGTGGGCCAGGGTCGGCGACAGCACTTCCCGGAAGCTGTGGCCGTCGACCTGCACCTCGTTGGGCTCGCGCTCGGCCAGCTGCTGCAAGAAGGGCGCGGCCTTGAGGATGGCGTTTTCGCCCTGCCAGGGGCGTGCGCTGTGGGCGGTGCGGCCCTCGAAGTGCACGGTGCAGTGCACCGAGCCCATGCAGCCCAGCTGCAGCTCGTTGCTGCTGGGTTCGAGGCAGATGGCGAAGTCCAGCTCGCGCAGCAGATCGAAGTTGTCGATCAGGGGCCCGAGCATGTTCTCTTCGAACGGCCCCTCTTCGCGCTCGTAGAAGATCAGCGTCAGGTCGCAGGGCAGGCTGCTGCGGTCGACGCGCTCGGCCAGCTCGATCATGACGGCCAGCCCGGATTTCATGTCGGCGGCACCGGCGCCGTAGAGCCGCGTGCCCTCGACGCGCGCCGGCCCATCGTGGCTGGTGCGCACCGTGTCCAGATGCCCCACCAGGGCGACGCGCGGCGCGCCCGGCTTTTCGCAGACGCGCACGATCAGGCTGTCGTGGAAGCGGATCAGGCTGGCGTTGCCCAGGGAGTGTCCGAAACGCGCTTCCAGGTGGTCGCACAGGGCCCGCTCTTCGCCGATGGGGCTATCGATGGCGGTGATCTCGAGCAGGGTGCGCTCGAGGGCCTCCGAGATTTCACTCGCTTCTTGAACTGCGCCCATTGCTGACTCTCTACCTCAGACAGAAACCTTGAAGTCCCGCAGTACCTCGTTGAGCGAGGTCTTGCGGTCGGTGCTTTCCTTGCGCGTACCGATGATCAGCGCGCACGGCACGCCGTACTCACCGGCAGCAAAACGCTTGGGTCGAGTGCCGGGGATCACCACCGCCCGCTCGGGCACTTCTCCCCGGTATTCGCGTGGTTCACTGCCAGTCACGTCGATGATCGCCATGCTCGAGGTCAGGACCACGTTGGCGCCGAGCACGGCCCCGCGCCGAACGCGCACGCCGTCCACCACCACCGAGCGGCTGCCGATGAAGCAGCCGTCCTCGATCACCACCGGTGTCGCCCCGGGCGGCTCGAGCACGCCGCCAATGCCGACGCCGCCGGCCAGGTGCACGTCGCGCCCGATCTGGGCGCAGGAGCCGACCGTGACCCAGGTGTCGACCATGGCACCGCGGCCCACGTAGGCGCCGATGTTGACGAAGCCGGGCATCAGGACCGAGCCCTCTTCCATGAAGGCACCGTAGCGGGCGGTGCCCGGCGGCACCACGCGCACCCCGGCCTTGTCCAGATCGCGCTTGAGCGGCAGTTTGTCGTGGAACTCGAAGGGGCCGACTTCGATCTTTTCCATGCCGCGCAGGCCGAAGTAGAGCAGCACCGCCTGCGTGATCCAGGCGTGGGTGGTCCAGGATCCGTCGGGCTCGTCGGGGGGCGTGGCCACGCGCAGCTGGCCCTTGTCGAGCGCCTCGATGGTCTGCAGCACCGCCTCGCGGTGGGCCGGGTCCGCCAAGCGGCTGCGGTCGGCGTGGGCCTCCGACACCAGCTTTTCGAGGTCTTTCATGGCGGCACGTTGTAGCCCGGATCGCCTGGAGCGTCATCCGCCCGCTCGCAGGATAGGGCCGAGCCCAAAAGCCCCAGCCCGCCCACCGAACGCAGCTTCGTGTAGCGCTCCTCGCCCAGGCGCTGCTGTAAGTCGTCGAGCACCGCACGACGCTGGGCCTGGGCCTCGGAAAGGGCGCGATCGAGCGCTTCCCCGTCGCCGCCGGACTCGACCACCTCGCGCAGCTCGTCGAGCGCCCCGGCGCGCAGGTCGCCGACGGCGCACACGTATTGCTCGAGCCAGCGCGCCTCCTCCATGGGCACGCCCAGAACGCGGGAGACCAACTGCCGTCCGGCGGAGGAGGCTTGCGCAGGGGTGCCGTCGCCGGCTCGAGCGTTTCGGGTGTCTCCGGCTGCCACCGGCTGCGGGTCAGCACCTGCGCCGGCAACGCCCTGCCCCGCCGGCGGATCTTGACGGGCGTCGTCCAGCGCGGCTGCCCTACCGGAAGTGGCCCCGGCGGCCACGGCCTCGGCGCAGCGGGCCTCGACGCGACGCAGGCGCTCGCCGCATCGCTGCAGGGCGAGCAACGGGCCCGTAGCTTCCGCGGGCGCTGCCTGCGCCGCGCCGATCGCGGACTGGGTTTCGACAGCGGCGACCGCGGCCGGGGCCTCGGCCCGTTCCGATCCGACAAGACGGGCCACCACCAGCGCCAGCGCCAGCAGCCATCCGAGCCCGCCCAGCAGCGGGCTGCGCAACCATCTGTTCACGACGCGAGTCTACGCCGTCGCCGCGCCCTCACTGAACCGTGCAGCTCGGATCGTCGGGAAACTCCACGCAGAAAGGCGACTGCCCCCCCTCTGGCGGGGTGCCACCGCAGTACTCGTCCAGGTCGCCGCAGGGTGTAAGCTCTTCGCAGGCGCGCTCGATGACCTGGAATGCCTGCTCCAGACCATCCTCCAGACGCCCTTCGCAGAGATCCCAGAACACGCCGCGATCGTGGTTTTCGAACAGCCCGGTGATCTGCTGCAGTTTCTGGGCGTGGTCGGCGTCGCCGTAGGCCCCTCCCTGGCAGTCGCGGCTGCCGCCGATGCCCAAGAACACCATGCGCCGCGGGTCGTCGCTGACGGTCTCGACCAGGCGGTTGTAGACCTGCTCGGCCGACTGGGCTTGGCCGGTGGGCTGCTCGTCCTCGTCGGTGATGGCGATGGCGATGAGCAGCGCGTCCTTGCGTGCAAAGCCGGCGTTGACGCCGCTGGCGCTGGGCTCCTCCAGGGCCGCCGCGATCGCCGAGGCCGGCTGCTCGTCGTCGTTGTCGCCGCTGCACTGCTGGTCGCCGAGGAAGATGTCACCCACGCAGGCGAACTCGGCCGACATGGCGCCGGAGCTGCTCTCGATCCAGTTGTTGCCGCCCTGGAAGCTGCACTCGCCGCCGTTGCCGCGCGTGTGGAAGTTGGATGGCTGGGGGCAGGCATCCAGGGTGGCGACCCGGAAGTCCTGCAGGCCGGCGCCGATCTGGCTCAGGCGCTGGGAGAAGGCCGGGAAGATGGTGTCGCGCATGGCTTCGAGTTCCTCGGTCATGCTCATCGAGCCGTCGACCGAGATGACCAGGTTGACGCGCTCGCAGGCCTCTGAACCCACCAGGTCACCACCCACCGCGCCCGCCGCGCCGCCGCCGTTGCTGCTGCTGCCATCGCCGCTGCCGTCCCCGCTCCCGCTGCCGTCGCCGCTGCCATTATTCGAGCCCGCATTGCCGAAGAGATCGTCGCCGCTGCCCGAAGCGTTGCCGCCGGCGTCGTCACCCCCGCAGGCCGCTACAACGAACAGTACGGCCAGGCCGCACAGCACAACCGTCGATACGCGCAGCCGGCGCTGCCCGCGTGAAGCCCTCGCATCTGTCATGGATTCCTCTCTCGGCGCGTGGTGTGAAGAAGACGACACGTTCAAGCGTACCGTTCCACGATTCGGTCGCTGTGTCGTCGCTTGGGCGCCCTAATTCCGGGTTAGGTCCCGTTCAAGCTCCGAAGCCAGCCCGTTCCCTCTCCCGCCCTCCCAAAACTGGGGGCTAAAATCCGGGGCAAACGTCCAGGATGCGCGCTCGCGATACCGACCTATGGCGAAGTGTCGTGTTACACCGCGGCCGATGTTGATCTGCACCACCGAAGAGCTCGCCGCCTTTTGCGCTCCACTGCGAGGCGCACCCTACGTCGCCATCGACACGGAATTCATGAGCGACCGCACGTATTTTCCGCAACTGTGTCTGATCCAGATCGCACATGGCACCCGCAGCGCCGCCATCGACGCGCTGGCCGCCGGCTTGAACCTGGCCCCCTTGGCCGAGTTGCTGGCCGCCTCCGATGTTCTCAAGGTGATGCACGCCGGTCGCCAGGATCTGCAGATTCTCGAGCGCGCGACCGGCGTCGTGGCAGCCCCCTACTTCGATACTCAAATCGCCGCCTCGGTCTGCGGTCACGGCGACCAACCGGGCTACGACCGGCTGGTGCGCGAGCTGCTCGGTCGCGACGTCGACAAGGCTTCCCAGGCCACCGACTGGTCGCGCCGACCCCTGACCGAACGCCAAGTTAAGTACGCCCTGGGCGATGTCACCCACCTCTGCGACGTCTACGAAGCGCTTGCCGCTGAACTCGAACGCAGCGGTCGCGGCAGCTGGATCGAGGAGGAGATGCTCGGCTTGCTCGAGCTGGCCACCCAAGCCGTGGAGCCCGAGCAGGCCTACCGCCGTATCAAGCTGCGCCGCGGCAGCCCACGCAGCCTGGCCATCCTGCGCGAGCTGGCGGCCTGGCGCGAGCGGGCCGCCATCGAGCGCGACCTGCCCCGCGGATGGGTCGTGCGCGACGACGCCCTGGCCGAGTTGGCCCAAAACCCGGCCCGCGACCGCCAACAGCTGGCGCGCGTACGCGGTCTCAAGGACGCGGTGGCCCGCGGCGCCGACGGCAAGGCCCTGCTGGCCGCCATCGAACGCGGCCGCGCCCTGGCCGACGAGGACTGTCCACAGCCGCCCGAACGCCCGCCCGAACGCGACTACGACGAGAGCATGGTGGCGTTGCTGCAAGCCCTGCTCAGGCTGCGCTGCGATGCCCATGGGGTGGCCCCGCGACTGGTGGCGACACGGACCGAACTCGAGGCCATCGCCGCCGAGGGCGACGTGGACGTTGCCGCCCTGCGGGGCTTTCGCCGCGAGATATTTGGCGAAGACGCCCTCGCCCTGCGCGAGGGGCGGCTAACGCTCACCGGCGAGGATGGGCGCGTGGTCAGCCGTTCTCGCTGACTTGCAGTTATGCCCGTACGATACGATACCCATGACTACGGGGCGACAAGCGCGTCTGCCAGGCCGTTGACGTAGTCCTCGATGGCGGTGTAGCCCGAGGGCATGACGCTGGCGTGATCGGAGCCGTCTGAAGGGTCCAGCCCCTGCTGCAACTCCCAGTCATCGGCCATGCCATCCTCGTCAGCGTCGGTCGGTGGCGCTGCCGGCGTGAGCCCCGCCATCAGGTCCACCGGATAGAAGTGGCCCCAGCTACCGCTGCCGGCTTCCACGTCGCTCACGGCGGTGGTGGTGACCACATCGCGCGGGAAGGCCCCGGCGCGGGCGAGCACGGCGGCGTAGGCGTCCTGCACGTCGTCCACAGTCACGGGGCGGTAGCTGTCGCCCTGGCCCGTGAAGTCGTGGAGGGCCTGCGCACGCTGGCTCTCCAGCGCGTCCAGGTTCTCGCACTGGGCCCAGGCGTCGGTGATGTAGCCGTCGCCACAGTCCGAGTCGGCGCCCTCCACGAAATTATCTTCGAGGTAATAGCTCAAGCCCTCCAGGTCGGTATCGTCGAAGAAGAACGGAAAGATGGTGTCGTCGCCGCCGTCCTTGAAGTAGTTGCCGACGAGGTTGAAGGGACCCGAGGCCGGGTTGTGGTGCACGAAACCATGGCGCACGTTGTAATCCACCAGGTTGATCATCTCGGCGGGGCCGTTGGCGATGGCCGGTGTGCGATTGAGATGATGGGCAAAGAGGCTGTGGTGCACCGAGACGCGAGCGCCGTCCGGCCCGTTGATCAAGCCGTAGTTATGGCCGTTTTCCAGGTGCGAAAACGCCACCGTGGACCACTGGAAGCTTACGTCCTTGCTCTCGTAGAGGTCGACCGTCTCGTCGACACCGCCAGAGACGGATACGTGATCGAAGATCAAATGGTGGTTGCGCGAAAACTGGATGCCGTCGAATTGGGCCACGTCCGAGCCGTCGTACTCCGGTCGAATCCGCACGTGTCGGATGATCATGTTGCCGACGTCGTAGTCGTAGGCGCCGTAGAGGCGGCCGCCGATGGTGATGCCGCCACCGGGCGCGGTCTGGCCGGCGATGGTGAGGTCGCCGTGGGGAATCTCGAAGAGCGGACCGTCGATTACCCCGCTGACCGTAAAGACGATGATGCGCGGGCCCGGCGTGTTCAAGGCCTCCTGCAAGCTGCCCGGACCGGTGGGCTCGAGCGTCGTGACCCGCAGGATGGCGCCACCACGACCGCCGGTCACCATGGCACCGAAGCCTTCGGCGCCCGGGAAGGCGCGGACTTCGGAGGGCTCGCTCGCGGTGCTGGCGTCGCCGCCGGTGTTACTGGCCGTAGCATCGCCGCCACCCGCCACGGCACCGTCGGAGTCGCTCGCGGTGCCGGCATCCGCGGTGCTCGGAGTGCCATCGCTCGCGGACCCGTCAAGCGATGCTGCGCCACCGGTTCCGCCGCTGCCACCAGCAGCTGCACCGGCAGCAACGGAGGCCGGCGCGTCTGCGTCGCCGGCGCTGCCATCATTCGGCTTTCCGTCGCCGCATGCCTGGGTCAGCCATGTCAGTAGCACGGCGTAGGAGAAAAGCTTTGTTGACATCGCACACCCTGGGATCTTCGTGTTGCCGCCTCAGGGTGCACCCTGCCGGCCACGCACCGCAAGTGGGCCGGTTTTTGTGATGCTGCGCGCCCCGGCGCTTCGCTCCATGACGAAGCGCCGGGACACGCGTGGCTCAAGCTTCCTTCGTCAGCCTATGGATGCTGACGTGGGGCCAGCGAATGCGACCTGGCTGACGGTCGCCGCGATCAAAGAAGTCCAGGAAGATCAGCTGCGAATACTGAAGACGCAGACCACCGCCCTTCAGCTCCTGGATCCAGAAAGTGACCTTCATCTCCGTGGCATCCGCCTGCTGGACGACGAAGGGGATGTTCGAAATCCCCCGTCTCGACCGCGGTGTCCAGCGGTAGCACCGTCGTGCGCTCGAACTCCACCCCCTGATTCGCCAGGCGCGGCAGGTTGTTGAGATCGGCCGGGCTGAAGCCGGGAAAGCCGCCGACGCCACCGAGGGTGCCCTTGAAGGATTTCTCGATGAAGTGCGTGTAAGGCACCGCGACGGGGATTTGCGAGGTCCTGGGAGACCCCGATGGGCAGTCCGTTCTGCTCCGCGATCGGCTCCATGCCTTCGATGGTCCGGGCCTTGCCCAGGGCCAACAGCGAGTTGCCGTGCGGTCCGGTGCCCAGCCGCTTCCCGAGCAATGCGACAATCCGAAGCGCCCGCTCTCCCTCTCGAGTCCACGGCCCATTCGAGTCGACGACGAATCAAGCTCTTGATGTAGGAAGCCACGAGCACAAGGCCAAGGTTTGGAGGCCAAGATCGGCACGCAGCACTCGCTCTCTTTGAAGCCGGACACCGACACAGATGACTAGCCAAACTGCGCCCCATCCACTATTAATGGCTAGTTTCGGCCAACACAGTGCGCGCACCGTGCCTACTGAACACCAAAGGAAAGCGGCGCGCGGATCAGGTCCGGCAGCAAGCGCTCCTCGTGCACAATGCGGCGCTCGCGCTCGAAGGCCACCTGCAGCGCCGGATCCCACGGCGTCGCTCCCGCCGGCTGCATGTCGATGGGCAGCTGGGCCCCGTCGACGTCGGCCACCGCCAGGGCCTGCAGGTAGTCGCTTTCGTTCATGCGGAAGGGGCGCAAGCCCAACTCGCGCATGCGCTCGCAGATCGCCAGGCCCGCCGCATCGAAGTCGCCGTGGTAGAGCAGCTCGGCGCCGCTGTCGAGCAGCTGATCGAGCAGGAGCAGCACCGTGGATGAGGGCTGCCCGTTGGTGGACAGCACGGGGCTCGCAATGTGCTCCTGGGCGGCTGCTTCCACGATGCGCGGGTTTTCCACCACCAAAAGCCGTGTGCCCGGCGCGACCGCGACCGGATGTCGCTCCAGGGCCATGCGGCTGAGGTGCAGGGCGATGCCCGCCTCCCGGGCCGAGGCCACCAATTCGTGCAAGCCGTTGTCGGCGTCGAGGGGCAGATTCCAGGTCAGCACCGGTCCCGAGGTGAGGTTCAGGTGAACGCCGACCTGCTCCCATAACTCACGGGCTTCGGCCGGCCCCAGGTGCAGACGCAGCCCATGCAGCACCGCCGCTTCGAGCCGGGTCCCGGAATCAAGGGCGTGGGCCGAGCCCAGCACATGTGCGGCCAGGTCGACGCGGCTGACAACGACCTCTGGCTCGCCGCTGAGCCGGTCGAGCAGGAGGCGAACGCGCCCCAGCAGCTCGCGGGCCTGGTCGACATCGAGTCCACGCAGGACGCCCGCGCGGATCACGGCATCGGCCCACTGGGGTGCCCAGGGCTCGGGCCAGCGGGCGGCCAGCTCGCGCGCCTCCGCCTGGGCACGGCGCCGCTCGGCACGCTCGGCACGCCGCGCGGCCGGCTCGCCCGAGACCGCGAAGCCGAGCACCGCGAGCGCACTGGGCAGGTCGTAGCCCACATCGAGCCTGAGCAGCGCGGCTTCGAGTGCGCCCAGGTCCAGGGTGGCCCCGGGGCGGCGACCGAGCAGGGCCTGCAGCGCGAGGCGGCCGCTCGAACCGAGTTCGGGCACGCGAATGCGCCCGCGGTTGTCGCTTCCGAAGCGCTCGAGGCGCTCGCGAATGCGGTTCCACAGGGGCTCGAGTTCAGCGGAGCGAAGCGAGTCGGGCGCGCTCAAAAGAGACTCCCCTGCCGGGGCGGCGCCGGCACTTCGGGGGGACGCTCGGGTGCGAAGCGGGCGGCGGCGGGCAGCAGACGAACGCCGCCCTCCCCTTCGCTTCCAGACGCGCCCGCATCGCCAGGCTGCGACGACACGGACTCGGCCAGACGAAGATCAACCAGCAGTGCGATCACGCGACGCGCCAACCGCTGCGGCGATGCGACCAGGTCCCGGGACCAAACCTTGCTTTGACTTTGGCTGAGGCGCTCGAACTCCTCGAGCAACCTCGACCACGGGACCGCAGCGCCGGCCTCGTCGCGCAGCGCTTCGATCAGCAGCAGCGCCGCGTGACCGACGGTGCCGGAGGCCGGGAAGGCCTGCTCGGCGAGCGAGCCGCTGGAGTCGATGGCCGCCACACCCTCGGCGCGGGCCTCGAGTTGCAGCTCGAACATCTCGTGCAGCAAGCGCTCCTCTTCCCCCAGGCGCCGGCGCAGCTCCGACCACTGGGCCTCGCTGAGATCGCTGCGGTAGAGCACGGGATCTTCGACCAGGCGCCGACGCATCCACTGGCGCGACGAGTCGCGGCGCTCGGCCCGCAGGAGCAAATCCTCTGCGCCCATGGCGCCGGCCAGGGCGGGCAAGGCCATCAATGCGATGCGATCGGGGCGCACCTTGAGCACGGCGTCGGCCTGGGCATCGCCCGCGTAGGCGTTGACCTCGGCGTGCAGCTCGCTGGCCAGGCCGCGCTCGATCATCCACTGCAGGACCGCCACCAGCGCCCGCCGCGCCGAGGGCCCGTCGTCCAGCTCGATCCCGGCCTCGACGGCGCAGGATCGAAGCTGCTCGATCAAGTCCCGCAGGCTGATCACGGCCGGTCCCGCGGCGGTGGAGGCGAGCACCAGCGACAGCAGCACGTACTCGCGCGCATGAAATGGCCTCCCCGTGCGCGCCCGCAGCGGCCTCCGATGGGGCAGGCTACCGAGCTTGAAGAGCCGCGCCGTGTCGGCGTCCACGTGCAGGCGGTAGCCCAGTCGCTGAGTAAACCAACGGTCAAGATCGGCTTCGTGGCGCCGGATCAGGCGAAACATCTCCGTGTCGGCTTCCTTGCACGTCAGCGGCCACTGCAGCAGGTGGCGCGCGCCGACGCGCAGCTCGAGGGCCGCCTGGGGATCGTGTTCAGAGGCCATCGCGCACCTCCGGCGCAGCCCGCTGCTGCGCATGGAGGGATCCGATCGACACCGTCAGGTCGAGCAGCTTGAGCGTACCCTCTGGCGAGCGAACACGCGTGTGCGTTCCGGGACTGCGCTCGACGCGACAAACCAGGGCGTGCTCGCCCGTGCCCTCCACCAACTCGGCGCTGCGGGCGCGGGTGCCGAGCCGGCTGAGGGCGCGGCCCAGCAACTGCTCTAGCCTGTGCATGGCGCCCGCAGAAAGGAGCCTGCCGTCGAGCGTCGGCTCGTCGAGCAACTCCCGATCGACGCGCGCGCGGGCGTCGCGTTGCTGCTGGCGGCGCCGCTGCATCAGCTCGCGCTCTTGGAGGCGCTCGGGCATGGGGCTTGCGCGGCCACGATTGACCCGATCGCCGCGCTCGCGCATGGAGACCGGAACCGGCGCCGTGGGGGCATCCCAAAAAGAAGTGAACGTGGGCACCGGATCGTCGGCGTCGGCCGCGGGGATGCCGTAGTGGTTGCTGGGCGCGATGCCAAAGGCGGCCGCCGCCAGACGGGGGAGTTGGTCGGGCTCGGCTTCGGAGAAGAAGCGGGCCAGGCGCAGGAAGTCGGCCCGGCGCGAGGCGGCGCCCACCCCCGCCCGCGACAGGCGCGTGAGGTTCAAGGTCAGGGTGCGCACCGCGGCGATGGCGTCGCGGGTCAGGGTCTCGATGCGCGAAGGCCTGCCGGGTGCGGGCACAAACCAGGCACAAAGATGCTCCCAATCCTCGAGGCGCGCGCCGGCACGCTGGCTCACGGCGATACTGGCCGACAGCCCGGCTTCATCGACACGCGACGCCAAACTTTCGGTTGAGCGCTCGACCAGCGGTCGAAAGCTCGGGCTCAGCCGAGCCAGGCGCCGGCCGATGGGGCGGGCGGCCCGCTCGATCTCGTCGAGTCGTTCACCCACGTAGCCCACGAGGATCTCGGCGAAGAAGCGCAGCTCGTCGGGCGACAGATCGTAGCGGCTCTGCCATTGATTGATGGCGGCGAAGAACTGCGTGATCTCGCTGGTGAAGGCGTCGTGGGGGTCGAAGACGGCACCGACGGCGTCGGCCAGGGCCGTGGCATCGGCCGCGAGCGGATCGAGTTGCTCGAGCCGTTCCAGCGCATCGAGCAGGGCGCGCAGGCGTCCGGTGGAGACGTCGCGCACTTCGTCGACACGGCTGAGCACGCCCTCCACCACCTGATGCACTTCCTGCCCCGCGCGCGTGATCAAGTAGCGATTGCGGCGCCGGTAGTAGTCGGCGAGGCTGCTCGGGTTGCCCACGGACGAGGAAATCGTGAGATTGCCCCAGCGGCGCAGGCTCTCGAGGCGGTCGCCGACGGTCGCCGCATCCAGCCCGCGGCCCCCCTCCTGCAGCCTGCTGGCCACCTCCTCGGGCGTGAACTCCGAGAAGAAGGTGCCGGCAAAGACCGCCATGATGGCGCGGTAGTCGGCCCACTCCTCGCCCACCACGTAGCGGAAGAGCGAGCGCCCGGCGTCGGCAGCCGTGGTCGGCGTCTCGCCCTCGGGGGGCGTTGGTGAATCCGGCGGCAGCGAAGTCACTGAAACTCCTGGCGCCTGCCGTTCCAGCGCGAGTGTTCCAGCACGATGGCTCCCAGGTCGGCGTCACGGATCACCTCCGTGATCGCCAGCTCCGGAACGCTCGCATGGGTTCCCCACAGCCGCTCGCTGGTGGCGATGAAGTCTAGATCCAGCTCGACGAGCAGACCGAAGAGCTTGGCATGATTGTCCTCGGAGACTTTCGCGAAGGCGTCGTCGAGCAACACGAAGCGGGGCGCACTCGGGGCGCGCACGGCCAGGCCGTCGCAGGAAGCGGCCACCGCGGCGAAGAGCGGCAAATAGGAGACGATCTTCTTTTCGCCTTCGGAGAGCGCCGTGCGCCGGCTGAGGCGTTCGTCGCTGCGACCCGGGCGATGCAGAATCAACCCCATGCGATACCATTGCCGGTAGTCGAGCACGCGCCCGATCAACTCGCGGTAAGGCAACTCCGGGTCATCGCGGCGAGCCTCGTCGATGCGCTGGCCGAGGGAAGCGCTGAGCGCACCGTCTTCCTCGGCGGTGCGCAAATCCGGGGGCTTGGCCAGCAGGCGCACGGTGCCTGCGAGGTCCAGCTCCAGGTCGTCCCGCTGTCGCCAGCGCAGGGTCACGCCGATGCCGTGACTGGTGGTGATGGCCGACAGCCGCCGGTTCATCGCCGCAATGAGCTCGCCGGCCGCATGCAGCTTTTCGGCGACCTCGCGCGCCACCAGCCCCTGCAGCAGATTTCGAAGTGCCTGATCCTGCTTGGCCGACAAGAGCCCCTTCATATGCAGAAGCTGGCGCCGCACGGCAAAGCCGGCCTCGGGCAGAGGCACCTGGGGTGCGAGCGGGCCGGTGACGTCGATGCGCAAGGGCAAATGCTCCTCGGGCTGGTGATCCTCGGCGTCCCAGCCGGCACCGAGCGCGTCGCGGCGCTTGCGCAAGGATTGCCGCACGCTGTCGGCGCTCGCCTTTTCATCACCGGGAGCAGGCACCTGGGTACGGATGGCCTCGGCCAGCAGGCGCAGGCCCTCGGGGCTTTCTTCACTGCCGGGGAAGGCGACGGGGACTTCGACCGCGCCGGACGCTTCTGGCTCGCTTTCGTCGTCCGCGGGCGCACTCGGAACGACTGCCGCCAAGAGCCCGGGAACGGCAAGAATTTCGCGTAGCGTGGGCAAGAGCCGCAGGCATTCCTCCTCGGCCCGCTGGCGTTCGACAGCGGCAGCCTCGTGGGCTGCTCGCGTGGCGGTCACCTGCGCTTGGGCTGCCAGTCGCTCGTCGTCAGCCTCCTGCAGGCCCCGCTTACTAACTTTGAGTTGCCCCTGAGCTTCTTCGACGGCGGCGACCACGCGCGCGTACTCGGCACCGATGCTCTCCTCGAGCGTGGCCAAACGCGTCCGCCTGGCATCGAGTTCGTGCTCGACGCGCTCGAGGTGAGTTCTGCTCTCGCGTTCGTCGTTTCGCTCAGCTTCGCGGGCGGCGGCACGCGCACGCCATTGCTCGACCGCCCGCGCCAACCGCTTGAGTTCGCTCTGGGCCTCGGTGCACTCGGTGATGGCCGCACTCAGCTCGCCGCGCACGGCAGCCAGCGCCCGCTGCGTCGAGGGCAAGGCCAGCCGGAGGGCCAGGCCGTGCAGATGCTCGGCGGCCGTGGCGTGCTGCCGCTCGGCCGAAAGCGCGGCAGAGCGCCGGCGCTGCAGCTGCTCGGCGGCGCGCTCGACGCCCTCCTCGCTTTGCTTCCAGCGCAGGTGGGCGCCGATGGCCGCCCGATCGGGCGGGATGGCGGTCGCCATGCCGTTGGCCTCGGCCAGGGCCCCGGTCGCCGCTTCGAGGTCGGCGCGCAGCCCGCCTCGCGCCTCGAGGGCGCGCTCCAGTTGCTGCAACGCCTCGGCGCGCTGGCGCTCGAGCGCGCGGCGGCGCGCGCTGACGCCGATGTGCTCGGCCTCGACCTTGGTATGGCGTCCACGCAGCACGCCCAGGCGAAACTCGCCGCCCGTGGCCATCACCGTGCGTTCGCCCTGGGCGCTCAGCTCGGTGGAAATGCTGTCCAGAACGCGCTCGAGGGCCGCCACGCTCGAAGCGCTCGCGGAGCCGCCGGGCGCTTCGACCCGCAGCAACCGGCCCAGCGGCGCTGTGGCCGCGGCCGCCGAAGCCATGACCAGCAGTTGACCATTGACCAGCTCGAGCGCGCCGTCCTCGTGCACCTCGGCTGCGAGCAGGCCGGAGGCTTCCAGCGCCGCCTCCAGGCCGGCGCGCGATGCGGCGTCGAGGTCGTCGGCGAAGTCGATCCACTCGGCCAGACAGGCTCGCCCCTCGCGCCGTTGCCATGGTTGCTGGGGCGGGTCGGCAAGCTGCCGTGCAGCCAGCTCCGCCACCCGGGCTTCGCACTCGGCGACGCGCGCCGCTTGGCTTTCGAGTGCGGCCTGCAGCGCCGCGCGCCGCTCCTGATGGCGCGTGCGCGCAACATCGACGAGCTGGCGCAGCGGCGCGGTCAGCGACTGGCCCAGCGCCACGCGATCGGCCGGGTTGTCGAGCTCGGCCGGCATGGACGCCGCCTCGAGACCGTGTTCGTCGCAGTGCTTCACGAGCTGCTCGAGCCAGCCCGAGGCCGCCAGCTGCCAGCGCGAGACCTCGGTCTCGAATGCGCCGCGCGCCTCTTGCAGCTGGGCCCTGGCTGCGGCATGGGCCTCCTCGGCGTCGGCGACCGCGGCTTCCGCAGCGCGCAGGTCTCGCTCGGTGGTTTCGACCACTCCCAGCGCGCGTTCGACCTCGTCCACGTCGAGACCTCGCTGCTGCGCCGCGGCACGCAGCGCCGCCAGCTGCCTTTCAGGCGGCGTGATGTCGATGGGCGTGGCGGGCACTTCGGTGCTCTGTGGATCGGCATCGCCCGCCACCGCCACCGGGCTTGCTGGCGGGCGGGCGGCCAGGCCACAGTCGCTGGCGCGTTCGGCGAGCTGCGACAGGCGCCTACCCAGCGCGCCCTGGACCTCCCGGGCCTCGCGCACAGCTTCGGCGACCGCAGCCGACGCTCGCAGGGTGGCCGCGCGCCGACGCTCGACCTCAGCGCGCGCCTGCCGCACGGCCTCTTCGAGACTACCCACATGGTTGCGCAGGTCATTGAGCTCGGCACCGGAGCGATAGGCATCGCTCGCCTGAAGCGAGGTGATTTCCTCCTGCAGTCGCGAAAGCTCCAGTTCGTGACGAAATCTGGCTTGTGTGGCGGCCTCGAAGCCCTTCGCCGCCTCCTGCTCGGCCGCCCTGGCACGCGCCTGCGCGCGCCGTCGCCGCTCGTGACGCGCGGTCGACTCCAGCGCTGCATCCGCGTTTCGATGCAGCTCGGTGCGAGCGTAGCGAGCGTAGACTTCCTCGATGGCGCCCAGGGCTTCGACGGTGCGGCCCAGATCCGTCACGTTGCGACGGTGTTCCTCCAGATCCTCAAGCGGTTGTGCGGCATCGTCCAGGGCGGCCTCGGACAGCTGCGGCAGCGCATCCTGCAGGTACTGGGGCAGCTCGGCGTCCAGGCGATCGCCGACGCGCGGATTGCGCACGATGCGCAAGAGGCGCAAGTGCTGCTCCAGATCGCCACCGCCGAAGAGCCTCGTGCGCAGCTCGGCCCGGTAGGCGGCGCGCTGATCGTGGGAGTAGACCACCCCGGGATGGATCGCACCGCGGAGCTGTTCGGCCGACAGCGGCACCCTCCCCTCCACCAGATGCAAATCGATGCCGGGACGGCGCGAGGTAATAAACCACCAGGTGGTCACCCGATCGGTCGAACGGTTGGCCCGGATGCCGCAACCAAAGCTGAGAAACTCCTCGCCGCACGCGAGCTCGAGCCAAAGATAGCCCTGGGGCTGCGGCTCCTCGCGGCCCGACAGCATCCACGAGCGCAAAACACCGGATTGCTCACCGGCGGCGTCGATGCGGCGCGTGTCGCCATCGAGCAGGAACGGCAGCAGCATGTTCATGGCCGTGGACTTGCCCGAGCCATTGACGCCGCGCAGAAGCAGCCGACCGCCGCCGAAGTGCAGCGTCTCGTCACCGTACTGGTAGACGTTGATGATGCCGGCTCGACTGAGGGTCCAGCGAGCACCGCCGTCGCCCTTGCCGTTGTGGTCACCCAAGGCGGTGTCTGGAGCTGCTGCGGACAAGGTCGGTTCGAGGTGCGGGGCGGCGACCAGCCCAGCGGCGGCCAGCGCCGCTGCCCCGGCGGGCCTGCTCGGTCGGGACCGGGCTGGGAGTCGGGCTAGGTGTACGTCCTGACGCCGGCGCTCGCAACGGTCCCGGGCGCCACCGGGACGAATCCGACGCCCAAACACCCTGATGGGTGGGCGTGGGGGGCCGAAAACAAACGCCAGCACGGCCACGGCCGCAGCCCCCGAGTGCGGACCACGGCCGCGACCTCGCCCCCCCCAACCCCCAACCGGGCCGAGCCGAGCATTGCCGAGCAGCCACCACTCAGGGGCGCGCACCGCCGCCGGTCAGAATCCGCTGCACGCAGCTACCCCGACTCGCGCTCAACCATCCATAGCCAGTGGCCGGAACCAGCGCCCTGGAACCGATGTGCCCGGAAGCAACAGCGCTGCCGGAGCGGTAGGCGGCTCGAGTTGCGCCCGTACCGGACTCCCAGGCATCGAGCATCACCGAGGCCTCGGGCGACCAGTTCCAGATGCTGGCGGAGGCACCGTTCCAGTTCCAACTCGACGCGCGAGCCTCCAGGGCCTGCGACATCGCTCCCACTGGGGGCCCCTCGATGGCGTCACTGGCCGTACATGCCATGCAGCAGCCAAATGCGACGAGTGCGATACCAATGATAGTCTTTCGATTCGTTTTCGTTTTCTCCGCGTCGATGACGGCCTCGCCCCACTCTCCCCGGCAGGCTCGCAGGTCGGCTACCACCGGCAGCCCCGCGAGCCTGCCCACCCGACCGCGACCAAGCCGCAAACGAGCGACAGTGGTTTGGACTCTCGGTCTATGGGTGGGGCGCGCGCGAAGAATTTATGAACCCGAATCACGGGCGTGCATCCGCGGGGGCGGGCCCTCGACCGGCCCCTGCGGCAGCCCTCGCCCTTGGGCCCGATGGCGGTGTCGATGCCTTGATCAAATTAGGCCAGTTCCTATTCCATTACCGCGGCCTGCAGCGCATCCGTGATCTGCCCATCGCTGCGGTCCATTCCCATCAGCACGTTGTCGCGCAGGCTGTCGCTGAAGAGGCGCGGCACCTGGACGGTGTAGGCGCAGCGCGGCGGCACGCAGAAGTCGCCGGCATTCTCGATCGGCTCGCCATTGTAGAGCAGCTCGGGGCGGTCGCGCGGTCCTGCGCGTGCAGGGCTTGATGCCGGCCGACCAGTCGTTTGCAAGCCCCGGCGATGAGGCGCAACGTTGCTATCTTGCCGCGAATCGGCGGGGGTTGTTCCGGGAGCGCCACGCCCGAATCGCTCCCGGCGTGACTGACAGGCCATCTCGAACGTGTGCTGGCTCTCGCGCGCCACGCAGAGGCCGCTGCCACAGAAGCCGGCCAAGCACCACACGCCAACCTCGGTACAGGACTCACCCGGAGGCCGCGTCAGGGTGCAGGTGCGCGAAGTGCACTCGCTGTCATCGCAATGACAGCGGGCATCGCCCGCACAGTTAGGCTGAAGCTGCACGCCCAAAACAGCGAAACCGCCTGGTATTCCGGGCGGTTTCGCTGTTTTGGGCATGGAACTTCAGATTAGGCATCCCCAGTTTCAGCCATATCGGCACCGGATGCCAGGCTGCCTACTACCGCTGAGGCCCCAATCCCCACGATTCCGCTGCCCTACAGCAGCCGCGACGGCGGCGGGCGGCGCGGCCATCAGCAATCGACCGACTGGCGCCTCCGGGCCGGACGGTCCCATCCGCCGGAGGAGCTGTGCGGCGCTGCACTGCAGCACACCACCGAGCGCGTACTTGCTGTACCAGGATCCGTCGGGGCCCTGGGTCAGGTCGCGCCGCTCGCGCCTCGGGGTGCCCAGCGCACCGTGCTCGAGCTGCGTCGCGATCAGGCATATCTGACCGGCGTCGCCGACCACGGGGTGCCGGCCGGCGCTCAGGAGCAGCCCGACGAAGACCAACGCCCAGATCGCAAGCCCAACGCCTTTCGGTTGTTCCGCTGCGCCCATCGCCTGGCGCAGAGGATAGACACTCGCCAGCGGGCTTTCATGGTCGAGGGCGGCGCTCGAACAGCACGAAGCTCGGCTCGAGCCCGTCGTCGATCACCTCCGCGCGGTAGCCGCGCGCCCGCATCTGCTCGGCGAGCACCACCCGATCGGAGAAGCTGACGAAGAAGGTCGGCGGCCGCGTGTCCCACATCCGCTGGTACTCTGCGCGCCACCGCGGAGACGCCGAGCGCAGGAAGGGCACCGAGACCATGAAGCGTGAGGTGCAGCGCAAACCGGTGAGCTGGTAGAGCGCGCCGATGAAACCGTCGACGCACAGCGTGTCGCCCGGACGCTTCCTCGCGTCGATGCGGCGCGCGGCCGCGAGCTGGCGGCGGTAGTTGTCGATCGTCCGCTGGTGCCCCACGTAGGGATCGAGCGCGTTCTCATGGTCGAGTCGACCGGCGAGAACAGCGGCGAAGGCGCGCCACTCCGCGCGATAGTGATGCCCCGGCGTCGAGAGCCACTCGGGCTCGAGCGCGAGGCTGACGAGCGAGAGCAGCGCGGCGACCGCGAGCTGTCGGCCCCCGCGCCCCGGCATCAGGCGACGCAGGCCCCAGGCGATGCCCAGCGCCAGCGCCGGCGCCAGCACGAGGAACTGGTAGCCGTAGGAGTGGGCCTGGAAGCCCCGCCGCTGCAGCGCGACCGTGACCAGCGCGCTGACGACGACGGCCAGGATGGCGATGCCGACCCAGCGATCGCGTCGATCCCCGCGCCGCACCGCGCGCGCGATACCGAGCGCCGTGAGCGCGACGCCCAGCAGCGCCGGTGCCAGACCATGGCCGGGCCCGAGCCAGCCCAGATCGCGCAACGGGTCGCCGGTGGCGTGCTCCGCGTAGCGCTGGATGTGGTCAACCATCATCTCGCGCAAAGGCCCGAAGGTGCCCGTCAGGTAGAACGGCGCGGCGAGCGCGACGAGCACGGCGCACAGCCCGGCGACGTACGCGATGGCGTTGCGCAGCGCGCCGCTGATTGGCTCGTCCCGCCGCGCCATCAGCACCGCGGCCGCGCCGAAGATCACCGCGCTCACGATGGCGACGTGCTTGAAGCCCAGCGACAGGCCCGCCACCACGCCGGCGAAGAACGCGCGGCGCGGCCCGACCTCGCCGCCCGGCGCGCGCACGACCACCCACGCGAGCATCATCATGAGCGTCCCCTGCCACGCGTCCGGATGCCCGAGGCTGGTCCAGTCGAAGAACGCGTAGAGAATGCACGCCATCATCAGGCATGCGGCGCCGAGCTCGCCCGCGGCCCGCGGTCGAATGGCGCGCGCGCGGCCGTTTTGGAGCGGCCAGCGCGGCCGAAACGTCGCGATGAGCGCGCTGGCGAGGAGCATGTTCAGGATGTCGACCACGCGCACGGACCACTGGTGATCGCCAAGCACCGCGATGCTCGCGGTGTGCACCAGGAACACCGCGGGCGGCTTGGTGCTCACCGCGGTCGCGTAGGGCATGTACCCTTCCAGCCAGCCCTTGCCCGCATACCAGTGGATCGGCTGATCCATGCCGAATGGATAGCGCAGCGACGGCAGCGCAAAGCCGATCGCGCACAGCATGCCCAGCGCATCCAGACCCCAGCGCCGCCACAGACCACGCGCGATGGTGGATGCCGACTGACGACGCTCTGGGGCTGCTGGCATGGTCCAACGCCGGCGTCGTGTCCGGGCGACGCGCGCCATGCTACCACAGCGCCAATGGGTGTGCGGTCGGGCGAGCCGGTCCGGGGATCGAACGTAACCAGCCTGTACGCGGGTCCCGTCCGGAATCGGCCGGGACCCGCGTACAGGCTGGGCGGAGGTCGAGCGCGGAAGCCTGCGGCCAGCCCGTGCCGCGCGACCGAAGGCGCGGGCCCGAGCCAGCGGGGCGGCGCAGCCGGCCGAAGGTCGGGAGCAGCAGTCCGTGGCCAGCCCGTGCCCCCCCACCGAGGGCGCGGGCTACGCGGCCGGCGCTGGATCTTCGGCGAGCTGTCGCGAATTTCCGACCCACCTTGAGCCTACTCCTGAGTGAAATACCTCGGCGCGGCGCCTGAGCGTGGGCCTGGGCAGAAGGCCAGTAGGCTCGGGCCGATCGGCGACCGCCGCGCGGACGGACTTCACTCAGAAGTAGGCTCAAGGCGGGTCGGAAGTCGCCTGCAGAAGTAGGCTCAAGGTGGGTCGGAAGTCGCTGCAAGGCGCTGTGGCGCGCCGGCGATCGAGACGTCATCTGGCCAGCTGGAACGTGGAAGATGAGGGTGCTCCGTCGGTGTCGCTGTCACCCTCCTCCATAACTGTGGCGCAGCTTCGGTCAATCGCGTGCCCGGTTCGAGCCCGGGCACGCATTGGTACGTCCGGGGGCCGGACGGGGGTGTAAACTTGTAGTCTTGGTGCGTATTGGAGCGACGTTTTTCCGCCCCGCGTGCCGCTTCAGCTCCCGCGCTCGCCTCGCCGGCAGCGCCAGCCGCCGCCTCGGCAGAGCGAGTCCCAGTGCCGGACTGGCACATCGAGATTCTCGAGGCAAGACTCGCCGAAGCTGAGGCCCATCCCGAGGACACCGCCCCTTGGGAAGAGGTTCGCGACGAACTCCGCAGTCGCCCTCGGCAATCGAAGTGAGCGGACCGATCCGCTTCCGTCAGTCTGCGCGGAAGGACCTCGCCGCTGCAGTCGAGTGGTACGACGAGCAGGAAGAGGACCTTGGGTCACAACTTGTAGATGAGCTCGACAGCGTCCTCGCACGTGCTCAGGAGCTACCCACGCAGTTCCCGCTGGTGCACAAGGAGACGCGGCGCGCCCTGTTGCGTCGTTTCCCTTACGCTGACTACTTTCGGGCTGAGTCAACGGGCATCGTTGTTCTTGCCGTCGTCCATCAGAGGCGCGACGCTCGTGTCTGGCGCAGGCGCCGATGAGCGTCGTGCTCAGTACCGCCCAACAGAGGGATGAAGCTGGCGGGGCAAGAGCCGCCCCGTGTCCTCAGGCACCGTGCGTCCACCGTGCTGCCAGGCAGGCCGCGGTGTGCCCCCGCAGCTTATCCCTTTGATCGTTAGACCGCACGTGCCTGGCGGTGCTTGAGGGCAAACAAGGCGCGAGCCCGGCTGTGCTAGGTGCAGCAGGGCGTGCCACGAGCACGACCGACGCGCCCGCCAAACAAACGCCCGCCAAACAACTGCCCACGTTCATGGGCGCCAAACGTTCGATATGCTGTGGCGCCCGTGGCCTCTCGCATGTCCCTCTTTGTGGTAGTTCCCGTGTTGGGAGTCTGGCTTACAGTCAGTGCCTTCGCCTGCAACGCCGGAGATCCGCAGCGCACCGGAGACGCGCCGGCGATCGGCGCGTCTCCAGCCGAACCGGCACGGGCGCTGCCCACGCGGCCGTTCGTACCTCCGCTGGCGTTCGAGCCCGCCGGCGATCGAGGGGAAGCGATCCCACCGCCTGATCTGGCGCAAGAAACCTGGCGCGCCCTGGTCAACCGCCATCGGCCCCATCAAAAGAAGACACCCCACTGGCAGCCCTTGCCAGCGACGGAAACCGTCGAGCTGCAAATGCCGTCGGGCAGTCGATACCGCTGCGTCGTCAACCCTGTCGAAGTCACGGCCAAGAGCGACGACTTCAATTCCAAGCTCGAAGCCTGGACGCTGATGCGCACCATGCTCTGCTCCAGCGACGACTTTGCGAGCTGGACCGAGTACGGGCACAGGCTGCGCATCGCCCCCGACGGCTCCCGACAAGTCCTCCACGACTCCGAAGCACTGTTGCGCGAACGCAGCACCGAGACCACCTCGGAAACCGTCGTGCGGATTCGCTCCCACGGGCGACAGCAGAAGGCCACGACCGGCCCGCCGCGGATTTTACAGCGAGCCCGTGTTGACGATTGAGTTCAAGCGCGGGATTTTGCAGCGGGCAGCGTTGCCTGCCGCAGGTCGTCACCAGAACATCGACTGAAGCGCGGAGAGAAGCGATGGCGCCAAATCACAACCCTTTCGGCATGTTCGGCACATTCGCCCGTTGCCTGGTGCTTTTTTCTGCGGCCTTGCTGGCCGTGGGCTGTAGCGATTCGGACGATGAATCGGACACTGCGATGGCCGCGCACTCCAAGTCGGCTTCCGGCTCCGACGCGGGATCGAAGAGCGAGGGTGGTGACGGCGGCAGTGGGCAGGAAGCTTCCGCTTCCACCGGCAGCTCGAGCACCGGCAACAGCCAGGGCGCCAGCGGCGACGCCGAATGGACCATGATTGGCTACGATCTCGCATCGAGCTACTTCAATCGCGCCGAGACCGTCCTGACCAAGGACAACGCCGCCAGCCTCGAAGAAATCTGGTCGGCCGACATGGGCAGTTCGGTTTACGGCGCGCCGCTGCAGGTCGGCGATCGCATCTTCGCCTCGAGCGCGGCGGGCGTTCGCGCTTTCGAGGCCGACACCGGCACCGAGCTGTGGGCAGCGAGCCCCTCCAGCACCGCCTCGATGGCCTACGCCGACGGAACGCTCTACGTGAACGATACCCAGGGTCAGATCGTGGCCCTGAACGCCGAGGATGGCTCGGTGCTGTGGACCCAGGCACCCGACGGTCAGGGCGCCGATGGCTCATCCTCACCGCTTGTCGTCGATGACCTGGTTGTGATCGGGGGTTCGAGCGGCGGGCGCGAACTCTTCGGCGGCGCCTTCCGCGGCTACCTGGCCGCCCTCGACCGCAACAGCGGTGAAGTGAGCTGGGTCACCTACACGGTCCCGATGGACGCCAAGGGTGCCGCCATTTGGTCGTCTCCCTCGGCGGACATGGCCACCGGACGCATCTATGGCTCGACGGGCAACAACTACGGCCACCCGGCGACCGATACCTCCGACGCGCTCATCGCCTTCGACGTCGAGAGCGGCGAAATCATCTGGAAGAACCAGCGCGAGGAAAACGACACTTTCGGCGGTGGCATCGGCATGCGCGACGGCCCCGACTTCGACTTCGGCGCCAACCCCGTGCTCTACGAGGCCATGGTCGACGGCACGATGACGGAGCTGGTTTCCGCCGGTGCCAAGTCCGGTACCGCCCACGCCCTGCGCCGCGACGATGGCAGCGAAGTCTGGTCACGCAACCTGGGCGCCGGCTCCACCAACGGCACCGTCGGCATCTTCGTCAACTCCACCTGGTCCGGAAAACACATGCTCTTCGCGCACAACGAAGACCCCGACGGCACCCTCTTCGCCCTCGATGGCGGCACCGGCGACATCGTCTGGGAGAAGCCACTGCCCGGCGCGGTCTGGGGACGCATGAGCGTGGCCAACGGCGTCGGTTTCGTCGGCGCGGGCACCACCCTCGTGGTATTCGACGTCGAAACCGGCGACATTCTCAAGGAAATCCCCTCCAGCGGCGGGACGGTCGCCGGCACCATCAGCATCGCCAACGGCCGCGTCGCCTACGGCGAGGGCCTGACCTGGCAGAGCGGCCAGCCTGGCACGACGCTTCACGTGCTGCAGGTCACGCAGTAGAGCAGCTGCGGCTGCCGGCGCAAGCCTTGGCCCGCCGCCGGAATACTCCGTGTATTTCAAGGGGACCGGACGCCGCAGCTGGCGCCGTAGCGGTCCCGAGAGCGGATCATGACTCCCGCCGAGCACATCTAGGCGCCCACTCAACCCTCCGCCGCCATCGCCATGCGCCTGTCGTCGAGTTCGCGCTGCACTTGCGTGTGGCGATTTTTGTCGATGCGGTAGCGGGCGTAGAAGACGATGTTGACGGACGCTTCGGCGGCGGCGCCGACCCCGAACGCCACCTGGGTCTTCATGCGTACAGTGGATGCCACGGCGCGCGATCCTGCCCGCACCACCTTCCAACTGCAAGTCTACTTTGCCAACACCAGGGCACGACGCTCCGCGCGCTCGTAGTCCTGACCCTGGGTCATGGCCTCGCGAATCGCTCGGGCTACTTTGCGCGCGGTGCCTCTCGAAACGAGGCCATCGCTGACCAAATGCCTTGCCAAGGATGCCTCATCGAGCTGGGCTGCCGCGTGCCTGCGTCGAAGCTTCCAACTCGATGCCGCCCCCGGACGCTCGGCGAAGCGCTCGGCCAGTTCCAACGCTCGCGCCGCCGAGTCCTTGGACTGCAAGAGCAGCTCCGTGAGCAAGAGCGCCAGGCCCTGATCCTCGGGGAAGCGTGTGAGACCTCGCTCGAGCAAGGTGCGCGCTTCGCCGAACATGGTGTTGGCAATCATGCCGCCAGCGCCAGCGGCGCGCTCCAGCCGCAGGCCGACCGCCGACAACAGCGCTTCGCGATCATTGACGTCGACCTCATCCAATGGCGTGAGGCGATCGACGACTTCGGCCTCCCGGCGCGCGTCGCGCAAGCGAAGCTCATCGTCGCGAGCCAACTCCAAATCCTGCCAGCGCACCTCGCGCACCACCCGCAGTTCGTCGCCCACCACCTTGCGCTCGAGTTCGGTTCCGAGCCGGCCCCGCGGGCGTTCGGCCAAGCGCCGTCCGAGTTCCCCCGAGAGCGCATTGGCGGCCGCTTCCAGACCGCTCATCATGTCGATCCGCTGCAGCAAGAGTCCACGCGCCGAGGGCTCGACCACGGTGGTGGAACGCAGCGGCAATCCCAGGCTGCCGGCCCGCACCATCCGGCGGCTGCGACGGGCTGCCAGCTCCAGCGCCCCGGGATGGTCGCGGGCCAGGGCGGCACAGCGCGCTTCAGCACCGCGCGGGGGCCGGGAGGGGAAACGGCCGCGCTCGATGCGCACGATGGACTCGTCCACGAAGGTCGCCACCACGCGGCGACAGCCCCCGACGCCACAATCCAGATCGCCCCAGCGCAAATCGAGACCGGAGCCCCGTTGCAGCGCCTCGCGCACCTGCCGACGCGGGCCGCGCACCCACAGCAGGGAGATGCGCGCCCCGGGACCATCCGGGGAGCTGCGCTCGGCCAGCGCGTAGGCTTCGACTTCGAGGCTCGCCAGCCAGGCCATCGGCTCGCCCTGGCTCATGCGCACGAAGAGCTGGCGGTGGGCGGGGCTGAGACGCGCCGGTCGCGCCACGACGCAGCGATCAGCACCGCGCGGCAGGCGCTTGAGGAGCGCCTCGACTGGATCGCGCGGGTCCGCCTGCGCTTTGCGCGGTGGCGACCGCCTGCGTGCACGGGGACTGTGCGTATCCGCGGACGCCTGCGAGCTCGAGCCGGCACAGGCGCCGAGCACTGCGACGACGAACATCAACCCGAAGACAACAAGGCCGCATGGAACCCGACCCACCCCGCCCGTGGCGAAGCGTAAACGCCCCCCACGTGGACGCCACCCGATGGCGCAGGGGCTCGGAGTCGGTCGCTGTGCCGGCGTCGTTTCTTTCCTAGCTGGAGGGCCCTTCCAGGATATTCATGACGATGGCGGCTTCGCCCTGGCCCAGGAAGCCTCCGCCGTTTTCGATCATCGCCAGGCGCGCACCCTCGACCTGACGCTCGCCGGCGTCACCGCGCAGCTGCCAGAAGCATTCGGCCACCATGGCGAGGCCGGTGGCTCCGATGGGATGGCCTTTGGACTCGAGGCCGCCACAGGGATTGACGGGGCACTTGCCACCCAGCGCAGACGCGCCCGACTCGGCGAAACGACCGCCCTCCCCTTCCGGGCATAGTAGCAGGTTTTCGTATTGCAGCAGTTCGCCCACGGCGGTGGCGTCGTGCACCTCGGCCATGTCGATGTCCTCGGGACCCACGCCGGCTTTCTCATAGGCCAGCTGGGCCAGCTCCTTGGCACGCTGGGCGCCAGAGGTATTCATCTTGGACGAACCAAGCACCGAGGCCCGCACTTTGACCGGCCGCACCTGGCCGAGCTTCTTGAGATAGTCGCCGGAAACCAGGATGCAGGCCGCAGCGCCGTCGCCGGTGGGCGAACACATGGCGCGCGTCAGGGGAAAGCTCACCTCGTCGTCGTCGAGCACTTCCTGGACCGTCATCTTGAAGCGGTACTGGGCGTATGGATTGAGCGCGCCCTGGTTGTGATTTTTGGCGGCGATGGCGGCGATTTGCTCGACTGTGGTGCCGTATTGCTCCATGTGGGCGCGCGCCAGGGCCGAGTAGAAGTCCATGAAGGGGCTGCGATTTTCGCGCTGCTTCTTCTGTTTCACCTCGCCGCGGGCCTCGGCCTCCTTGCGCTTCTTTTCGGCGGCCTCGCGAATGGCGCCCATGGCGGCGGTCATTACCTCCACGTCGGTGCCGGCGATCATCGAGCCGAGGCTGCGCTTCTTGGTCTCGGCGTCGGCGTCCTTGGGTACGCTCATCTTTTCGGCGCCGACGGCGAGGGCCACGTCGAACATGCCCGAGCCCACGCCCATGTAGGCATTATTGAAAGCCGTGGATCCGCTGGCGCAGGCGTTTTCGACGTTGATGATGGGGATGCCATCGATGCCGCTGGGGGCGAGTGCGACCTGTCCACGGATGCAGGGTTGGGCCACGTTGGGAAGGGCTTCGGGGTCCATGCTGCCGATGCCCCAACCCGAGTTGCTGAACCAGGCTGCTTCCAGGGCTTCCTTGCCCACGGGGCTGTCCTTGAAGAGTGCCTCCAGAGCGCGCCCCGTCAGCTGCTTGATGCCGGCGTCCTCGTGGCGACCAAAGGGGATCATGCCGGCGGCAACGACGTAGACATCTCGCATGGTGGGCTCCGTTCGATTCGCCGGGACTGCGCCGGCGGGCATCTATAGTTTCACGGTCTTTGCGGTCACGCCACGCGCCTTGAGTTCGGTCTTGATCACGCGATGGGTGCCGGTCTTGGGGATCTCTTCGACGACTTCCATGTAGGCAGGCAGGGCGTACTTTGGCAAGCGTGCGCGCAGGAAGTCGAGCAGGCCGGCGGCGTCGATGCTGCGGCCCTCGATGGGAACCACCACCACCATGATGTCTTCCTCGCCGAGCTCGGAGGGCACGCCAAAGGCCGCGCTTTCGAGCACGTCCGGGTGAGCATCGACCTGCTTTTCGACTTCGTAGGCCGAGACGTTTTCGCCGCGGCGGCGCATGGAGTCGGTGTTGCGGCCGACGAAGTAGAGATAGCCGGCGTCGTCCACCAGCATGGTGTCGCCGGTGTGCAGCCAGCCGTCGCGCACCTTGTCGCTGCTGGCCGCTTCGTTCTTGAAGTATTGGACGCCCGATTCGCGCCCACGGCCGACGAAGACGATCAGCTCGCCAGCCTCGCCGGTGGCCACCTCGTTGCCTTGATCGTCGACCAGCTTGCCGCGCGCGGGCATCTTGCCAAGCGAGCCCACGGGACAGTTGCCGAGGTTTGCAATGGCCACGCCGGCGCCATCGACCGCGCCGTAGGCCTCCCAGATGTCGAGGCCGAAGCGCTCCTCGAAGGGCTCCCAGGCGTCCTTGGGGCAGGCGGCGCTGAGCACGCGCTTGACGCGATGGCGGCGGTCGTCCGGCGACGGCGGGGTCTTGAGCAGGATCGGAATCATGCTGCCGACGGTGTTGAAGGCCGTGGCCTGGCTGTCAGCCACTTCCCCCCAAAAGCGCGAGGCGCTGAAGCGCTTGCCGATGTAAACCGGGATGCCCACCCACAGGGCCTGCATCACCGTGAGCAGGAGCGCGTTGGCATGGAAAAGGGGCAAGCAGGTGTAGAGCTTGTCGCCAGCGTTGTACTGGGCATTGGCCAACAGGCCCATGGCTTTGACGCGGGTGTTGCCAAAGGTGGTCACCACCGCCTTGGGCAAGCCCGTGGTGCCCGAGGTGTAAAGCAGGAGACAGGGCGCCTGGGGGTCGGGCCAGCGGCCGAGGTTATCCCCGTCGTCGACCATGCCGGCCTCGAGCTCCACATAGCCGCGCATGCCGTCGGGCACGCAAAAGCCCGCCCCTGCCTCGTCGCTCGAGACGTAGATGCGCTCGAGTCCCTGGAGCTGGCCCGCGAGTTCTCCCACGGCCCCCACCGTGGTGTGATCGAGGACGGCGATTTTGACCTCGGAGTGACCCAGGATATAGGCAAGCCCCTCGCCGATCAACCCTGCGTTAATCGGCACACAATAGGCACCCAGCTTCTGGGTGGCGAAGAAGACCTCGAGAAACCGCGGATGGTTGCCCATCATGAGCGCTACGCCCTCGCCTGTTCGCAGGCCCGCGCGCTCGAGGCTGCGGGCCACGCGGTTGGCGCGGCGGTTCATCTCCAAAAACGAAATGCGCTGGTTTCCGTACTCCACGAAGGGTCGATGCTTGTAGCGTTTCGCGGCCCACTCGAGCAGCTGCGCGAAGCTCCAGTCGCGCGCGAAGCTGAGGTTGCCCGAAGCCCGCGAGTCGCGCAGGGTGCGGGCGAGCGTACCTTCACTGCTCTCGACGCCACCGATGCGCAGCGCTGCCCGAAGCGCCCCCGAGGCCAGGGCCCGTCGCGAACGCCAAAGTCGAGTGTCGAGTAATGCCATGGCCTTGCCCCTCACTGCCTTCGCAAGAGCCCGCGCGTGACGTGCAGGCGGTTGAGCTGATTGGTGCCCTCGAAGATCTGCCCGAGCTTGGCGTCGCGCAGGCACTTCTCGACACCCCACTGGGGGTCGTTGGCGTCTTCGCCCAGGATGTCCATGGCGCGGCCGCAAACTTCGACCGCCATGTCGCTGCACATGAACTTGGCCGTCGACGAAACCGACACGCAGCGCTGCAGCGCTTCCTTGGAAACGGCGCGCGAATAGGCGGCGGCCATCTGCTGGCTGGCCTGCCCCGAGTTGAGGATGCGCTGAAAGACGCGGGTCTTGCGCACCATGGACACCAGCGGCGTGTCGGTGGCGCGCTGCAGCTTTCCAAAGCCCCAGTGTTCGAGGGCGAAGGCCGCGTCCATGTACAAGCCGCGGCCAGCCTGGATGCGACCGAAGATCTCGGCCAAAAGCAGCTGCACCCATTGCTCCTCGAAGAGCCAACGTCCGCCAACGCGCTTTTGCGCCAGGTATTTCAGGGTACGCTCCATGCAGCCACGGGCGATGCCAACGCTCATGGCGCCGACCGGGCCGCGCGTGATCGATAGAACCGTGTCGATCATGCGGGCGTTGTCGGTCAGGTGCCAGGCGTTTTCCTCGGGCACGAAGACGTCCTCGCAGATGATCTCGGAGGCCGGGCACAGCCGCTGCCCCATCTTTCGCTCGACGCGGCCCACGGAGTACCCGGGCGCATCGTTGGGGATCAGAAAGCCCATGGCGGTCTCGTTGGGGCGGCTGGGGTCGCCCCACGCCGCCACCATCGAGTAACGCGCGATGGAGCCATTGCTGATGAAGACCTTGCGCGCGTTGACGCGATAGCCTCCGGGCACCTGCTCCCAGCGCGAGGCCAGCTTGGCGCGTGCGATGTCCTCACCGTCTTCCACGTCACTGCCGGCGGTGGGCTCGGTGTAGGCCAGGGCCAGGAGCACCGCCTTGCCGCGTTTTTCGCCGTCGGCGATTTCGCCCATGATGCGAAAGAGCGGCCCCGGATGCAGCGAGGCGGCGATGCCGGCCATGGCAAGCTCGTGGGCGCCGAAGAGCACGAAAACCCCAGCGTCGGCGGCGGCGATTTCCTCGGCGTGCACGGCACCGGCGACGGCACCGACCCCGCGACCTCCGAGGTTGGCCGGCACCATCAGGCTCAAAAGACCGTATTCCATGCCCGCATCGATGGCGGGCCAGGGCACGAAGCCGTGCTCCTCGGCCGCGACCTGATCCCACTGCTCCACAAAGGGCCAGATATGACGCTCGGTGAATTGGCGAGCGTGGGCCTGTTCTTCCAGGCATTGGTTGTAAACGGCGCGGTCGGCCCGGCGCAGCATCTCGGCGATCGGGTAGTTCTCGAAGGCGCGCAACCGGTAGGACAGCTCGATGGGATCGATGCGGGCGGTGGTGTGTACCGCCGGACCCAAAGGCTTGCGTT
The DNA here is from genome assembly GCA_029880325.1 of Myxococcales bacterium. Taxonomy (GTDB): domain Bacteria; phylum Myxococcota_A; class Polyangia; order Polyangiales; family JAFGIB01; genus JAOUOP01. The sequence goes on along the minus strand of JAOUOP010000016.1, from coordinate 82,383 downwards.
CGGTCTTGCTTTTTTCGGGCTCGGCGGACTCCGGGGCCTGTGGCGGCGAGGACGCCACCGCCTCCGATTGCTCCAGCGAATCGTCTTGCGCGACAGTCATGATGGTCCTCAGCCGAGCATTTCCGAAAAACGTCGCTCTGCCAGCTCGCGCTGGCGGCGCGCAGCCTGCACCCAGAAGTTATCGATGGTGTGGGCGTCCCGGAGGTAGCGCTCCACGCGATAGTCCTCCATGTAACCGTAGCCGCCAAAGCTCTGCACCGAGTCGAGGCCACTGCGACGGGCCTGTTCCACGGCGAAGGTCGAGGCGACGGCATCGGCCGGCCCGGCCTCGCTCTGCAAGACCTCGAGGGCCAGGGCGCGAGCGGCGCGCTGCGCGAGCCACATGGGCCCGATCAGCTGGCGCACGGCATCGTGCTCGTGGATCAGCTTGCCGCCCTGGTAGCGCTCGATGGCGTAGGCCGCCGAGCGCTGGGCCATCTCGCCCATCATGCCGCACAGTATCGCCGCCAGCAGGCCGTCGGCCTGGCGCTGGACGCTGCCGCTTTCGGGCCAGGGCAGCACGTGCTCGACCGCCGCGGCTTCGGCGTGCAGCGCGCCAAAGGGCAGCCCGCGCAGTCCGTGGCTGGAGGGCACGGGCAGAAACTCCAGGCCCTCGGCGTCGGCCGCCACCAGCGCGAGCTTCGGTCCATCGGGGGTGCTGGCCGCGATCAGCAGGAAGTCGGCGTGGGCCTGGGCGATGCGCTGGTGGCCGTGGAGCAGACGACCGCCGTTGCTGTGCAGCTCCAACGCCGCGGACGGAGTGGTGGAGAGCAGCGGCCCCACCAGGGTCAATCGGCGGCCCTCGATGCGCTCGATCAACTCGGCGCTCAGACCGGCGGCGGGCTCGTGCAGCAGCGACAGCGCACTGCTGTGCAGAAGCACGGCGAGCGCCAGGGCGGGCGAGCCTGCGCCGAGTTCGCTGAAGACCTCGAAGCGAGCCTGCGGACCGAGTCCGAGGCCGCCATCACTGTCGGGTAGACCGAGCGCGAGCACCCCGAGCTCGTCCAGCGTCGCCCACAGCGAACCGAAGAGCACGGCGTCGGGCCGATCCAGCCGCTCCCAACTGGCCTCGATCTCCTTGCCCCGAAAGGCGCGGATGGTGTCGCGAACGATCGCCTCTTCTTCCGATGAAGCCACGCTGGTGCTCCGCTGCCGACGCCTCTCCACCCACGCAGCCGCGCGTACCGTGCTGGGCTACGTTCGTGGAAGAGCTTTTGTAGCCGTGTGTTGAACCATGGTCAATAGCGGCAATCGGCCCGGTGCTGCGACCCGCTGTTCTCGCATCGGTGCTCTCAACCGCAAACGACACTGTGGCTGCACCTGCGGCGCTTCCAGCGGCTGCGCACCCTCCCGTACATGCCCCCCGCGTTTTGACGTGCAAGTCGGCAAAAGCCGGTCTCCACGGCCATGGATTGGATCGCGCCCCTGCGTCTCGGTGGGGCGTCGTCTCTGCAGGAGGACCCGTGCGCAAACGAACGACTTTGCTTCTCGCTTCGCTGATCGCCTCAACCTTGTTATTCGCCGGCTGCGGCGGCGACGATGGTGGCGGTAAAAAGGACAATGACGGTGGCGCCACCGACGACGGCGGCGGCCAGAGCAGCACGCTCGACGCTGGCGACTCGGGCGCGAGCAGCACGGGACAGCCCGACGCCGCTGCCGACGCCACGACCACTGTCGACGCCGGACCGCCCCCCGAGTGCACCGCCTCCAGCGACTGCATGGGCAGCACCCCTTTCTGCAGCGACGCCGGCAAGTGCGTCGAGTGTATGGGCGACGCCAACTGTACCGACGCGGCCACGCCCGTGTGTTCGCCGGTGACCAATACCTGCGTGGAGTGCGCCGGTTCGGCCACCTGCGGCGGCGCCACGCCCTACTGCAGCGACACCCTGGGTGAATGCGTGCAGTGCATCGGCTCGGCCAACTGCGGCTCGCCGGACCAGGCCTGCGACCCTGGCACCAACCGCTGCGTCGACAGCTGCACCACCAACGGCGACTGCCCCGGCAACACCCCCTACTGCAACACCGACGCAAACGCCTGCGTGCAGTGCGTGGGCAATGACAACTGCACCAACGGCAGCCGCAGCGTCTGCGACACCGGTCGCAACCTCTGCGTGCAGTGCCTGGACGACTCCACCTGTGGCGCGCGCGTCTGTGACACCACGCGCAACCAGTGCGTGGACTGCCTGACCAACACCAACTGCACCGGCGTCGAGAACACCTGCGTCGACAACGAGTGCGTGTGTGCGCCGGGCACCGATCTGTGCGACGGCAGCTGCGTCGACACCTCGAGCAGCGTCGACCACTGCGGCGTCTGCGGCAACGCCTGCGGCGTCGACGAGAGCTGCCGCGGCGGCCGCTGCCTACCGCCCTGCACCGGCAACGGCGACTGCCCCAATGAGTTTCCCTACTGCGAGACCAGCATCAGCTTCTGCGTCGAATGTCTCGGAGACGGCAACTGCGACACCAAGCCCGGCACGCCGGCCTGCCGCGTGAGCGACAACCGCTGCGTACCCTGCACCACCAACGACCACTGCGGCGGCGACACGCCCTTCTGCGACGCCGACTCGAACCTCTGTGTCGAGTGCACGGGCGCCGGCGACTGCGGCATCGCAGGCCAGCTCTGCGCCGGCGGCGTGTGCGTATGCCCGGCGGGCACCATTCAATGCGGCGACAGCTGCGTCGACATCAGCAGCGACGTAAACCACTGCGGCGGTTGCGGCGACAGCTGCCCGACAGGCACCACCTGCCAGAGCGGTGCCTGCGTATGCCCCAATGCAGGTGAGATCGCCTGCGACGGCAGCTGCATCGATCCCAGCTCGGACTTCAACCACTGCGGCGGCTGCGGCGACGACTGCGACCAAATCTTCGACTCGGCCTGCCTGGGTGGCACCTGCCTGTGCGCCGACGGCCTGACCCGCTGCGGCGACACCTGCCGTGACACCTTCGCCGATCCCGACCACTGCGGCGGCTGTGGCATCCAGTGCGAAAACTCCGAGTCGTGCCAGAACGGCAACTGCCTGTGCCGACCCGGGCTAACCCTGTGCGACGGAAGCTGTGTCGACATGCAGAGCGACGTGAACTTCTGCGGCGCCTGCGACAACGTGTGCACGGCCGACCAGATCTGCGACGCGGGCGTCTGCAAGGACGCCGCCGGCGCCGACTGCCCACAGAACCAGTGCGACGCCACCGATGGGCGCCTGGCCTGTGTCGACTTCGACAGCAACCCCCTGCACTGCGGCGGCTGCAATGACGCCTGCAACCGGGATGAAGTCTGCGTGCAGGGCGGCTGCACGAGCTTCGAAGCCGCTGCGACCTGCAACAGCTGCCCCTGCGACGCCGTCTGCGACCGCCTGGTCGACAACCCCGTCTGCTGCACCACCACCGCGGCCGACCCGACACCCATCTGCGTCCAGGACTCCGACACTTGCCCTAGCTTCTAGCGACGGCAGCCGAGTCGTCGCCCACTGCGACGACGACTCGCCCCTTCACACCCCTCAGGCCCCGTGTATCCTGCCGCCCATGGCAGATGATGCACGGGGCCGAGCGGTTTTTGGAGCCAGACTGGGTCGGCTTGCGAGCGGGGCACTGGCGCTCTCGCTCGGCTGCAGCGCTTCGGCGCCTCCGCCTGCGACACCGCGGCCCGAACGTGAGAGCGGCGGCGACCACGCCAGGGCCCCCGATGGGCGCCGCGGAGCCGCCATCTACGACCGCTGGTGGGCGGCGCTGGGCATCGATTTTCGTCCCGACAACGCAGCCAGCGCGGACGTGGCCGATGGAGCGGGAGGCCCCCGCGGCGACGGAACCCTGAACGGCGCCGGCGGCAAAGCCATGCTCAATGGTGGCCACGACTACCGCTTCAAGAACCTCTTCGGATGGGACCTTCGCGGTGCGGACGGCGTCTACGGCGCGCAATACCTGAGCAAGCCCCACGTGCTGGCAACCGATCTGCTCAGCGTCGACTGGTCGCGCCAGGAGATGGCTGACCGCTTCACGCGCGGAGGCGCCGGCGTGCCGGCCTTCGGGCAGGTTCTGGACTCCGATCAAATCGCCGACGTGGTCGCCTTCGTCTTCGACGTGCGGGAAGGACGCCTGCCCCGCCCCGATCAAATCTGGGAACTGTCACCGGGCACGGCCGGGGGCTATCGGCTCAAGAGCGGCGCCAACGTGGAGCGCGGCCGGCAGCTCGTCGGCGAACGCTGTGCCCGCTGCCACGGCACAGACGGCAGGCGCTTTCCCATCGACGACAGCCACTCCCTGGGCAGCCACACACGCCAAAAGGCCTACGAGGACTGGCTAAAATTCATCGGCGGACAACCGGGCACTTCCATGTCCAGCCAACTGCCCGAGGGACAGGACGGCGCCGCCCACGCCGCCGATATCCTCGACATCCTCGCGGCGCTGTGCGACCGCACGGCGTTTCCAGCGGGCGAGCCCAGCGCGGGCGATGCGGCCGACGGCGACGTGCGCTGCGGCGCGTACTTGAAATAGCGGGACGATTTGGGCGCGCCGAGGGCTTCGTAGACCCCGGCTACGCCCGCCTGCGACGGCGCCAGGCCAGGGCTGCGACCGGCGCCAGCAACCACGGGACCCGTCGCGCTGCCGGATTGGGCGCACCCACCACGGCACAGCCACAGCCTCCGTCGCCACCACCTTGGCCGAGCTGACCGGGGGCGTCGACGCCGCCGTGTTCGAAGGCTCCCGCGTCGCCGACAGTGCCGTCGCCGCCGGCGCCGCCTGCACCGCTTCCAGCCCCGGAGCCACCCGCGCCCGAGCCCGCCTGACCGGTGCCATCACCACCGGTGGCGGCGGTTCCGCCACCGCCTGTAGCAGCACTGCCATCACCGACGAGGCTTTCGTCATCGAGGGCCGAGGCGCAGTCCGGATCGGCCGGGTAGTCGATCTTGCCGTCGCCGTCGTTGTCCACGCCGTCGGCGCACTCCGGCAGGTCGACCTCGTTGACGTCGTCGGCGCTGTCGCAGCCGGGGTCATCGGGGAAGTCGGTCTTGCCGTCGCCGTCGTTGTCGACGCCATCACCACAGGCGGCGGTGCCTGACTCGTCGTCGTCGATCAGCGAGGCGCAACCCGGGTCGCTGCCGAAGTCGGTCTTGCCGTCGCTGTCGTTGTCGACGCCGTCGCTGCAGGCCGGCGTGTAGGCTTCCTCGGGGTCGGTCGCGGAGCTGCAGTCGGGATCGTCGGGGAAGTCGGTCTTGCCGTCGCCGTCGTTGTCGATGCCGTCGCTGCAGGCGGCGCCGCCAGCGGTGGCGCTGACCGCGACTTCAACGCTGCGCAGACTCTCGAACTCGCCGCTGGCCTGCACGGTGGCGCTGACGCGCTGGCCGCCGAAGAGCGCCGGCACGCTGACCGCGAAGCCGCCGCTGGCGTCGGAAACGCCACTGCCCGCCTCGAGGCCACCGATGTAGATGCGCACCGTGCTGCCGGCAGGCGCACTGGTGCTGCCGGAGACCACGGTGACACCGGCGGCGATCGGCGCGTCGAGGCTGGGCGGCTCGGAGCGGACGACGCCGACCAGCACCTCCGCAACGTTTAACAACGAGTCATTTACGGTTTCGCCCTTGAAGGGGTCGGTGAACCACACGTCGACGCGCGAACCGTAGCTGCCGTCGGCCACCGTGTCGGCCACGTCGACGCTGAAAGTGAGTTCCAGGGCCGAGCCCGCAGGAATGGAGGCCAAGCCGTCGCTGAAGGTGAGGAGACCACCGGCCGCGGCGGGATCGCCCACGGTCGTGCCGTCGACACTGGCACTGCCGGCGACGTAGCTGAAGCCCGGCGGTAGCTCCACGATCACCTGCTGCATGTCCGCGGTGCCTGTACCGTCGTTTTGCAGCCGCACCAGATACTCGACCTGTCCCGGTACCGCGGCCAGCGAAGTGGGCGTGGCCTCGGCCTCCACCCGCATGATCGAGACCTGATCGATGACCGTATAGGCGACGGTGGAAAAACCCGGATCGGGTAGCTGGTCCGACGTGAAGATGGCACGCCCCACGGTGTCGACGGCACCGCCGGCCTCGAATTGCAGCTGGTACTCGAACTCGGCGCCCGGCTGCCAGGCGGCGATATTCCAGATGACTTCCCGGTTGTGGCTGGGCGGACAGCCGGTGGCCGCCTGGTCCACGCCGCCATCGCTGGCCGAAACGAAGCTGACGTCGCCGCCGACGTAGCAATGCCGAATGACGGCGTTGTCGTGGGCCTGGGTGGAGAGATTTTTGCCACGCAGGGTGTAGTTGATGGGATCGCCCGTCAGCACGGCGAGCCGATCGACGTCGAGGTCGAAGAGCAGGCTGAGCGAGACGCAGGATGGCGCCGGCAGGAAGTAGCGCCAGCTGTTGTCCTTGCCGTCCTTGCTGCCGTCGGGCAGCTCGGCAGACGCGTCGCCGCCGAAGACCTCGGCACACACCACGTCGGCGCCCGCCACCGGATCGAGGGGCGTGTCGAGCACGCGCAGGCTGAACTCACTGAGGTACTCGCTGCCAACCAACAGTTCACCCACGGCGAAACGCAGGGCTCGGGTGTAGGCCGAGGACGGCGATGCCGCGTCATAGGCCGGCAGCGGCGCGGCGCCGTCGACGCGCACGCCCAGGGGCTGCATGGAGCCGTCCAGCGCCGGCACGCCGACCCGCTTGGCGTCGCCCGGGTCGGGCATCGGTGGCAGCTGGCCGCGAGCTCCGATTTCGGCGCCGAAGGTCTGGATGCGCTGCCACGGGCCGACCGTATCGCTGGCCACCACGTTGTCGACCACCAACGTCGCCGACAGATCCCCCGTGTAGCTCGCTTCGTAGGGGTAGTGCGTGGTCGACATGGGACCGGCCACCGCCGATCCGTAGAGGTCGGGCGTGTTGCCCTGGCCGCGATCGTTGATGGCGCCACCGCCAACGCCGAAACCCAAGGCCTGGATCACGTCCCAGAGGTTGTGGGCGTAGAGCAGGTCCGCACCGAGAAGCTCGCCGATCTTGGCGGACGCGGTGGGGGCGGGGTCCAGCAGGATGCCATTGAACAGCGTGAGGAATTGCTCGCCGTCGACGCTGCCGTCGGGCACGCGCGTCGTGCGTGCGTCGGTCGCGTAGAAGACGCCGGTGTCGGCGTAGAGCTGCGACAGGGAGCCCTCGACCAGCGGGTCGACGTAGCCCGTGAAGCCGCGAGGCCCGGCGCCATCGGCACAGTAGCCACCGCGACGCGGCGCCACGGTATTGCCTTCGGCGTCGATGAAACGTACGCCCACCACTTCGGTGTTGCGCGGAATGTACACCGTGACGTAACCGCCGAGCCCGCGCACGCCGCCGTTGGGAACGGGCGTGAAGTGAGCCACGAAGGTCAAAACATCACCCGGTCGCGCCGCCGTGTCGGTGCCGTCGGCGGGCGCGCCGGGACGCCCCTGGGGATCGATCAGCACAGCGGTGCTGCGACTGATGCGGACGGCCGTCGCGATCTGGGCCACGCTGTCGGCGTGAACCGTCGGGGCCACCAGAAGAAGCAGCAGCAGAGCACTGAGCGCTGCGCGCATGGGGAGTACAGTCGAGTGTTGCATCATTCCACCACCAGAGTCGGCAGGACCTTGGGCACCACGATGTAAACCGTGCGCACATCGAGCACGGTGACCCCGTCGCCCAGGACGTGGATCTCCAGGGTGAAGACCTGGGGCTTTTCGCGATGGGGCACGAAGTCGTTGCGCGCGACAAGCCGGAAGTTAACCGTCGAGCCGGGCACCACATGGCGGAAGGTATCGCCGTCGAGGGTGGAGCCGTCCGGAGCGGGCGGTTCGGCGTGGATGGCCTGGATAAAGTCGGCGCTGGTGGTGCCCGCGGGTAAGCTCTCGCCGCCTACGCCCGTGAGCACACCGACCGCCACCGCCGAGATATCGAGGGCACCGAGCGAGGCCAGCTGCTCGATGGCGTCGACGATGATCTGGCCGAGGCCGGTGCCGTCCGGGCGCACGTCGAAGACCAGGGGACAGACCTGCCTGCCCCCGTCGTCGACCGCCGCGCGCGGTGCTCCGTCGATGCCCGTGGCGCACTCACCGCCGGTTGGCGGGATGGTCGCGCCGGTGGCCAGTGCGAGTTGCTGCAGCTCGGCCAACGGATCGTCGGCGTTGCCGACATTTTCCGTGGAGCGTACACCGATGGCGCGAGCGCCGATCAGACGCAGCGCCTCGGCCGTGCTTGCCGCGTCGCGACTTACGATGGAGGCGGCGCTGTAGTCCATCGGGTCGTGGGAACGGGCGTCGGTAATCTGCACCAGGATGGGCAAGGAGTCCTCGCGGAAGCCGGCGCCCCCGATATCGCCAGGGGCGAAGGGCGCGATGCCCAGCTCCGGGCTGCCGACGCCGGTCGCCCATTGATACAGGGCTTCGAGCCCGGCTTCGGGCGTGTCCAGGCCGCCTGCCGCCGGTGGCAGGGCGTCGACGCCGGCCTTGATCATCGCCACGTCGGTCGTGACCGCCTGCAGCAGCTCAAAGGGTCGGTCACCGGGAAGGCCGTAGGGATCGCTCGGATAATCTTCGAAACGCCCTACCCCGAAGGCCGCGTTTTCGATCACGGCCGCGACCTCGGGCACGATCAGGGACTCGATGCTGGACTGGATGGCAGCGATTTCCTCGCCAAAACTGCCAGTCGTATCGACCGAAAAGAAGACGTCGGCCTGGCGGATGGTGGTCGAGAAGTCGAGCACGCCGTCCTGTTCGGGGTCCTCGTAGGGCAGTACGAAATAGAAGTCGCGTGCGGAAATGGTGCTGGTGGCGTCGGTGGGGTCGGTGGAGGCCACCGCTTCGACCAGGTCGGGAACGCCATCGCCGTCGGTGTCGGAGCGCGTACGGTCGCTCTCGCAGCCACCCGCCGTCGGATCGGTACAGACGGCGACTTTGCCGTCGCCGTCGCGATCCTCGTCGGCGTCGGCCAGGCCGTCGTCGTCGGAGTCCAGGTCCAGAAAATCGGGAAGTCCGTCGCCATCACTGTCGGTCGTGCCCTCGATGACGTCGTCGATTCCATCGCCGTCGGTGTCGCGATCGAGCCAGTTGGGGATGCCGTCACCATCCGCGTCGCCACCGCCGCCCAGCGCCTCGACGCGATCGGGAATTCCGTCGCCATCGTCGTCACGGTCCGCCGAGTCCGGCACACCGTCGCCGTCGCTATCGACCGCCACACCTTGCGCGTCGGCGCTTTCGCTGTCGGGCACCCCGTCATCGTCGGAGTCCAAGTCCCGAAAGTCCGGCTTGCCGTCCATGTCGGTGTCGATGGGCGGTGTCGAAAGGTCGTCGTCACCGGCCTCGTCGCGGTCGGAGAGACCGTCGCCATCGGAATCCAAGTCCAACCAGTCGGGCCATTCGTCGCCGTCGGTGTTGACCTCGTCGTCCACACCCTCGTGCAAGTCGGAGATTCCATCGTTGTCGGCATCGCTCAAGGCCAGGCCCGCATCTCCCTGCGTGCCACCTCCTCCGTCATCTCCGCACCCGAGCACCCCACACCCCAGCAGCACCGCCCCGACCCACCTGACCCACGCAATCTTCATAAACTTTAGGATATGCCATCGAATTCGCCACGGCCATCGGCGTCATCGAAATGTTAGAAACACTCGACCGCCACGTTCGAGTTTCGCGCTCCGGACCACGACATCCGGCGAACTCGTTCCCCACTCAACTCAGGGCCATTCGCAAATCGTACCGCCGTGCTCGCAGGACATGCCCTGGGCGCAGTCGAGGTCGTCCCTGCAGGTGTAGAAACACACATCGTGTTCACACGCCATATCGACGGGACAATCGCGGTCGTCGCGGCATCCGAAGGTACACATGCCGCCGGCGCAGTTGCCATCGTCGGTGCAGCAGATTCCCTGGCAGTCGGCGTCGCGCTCACAAAACGCACCGGCGCGACCCTCCGAGCAGTTCTCGGGTTCGAAGCGGCACATATCACTGGTCAGTCCGTCGTCATCACCACCGCCACCACAGGCCCACAGCAGCGTCATTGCGACAACCAGCCCAATGCAGCCCGACGCGACCGGCACAGCGCTCCGAGTTCGGCAGCTCCGCTCGTTTTCTTGCACGCTCACTCTCCTGTCATCATGTTGACTTCGCGCATCGATCAATCCACACGGCAGGCCGGATCGGTGGGAAAGCGCTCACAGAAGGCGGGCTCGGTTCCCGCAGGCACGGTGCCGGTGTCTCCGCATGATGTGTCATCTGGACCCGATGGCGTGCAATCGGCCGGCGGATCATTGGCCGGTGGATCGCCCGTGCCCGTGTCACAGCCGTCTGGGTTGTCACAGCCTGGATCCCAATCCGGAGGGCACTCGCCGGGTAGAACCTCGATGGTATTTTCCCCGCCCTTGGCCGGCGAGGCGTGCACGAATTCGATGAAGGCACCGCCGAAGTCGGCATCACCAAAGGCTGCCAGATCGATCCACGCCTCGTAGACGACACGGTAGTCCCACTCGGGCGCGTCGGGGTTCTGCGTGTAGTTGTCGTCCGTGGCCGGTGAACTGTCTGTGTACTGATCGTAGCCGCGCTCGTTGAGGTTCTTGTCGATGGAGGTCGATGTCTGGACGATCACGGCGGGATCACCCGCGATCATCTCGCCATCGCCGCCCTCGACGCCGAGGCTGGAATAGCCGGACGGTGCGTTGTCGTCGGCGCTGATGTAATCGATGGCGAATTGGGCGGCGGTGTCGCCGTTGCTGTCGACGATCAGAATTTCGGCGTGGTCGCTGCCCACGAGCTTCGAGAAGTCGCGCATGCCCCCCTTCTCGCCTTCCCAGCCGACGCCTGTTTCACCGTAGGTGTTGTCGACGAAGGCCGGGTCGAAGGTGAGGCGCACGTGCACCGTGTCCACGCCCTCCACACACTCGAGCACCTGTTCGATGGTGGCCGCCGGATTGACAGGGTCGTCGGGGCCGAAGAAACAACGCGTGACATTGCCGGCGGTGGGGATCGGATCGCCCTCGACGTAGTCGCACAATCCGGCGTTGTCGAGTGGCTGCGCATCGCTGGCGCTTCCCGCACCGGGGAACATGGGGATGAAGCCACCTTGCACCATGGGTGCGCCATCACCGGCGCCGCTTCCATCACCGGCGCCGCTGCCATCACCAGCGCTGCTGCCGTCACCGGCGCCACTGCCATCACCGGCGCCGCTGCCGGCGCCCGACGCGCCCCCGCTGCCCTCCTGCCCGCCGCCCGATGCCTCCGCACCATCGGTCACATTGCCAAAGGGATCGTCGGCGGCGCCCGAGCCGTCATCACCGCCGCAGGCGAACAGGGCGATACCGACAAGGCAAAGCGGTAGCGCGGCGCTCCGCGGGTGTGAATTGCAAAGCTGTGACATCGGAAACCTCTCCAAGCGACAGGGCGCAGGGCCGCATCACACTCAGTGGATGGTCGAAGCGCATAGGTTGAAGCGTTCTCCACTGCGCCTGCAAGGCCGCATGTGGGTGTCGCCCTGCACATGTCACGACATCGCGGTTGCACCACCCACACCCGCGGCGGCGCGAGTAATTACCCCAGGTTGTGCGCCTTGGCCTGGTCGTAGCAGAGGCCGCAGAGCATGCCGATACAAGCCTGCTCCTGGGCGCTCTCGGTCCACTCCCCGCCCTGCTCCTCCACCAGCCGCTGGCAGCTGCCACACCAGGCGTCTGGCCGATCGAACTCGGGTTGCTCGGCCCAGTAGAACCCGTGGGCCAGGCCTTCGTTCAAGCCCTCGATGATGTGCTGGCACACGAAGGCGGCCGGCTGCCTTCCATGCTCAGGGCATTCGACCCATGGCGGCTGCATGGACCTCTAGGTGCCACGCCGGGCCGACAAGGGCAAGCTCAACCCGAGCGCTCAATGACCTGACCGCCGAACATGACCGAGTCGATGGCCTGCAGCAGCTCTTCGCGCGAGACGGGCTTGTGCAGCAAGAGATTGTCCACCGAGGAAACCAGACGCCGGCTGCGCTCGGTCACGACACCACCGGTGCAGAAGACAATGCGCGACACCCACTGGGGGTACTGCTCGCGCACACGCTCGAAGAACTGAGCCCCATCCATCTCGGGCATCATCAGGTCACAAACGACGACGTCGAATTTTTCTCCGCTTCCGATCAACTCCAACGCCTCGCGCGCCGACTCCACGATGGTGGCGTCGTGCACCTTGCGCACCAGGCGCCCGTAGACCCTGCCCAGGCTCGGCTCGTCGTCCACGAAGAGAATGCGGCCGCGAAAGGGCAGCGCCGTTGTGCCGGAATGCTTGCGCGGCGCAGGCGCGGGCAGTGACGCCGGCACGCTGACGGTGTCGCCGATGGGCAGCCGCACGTCGAAACGCGTGCCACGCCCCGGCCGGCTCTGGCAGTCGACCTCACCGCCATGCTGCGCCACGATCTCAGCCACGATCGCCAGTCCCAGACCCGTGCCATGCTCGCGCGCCCGGGTGGTAAAGAAGGGCTCGAAGACGCGAGTCCGCACGTCTTCACTCATACCCACGCCGGTATCCTCGACGCTCATCACCACGGTCCGTCCGACGGCCGCAGTACGTACGGTGATGCGTCCGGTAGCCGCGCCCGAGTTCTGGCCCACTTCGATGGCCTGGGCCGCATTGACCACGAGGTTGGTGATGACCTGTTCGAGTTTATTTCCGTCGGCTTCGATCGTCGGCAGGTCGCCCAGGGCGAGCACCACTTCGGCCTGGTGACGCACCGATGGATTGACGAGTTTAACCGCACGAACGACAACCTGGTTGAGGTCCACACCCGAGACCTGGTCGCGGTCGAGCTTGGAGTAGCCCTGCAGGTCGCGAACCACGGCGCAGATGCGGTTCATGCCGGCGTCGTTGTCGACGATCCAGCGCCCGCACTCGGCCAGCCGCCCGCGCAGGTCGGCGATGTGCCGCGCGATGTCGGCGCCCGGTTCAGCCAGGACCCCCAGGTCGCGCGAAATCTCTTCGAGCTGTTCGCCGAGCATGCCCATGTTGGCCAGCACGAAGGCCGCCGGGGTCGCCACCTCATGGGCGACTCCCGCTGCCAGCTGGCCAACCATCACCAGCCGGTCGGCGTGCACCAGGCGACGCTTGAGCTGGGCACGCTCGACCGCGTAACGCAACACACGGACCAGCGAGTCGGTCGAAAAACGGCCCTTCACCAGGTAGTCCTCGGCACCTCCGCGCACCATCTCCAGCGAACGGCTGTCGTCTGCATCGGCCGTGAGCACCACCACGGGCACGTCGGGGGCGAGCGCTTGAACACGGTGCAGGGTAGCGGGCCCCTGGCTGTCTTCGAGGGTGAGGTCGAGCAAGATCGCGTCGCAGCTGCGGTCTTCCATCGCGCGGAACTGGGCAATGCTTTCGACCCGCGTGAGCGCCACCTCCACGATGGATTGCCCCGACAGGCGATCAAGAAGCGCCTGGGCATCGATGGGATTGTCTTCGATCAGAACGACACGCACTACCGCGTTCCTCTCTTTGAAATACTCCCGGGCACGACGGAGTGCACCCGGAAGCGCCGGGAGGCAAACGTTTCCTTCCCGCTCATGGCCGCGCCTCTGGGCCATCCGGAGACAGCAGGTTGCGCAGCGCCATCACCTCCTGGCGCATCTGGGCGATAGGATCTTCGCATCCGGGTCCCTGCCCCTGCGCGCAGCGATGCTGCAGCTCGCCAGCGCGGTCGGCCAGGCGCTTTGCACCCAGGCTCGCGAAGCTGCCCTTGAGCTTGTGGGCGTGGCGGGCTGCGAGCGCCAGGTCGGTGTCTCGGAGGGCACGCTCCAGGTTCTGCATCTGCCCCGGTACGTGCCGAAAGAAGAGTTCGATCAGTGCCGGCGAACGCTCCACCTCGGGGTCGAGCTCGGGCTCGCTCTCGGGCAGGGAGTCGCTGAGCCTACGGCCGCTGCGGCGCCGCGAACCGCGCCAAGGCGTTGTCTGAGGTAGCAGGTGCGCCAGCACTTTGCCCAGGGCCGCGACTTGCAGCGGCTTGGCCAGGTAGTCGTCCATGCCCGCGTCCAGCACCTTCGCTCGCTCGCTCGGCATACCATGTGCAGTCAGGGCGATGATGGGGATGCGCTGGTCGGTACCCTCCTGTCGCCGGATCTCGCGCGTGGCTGCATAGCCATCCATAACCGGCATCTGGCAGTCCATCAACACGGCCGCCACACGACCACTGAGCGCCGCCTCCACCGCCTGGCGTCCGTCACTCGCCAGCTCGGTTTTGTAACCGAGAGCTTCAACCTGTTCGAGCGCGACGAACTGATTGATCTCGTTGTCGTCGACGATCAGGATGCGCGGTCCATCGATGACAGCACCGGGTAGACTCGAACTGCTGTCACCGGACCGGTGCGCCTCGTGGTGCTCGGGAGACAGGGCCAACAACAGGGCGTTGTAGAGTTCCGAGATGCGAATCGGCTTCTGCAGCTGCGTCAGCGGCCCGCCGGGCATGGGTCCGGCGCCGGAGCTGGTGGTGGTGACCTGGGCCATGAAGATCAGCGGCAGCTCGCGCGTGGCAGGTTCCTGCCGAATGCGCCGCACCACTTCCTCGCCCGCCATGTCGGTGCAACGCGCGGCGATCAGCGCCAGGTCGTAGGGTTCTCCCACCATCGGTGCTTCCCGAAGACGGGCCACGGCGACCTCACCGCGGCTCTCCTGGGTGCAGCGCAGGCCCCAGGCCTGCAACCGTTCGGCGGTCACCTTGCGCGCGTGATCGTTTGCGTCGACCAGCAAGACGCGGCGCCCTTCGTAGGAAAGTGGCTCACGCTTCAAGGCAGCAGCCTTGGCCGCGCGCAGGGGCAAGTTGAAGCAGAAGACACTGCCCTCTCCCGGTGTACTCCGGACCCGAATCCGGCCGCCCATCAGCTCCAGAAGCCGCCGCGAGATGGCCAATCCCAGGCCAGTGCCGCCATAACTGCGAGCTGCAGAGCCGTCCTGCTGGGAGAAGGCCTCGAAGATCGTCTCCTGATGCTCGGCGGCGATGCCGGGGCCGGTGTCGCGCACCTGCACCTCCAGCCCTACCCCGCCCTCCTCGGTGGGCGACCATCCGAGCGCGATGATCACCTCGCCGCGCTCGGTGAACTTGATCGCGTTGCCCACCAGGTTGGATAGCACCTGACGGTAGCGATCGGGGTCGCCGATCAGCCGCGAAGGCAGCGCCGGATCAATCTCGCAGATCAGCTCGAGCTGCTTGGCGTGGGCGCGGACGGCGAATAGCTCGGCCACCTCCTGGGTCGCCGTGCGCACTTCGAATTCGACCTCCCGGATGGCGTAGCGGCCCGCCTCGAGCTTGGAGAAGTCGAGGATGTCGTTGATGACCGTCATCAAGGAGCGCCCCGAGGCGTCGATGGTCTCGACGTAGCGCCGCAGCCGCGATTCCAGGGGCATCGCCAACATCAGGCGCGACAGCCCCATGATGCCATTGAGCGGCGTCCGAATCTCATGACTCATATTAGTCAGAAACTGACCCTTGACGCGGGCGCTCTCCAGGGCCAGCTCGGTGGTCTCGGCGAGCCTCTCGAAACTCAGCCGCGTCAGGCGCAAAAGCGGCGAGATGCGCAGGGCGACGAAGGCCAGGGCCAACATGAGTGAACCCAGGGCAACCAGCATGGCGATGCCCAACAGGTCGTCGTGCAGGCGCTCACCGGCTGCCAGCCGCTGGCTGGAGATGGCGATCACCACCATCCCTAGCTGCAAGCCCTCGATCTCGACGCTGGACCAAGCCATGATGCGGCCCTCGTGCTCCCGCGCGCGCCCCGCCGGCTGGCTCGAAACCAGAGAATCGGGCGGCCCCACGTGCCCATGACGGTAGAGGGCGTGGCCGTCGGCGTCGTAAACGCCGATGCCCTCCACGTCGGCGTCCTGCGTGTAGTCCTGGCAGGCACGCGCCACCGTCTCGCGATCGGCCGCCGCCACGCCGAGTTCGGTGGTCTTGCTCAGCTCGACGACACCGCGCTCTGCCTTCCAGCGCAAGTCGCGCTCGATGGCCGGAGTCAGCGTGCGGAATGCCCGGTCGACCAGCCAGGCGCTGCTGGCGGCGAAGACCAACACGATCGAGGTGACCAGTGCCACCAGCGTCACCGACATGCGCAACCCCGACAGCACGCGCTTGCGTTGGGCCTCGCCGAGAGCCTCGCCGCCGCTGTCGCCCGCAGCTCCGCCCCCAATCGCGCCCACAACAGGCGTGGGCTCAGCACCCCTGCGCTGGGGCGCTTCAGCAGCCGAGTGCGATGCCTCAGGGCGCGAGGACATAGCTGGGATCTCCGGGCTTCTTGCCGTCGATGGCGAGGGGTTTGACACTCTTGTCGAGCAACTCGATCGGCAGGTAGCCGATGGCTCCGGCCACGCGCGAGACGACGCGTCGCAACAACAAAGGAGACGAGACAATGCGCGGGGGCGAGCGGCGAACTCGAATGCGCTCGGCCA
The DNA here is from genome assembly GCA_029880325.1 of Myxococcales bacterium. GTDB lineage: Bacteria > Myxococcota_A > Polyangia > Polyangiales > JAFGIB01 > JAOUOP01. Next base: position 65,975 of record JAOUOP010000016.1, on the reverse strand, counting down.
CCCAGTAGCGGCTCACCTCGTCGGGCCGCAACAGTAGCACGCGTTGGTCGAAAAACACGCGTTCGGCGCTGCCCGGCCGGTAGTTGAAGGGGATCATGCGATGGCCGCTCCTGCCGTGGCGCACCACCCCCATGAAGATGCGCCGCAGCTCCACCGTGTCGATGTTGGAGAGCCCTTCGCTCGGGTGCACGATGGCCACCAGGGTCGGCTGAGAGTCGGCGTGGCCCGTCACCGCCGTCCCCGCCATGGAGGCGAAGGTTCCAAACAATGCGCTCAGGGCGCCTGCGAGCAGGGTCTTCACAGGGCGCTGCAGATGGCTGGAAGGCCGGCTTGAAAGTTCGAGAGGTCGAGACAGCTATAGCCGTCGGGACAGACGGAGGGGTCCTCCAGGCAACCGCTGGCCGTGCACACACCTTGGCTCTGGCCCAGCTGGATCGCACAGTAGTCGGTGGCGCAGTCGCACTCGGCGTGGGTCTGAGCGTCGCTGCAGGGCCTGCCGAAGCCACCCGGGTAAGCCCCGTCGGACGCGCACTCGGGATCGGCGAGCCTGGCCCCAGCATCCTCCGAAGCGCCCCCATCGGGTGCCTGCGGCGGCCCCGAATCCGATACGGCCGCATCCCGGGTAGTCGCAGCATCGTCACCAGCGTCCACGGCGTCAGCGACGGGCTCACAGTGGTAGTTAACCAACTCCATACCCGGGTCGCAGGAAGCGTCACCCACGCACCCGGCCGCCAGCGCGCCTAGAAACGACCCGGCGCCGCAGGCGCGAAGAAAGCCGAGACACTGTGCACGCAATCGATCCATCAGAAGGCCAATACGAATCGGGAGGTGAATATCGCGAGCCGCGGATCGCCCCGGTGCATGAGCGCCTCGCCTTCGAGATCCAGGAAGTGGTAGACCGCAAACATGGTCTTCCACTGGACTTCCGGAGTGAAATAGACATTCAGCCCCGGCCCATAGCCCAGGTTCGTGTCGCCCGAGACCGATGCCCGGTGGTTGGACTCGAGGTAGAGGTAGGGCTCGAGCCCCCAGAAGGGCAGCTGGTAGGCGCCCAGGATGTAGCCGCCGAAGGTGTAGCCATCGGCCTCCCACGCATTGGGGCCGGCCGCCCGCACGGGCAGACGCTTGCCCTCTTCGTAGGCGCGGTGACCGAGCACCACCTCGCCGCGGAAGCGAAAGGCGCCGGCGTCGATGGATAGATCGGTACCGACGACAAGCTCATCGCGGGCAACGGTGATGCGGCGCTCGGTGCGGAAGGGATTGAAGCTCGTGATCGCGCGCTCGTAGTCCTCGAAACTCCCGTAGTACGCCGACAAGCCGATGGCTGTGCGCGTGCTGGCGCTGCGCTCGAGCACGAGCCGACCGCCCAGGGCTTTGTCATCGTCGATGTCGAACTGACCTGCCAACCGACCGTTGGAGACGTAGAACCGGTAGCCCAGGGACCATCCCCCGACCGGCAGCTCCCCCAGTGCCTGAATGCCAACCTGTCGCCCGGGAAAGATCTGTCGGATCTGAAAGTCGGGCTGCAAAAGTGAGATCAGCACGGGCGTGCCGTGGTCCACGTTCCAAATGCCAAAAGGCGTCAGCCATTGACCCACGCGCAAGTGCAGCTCCGGCGTGCCCGACCACTCGACAAAGGCCCGCTCCAGCACCGTCGAGCCGAAAATCAGCCGGTCGCGACCGTCGGGGCTGGTCACGTTGATGCCCTCGAGATCCACGCGCTCGTACTCGCCGCCCATTGGCGTGGCGAAGGCCCGCTCTTCGCCGTGGGGCAGATTCGTGAAGCGAACCTCGGCCAGGCCCCGGAAGTCGCGCGTGGGTCGCGCGTCGAGGTAGAGGTTGACGTTGCCCAGCACGAAGGTGGTGCTGGGCGTCGGCAGGAACGCCCCCACCAGGGCTTCGCGGCTGACCCACATCTTGCTGAAGCCCGCGTCCATGAAGCCGTAGAGCCGCAGCGGCTCGGGCTGGGCCAGCTCCTCGACAGCCACGGATTCTTCGATGGCGGCCAGCTCGGCGCTCTCGGCATCGGCGGCCTGCGCCGCCAGGGCGTCCAGCTCGGCCTGCTGGGCGTCGAGCCGCCGCTGCTGCTCGCTGGTCTGGGCGCGCTGGCGCTCGAGTTCCTGCTTCAGCGCCGCCAGCTCACTGGCCAGATCTGCCCCCGGCACGGGGCTCACGTCGGGGCTCGCCGGGGCGGGATCGGTGGGCGCAGGCACCGCCCGCTCCGCCTGCTGGGCTCGGCCCTCCCGCGCCGACAGGGCTGCGCAAAACACCGCCAACACCAGCCCGCACCTCCGAGGGAGGCCGCTTCGCGAGCGCTGGTGGGTACAGGCAGGCATAGCGTAAGGCTTTGAAATGACTCGATGTTTTCTTGGGGGCGGCAGTTCCGCCGGATCGCCGCCCTGGCTCGCTGTCCGGACCAGCGCTCCGCACCAGGCCTCACCGAGGACACGCCACAGGACGCAAACCGGTGAATTCCATGGATTAACGGCAGGCGCACCGATTTGCTGAAGGTCCGAGCATCGCTTGACCAGAATGCTATTCTAGAACATTGTTCTAGGGCGCAGGCAACATTCGCCGGCGCTCCCCAGCAGCGAGGTTTGCCCATGCCCGTTCCCCCCGACGACGCCTCCCCGCCCAGCGCCCAGCGCGAGGGCAGCAGCGGCCTGAGCCCGGTCGAACAACTGCTCGACGAGCTGCGCGCCGGGCGCCCCGTCATCCTGGTCGACGACGAGGACCGCGAGAACGAGGGCGACATCATCATCGCCGCCGAACACGCGAGCGAGGCGGTGCTGGCGTTCACGATTCGCTACACCGGCGGCGTGATCTGCCTGGCCATGCCCAACGACCTGGCCGACCACCTGGAGCTGCCGCCCATGGTGCAGCACAACAACGCGCCCCGGCGCACCGCCTACACCGTCTCCATCGAGGCGCGCGAAGGGGTCGATACGGGCATCTCGGCCAAGGATCGCGCACGCACGATCCAGACCACGGTCAAACCCGGAGTCAAGGCCGGCGACCTGGTACGCCCCGGCCACGTCTTTCCCCTGCGCGCCCGCGACGGCGGCGTGCTGCGACGGGCGGGCCACACCGAGGCCGCCGTCGACATCTGCCGTCTGGCGGGCCTGGCCGGGGTCGGCGCCGTCAGCGAGCTGATGCACGACGACGGCACCATGATGCGCCTACCGGCAATCCTCGAGTTCGCGAGCGACCACGGCATGAAAGTCGGCACCATCGCCTCGCTGATCGCCTACCGGCTGGATCGCGACACTTTCGTGCAACCCCGGGCCGAAGCCCGGCTGCCGACGGCCCTCGGCGAGTTCCAGCTGCACGGCTTCGAGGACACCCTGCGCGGCAACGAACACGTGGCGCTGACCCTGGGCAAGATCGACGACGGCGCGCCGGTGCTGGTGCGCATGCACTCCGAGTGCCTCACGGGTGACTCCCTCGGTTCCCTGCGTTGCGACTGCGGCGCCCAGCGCGACGCGGCCCTGGAGCGCATCGCCGCCGAGGGTCGCGGGGTGCTGGTCTACCTGCGCCAGGAGGGCCGCGGCATCGGCCTGCTCAACAAGATCCGCGCCTACGCCCTGCAGGACGAGGGCGCCGACACCGTCGAAGCCAACGAGCGCCTCGGCTTCGGCCCCGACCTGCGCGACTACGGCGTCGGCGCCCAGATCCTGCGCCAGCTGGGCGTGCGCGACCTGCGACTTCTGACCAACAACCCGCGCAAGATCGCCGCCCTCACGGGTTATGGCATGCGCGTGGTCGAGCGCGTGCCGATCCGCGTCGGCGATAACCCCCACAACGCACGCTACCTGGCGACCAAGGCCGAAAAGCTCGGTCATCTGATGCCCTGATGCAGCAAAGCGCCGATAGCAACGCGCGCGGGCGCCAGGGCACGGTGTCCTCCCGCAAGCAGCGCATCCTGGACGCGGCCCTCTCCTGCTTCGCGCGCAAGGGCTACGGCGCCACCACCATGGCCGAGATCCGGGAGCTGGCCGACGCCAGCACCGGCAGCATCTACCACCACTTCAAGAGCAAGGAGCAAATCGCCGCCGGCCTCTACCTGGAGGGCGTGCGCGCCACCCAGCAAGCCGGCCTCGAAGCCCTGGGCCCACAGCAGGACGCGCGCACGGGCATCTTCGCGCTGGTGGCCGCCTACCTGGACTGGGTCGCTGAAAACAGCGAGCACGCGTCCTTCCTCTTCGCCATGCGCCACGCCGACTTCATCGAGCCGGTAGAGCCGCAGCTCGACGCCATGAATCGACGCACCTTCGAGGATGCGGGCAATTGGTTCCGGGAGCGCATGGGGCGTGGCGAGCTGCCCGATCTGGAGCCCGAGATTCTGCGCGCCATCCTCTACGGCCCGGCCGCCCACTACGCGCGGCGCCACGTGGCGGGCACCACGGCCGTGGGCCTCGAAACGGCCAAGCAGCAGCTCGGACAGGCGGCCTGGCACGGCCTGCAGGCGCTGCTACAGCCGAGCGAATGAGACCCGGCGCCCGGCTTCAGAGCGCGCGCAGGTGGCCCGTCTCGTTCAGGCTCTTGACCGAGCGATGGCCCCGGCTCGAGGCCATGAAACGGTTGATGCTGGTGTAGAAGGGGTTGAAGAAGAGGTTTCTGTCGATGCGCAGCACGTGGGCTGCCCACACGTTGATCACGCCGCCATGGCATACGACGGCGACCCGCTTGCCGCTGTTTTCCTCGATGATGGTCTCCATGGACGCCACCACGGTCTGGCGAAAGGCGGCCGGGTCGAGCTCGGAATACCACCCGCTTGCCACCAGCTCGCGCCAGCGCGGATCGCCTTCGCGCTTCATCTGCTCGATGGGCACGTAGGAGTCGGAGCCCTGGTCGAATTCGGCCACCCCCGGATCGACCCGGGGCTCGAGGCCCAGCTGCTCGGCCAGGGGCATCACCGTCTCCTGCGCGCGGCGCATGGGGCTCGTGTAGAGGCAATCGATGCCCTCGTGCTCGAGCCAGCGGGCCATGCGTGCGGCCTGCTGGACGCCCTCGGCGCTCAGTGGCGGGTCGGCGGGGGTGCCATCCGAGCTCTCGACACGCTCGGGAAGGCCGTGGCGGATGATCAATAACTCCATTGCGGGCAGCAGACTTCAGGTCGCACGCCGGGCTGTCAAGCCGGGCTGGCCCGAGCACGCCCGTCGCCGCCTGCAAACGGGGGCAAGTCATCTTTTCGTGGGCTTCAGTTGCTGACCGGCCGCGACGACGCACCGCCGAGCACCTCCTTCAAGAACTGCCCCGTGTGCGACTGCCGCACCCGCGCGATCTGCTCGGGCGTGCCCTCCGCCACCACACGCCCTCCCCCTTCACCTCCCTCTGGCCCCAGGTCCACGACCCAATCGGCGCACTTGATCACATCCAGGTTGTGCTCGATCACCACCACCGTATGGCCTGCGTCCACGAGCTGCTGCAGCACGCCCAGCAGCTTGTGGATGTCGTCGAAGTGCAGGCCCGTGGTGGGCTCGTCCAGCACGTAGAGCGTGCGCCGGCGCTGCTTTTTGCCCAGCTCGCGACTGAGTTTGACGCGCTGGGCTTCGCCCCCGCTGAGCGTGGGCGCCGGCTGCCCGAGCTTGACATAGCCGAGCCCCACCTCCGAGAGCGTCTCCAGGATGCGCAAGAGCTGCGTATGGGCGGCGAACAGCCCGCGACAGTCGTCGACGCTGGCCTCGAGCACGTCGGCGATGCTGTGGTCCCGGTAGCGCACCTCCAGGGTCTGGGCGTTGTAGCGCTTGCCGCCGCATAGCTCACAGGGCACGTACACATCCGACAGGAAGTGCATCTCCACGCGCACCACGCCGTCGCCCTCGCAGGCCTCGCAACGCCCGCCCTTGACGTTGAAGGAAAAGCGCCCGCCCTTGTAGCCGCGCGCCCGCGCCTCGGGCAGCTCCGCGAAGATCGCACGCACTTCGTCGAAGGCCTTGGTGTAGGTAGCGGGATTGCTGCGCGGGGTGCGGCCGATGGGCTTCTGATCGATGGAGATCACGCGCTCGATGGCCTCGATCCCCTCGATGCGATCGTGGGCGCCAACCGGGGCGCGCCCTCCCGACAGCTCCCGCGAAAGCGCCGGCAGCAGGATGGTGTTGATCAGCGAGCTCTTGCCAGCGCCGCTGACACCGGTCACCGCCACCAGTGCCCCCAGCGGCAGCTTCACATCGACTGACTTCAAGTTATTTTCACGCGCCCCCACGATGCGCAACCAGTCGCCGGGCTGACGCCGCGATTTCGGCACCTCGATGCTGCGCCGACCCGACAGGTACTGGGCCGTCAGGCTCTGCTTGCAGCGCAAAAGCGCCTTGGGCGTGCCGCTAAAAACCACGTGCCCACCGTGATGGCCAGCGCCGGGCCCGAAGTCCACCACATGGTCGGCGGCGCGAATGGTGGCTTCGTCGTGCTCGACGACGATCACGGTATTGCCCAGATCGCGCAGGTGCTCGAGGGTGGAGATCAACCTGGCGTTGTCACGCTGGTGCAGCCCAATGCTGGGTTCGTCGAGCACGTACATCACGCCGCTGAGTTCACTGCCGAGCTGGCTCGCCAGGCGAATGCGCTGGGCCTCGCCACCGCTGAGCGAGGGACCGGCGCGATCGAGCGTTAGATAGTTCAGCCCCACGTTGAGCAAGAAACCCAACCGGTTCTGCACCTCCGCGAGCGCCGACTCGGCGATGGCCGCCCGATTGCCGCCGAGGGCGAGCCCGCTCACAAAGTCCGAAGCCTCGCGAACCGTGCTCGCACTCAGCTCGGCGATGCCCAGCTCCCCCAGCCTCACCGCGAGGCTCTCGGGCCGCAGGCGATGGCCGCCACATGCCTCGCAGGCGCGCTCTGTCATGAAGCGCGCGTAGTGATCGCGCATGGACTGGGAGTTGGTCTGCTTGTAGCGCCGAACCAACTGCGGGATCACGCCCTCGAAGCGCAGGCCCCAGCTACCGTGGCTCTCGGTGCCCTCCTGCCCCCACTCCACACGGATGCGCCGCTCGCCCAGGCCGTAGAGCACCTGCTCCTGCTTGCGCTTGCCCAGGCGCTTCCACGGCTTGTCGAGGTCGACCTTGCAGGCCTTGGAGATGGCGTCGATGATGCGAAAGGTCCAACCCTCGCCGCGCTCCATGGCCGCACGCCAGGGCGCGATGGCGCCTTCGCGAATCGACAGCTGCGGCTCGGGGATCACGAGCGCCGGGTCGACCTGATTTTGCCGGCCCAGGCCGTTGCATTGCTGGCACATGCCCAGGGGGCTGTTGAAGGAAAAGCTCTGGGGGCTCAGCTCGGGAAAGGCGTGACCGCAGCAGCTGCGCGACTCGCTGAAACAAAGCGGCTCGGCCCCCGTGCCGACGTCCACCAGCAGCTCGCCCTTGCCCTCGGTCAGTGCAAGCTCCACACTCTCGGTCAAGCGCTGCCGATCGTCGTCTGCGACCGTCACCCGGTCGATCACCAACTCGATCGAGTGCTTGCGCTGCTTGTCCAGGGCCGGAACGTCTTCGAGCCGGTGGATCTCACCATCGACGCGAACGCGCACGTAGCCGCGCCCGCGCAAATCGGTCAGCAACTGTCGATACTCGCCCTTGCGGTGGCTGACGATGGGCGCGAGCAGTGTCAGCTTCGCGCCGGAAAGCTCCGCCAGCAGTTCCTGCACCACCTCCTGCGGCGATTGGCTGCGCACGCGCTTGCCGCAGGCATGGCAGTGCTGCTCGCCGACGCGGGCGTAGAGCACGCGCAGGTAGTCGTGGATCTCGGTGATGGTGCCGACCGTCGAGCGGGGATTGCTCGAAGCGCTCTTTTGCTCGATGGCGATGGTGGGCGACAGGCCGCGCAGGTGCTCCACCGGCGGCCGATCGAGCTGCCCCAAAAACTGCCGCGCGTAGGAACTGAGACTCTCGATGTAGCGCCGCTGGCCCTCGGCGTAGAGCGTGTCGAAGGCCATGCTGCTCTTGCCCGAGCCGCTGACGCCCGTGAAGACCACGTAGCTGCGTTTGGGGATCGATAGGCTGTCGACCTGCAGGTTGTGGGTGCGCGCCCCGCGGATCTCCAGCTGCCCCAGCTCGCGCGCCCGGGCCGGCCGTTCGCCCTTGCCACCGGACCGCCCACCTTTGCCACTGCCCTCCTCTGAGCCTCCGCTGCGCGCCATGGGAGCCGGTTCATAGCACGATCCAAAAAACCTGTACACCCGTTTAGCTTTTGCGCACGTCGACTTGAATCCCAGCCGCTCGGCGGTCGTAATAGAGGCATGCACGACATCAAGGGCAAGGTAGGCGCGCTGGTGGTGCTATGGCTGGCCGCCTGTGGTGGCGACGCGGCGGAGACAGCCCCGCCGGCCCAGCACAGCAGCGGCGGTGAAGCGCGCAGCGACGCCGAGGCTCAGCAGGCCGCCCGCGCCCATCCCATCGCCCAGCCGGAGCCGCGGCCGGCGCTCCCCGACAGGGCGCCACCGCCACGCCCCGAGCGCCCAGAGCTGCCCGAAAAAGCGCCACCTCCACGCCCCGAACGCGGCCTGCCGGAGCAGGCCCCCGCCGCCCGCCTAGAACCGGCCGAAGCCCCGGTCTACGCGCCGCGAAGACCGCCGGCGCCCCAATACGAGATGCGCCCGCCGGCGCCGGCCCCCTACTACGTGTGGGCGCCGGGCTACTGGTACTGGTACGGCTCGCGATTCGTGTGGATCGACGGGCTGTGGATGCCGCCGCGCCAGGGCTACGTCTACGTGGGCGCCCGCTGGACGCTCTACGGTGGCTACTGGAACTTCCGCCCGGGCGGCTGGGCGGTCTCCATCGGCAGCCCCGTGCTCTATCCCGTCTACCACCACCACCACCTCTTTCCCGGCACGCGCCGTCACCACTACCACCCCCGCCGCAGCTACCGCCCCCGTGGGGGCGGCCACGTGAGCCCCCGGCTTTTCGACCGCCGGCGCGTCAACCCGCGCCCGAGCGTCGGCCGCAGCCTCGGCGGAGGCAAGCGCATCCGCGCCATTCCGCGTCGCAGCCGCTGACGTCGCCGCACGCCCGGTCATGGCGGACCGATGCAGAATCCATGGTACGCAGGGCTGCGGTTTGATGAATAATCGCTGGAGACGATGCGCCCGGGGTCTCAGCTAGGTCGGTACTCGCTGCTCGAGAAGCTCTCCGATGGCTTCCCCGGCGACCGCTGGGCCGCCCGCGGCGGCGACGACGGCGGGCTCTACGCCATCCGCAGCATCGATACCGCGCGCCTGACCGATCCCGAGGCGGTGCAACACTTCGCGGGCGTCGCCTTCTGGGCCATGGAGCTGCGCTACGGCGCCCTGATCAGCCCGCGCGACGTGATCGCCTCCGACGGCCAGCTGGCGGTGGTCGAGCCCTACATCGAGGGCGAAACCCTGCGCACCCTACTGCGGCGGGCCCACCGCGAGCGCACCGCGATTCCGCCAGCGGCCGTGCTGCGCATCGTCGGCGACCTGCTCGTGGGCCTGAGCGCCCTCGAACAGGCCGTCCAGAACGAGCCCGAGATGGCCCCCTTCGCCTACGGCGGGCTGCACCCCGACGGCGTGCTGATCGCGCGCGACGGCTACACGCGCCTACTGGACCCCGGCGTGGCGGCGCTGGCCTCGGCCGACCCGGCATGGGCGCGCGACCCGGTGCGCGCCAGCTACCAGGCTCCCGAACGCTTCGCAGGCGGCGGCATCGACGGCCGCAGTGACATCTTCGTGCTCGGCATCCTGATGTGGGAGATGCTCTGCCTGCAGCACCTCTTTTCCGGCCTGCAGTCCCACAAGGTCGCCGAGGCCCTGTGGGCCCGCGAAATCCCGCCGCTATCGACCCACGCGCGCGACCCGGTATCGCTGCCACGGGGCCTGGCCGACGTCATCCACCGCTGCCTGGAGCGACATCCCGAAGCACGCTTCGCCGACCGAGGCGAGCTGCGCGAAGCGCTCGCGCGCCTGCCGCTGCAGCCAAGCTCGCCGGCCGCCATCACCGAGCTGTGCGACCGCATCGGAGGCCGCCAATCGGCCGAACGCCGCCGGCGCCTGCGGTGAGGGTCCGCGGGCGCGTACCAAATGGCCCAAAGCTTCAGGCGCCGCCGTCTTGGTCTTCGACCGGCGGTGGCGGCTCTGGCGGCGTCGAGCCACAAGCGCACTGCGCGCCCAGCGCGTCGCAAAACGCCGGCAGCGGCATCGACATCATGGCTGTGAAATCGTACTCGGCGCGCAAGCAGCACTGCTCGAGCCCGGCCTTGCAGCGATGCTCACCGCACTCGATGGAACCCGCGACGCCCGCACCGCCCGCAGCAGCCGAACCGACCAACGCCGCCGCACACACCGAGATGAAGCCGTGGGGGATGATCAGGCTCGGCCTGCACACGAGCCCAGCGCCACACTGGCTGTCGTCGCTGCATAGGGGAAACTCATCGTTGCCCGTACAGCTGTCCTGGCAGGCGATGCGCGTGTAGCGAAAGGAAGCGGAGTCGAAACTGCCGCAACATGCCTGGCCCGCACCGCAATCTTCGGGGCCGTCGCAGGTCGCTGCGACCTCGAGCGCACAGCTGGCGGCAGCCGCATCGGAGGGCCCGAACCAGGGCGGGTTCAAACTCGAGCCGCTGGCGTCGTCGCCCGCACCGCCATCGAGGGCCGCGTCCATGGGAGCCCCATCGGCGACCACATCGACCGAGATGATCTTTCCGGCGTCGTCGGCGCTCGAAGGCGCGGGCGTCGAAGCATCGGGTTGCCTGGGCTCGATGCCATCGACGCAGCCGACGATCAGCGCAAGGGCGACCAGGCCAAGCCGCAGCCCCAGTGTGCCAGATTCGCGCCCGACGGCACCGCGGACCGAGCGCATGCACCCCGGCGTCACCAACCGCGCTTCGTCCGAAACACCAGGCATCATACTCACCCGGAGGCAACAGCCCTCCGCCAAGGTGAAATCTACGAGCCGACCCGGGGCCGATCAAGTGCGTGATGTTGCGATAGCACACGCGAATTTAACTGCGCAGCGAATCCCAACTGACGCGTGAAATATCCACGCGAAACGCTCAAGACTGCAGCAGTGCATCGAGCTGCGCAGCCACCCAGGCCGGGGCTTCCATCGGGATCAGGTGGCCCGTCGGCGCGTTTTCGACGCGACCTTCGGCCATCAGCGCAGCCAGTTCTTCGTAGGCGGCGCGCGAGAAGTTGCCCTTCTCGGCCCACTTGAAGAGCACGGGCGCGCCGATGCGGTCGGCGACGCTGTAGAGATCGAGGGTGCCGCCGGTCTGAAAGACCGTGGCCTCTACCTCGGGCGCGCACTTCAGCTCGACCTGGCCATCCTCCCGGTCGCGCAAGCCCTCGGCCACATAGTCCTCCAGCATCTGCCGATCCCAGCTCTGAAAAAAGCTCTTCTGGGACCAGCCCTCGCGGGCCACAGCACGCGACGCGAAGACCGCCCGCCGCGCCCGGGCCCCCGCAGCCATGTGATTGCCCGCACGTCGCGAACCGGAAGCGGCGCCCTTGGCCGGTCGGACCATCATCGAGCGCGGCAGGATCACCGGGTCGAGCACCAGCACGCGCCCGAAGAGCGCGGTGTCGCGGGCTGCGGCCCCCAGGGTGCAGGTGCCGCCAAAGGAGTGGCCCACCGCCAACGCCACGCGTTCGGCCCCGGTGCGCGCGAGGCCGTGGCGGGCAACCTTGCAGATGTCCTCGGCGAGCGTGCCCCAGTGGTAGGCCTCCCGGCCCGCGGGCACGCTGGACTCGCCATGACCGCGGGCGTCGATGGCCAGCACCCGGCAGTCCTCCGACAGGCGCTCAACCACCCGGCGCCACATGGCCGCGCAAAAGCCGTTGGCGTGGGACAGCAGCAAAAGCGGCCCCGAGCCGCCGAAATCGATGACGGAGAGTTCGACGCCGGGCTCCACCTCGACGCCGAAACGTTGCATGGACAGTGCTCGATCCACCGCCGCGCTGTAGCACAGGCAGCCGCTGACAGCGACGGCGCCCGAGCCGCGAGCCCCGCTGGCGCCCTCTGCAGCGCTTCGGTAGCCTTCTGCGAATGCAGAACAACGCCATCGACGAGGCATTGGTCAACGAGCTGCGCGCGCTGCTGCCCGAAGGTGGCGTGCTGGCGGGTGAGGCCATCAGCGAGGACTACGGGCACGACGAGACCCTGGGCCTGACGCCCCAGCCTCCGGCTGTGGTGCTGCGCCCGGCGAGCAGCGCGGAGGTCTCGAAGATCCTGGCCCTGGCCCAGGCCCATCGCGTGCCCGTGACCCCGCGCGGTTCCGGCACCGGGCTCTCGGGTGCGGCGGTGCCGAGCCCGGGTGGCATCCTGCTGTCCACCGAGCGCATGAAGCGCATCCTGGAGATCGACACCGAAAACCACGTGGCCGTGGTAGAGCCCGGCGTAACCTTGGGCGAGCTCGACGCCGCCACCGCGCCCCACGGCCTGGTCTACCCGATCCAGCCCGGCGAGAGCACGGCCAGCCTGGGCGGCAACGTGGCCACCAACGCTGGCGGCATGCGCGCGGTCAAGTACGGCGTCACGCGCCATCAGGTGCTCGGCCTGCAGGCGGTGCTGCCCGGAGGCGAGGTCATCGAGTGCGGCGGCAAGTTCGTGAAGTCTTCGAGTGGCTACGACCTGACCCAGCTCATCGTCGGCTCCGAGGGCACGCTCGCCGTCGTCACGCGCATCATCGTCAAGCTTGTGCCGCGCCTGGCCCACCGCAGCACGCTGCTGGCCCCATTTGCCAGCGTCGAAGCCATCACACGTGCGGTGCCGCGCCTGGTGACCTCGGGGCTTTCGCCGCTCTTTGTCGAGTACATGGACGCGCTTTCCACCGCGGGCATGTTCCGGCGCCAGCAGATCGACCTGGGCATCCCGGAGGCCATCTCCAGCCAGGCCCAGGCCTATCTGCTGGTGGTGCTCGAGGGCGCATCGGACACCCGGCTACAGGAAGACGTGGAGCGCATGGGCGTGCTGTGTTCCGAGTGCGGCGCCCTGGATGTCTTCCTCCTGCCCAGCTCCCAGGGCAGCAAGGTGATCGAGGCGCGCGAGGCCGGCTTCTGGGCGGCCAAGGACAGCGGCTCCAACGACCAGGTGGACGTGGTGGTGCCGCGGGCCGGGCTCAGCGAGTACATGGCCGAGATCCAACGCATCGCCGCCGACAGCGGCTCGCTCATCGTCGGCACCGGCCACGCCGGCGACGGCAACGTGCACCTGCAGGTCTACCAGGGCGACGAGGCCGTGCGCAGCGACGTCATGGACCGCATCTTCGATGTGGGCGCGCGCATGGGCGGCGTGGTCTCGGCCGAGCACGGCATCGGCCTGGTCAAGAAGAAGTACTTCCAGGCCCGCGAAGCACCGGCCAAGCTGGCCCTCCTGCGCCGCATCAAGCTCGCCTTCGACCCCCACGGCATCATGAATCCCGGCAAGGTCTTCGACCCCGCGGCCAGCAACGGGCCCTCGGCATGAGCGGCGACTTCAAAACTCCGAGTCAGGTCACGTTTGCACCCCTGGATCCGCCCAGCCGGCTGCTGATGGGACCGGGGCCGAGTCTCACGCCGCCGCGGGTGCTCGGCGCCCTTGCGGCACCCACCATCGGACACCTCGATCCGCGCTTTCTGGAACTCATGGACGAGATCCAGGTGATGCTGCGCAGGGTCTTCGGCACCGCAAACGCCCTCACCTTCCCGGTCTCGGGCACCGGCTCGGCCGGCATGGAGGCCTGCATGGCCAACGTGCTCGAGGCCGGCGACCGCGTGGTGGTGGCAAAGAACGGCATCTTCGGCGGCCGCATGGCCGACATCGCCGAGCGCCTGGGCTGCAGCGTGGCACTGGTCGAGTCCGACTTTGGCGAAGGCATCGACCCCGAGGCCGTGGCCACGGCCCTCGCCGCCAGCGACACCAAGCTGTTGGCCTTCGTGCACGCCGAGACCTCCACCGGCGTGCTGCAGGAAGTGGCGCCGCTTGCGAAGCTGGCACGGGAAGCCGGCGCCCTGTGCCTGGTCGACTGCGTGACCTCGCTCGGCGGCATTCCGGTGGAGCTCGACGCCTGGGGCGTCGACCTGGCCTATGCCGGCACCCAGAAATGCCTGAGCTGCCCGCCGGGCCTGGCGCCCGTGAGCTTCTCCGAACGCGCCGTCGAGGTGCTCAAAACGCGGCGCAGCAAGGTGGCCTCCTGGTACCTCGATGCCTCGATGCTGCTCAACTACTGGGGCGGCAAGCGCGCCTATCATCACACCGCCCCCATCAACATGCTCTACGCCCTGCGCGAGTCGCTGATCGTGGTGCTGGAAGAGGGGCTGAGCGCCGTGCACGGGCGCCACATGAAGAGCCACCGTGCGCTGGTCGCCGGGCTCGAGGCCATGGGCCTGTCGCTGCCGGTGGCGCCCGCCCTGCGCATGCCCCAGCTCAACGTGGTCACCATCCCCGAAGGCGTCGAAGACGCAGCCGTGCGGGGCGCGCTGCTGCGCGACTACGACATCGAAATCGGCGGCGGTCTGGGCCCACTTGCGGGCAAAGTCTGGCGCATCGGTCTGATGGGCCACACCGCCCGCGCCAAGAACGTCAGCGCCCTACTCGCAGCACTCGAGACCACGCTCGGCGGCCTGGGCGCGAACATCCAGCGCGGCGCGGCATTGCCGGCCGCACACGCTGCCCTTGCCGACTGAACTCAGGCCCCGCCCGTCTTGCCGACCGCCCGATTGACCGCGCCGATCAGGCGCACCGAGCGCGGGTCGCCCACCAGGCCGGCCTGCATGCGATTCATCGTGTAGCCGAAGGCCATGTTGAACTCGGGGTCAACATAGCCCACCGAGCCACCGGCCCCGAAGTGCCCCACCGCGCGCGCCCCGAAGCGCTTCGAGAGCGCTCCCATCTGCATGAAGCCCAGGCCAAAACGCATCGGAAAGTAGAGCACCCTATCGGGCCCCTGATTTTCCGAGACTGACGCGGCCTCCAGCTGCGCTGGCGAAAGCAGCCTCACGCCGTCTACTTCACCCGCGAGCGCCGCATACATGCGAGCCAACGAACGCGCCGTGGTCACGCCGTTGGCGGCCGGAATCTCGGCGGCCAGAACCTCGGGTCGGTTGAAGACGTCGGTGGCACGCAGCGCGCCCGCCGGCGCCCCCAGCGCGCGCCTGAGCAGCTGCATCGGTCCCGGTTCGCCGCCGGCAGACGCGGCCTGGGCGCGCTGCCGCGGCCGCTTGACGAAGCCGCCGGAGTCCAGCTTTGCCACTCGGCCCAGCTCCGAGGCCGGCAGGCCGATGTGGAAATCCAGGCCCAGGGGCGTGGCCACCTCGTCGGCGAAGAAGCGCCCGAGGCTCTTTCCGCTCACCCGCCGCACGAGCTCACCCACCAAATAACCGTAAGTTATGGCATGATAACCATGACCCACCCCCGGCTCCCACAGGGGCTTTTGGGCCGCCAGCGCTTCCACCACCGGATCCCAGGCCAGGGTCTGCTCCAGCGTCAGAGGCCCGTCCACGTCCACCAGACCGCTTCGATGATCGAGCAGCCAGCGCACGGGAACATGGCCCTTGCCGGCCTGGGCGAACTCCGGCCAGTAGTGCGCGACCTCGGCATCCAGCTCGAGTTCACCGCGCTCCAGCAGCATGTTGGCGCAGACGGCGGTGGCCCCCTTGGTGGTGGAGAAGACCAGCTGCAGGGTGTCCTCCGCGTAGGCGCGGCCGCTTGCGGCATCGACCACTCCACCCCAGAGGTCGACCACGGGCCGGCCGTCCACGTAGAGGCAAAAGGCCGCTCCCAGCTCCAGCCCCTCGGCAAAGTTCTGCTCGAACGCGTCGCGCACGCCCTCGAAGCCCGGCTCCACCCGGCCGTTGTTCATACCGCTCATCTTCTTCACTCCCCCCAAAGAACTGCTCACTTCAGCACTTCAGGCTCGATCCATTCGACTTTGATCTTCTTCTTGTAGATCGCCAGCAGCTCCACCTCGTAGACCAGGGGCCCTTCGGGCTCCTTGTACGACGCGACGCTGGTCAGCTCCTTGGGCACCCATAGTAGCCACTTGTCGCCGACGACCATGTGCTGCAGCGCCTGGCCCAGACCCGGCGCGATGCGATCGACGCCCACCCGCGCCGGTTCGTTCCGCGTGATGGTCGAATCGACGAGCCGCCCCTTGGGCGTCCAGGTGCTGACGTGCGCCTCCACCTTGGTGGTGGGACCGGGCCTGTTCTTGCCCTCGCCGTTGCGGATCACGCGGTAGGCCACACCACTCGGCAGCCGCTTGGCACCCTTGGGCGGCCGCGCCACGTCCTTGGGGGCAGGCGGCGGCTCGGGCATGTCGATCACCTCGAGCAACTCGATGTCGTAGACCAGGGGCCCACGGATGGTACCCGGGTAGTGCTTGTAGGCCAGCTCCTCCGGAATCCAGAAGCGTCGCTTCTCGCCCTGGGCCAACAGCGCCAGGGCCTCCCGGAAGCCGGGGATGCCGTGGTCGAGGCTCAGCAGCTGGGGGCCTCCGCGAACCTGTGTGCTGTCGAACATTCGGCCCTGGGCATCCCAGCCGCTGAAGACCACGCGCACCTGGTCGTAGGGTCCGGGCCGTAGGCTGCCCCTGGGAGTGCCCAGCAGGCGGTGGCGCAGGCCGCTTTCGGTGCGCTCGGCGTCGGCGGGGGGCGCCGCGAGGTCCTGCGGCGGAGGCTGCGGCGGCGTGCCCTTGCCGATACCCAGCAGCTCCACGTCGACCACCACCGGCCCCTCGGGCGTGCCGTCCTTTCCCGAGTAGGCGAGCTTTTCGGGCACCCAGAGCCGGCGCCGCTCGCCAACGACCATCAACTGCATGCCCTCGGCCCAGCCCGGCATCACGTCCGCCAGGTGCAGGGCGGCGGGCGCCCGGCGCTGGGCCGAGGAGGCGAAGACCTGCCCATCGGGCGTCCAGACCGTGTAGTGGACCTTCACTCGATCGTGGGCCGCGGGCCGCTCCTGACCACTGCCCGCGCTGAGCACCTTGCTGACCAAACCGCTGGGGCTCCGCACGGCATCGGTCGGCGGCGACTTCAGGTCCGTCGGCGCCGTCAGCGGCTGCGCCGGGGCCGCACTCGCAGGATTGGCCGCAGCGGGCGGGGCCCCGGCCTTGTCCGCAGGAGACCCCGCTGGGGCCGGCGCCGACGGCTGTCCGCAGCCCGCGAGTCCCGACGAAAAGACCAGCAGCGCGACCCCCACGCGCCGGCGATGGATTGGTAATGGACGCAACACAGCGCAGATCTGCCGCCGCGACCGTCCCACATCAAGGAAATTCGAGCCGAATCACCCGCTTTGCCCCACGGGGAAGCCGTGCATCGTCGCTCGACCAAAGCAGATGCTTCAAAAGTGTCCCCGGAACGCGCCTGTACTTCGCCTCGCCAATGTGCAAATTACCGGCACAGCGCGGTGAATGTGATGCGGGGTGGGGACGTCACATGGCCGCGAGGAGAACACAGCCCCATGTCCAAACGTTCGAGCCGTATCCACGCCGCAATGATCCTCATGCTGGGACTGTCCCTGCTCGTCATACCGGGTTCCATCAAGGTGGCCCAGGCGGGTGCCAAGCAGGTGCTGAAATTCGCGGTGATGGTGCCGCGCAGTCCCTCCCTCGCGGTGGAGGAGAAGAGGTACAACAAGCGCCTGGCGGAGCTGACCGACGGCCAGGTCCAGGTGCGGGTCTACTGGGGCGGCGCCGCCGGTGGCGAGCAGGACGTGGTGCGCAAGATGCGCACCGGCCAGATCGACGGCACCCCGCTGAGCCTGGACGTGATGAGCCAGTTCGTGCGCGAATGCCTGGTGCTTCAGACGCCGGGCCTGTTCAACAATTACAAGCAGGTCGACGCCGTGCGCAAAGCGCTGACCCCCCAATTCGACGAGGAAGCCTACCGCAACGGCTTCAAGGTCATCGTCTGGGGTGACATCGGCCGCCTGCGCCTCTTCTCCAAGAAGAAGATCAGCCGCATCAACGACTTCAAGGCTTCGCGCCCCTGGCTCTACCCCGAGAGCGAAATGCTCAAGGAGTTCTACAAACAGATCGGCGCCACGGGCGTGCCCCTGGACATCGCCGAGGTCTACGGCGGCATGCAGACGGGCATGATCGACACCTACTGGGCGACCTCGGCGCTGGCCGCGGCGCTGCAGTGGCACCGCACGGCCAAGTACGTCAGCGGCCAGGGCCTGGGCTTCATCAGCGGCGCGGTGCTCTTCCGCCGTGAGGCCTGGGATAACATGCCCGAGGTCGCCAAGAAGGCCATGCAGGACATCGTCGATGAGCGCGCCAAGAACGACCAACGCGAGCTACGCATGACCGACGAGAAGATCTACAAGCGCCTGCTCAAGCGCGGCTTCACGGCAGTCGACGCCCAGGATCCCGCCGAGTGGTGGAACGCCGGCAAGCAGCTGCGCCACCGCCTGGTGGGCCGCATCTACACCAAGAAGCTGGTCGACAAGGCCGAGAAGATCGCGCTCAAGTACGCCGACAAGGAGCAGCTGGCCTACTGGAAGTAGCGCGCCTTCGGTACCGAGGCGATGAGCGCCCGCCGAGCAGCAGCCCGGCGGGCGTTTGTAATTGACGCGGCGCGCTCACTCAGAGCAATAGGCGAAGCTTGGTCCCGCCGCAGCCTGCACCAACACGCTGCAGCAATCGGGTTCACCACCCCAGGCAGTCGGCACGCCGTAGCCCATGTTGCTGCAGGTCGCGTTGGCGGTCTGCAGGTAGACCCCGCCGAGCCCATCACAGCAATCGGCCACCCCGCCCCAGGAGGTGGTGCTGCCGCCGAACTCGCCGTTGCATGAGCCGCCGGGGTTGACGGCCTTGATCCCCGTCTCGCTACAAACCGATAGAAACGTGGTCGCACCGCCGGCATCGGCCACGGTGGCGTTGCAGCTGCCGCAGGTCTGCACGTCGTCGATGTTCGACTCGGTACAAACGACGGCGGCGCCGCTGTTGGAAAGACACACGCCGCAGGTAGGTGCGGTCGGCCCCACGCAGGACTTGCCGCTGCCACACTGCCGCGAGGCATCCCAGCTGTTGCCCGCGCCGCACTCTTGAATCTGAGCGGGTGTACCCGGGTCGCAGCGCGAATCGATCAACCCGATGTCGTTGCCACCGGGCGCGTCGGCGCCCACGCATTCGATGCAGCCCAGCACGAAACCGGTCGCCGTCGTGCGACAGGTGGTCCCCGCAGCGCAATCGGTGAGTTCACCGAAGGTGCCGTCGGCGTTGCAGGACAGCTCCATGTCGGTGCCGAAGCTTACGTTGTCGGACGCGCGCACCGAGCTGCCGGCGCACAGGGTCTCGTTCGGCACGCAGTCGAGCACGCAGGCGGCATCGGTGGGCCCGGTTTCGCGGCAGTTGCCGACGCTACAGGCGGTGGCACCGCCCCAACTGCCGTCCGCACTGCAGGTCTCGAGCTCGCCGCTGCCGTTACAACGGCGGTAGCCGGGGCCGCACTCGGCGTCGCATAGGGTCTTGTTTAGGCCGTCGGCGTCCCAGTAGTCGCGGCAGAGAGTGTCGTTGGCACAGGTCTCGAAGGCCGGGCTCCAGGCACCCTTGTCGCATACCTGATAGACAGGAGTGGTGCCGTAGATGCTGCTGAGGCAGCGCGAAGTTCCCTCGACGCAGCTCAACTCGCTGTCACAGGCCGCGGGAATGCGCCCATCGGCCTGAACCGAGGTGGTCAAGGGCTGGCAAACGCCGATTTCACAGGCCGCCGCATCGCCCAGGGTTCCGTCTGCCTTGCAGGCGCGCAGCTGGGCCCCGTCGCAGGCGCCGCCACCCGCGGCGGCATCGTTGAAGACGTAGGCGCAGACCGGTTCGGCGCAGACGTGTTTCGGCAGTTCGTCAGCCGCCCGGTTGGGCTCGAGCGCGCACTGCAGCCTCGCATCCGCACCGGAATTACAGGACTGGACGGGTCCCCAGGTTCCGTCGTCCTGGCACACGCGGAAGCCATCCCAGATGCCCGTCGCATTGTCCGATGCGCACATCTCGGCGCCTGGCGTGCAGTCCTGGCGACAGGGATTGCCGGTGCCCGCGAAAACCGGATCGCACTCCAGGTTGCCCGTGCACTGGCCGCGTACCCACTCGGGCACGCCGGAGCTGGCGCCGGTCACACACTGGCTGTAGTGCTTCAGCGCATCGACGGCGGGATCGTCGGGGTCGCCGCACACGGTGGTGCCCACGTTGCACTTGCGCGGCTCGCAGGACGCGTTGTCCTTGAGCTGCCGGCAGACCTCGCCATCGCCGCACTGGGAGTCGGCGTAGTTGACGCCGTCGGCACAATCGCGAATCTGGTTCACTGCCACGCAGCTCTTGCCCAGCGCACACACGGCGCCGCGGCAGCGACCGCCCTCGCACCAGGTATCGCCGTCGCAAGCGACCAGCTCGAAGCCCTGGGCTTCGCCCAGGCAGCGGATGGCCGTCTTGCTGTCGAGGCAGCGGCTGCCATCGTCGCAGCTCGAACCCGGGTCGGGTATGCACTCGTCGCCCAGGCAGACCTCGCTGGCCAGGCACTCGTTTTCGACCCACTTGGTGCCATCCGGATCGCAGACCTTTTCGACGCGATCGCTGGCGCAGGCCTTGGCGCCCGGAACACAGGCACGCACACCGCCGTCGCTGCCCACTTGGCAGACGCCGGCCACGCACTTTTCGCCCACCGAGCAGGCGTCGAGCTGCCAGGTCTTGCCGTTGACGCAGTAGCGGGCGATCTCGTCGCTCACACACTCGCTCTGTCCCACCTCACAGGTGCCGACGCAGGCCGCACCCGAGACCGCCGGGCCACCGTCGGACACCGGCAGCGCGTCGGCCGCATTCGGCGAACAGGCCTCCTCGGCGCGACACTGGTGAATCATCCAACGGTTGTCGTCGTCACCCGGTACGCAGGTTCTGATCAGACTGTCGGATAGGCACACGCTCTTGCCGCGCTTGCATTCGTCGTCACAGCCCCCGAGCAACGATGCGAAAATGAGCAGCAGAAGCGGAAGCGGTGGGCGCCCAGAGCGGCGCGTCACTGTCTCGAGTACAGCGAATTTCGTCATGTCAGAACCCCTGGTGAAGCGGAAATTCTAAGAGCCCGCCAGTGCGATCGTAGGTGACCCACCGGCGCCATGGGACCCCTGACGGGCGATTGCTGCGAGATAGGTAGGAGCTGCGAGTCCCTCCTGCACGCATCACCCACATCGTCGCGCCCCACGTCAGATGCTTGACGACGGCGTTGAAACCGGCGCAAAGCTCCGTAGGATGCGTCACATGAAATCCAAGCGTGGGCTTCGATGGGCGCTGTGCCTGGCGCTGACGGCCGGTGCCAGCGCTTGCCAGCCGGCCGATGACAGCGGCCTGGGCGGCAGCTCCGGGGAGTGCGGCGCGCTCGAGGCCTGCGGCGGCGAGCTTTCGGGCAGCTGGGACGTGCGCGCGGTCTGCTTCACCAATCCGGAGGAGATTTTCCCCGACGCCGCGGGCCATCCGGAGTGCGCCGACCTGCTCCAGCGCATCGACACCCAGGCCTTCGGCAGCTACGTCTTTGACGAAGACGGCTCGGGCAGCCGCGACATCACGCTCGAAGCCGACATGAGTACGGTCTGGAGCCGCGACTGCATCCGCGCGTTCAAGGGGGATCCGGAGTTCCCCATCAACAGCATGACCTGCAGCAGCCTGGAGCGTAGCTTCAACAGCGGCGAAAACACCTCCGCCACCTGCAAACTCGGCTTCGACCTCTGCGACTGCGTGGTCGCCTTCAGCGGCGAGGCCGGCGGCGCATTTGCCGCTCTTGATGCAAACCACTGCCGCGAGGGCGACACCTTGAAGCTCGAGATCACCGAGATGGAGCTGCAGGGCACCATCAGCCTGCGCGCCAGATAGACGCGTTTGCGGGACGGCCGCCGGTGTGTACGTCCAGATAGCCAACCTGGAGCCGGCCGTGAGGAAAAAGCCCGAACACGTCGAAGACATCATGGTGCGCCGCGTGGAGGCGCTCGACCCCGATGCGCCACTGCACGATGCGGTCAAGACGCTGCTGCGCCGTGGCTACTCGGGAGCCCCGGTGACCGATAGCGAGGGCACCCTTTTGGGCGTCTTTTCGGAGCACGACTGCATCAAGGTGTTATCGAGCGCGGTCTACGAGGGTTGGCCGCCGGGCAGCATCCGCGACCACATGACCACGGAAGCCGAGGCAGCCGCCCCCGGCGATGACTTGATGTCGCTGGCCAAACGCTTCTCCGACGGACGCCACCGCAGCCTGCCGGTCGTCGAAGGCGGCAAGGTCGTGGGCCTCGTGGGTCGCAGCGACCTGGTGCGTGCCCTCGACCGGCTGTTGCAAGGCGACGGACCGCAGACCACCTACGAGTTGATCGCCGAACGCCGACGGTGACTTCAAGTGCTCGGCCGCGCGCTGTGCCTGCCGGCGGCTGCGATCAGGCGCAGCATGCGGTCGATGTCCAGCGGCTTTTCCAGCACCGCACCCTGGCTGAGCGCCATGGCCTCCGAGATGCTGCGGTCGCTGCTGTGGCCGGTCATGAAGAAGTAGCTGCGGTCGGGCCGCTCGCGCATCAGCCGTCCGACCAGGGCCACGCCGTCCATGTCGGGCATGCGGATATCAACCAGGGCCGCGTCGTAGTCGTACTCGGCTGCGCGGCTGAGCGCTTCGCGACCGCCAAAGGCGGCCAGCGCCTGATGCCCTTCCCCCGTCAGGATCTCGACGAGATCTTCAGCCAACTCGACGTTGTCGTCGACGACGAGGACTCTTGGCATGGTCGTCAAAGTTTCGTCAGAGCACATAGAACAGCGCTGAAATGGCCCGTTTGGGCCCCAGCGCAACTCCGGAGTGGCAGCGCGCGGAGCAACTCTAGCGCCATTTCTCCCGATGCACACCCCCCTCCCGCCCAGGGCGCCGCAGCCACTTGTGCAGCTCCACGACCGCCACGATCGATAGCGACAGCAGCCCGATCTCGCCCCAGGTCTCGAGTTCCAGCGGCACCACGCCGAGCAGCTTCTGGGTGGGCGCCAGATAGAGAGCCGCCGCGTGCAAAAGCGCCGAACCGGCCACCCCCAGGAGCAAAAAGAGGTTGGAAAAGGGGTTGATCGAAAATGCGGAGCGCTCGTCCGAGCGGCAGTTGCCCACGTGCAAAATCTGAAAGCCCACCAGGGTCGTCAGCGCCGCGGTGCGCGCGTAGGCCAACCGCCGGGGATCGCCCTGCCACTCGGCGTGGAAGATCCAGAGCATGCCCGCAGCCATCACCAGACCACAGAGCACGAGCCGCTCCATGAGCAGCGGCGACAGCAATCCCTCGCGCGGACTGCGCGGCGGTCGCTCGAAGACGCCACGCTCGGCCGGCTCGAAGGCCAGAGCCACATCCTCGATGCCATTTGTGACCAGGTTCATCCACAGGATCTGCGCGGGCAACAGCGGCAGCGGGACGCGCATCAGCAGCGCCACCAGGATCGACAGCAGTTCGCCCAGGCCCGACGACACCAGGAAGAACGTGGCCTTGCGCAGATTCGAAAAGGCCGTGCGCCCCTCCTCCACGGCGGCGGCAATGGTGGCGAAGTTGTCGTCGGCCAGGATGATGTCGCTGGCCTCCTTGGCCACATCCGTGCCCGAGTGCCCCATGGCTGCGCCCACATGGGCCGCCTTCAGCGCCGGCCCATCATTGACGCCATCGCCGGTCACTGCCACCACCTCGCCGCGGGCCACCAGGCACTCGACGATGCGCAACTTATCCTCGGGCGCCACCCGCGCGAAGACGTGGATACGCGCGACGGCGTCTTCGAGGCCGTCCGGCGCAAGCGAGGCGAAGGTCGTCGCCTCGAGCCGCGTTCCGTGGCCGGCGATGCCCACGCGCTCGCCGATGGCCACGGCCGTGTCGAGATGGTCGCCAGTCACCATCACCACGCGAATGCCGGCGCGGCGACAGGCTGCGATGGCCGGCGGAACCTCTGGGCGTGGCGGGTCCAACATACCGACCAGGCCGAGCAGGGCCAGCCCCCGCGGCTCGCTCTCCCCGAGCGACGCCTCTGCCTCCGCGCCCTGCCCCGTCGCCAACGCCAACACACGCATGCCCGCGCGCGCCATGCGCCGGGCCTCGGCCTCGAGCTGCTCAACGCTCACGCCCGCGCACATGCACGCCACGTGCTCGGGAGCCCCCTTGACGAAAACACGCGAGCCCTGGGGCGTGCGCTGCAGGGACGCCGCGAAGCGCCTCGCCGCGTCAAAGGGCACGCGCCCGATCCTGGGACTGTCGCGCAGCCAGGCCTCTACACCGACGTTTAACTCACGCGCAAACTCCATCAATGCCACGTCCGTAGGGTCACCGGCGTACATTTCGCCGTCGAATGCGGCTTCATTGGCCAGGGCCCCGGCGACGATCGAAAGCTCCAGCGCCGAGCCCGCCGCGACCGCCCCCGGGCGTTCCCGACACCAGCTGCCTTCAGCCGTCCACAGCTCCTGCACGCGCAGCTGATTGAGCGTCAGCGTTCCGGTCTTGTCGGTCACGATCACGCTGCAGTTGCCCAGGGTCTCCACCGCCGGCAGACGACGTACCAGCGCCTTTCGCCGCGCCATGCGGCGCACGCTCACGGCCAGCGCGATGGTCATCACCACGGCCAGGCCTTCGGGCACCGCCGAGACCGCGATGGCCACCGCCGTCAAGAACATGTCCTGCCAGGGCAGACCGCGGCTCACGCCCAGCAGGAACGCCAGGCCGCTCATGACCACGATCGCCAGGCTCAGACGACTTCCGAAGCGGGCCATGCGCACCTGCAGCGGCGTGGGAGCCCGCTGGGCGCCGCGGATGTGCTCGGCGATGGAGCCGAGCTCGGTGCCGAGCCCGGTGCCCACCACCACGCCCTCCCCGCGCCCGGTGCTGACCGAAGTGCCCATGAAGACCATGTTGCTGCGCTCGGCCACCGGCCGCGGCGGCTCCGGCGGCAGCGTCTCTCGCAGCTTGCCCACCGCCACCGACTCACCCGTAAGCATGGACTCGTCCACGCGCAGACCGTCCACCTCGATGAGGCGCAGGTCGGCGGGGATCAGGGCACCGGCCGACAGCAGCACGACGTCACCGGGCACCAGCTCCTCGCTCATCACCTGCTGCACGCTCCCGCCGCGCCGAACGTGGGCACGCGGCGAAACCATGGCGCGCAGGGCCAGGATGGCGTTCTCCGCCCGATACTCCTGGACGAAGCCGACGATGGCGTTGATCACGAGCACCAGCCCGATCACGAAAGCGTCTTCCGTGTGCCCGATAGCCAGCGAGATTCCGAGTGCCGCCAGGAGCACATAGGCCAGCGCCCCGGTGAACTGCGCAAACATCAGGCGCAGCGGGTGGGTGCCCTGGCTGGCCTCGATGCGATTGGGCCCAAAGCGCTGCTGACGGCGGGCCACCTCGTCGGCATCGAGGCCCGCGGGGGCGCTCCGCAGCTGCGCGAGCACGGCCTCCGCCGACAGCGCATAGCGACGCGAAAGGCCGCTGGCATTGAGGTCATTCACAGATGGCACATGTACACCGATCGCGCACTGTCCGCACAATGGGGCATGCTGGCGGGGCCGCCATGCCCGAGCCCCCTGCCCTGCCGCGCCGCCTCGGTACCGCCAGCGCCACGCTGGTGATCGTCGCCTCCATGATCGGCACGGGCGTCTTCACCACCACCGGCTTTCTGGTGCGCGACCTGGCCTCACCCGGGGCGATCCTCGCTGGCTGGCTGCTGGGCGGCGCGCTCGCCCTGGCCGGCGCCCTCTGCTACGCGGAGCTATCGACGGCCCTACCCGACAATGGCGGCGAGTTTCTGCTGCTATCGCGCATCTACCACCCGGCGGTGGGCTTCGTGGCCGGCTTCGTTTCACTGGTGGTGGGCTTCGCGGCACCGGCGGCAGCGGCGGCCATGGCCTGCGGGCGCTACCTGGCCGTGCTGTGGCCCGCACTGCCGCAGACGGGCTTTGCGATCGCGCTGATCGCCGCCCTGGGGCTCGTGCACGCCCTGCGCGTCAGTACCGGCAGCCGCCTGCAAAACGCAGTCACGGCGGCTCAAGTGGCGCTGATCGTACTCTTCGTGGTCGCGGCCCTGGGCGCCAGCGACGGCGGCCAGCTGGCGGCCCGCACCGAAGTGCCCTTCTTCAGCGCCCTGATGTCCCCGGAACTCGCAGTGGGGCTCATCTACATCTCCTTTTCCTACAGCGGCTGGAATGCGGCGGTCTACCTGGTCGGCGAGATCGAAGAGCCGGCGCGGCGATTGGTGCGCGCCTCGGCCCTGGGCGTGGTGCTGACCACGTGCCTGTATCTGGCGCTGAACTTCGTCTTCCTGATCTCGGCGCCGGCAGCCGAGCTCGCGGGCAAGGTCGAAGTGGCCGCCGTCGCCGCCCAGGCCCTGCTCGGCAACGGGGCCCGCGGCTTCATCGTGGCTGTGATCGGGCTCGGGCTCTTCACCTCCGTCAGCGCCCTAATCATGACCGGCCCTCGCGTCTACGAGGCCATGGGGCAACAGCACGCGCGCCTGCGGCTGCTCGACCGGCGCGTCGCGGGCGGCGGCCCCTGTCCTGCGATCGCGCTGCAGTGTGGGCTCAGCGTGCTGATGATCCTGGGGGCCGACGTCGATGCGCTCTTGTCCTACTGCGGGCTCACGCTCTCGCTGTCGGCCGGGCTGACGGCGCTGGGAGTCATCGTATTGCGGCAGCGCGAACCAGGACTCGCGCGCCCCTACAAAACTTGGGGTTATCCGCTCACGCCGCTTTGCTACGGGGCGCTGACACTGTGGATGGTGGTGCACTCGGTGACGGGTCGACCGGCCTCGGCATTGGCGGCCCTGGCCACGCTTGGCTGTGGGCTCCTGCTGTATGCGCTCGTGGGCTCACCGCAGAGCACCGCGGCGCGCTGACCCCCCCCCCCGGGAGCCCTTAGCGCGCCGCGGCGTCCTCGATGATCGATACGAGAGCCGCCCGCAGGCCACCGCAGGCCGCCAGCTGGGCGATCAGCACCGTGATCTGGCGGCTCAGGGCATGGATAAACGGTTGTGGGGTGAATGCCATATCGCGTGGCAGCGCGAGTGCGGACGCGCCCACCCGAGCCGTCCATCGAGCATAGCTGCGCACGAAACCGCGGCCCAGACGACCCGACGGTCACCCTGCTCACCACCCAAACCGCGTGGCCCGCCGCCCACAGGGGACTGTACCCGTCCACAAACAGGGGTTTACCACCGAAGCGCAGCCAAGTGCTTCTCGCCAGCCAATGCTGCCCGATTGCAGGTCCCGGCTTCCATCGCGTACCCCTATTGGACCCCAGAGCGGGTCAATTGCTCCTCCCCCTCTGAGCAGCAGTCCCTACCCTGGTCACCAGTCACTCTTCCAGGGGTGGCGCGTCTCGCACCGGGGGCGGAGACGGCGGCAGGCGGTGGGCGATTCGAACGCCCGACCTTTGGCTCCGGAGGCCAACGCTCTATCCAGCTGAGCTAACCGCCCTGAGGTCGCGGAGGTCCTGTGGCCCGATGCGGGGCCGTGGACTCCGTGAAAGGCGTGTAGCCGACTCGCCTGGGGCTTGCAAGCTTCGGGCTACGCTCGCGCCGCCCGGGCCGCGTCTTCGGCCTCGATCTGGCTGCGGCGCTCGTTGGCGGCTTCAGCCTCGGCCGGGTGCTCGTCCAGGTAGGCCTGGAAGCTTTCGTCGCTGATGATGACGTCGATGTCACCCTCGATCCGGGCCTGGCAGCCGAGGCGCGATTCCATGCGCACGTCGAAGGCTTTGTCGAGGATGTCGAATTCTTCGTCTTCGATTTCCGAGGTGTTGTCGAAGCCTTCGACGACGTAGACGTGGCAGGTGGAGCAGGCGCAGACGCCGCCACAGCGGTCGCCTTCCGGGGCGCCCGAGAGGCGCGCAGCCTCGAGGATGGTGGTGCCCTCGGGGACGTCGACTTCGAGTTTTTCTCGCAAAAAGCGAACGATGGGCATTTCAGAGTTCCCTGCCGCCCACGTGGGCGTCTATGCCGGCGGCGTGGGCCGTTTCGCGCTCGACGTTTTCGAGCTTCTGGCCCGCCAACGCCTGGCGGATGCTGCGGTCCATGCGCCGGCCCGCAAAGGGTTTGCCGATCCGGTCCAGGTCTTCGATACGGAGCTGGATGCGTGGGTGGTTTTCGCCGGAAGCAGCCTCGCGCAGGGCCGCCATCGCGACTTCGAGGGCTTCGCGCTCGCC
This sequence comes from Myxococcales bacterium, assembly GCA_029880325.1. GTDB lineage: Bacteria > Myxococcota_A > Polyangia > Polyangiales > JAFGIB01 > JAOUOP01. Next base: position 37,881 of record JAOUOP010000016.1, on the reverse strand, counting down.
TGGCTCGAGCAGGTCAGCGTCGCGCTCGATGGCTTCTTCGGTGGCCTGCAGGATGCGACGCGCTTCGACCCGCTGTTCGCGCAGGCCCCGGGTCAGGAGGTCTTCTTCGGCGTGTTCGTAGGCGTCGAGCAACATGCGCTCGACTTCGTTTTCGCTCAGGCCGTAGCTGGGCTTGACCTCGACCTGCTGCTCGACGCCGGTGGTGAGCTCGCGCGCCGTGACGTGCAACAGGCCGTCGGCGTCCACGTCGAAGCGCACTTCCAGCCGCGCCATGCCCGCAGGCATGGGCGGGATGCCGCGCAGGGTGAAGCGCGCCAGCGAGCGGCAGTGTTCGGCGGTTTCGCGCTCGCCCTGCAGGACGTGTAGCTCGAAGCCGGTCTGGTTGTCGGCGTAGGTGGTGAAGACCTGGGCCGCCGCCGAGGGAATGGCGGTGTTGCGCGGTAGGATCTTTTCGACGACGCCGCCCATGGCTTCAACACCCAGCGATAGCGGTAGCACGTCGAGTAAAAGCGCCTGCTCGCTCGGGTTTTCGCCGGCCAGGATGTCGGCCTGGATGGCGGCCCCCAGGGCCACCACCAGGTCGGGGTCGATGCTGTGCAGGGGCTCCTGGCCGAAGAGTTCCGCCACGTAGCTGCGCACCGCCGGCACGCGCGTGGAGCCGCCCACCAGGATTACGCCGTCGATGGCCTGCGCTTCGAGGCCGGCGTCGCGCAGGGCACGACGACAGGCGCGCCCGGTGCGATCGAGCAGGCCGGCGATGAGGGAATCGAACTGCTCCCGCGTGACGCGCTGCTCGATGACGCGGCCGTCGGGGGCTTCGATGGCAGCGTCGACAATTTCACTATCGGTCAATGCATGCTTGATCGAACGGGCGGCCTGGAGCGCCGCCACCACCGCGGCCGGTGACGCCTGCTGGGCGTCCTGATGGCCCATGCTCGCAAGCAGGGTTTCAGCCAGGGCCCGGTCCATGTCGTCGCCGCCGAGCTGGCTGTCGCCGCCCGTGGAGCGCACCTGGAAGATGCCGTCGTCGAGCGAGAGGATGGTGATGTCGAAGGTGCCGCCACCCAGGTCGTAGACGGCGAAGGTGCCGTTTTGCTTGCTGTCGAGGCCGTAGGCCAGGGCCGCGGCCGTGGGTTCGTTCAGCAAACGCAAGACTTCGAGGCCGGCGAGCTTGCCGGCGTCGCGCGTGGCCTGGCGCTGGGCGTCGTCGAAGTAGGCCGGCACCGTGATCACGACCCCACCGATGTCGCCGATTTCTTCGCTGGCCGAAAGGCGTAGGCTGCGCAGGATCTCGGCGCTGACCTCCACGGGCGTGACTTCGCGACCACCGCCGACGCCAAATTTCACCACCGGGCCTTCGTCGACGGCGAAACGGTAGGAGCCGAGCTTGCGGGTCTCGGGATCGTCGGCGCCGCGGCCCATGAAGCGCTTGACGCTGACGATGGTGTCCTCGGGAAACTCCCGCGAAAGCTGCGCCGCCTCGCGCCCGACGAGCACCGTGCCGTCCTGCCGGTAGTGCACCACCGAGGGTGTGAGCGCCTGGTTGTCGCAGTCGCGAATGACGGTGGCCGGGCCCACGGTCGGCACGTAGGCCACCAGGCTATGGGTGGTGCCCAGGTCGATGCCAACCGGAGTCGGCGCGCCCAGGGGGTCTTCGATCTGCAATAGGCCCATACCCTAGCCCAGCGCCTCGTCTTCGATGGCCGCAACCTCGTCTAGGAAGCGGCGGTAGTACTTGAGTTTGCCCAGGGTGCGCGCGGCGTCGGCCACGGCGGCCGCGTCGGCGATGGGCGCGGCCAGCGCCTGCTCGAAGCTCTGCTCGAGGGCCTGCCGGCTGTCGTCGCGAAGCGCTCCCACGCGCTTGCCCAGGGCCGCCACGGTGTCCAGGTCACCCCGGGCCCGCGCCTCGCCGAGTTCTTCGCGCAGCTCCATGATCTCCATCAGAAAGGCCGGGTCGGCCTGCTCGCGTTGGCTACCCGCTCCCACCACCGACAGCAGCGCCTCGGCCCGGGTCACGTCGTCGCGCAGGGCCCGATAGGCGTCGTTGACCTCCACCGCGCGCGTCAGGCTCATGCGACGCTGTGATGCGCTCGCGCCGGCGTGACGGTCGGGATGCAGCGCTTTCTGGAGTTCGCGGTAGCGCGTCTCCAGCTCTCGGACGTCGAGCCGGTAGCTGCGAGGCAGCCCCAGGGTGGCGAAGGGATCGGCGGCGGACATGGCTGGCTAGGACCGGGGCTTGGGCTCAGACCGTGAAGCTCTCGCCACAGCCGCAGCTGCTCTTCTCGTTGGGATTTTGGAATGTGAAGCCGTGCTGCATCAGCTGGATCTCGTAGTCCAGCACGGCGCCGCGCAGGTAGACCAGGCTCTTGGGGTCGACCAGCACCTGCAAGCCGTCGAAGTCGTAGACGTTGTCGCGCGCCCGCACCTTGTCGGAGAATTCGATGGCGTAGCTGACCCCGGAGCAACCGCCGCCGCGCACGCCCAGTCGCAGGTAGGCGTCGGGCGTGCCCCGCTTGCGCAGCGCCTTCTTGGCCATTTCCACGGCCTTGGGCGTGACGCGCACGATCTCCTTGGCGGCGTCGCCGTCGAAGTTACGCGGGTCGAGGGGCAGGTGCTCGGCCGGGTCGACCGGCTGGTTGGCTTGTCTGGGAGCTAACATCGGTACTCGGTGCGCTTAGGATTACTTCACTCGGCCGCCTCGGAGCGCTTGGCCTGCTTGGCACGGAAGTCGGCGATGGCGCTCTTGATGGCGTCCTCGGCCAGTACCGAGCAGTGAATTTTGACCGGCGGCAGGTTGAGTTCTTCGACGATCTCGGAGTTCTTCAGGGCCATGGCCTCGTCCAGGGTCTTACCCTTGACCCACTCGGTCACCAGCGACGAGGAGGCGATGGCGCTGCCGCAGCCGAAGGTCTTGAACTTGGCGTCCTCGACCACCTCGGTCTCGGGGTTGACCCTGATCTGCAGGCGCATGACGTCGCCGCAGGCCGGTGCACCCACCAGGCCCGTGCCGACGCTGGCGTCTTCCTTGTCGAGCGTGCCCACGTTGCGGGGATTCTCGTAGTGTTCGATGACTTTTTCTGAATAGGCCATGGCTGTTTCTCACTCGCGGCGAACGTCGGTTGGGGATCGGGCTCAGTGGGCCTGCCACTCGATGGACGACAGGTCCACGCCCTCCTTGTACATCTCGTACAGGGGCGACATTTCGCGCAGTCGCTCCACCTCGGAGACCACCAGGTCCCCGACGTAATCCACTTCTTCCTCGGTGGTGAAGCGGCCCAGCCCGAAACGGATCGAGCTGTGGGCCATTTCTTCGTTCACGCCCAGGGCGCGCAGTACGTAGCTCGGCTCCAGGCTGGCGCTGGTGCAGGCGCTGCCCGACGAGACCGCCACGTCCTTGATCGCCATCATCATGGCCTCGCCCTCCACGAAGGCGAAGCTGAGGTTGACGATGCCCGGGACGGCGTGGGGTAGCTCGGCGCCATTGAGGTGCACCTCTTCGAGGCTGCCGCGGATGCGCCCGAGCAGGCGCTCACGCAGGGCGTGCAGGCGTTCGGCGTCAGCGCGCCACTCGGATACCGCGATTTCGCAGGCCTTGCCGAAGCCGACGATGCCGGGAACGTTGAGGGTGCCCGAACGCATGCCGCGTTCGTGGCCGCCTCCGTCCATCTCGGCCACCAGACGCACGCGGGGCTTACTGCGCCGCACGTAAAGGGCACCGACGCCCTTGGGGCCGTACATCTTGTGGGCCGAAATGCTGCAGAGGTCGACCTTGAAGCGTTCGACATCGAAGTCGACCTTGCCCACGCCCTGGACCGCGTCGCAGTGAAGCAACACACCGGCCTCGCGCGTGACCTCGCCGATTTCGGCGATGGGGTGCATGGAGCCGATCTCGTTGTTGACCAGCATCAGGCTGACCAGGATGGTCTTGTCGGTGATGGCGGCGCGCACGTCTTCGGCGCTGACCCGGCCGTCCTTGGCGGGCGTGAGATAGGTGACCTCGAAGCCCTGGCGCTCGAGCCGCTTGCAGGGGTCGAGCACGGCCTTGTGCTCGGTCTTGCAGGTAATGATGTGGTTGCCCTTCTTTTGATAGAAGTGCGCCACGCCCTTAATGGCCAGGTTATCGCTCTCGGTGGCGCCCGAGGTGAAGACGATTTCCTTTTCGCTGGCGGCGCCGATCAGCTTGGCGACTTGCACGCGAGCGTAGTCGACCGCTTCTTCGGCTTCCCAACCGAAGCGATGGCTGCGGCTGGCGGCGTTGCCGAACTTCTGGGTGAAATAGGGCAGCATCGCCTCGAGCACGCGCGGGTCGACCGGCGTGGTGGCGGCGTTATCCATGTAGATGGGGAGTTCGATGGCCATGGTTGGGTGGTCTTCGTCGGGGCGGGTCGCAGGGGCCCGTCAGTGGGCCGTGAAGCCGGCCACCAGCTCGGGCGGCTGTTGCTTGCCGTCGTGCTGGTCGCAGCTCGAACAAGCTTCGATCAACTGGTTGGGGTCGCAGGTGGGGCAGGTGCACAGATAACGAAGGCTCGCCTGCAGCTCGCCCTCCAGCGTGCGCAGGCGCGCGATTTGCTCGCGGGTCTCGCGCAGCTTTTGGTCGAAGAGGGCCTGCACCTTCGCCATCGCATGGGGCGCCGAGCCGCTGCCCTCCCACTGCTCGGACATGGTGCGGATCTCCTGCAGCGAAAAGCCCATCTCCTGCAGCTTGCCGATCCAGCGCACGCGGGTGACCGAGTCGGCGTCGTAGAGGCGATAGCGACCCTTGCTGCGTTCGGCCGGCACCAAAAGCCCCATCTCCTCGTAGAGGTGCAGGGCGCGCACGGTCTTGCCCGAGATCTTGGCCAACTCGCCCACCTTCAGGGGCTTGTCCACCAGGGGCCTGTTGTCGACCAGGGGCGACAGGCGCACCCGCTCCTCGCGGGTAGGAGCCGCGCCGTGGGGGCCATCCTGGAGGATCGGGAGCTGGGTGGGCATGGTGTTTTGCAGTGGGTCTCGAAAACCCAAACCCTTACGTTCACGTGAGGGTCATACTTTGAAACTCTAGGCCCCGACCCTGGCGGTGTCAAGCGCGCCGCCGGCGGCCGCCACCCCGTGCGCCCGAATTTCTCAATGATTTCGAGGCATCGATCCTGGCACGGCGGATGCAAGACGGCCTTCCAACATGGGACCGCAGATACCGACCCTCTTGCCCGCGACCGTGGGCTGGCTCCTGGGGCTATTTTGCGCGGGGGCGAGCGCCCTCCCGTCGTCGGCGGATGCCCTGCCCTGGCAGCCGAGTCTGGCCTTGGCCTCGCTGGCGGGGGGTATCGCGCTGGCGGTCTGGGGCTTCGCGCGCAGCGCCGACCCGGCGCGCCCGCTGCGACAGTCGTGGCCCGGAGTGGTCGCCGCGGGGCTTTCGGTGGTGGCCGGCTTCGCCGCCGGGCCCCGGACTCCCAGCGGGCCGCCCCTGCCCCCTGCCGGCATGGCGCGCATGGAAGTGGAGGTCGAGCGAGCCCGGGTCGGCGTCCACGGCGGCAGTGCCGTGGTGCGCGTGCTGAACGGCAGGCGCCTCAGCGACGGTGCCGAGATCCCCCGCGGCACCCGCTTGCGCGCGGGCCCCGTGCCGCTGCAGGCCGGCGCCCGTCTGCGGCTTCTGGCCCGAATTCGCCCCGAGCTGCCCTTCCGCAACCCCACGCCCCATCCGCCGCTGCCGGAGGTGCGCCCCGTGACCGGTCGCGCCTATCTGGCCGGGCCCGAAGCCGCCCGCGTGCTGCAGGCGGCACCGGTCACGGGCCTGACCGATGCCCTCAGGCGCCGGGTGCGCCGCGCCCTTTCCCGCAGCCTGCCGCCGCGGGCCGCCGGCCTGGCACGCGCACTTGTGGTGGGCGACGGCGACGCGGTGGCCGCCGAGGACCGGGCCCGGGTGCGCGAGGCGGGCCTGAGCCATGTGCTGGCGGTCTCGGGGCTGCACGTGGCGATCCTGGTGGGGCTTTTCGTGATGCTGCTGCGCCAGGCACTCGCGCTGTGGCCAGCGCTCGCCTTGCGCGTGGACGTGGCGCGGGTGGCCAGCGCCCTGGGCATCGCCGCGGCCCTGCTCTTCGCGAACTTCGCCGGCGGCGCCTCGAGCGCCTATCGCGCCGCCATCACCGCCGCCATCGCCTTCGGCCTGCACGCCGGCGGGCGCCGCCCCCACGCCGCCTCGGTGGCCTGCGCCGCCGTGCTCACGCTCAGCGCAGTCGAGCCCCAGCGGGCCACCGAGCCGGGCTTTCTCCTGTCGATCGTGGCCACCGCGGCCGTGATCGCCGCCGTGCGCGACAGCGGCGACGACCTGGGTAGTTGGTTACAGAGCGCCCTGCGCGTCAGCCTGCAAACCACGCTGGCGACGGCGCCCATCGTGCTGTGGTGCTTCGGTCAACTGCCGGTTGTGGGCGTGCTGGCCAATGTCGTGCTCTTGCCCATCGGCTCGCTTTTGCTGCTACCGCTGGCGGCCCTGCACGCCCTGCTGGCAACCGTGCTGCCCTGGACACCGCCCACCGCCCTCCCCCTTTCGCTGCTCTCGGACGCCTTCATCAACGCCTGCGCGCTCTTCGCCGAGCTCTTGCCCGCGATCACCTGGCCGGTGCCGGATCTCGCCCAGGGGCTGACACTGGTCGTGGCGGTGGCGACGCTTCTGTGGGTGCGCGGACTGCGGGCGCGGCTTGCGCTGCTGCTTTTGGCCTGCCTGGCGCTGGGCGGCCTCGAGCTGTGGTTGCGCGCCCGCGAGCGGCCCGAGGGAATCCTGCGCGCCACCTTCGTCGACGTGGGTCAGGGCGATGCGGCCCTGGTCGACCTGCCCGACGGTCGCCTGATGCTGGTCGACGCTGGCGGCAATCCGGGCGGCGGCCCCGACCCCGGCGCCCGGGCGCTCTTACCCCTGCTCGAGGCCCGCCGGCGCGAGCGCGTGGACATCGCCGTGCTCAGCCACCCCCACCCCGACCACTACGGCGGCCTCGCGGCTCTGATGGACGCCGGCATCGCCATCGGCGAACTCTGGGACAGCGGCCAGGCGGAAAACGAAGTCGACCTCAGCCCCACCGCCGCCGAAGCCAGCGAGCTGCTAGCCCGCGCGCGCGGGCTCGGGGTGCGCATTCGCAAACCCGACACCCTCTGCGACCGCCCGCTGAAAGCCGGCGGCGCCCGCGTCGAGGTGCTGGCGCCGTGCCCGGGCTACGACTCGGGCCATGATGCCAACGACAACTCCCTGGTGCTGCGCGTCGTGTACGGCAAACGCAGCATGCTCTTCGCCGGCGACGCCGAGCGACACGCCGAGGCGGTGATGCTCGAGCGCGGCCTGCCACTCGCCGCCGACCTGCTCAAAGTCGGTCACCACGGCTCGCGCACCTCGACCACCGCTCCGTTTCTCGCAGCGGTGCATCCGCGCATCGCCATCATCAGCGCCGGCGCCGGCAACCGCTTCGGCCATCCGCATGCCCAGGTGCACGAGCGGCTGCTCGCCAAGGTGCCCGAGGTGCTGAACCTGGCTGACAGCGGGGGCGTCGAGTGGCGCAGCGACGGGCGCGGGATGGAACTCAGGAGCTGGTCGGGGGTGGTGCGGCGCTGGCCTTGATTACGGCACCACCAGGTCGGCCATCCACGGCACCCCCGCCATGCTGTCGACCTCCGTGGCCCACTCCTCGTCCGTCAACCGCTGCCAGTCTTCGGTGACCTTCTCGTAGTACGAGGAGGCCAGGCCCGCATAGGCGCGTGGACCGTTGCAGGTGTCGGCGGTGACCACCATCAGGCGCGCCATGCCAGTGCCCACGTGGAGCACGCGGCCGACTTCGTTGCCCGCTTCGTCGGTGGGCTGGGAGTGAACGTCGGCGATGGTGGGGTCGTACTCGGGCGCCAGGTCGAAGAGCAGACGCGCATACCACCCCGAGTAGACGACGGGCCAACCGCAGCCCTGTGCTGCATCGACGACGGCGTCGTTGATGAAGGCCATGTGGGCGTCGGTGAAGGGCGTGCCGGCGCGCTGGTACTCCGCCATCTCGGCGAGGATGGCGACCACGGCCTGCATTTCCATGAAGTAGTCGCGCACCCGCGGGGCCGTGTCCGAGGCCAAAGGCTGCAGCAGCTCGGCCACCTCGAGCCCCTTGTCCGCATAGGCCCCGAGGGAAGCGTAGAAGCGCGGATAGGGGTCGACATAGGCGTCGGGGAACTCGCAGGCGATGCCGCCGCTGTAGCTCTGCTTGACGTAGAGAACCGTGTCGTGGCGCAGCTGGGCCCAGGAGGCCAGCTGGGTGTTGAGGATGCGCCGGCCCCAGGGCTCGGTTGCCGTGACCCGGGGCATGCCGGCGGCAGCGGGGTCGGCCACGCCGGCATCCGGCGACAGCGCGCGCAGGGAGTCGAGCCAGATGTTGTAGAGGTTTTGCTGGAAGTAGTCGCTTCCGTGCTCGTCGACCAGCAGGCGCATGCTGTGCAGGTCGCTCTCGTAACCGTAAGTCGCGAACTCCTCGCCCAGCAAGGCCGCGGCCTGGTCATTGCCCAGGGCGGCGAAGGCGACGTCGAGGGGGTTGGGCATCATGCGCTTGACCTTGCCCTCCTGGACACGGTCGAAGACGAGGTTGGAAAAGACGTGGGAGTCGACCACGTAGCGCTGCCCGAAGAGGGCGAAGCTGCGGCTCAGGGGCAGCGTGCCGGGCTCGCGCAGGTCGTTGATCATGATGTGGCTGGAGATGCGCTGGGCGCCGTAGCCGCCGTCGATGAGGGTTTGCGAAATCTCGGCGTCGGAGAGGCTTCCGGCTTGCTCGAGCGACGCGACGCCCAGGTCGGTGAGCAGGGCATCGACGTGGTCGAGGCGCATGTAGTCGCTCTCACCGACGAAGGCTTCGACGACGGAGTCGGCCAGCTTCCAGTTGGCCATGGGCTCGCCGGCCATCAGCGAATGCAGGCCGATGACCGCGTCGAATTGGCGGCGGTGGAAGATCTGGGAACCGTCCGACTGGGTTTCGAGCAGCCGGAAGTCGATGCGACCGAGCCACATCATGGCGCGGAAGTAGCGCTCGAGGGCGACGGAGTCGGTGTAGTGGCCCCGCGGCTTGAATTGCGAGAAGTCCACGTCGCGCTGGACCCCGAAAAGGCTGATCTCCTGCCAGCCGTCGGCGGCGAGCGCCCCATCGACGAACGTGCGGACGTCGCTGGCGTCGGCAAATCCCGTCGATGCCAACGGCGTCTCCGACAGCAGGTTGCGCGCGACACTGATGAAGAAGTCCAGGTCGGCAGCCACGCTGGCATCGAGGGAAGCGGACTCGAGGTTTGTGTGCATGGCGGCGAGCATGTCGCCGATGATGGCCATCAGGGCCTCTTCCTCGACCGCCTTGAGGATGTCGTCGTAGCTGCGGTGGACAGCGTCGAGGATCGAGTCGGCCGAGATGTAGACCGGCAGGTCCTGGGCGTAGATGCTGCGGTAGCCGTAGGCGAAGTGGGGGAAGCTTTGGCGGGCGCTGATGACGAAACCATCGCGCTCGAGCCCGTCGAGTTCGGCTTGCTCGAGCGAAAGGGGCGAGGCCTGGATCAGCTCCAGGTTTTGGGCCTCAGCCGGGCTGTAGCCCAGATCGGTGACGTGGGGCACGGCGTAGAGGCTCTGGAACTCCGCGGCGCTGATGCTTTCAGCCTCCTCCAGAAGCCCCTCCAGGCGCGCCAGTTCGTCGCTGTCGGCATTGCTGGGGGTGAGTGCGACCGGCTCACCTCCCTGGGGCGCTTCACCTGGCTGGGGCTGGCCCGGCATCGCAGCGGTACCCGAAAGCCCGCCGCTCCCTGGCTCGCCCCCATCGCTGCCCGACAACGTGGCGTGGGAGTCGTCGCCGATGCAGGCCACCAGGGGAAAAAGTAGCCAGCTCAGGAAAAGCATCCGAAGGCTGTTCATGGTGTCGTCTCCCGATTCACAGGTCTTCCTGGCACAGCTTGGCACAGGAGCCTGGGCAGCGAGAGATATTGCAAGAAACGCGCCAAAACGCGCTCAAGCCTCGCCGAATTTGGTCACGATCTCGACGCCGAAGCTGCGCAGCAGGGCCGCGGGCGGGGTGCCGCCGATCTGCACGATGACGGCGTCGTTCGCGATGCGTTCGTGGCGGCCGTCGGCGGCGTGGCGCAGCAGTACCGTGTCCTCGGCGATCTCTTCGACTTCGGTCGAGAGCCTGACCCGCACGCGCCCGGCGTCGATGGCCTGCTCGATGCGCATGCGGTTGTCGCCGCGGCAGCGGGCAAAGGCCCCCTTGCGATAACTCAAGGTCACGCTCGCGCAACAGCCGGCGTCGGCCAGGGCGAGCGCACTCTCGACGGCGCTGTTGCCGCCGCCGACCACCAGCGCGTGGCGCCCTGCGAATTCCTGGGGCTCGAGCAGGCCGTAGACCACCTTGCCTTGCTCTTCGCCGGGCACCTCGAGCTTGCGCGGTGAGCCGCGCACGCCGAGCGCCAACATCACGTTGGCCGCGCGCCGCTCGCCACCGCTGCTGTACACGCGCCACATGCCGTCGGGCTCGAGCGAGAGCGCCTCGACCAGTTCGCCCAGGACCATCGGCGGCCGCGTGCGCTCGCCGATGTCCCGCCACAATGCCACCAGCTCTTCCTTGCGCATGGTGCGCCTGCGGACCTTGCCGTAGAGCGGGATGTCCAGGGTGCCGGTCATCACGAGCTTGGCGCGCGGATAGTGCAGGATGGTGCCGCCGAAGCCCTCGCGCTCCAGTAGAAGCACGTCGAGCCCCGCTTCCATCAAACGCAGGGTCGCGGCGATGCCGGCCGGCCCCGCGCCCACGACGATGGCATCGTGGGCGTCGCCGGTACCGCGCCGCGGCGGTTGCTCCAGCTCGGGACTGCCGCTGACTACGTGCTCGGCGGCCTTCTGTCCCTGCTCGATGGCGTTGCGGATCAGGCCCATGCCGCCCAGCTCGCCGATGATGTAGACGCCCTTTTGGTTGCACTGAAAGTTCGGGTCCACCCGCGGCAGTTCCACGCCTCGCGTGAGCGTGCCGTAGACCAGCTCGATGGCGCCCACGGGACAGGCCGCCTCGCAGGCGCCGTGGCCGACGCAGCCGAGGGGATTGACCAACTTGGCTTGCCCGCCGAGCAGAGCGATCACGATCTTTTCGGGACAGCCCTGCACGCAGGCACCGGAGCCGATGCAGCGATCGGGATCGACCCGGGGATTCAGGCTGCTGGCCACCAGCTCACCCATCTCCGCCAGGTCCTCGACCACGGCCGCGGCGGTTTTTTCGCGGGCGCGATCGGCGCGCTCCCACAGCAGGTAGCCGATGATCGAGACGGCCACGATGGCCACCAGGACGAGGTTTGACTCCACGACGCTGCAACCTATCCGCGCGGGTGGCAATCGAGGCAGAAGTTCGCCGGCGCCGATCCGCTCGGATAACCGCTTACGTCGCCGTGCTCGGCATCCATGCGCGAGCGGCTGTGTTCGCCCTCGTGGCAGCCCACGCAGTCGGTGTTGTCGCCGCTGTTGGGGCCGAGGGCGGCGTTGTGGCAGTCCATGCAGGCGTAGTTGTGGCGTCCCGTGATCGGGAAGCTGCTGTCGGGGTGGCCACCGCCGGTGGCGGGCTTCCATGCCGTGGTGGTGTGACAGGAAGTGCAGTCGGTGGAGAAGCCGCTGTGGCCGGGATAGGGGCTCCGATCGTAGTCGGCCCGGTGACAGCTCACGCATTGATTGGATGCGCCCGCGTAGTCGGGCGTAGTGCCCGTATGGCAGGCGGTGCACTGGACGCGGGTGTGCGCGCCGGTCAGGGTCCAGGGATGCCTGAACGAACTGGGAGTGAAGCTCGTCTCGGAGTGGCAGCTGGCGCAGTCGGTCGAAAGCCCCGCGTGGGGCGGCTGGGCGACGTCGCGATCGCTCTTGTGGCAATCGATGCACTGGGTGGGCGTGCCGGCGTAGACCGGCGGGTCGCCCAGGTGACAGCCCGTGCAAGCCGCCGCCTGGTGGGCTCCGCGCAGGGGCCAGGCGTGCTGGAGACCGGGGCCCACCGACGCGCCGCTCCAGGCGGTGGGCTGGTGGCAGCTGGCGCAGTCGGTCGAAAACCCCTCGTGTGAAGGGTTGGTCGCGCCCTCGTAGTCGGCGCGGTGACAGTCGATGCACTCGCTGGGCGTGCCTGCGTAGACGGGCGGATCGCCCACGTGGCAGCTGCTGCAGGACGTGGCCGCGTGCGCGCCTTCCAGGGGCCACCAATGGTCAAAACGCGCCGGCGAAAACGCGGTCTCGTCGTGACAGTCGCCGCATGTGATGGGCAGCTCGTCGTGGGGCGGCTGGCTGGCGCCCTGGTAGTCGGCCAGGTGACAGCCGATGCACTCGCTGGGCGTCTCACCGCTCTCGAAGCTCTGATGGCAGTCACCGCAGCCCGCTTGCCGGTGGGCACCCCGCAACACAAAGACGCTGTCGTGATCGGAGCCGGCGGCGGGCGCCCAGCTCTGCTGATCGTGACAATCGGCGCAGCTCAGGGGCAGCTGTTGAACGTGCAGCGGCTCGAGCGCGCGTTCGAAGTCGGCGCGGTGGCACAGGACACAGTCGTCTGTGCCGACCTGGGTGAGCGGATGATCGTCGCTCAGCTCGCAAGCCGTCCCCCACCCGGCCGCTCCTGCCATGACCGCAAATGGTGCCAGTGCGTGCAAAACACCGACACCGATCACCTCAGCGCTGGAAGTCGCAGGTGTGCGTTTCATGCCCGATGCAATGGCCGACCGCCGCAACTTTCCCGAGACCGGCGCGTTTTTTCTGGCGGCCGCGTGCAGATTTTTTCGCAAGCGCCTCCGAATTCGCGCCGACGTGGCCATAGACACACCTACATCGCCGTCGATCGGGGCTTGGGTACGAGCCTCGGGCCGGCCCACCGAAGGTTCCCCTGCTCCCGATGCACTCCCGCACCGCTCCCAGCGATCTCCCCCTTGCCTCCCCACGCCCGCCGCTGCACGCGATCGTCCTGGTCACGGGCCTTGTGCTGCTCACCATCCTGCTATGGGTGCGCGGCGCGGGTTTCTACGACCTGGATGTGCAGGCCCGTGTCGACCATCCCGACTTTCGGACACTGAGCCCGAGCGCTCCGATCGGCCACGGCTACGGCATCTTCGGCACCCTACTGATCATCACCAATTTGAGCTATTTGCTGCGCCGCCGCTTTGCCCGCGCACGGCTGGGATCGATGCGGACCTGGCTCGACGTGCACGTCTTCACCGGCCTCTTCGGCTCGCTCCTGATCCTCTTTCACTCGGCCTTTCAGCTGCGCTCGGGCGTGGCGTCGATGACCGCCTGGAGCCTGGGCATCGTGGTCCTCAGCGGCCTGGTGGGGCGCTACTTCTACGCCATCAGCCCCGAGCCCGATCGCCACGCCCAACTTCAGGCGCTGTCGGAGGTGCGCACGCACTGGCCCGATCTGGCCAACCACCTGACCCGGGCCCTGGCGGAGATGCCGCCGCCCACAGGGCTCTCCCATCCGTCGCTGCTACGGGCACTGATGACCTGCCCCACCTGGCTGCGGGAGGCCCGCGCACGCCGCAGGCACGTGCGCGCGGTGGCGGCGCACGCCATGGACTTCGCGGGGCTTGCGGCCCGCGCGCCCCAGCGCAAGCAGCTGCGCGCGCCCATCGAGCGCATCGCGGCGCTCAGCGCGGCCGAGGTGGGTAGCGTCGCCGGCAGTCACCTTCTGCGCAGCTGGCGCGGGTTGCACCGCTTCATGGCGCTCCTGATGATCGTCGCGGTCACGGTGCACATCGGCGTCGCCTGGCACTTCGGCTTTCGCTGGGTGCTTTCGGAATAAAACCAAGGGCCGCCGCGTGGTCGCATCCACCTCCAAAGCACGCGCCTGGCGCCACAGCCACCCGGGCGCGGCACCGCTGCTGGTCGTCGCGCTGGCCCTGGCTGCGGCGAGCCAGGCTCGCGCCCAGTGGATGTCACCGGGCGAGCTGGCCCGCGCCCACGGCAAGCTCGACCACGACGACGCCTGTGGCAAATGCCACAAGAGTGGGCATCGGGTCGAGACGGCCCTGTGCACCGAGTGCCACGACGACATCGGCAGGCAGCGCAGCGGCGGCGACGGTCTGCACGGCGGTCGCTTTCGCAAGCAGGACTGCGGCCACTGCCACGTGGAACACCGGGGCAAAAACCACAAGTTGATTCGATGGCCGGGTGGCGCCAAGGCCCGCTTCGAGCACGACATCACCGGCTTCGCCCTGCGCGGAATGCACGCCGGCACCGCCTGCGGCGACTGCCACACGAAGAAAAATCGCCGCGGCGCGCAGACTTTGCTGGGGCTGCGCTCGGAGTGCAAAGCCTGCCACGCCGAGCGCGACGTGCACCGGGGGCGCATGGGCGACGACTGTGGCAGCTGCCACAATGCGCGCAGCTGGACTTCCGCCAAGCTCGACCACTTCGACCACGACAGGGCCCGCTTCAAGCTCAAGGGCAAGCACAGCGACCTCGTCTGCAGCGCCTGCCACCACGATCCGCCGCGCTACCGCAACATCCCCTTCGAAAGCTGCCAGAGCTGCCACCGCGATCCCCACCGGGGCCGCCTCGGCGACGACTGCAAGAGCTGCCACAACGAAAGCCGCTTCGACGACGTGAGGATGCAGCGAGGCTCCCATCCGGGGCTGTCGCTGGGCGGGGGCCACACCAGGGTCGACTGCGCGCGCTGCCACGACCGCGGCGTCAGGAGCGCGCCCAGCCGAGGTAACCGCTGCGTCTCCTGCCACGAGCCGGTGCACGAGGCCCCCTTCGGCAACGACTGCAAAAGCTGCCACCACAGCATCCGCTGGCTGGGGCTGCCCGAGCGCATCGGCCGCTCCGCCCACGGGTTGACCGCCTTCGCCCTCGAAGGCCGCCACCAGGGCGTCGCCTGCGATCAATGCCACGACCCCGGGCACCCGCGCCCCGAGCGCTTCCGGCAGCTGCAATTCCAGCACTGCCGCGACTGCCACGAAGACGCCCACGGCGGCAAGCTCTCGCGCTACGGCGACGGCGACTGCAAGAGCTGCCATGACGTGAGCGGCTTCCGCCCCACCCGCTTCAGCGTCGAGCAACACGCCCACGCTGACTTCCCGCTGATCGGCCGCCACGTGGCAGTGCCCTGCGCCTCCTGCCACCGCATCGAGCCGCCGCGCCTGGACTTCACCCTTGAGCACCAGCGCTGCGCCGACTGCCACGAAAATCCCCACGGCCGGCAATTCGAGCGCGAGCTGCGCGAGGGCGGCTGCGGGAGTTGCCACAATCCGGTCGCCTGGAACCTGCCCAATATCGACCACAGCACCTGGCCGCTGCAGGGCGCCCACGGGCTGGTCGCCTGCGCCTCCTGCCACACCCCCAGTGAAGACGACCGCCGCGCCGGCTCGGGCGCGAGTTACCGCGGCGTGCCCCGCGAGTGCGAGGGCTGTCACCGCGACCCGCACCTGGGTCAATTCCGCCTGAGCGAGCCCCTGCGCCGCTGCGACTTCTGCCACGGCAATACGCACTTCGCCATCGAGCGCTTCGACCACACGGGCAAGGCCGGCTACGGACTCGAGGGCAAGCACGCCGAACTCGAGTGCGCGGCCTGCCACCGGCAACAGACGCTGCGCAACGGCATGGAGACCACGCGCCATCGGCTGGGCTACCGCAATTGCAAGGACTGCCACGCCGACCCACACACGGAGGCCGGGCGATGAGCCGCGTCACGACCGTAAGACGTCAGCGCTCCCCGACGCATCTGGGAAGCCTGCTGTGCCTTGGGATCGCAGCCCTGTTTGGCTACCTATCGGCCGCCGCTCCCCCGACCGCCTCCGGTCGCTCCGGGGACGGCTCGCGTCACACCTCGCTCACCGCCGAGCTCGATTGCTCGGCCTGTCACACGCCGCGGGGCTTTCGCGGGCTCAGCCAGGACGCAGACGGCAGCGGCTTCGACCATGATCGCACCGGCTTTCCCCTGCGCGCGCGCCACAAGCAAACCGCCTGCACCCGCTGCCACGTGCCGGGACAGCAGATCGGCCGCGAGTGCAACCTCTGCCATCAAGACGCCCACCAGGGACGGCTGTCGACGGACTGTTCCGAGTGCCACAGCGCCGCGGGCTTTCTGCGCACCAGCGCCATCGAGCGCCACCGCATGACGCGGCTGCCGCTGTCGGGCATGCACGCGCTCACCGACTGCAAGGACTGCCACCGGCGCGGCGGCGAACGTGAATTCGCGCCCGTCTCCGCCGAATGCTTCGCCTGCCACGCCGACGACTACCGCAGAAGCGACGTCCACCCGCCCCACGCCGGCTCCGCTGACGGCTCGAGCCCGCCCTTCAAACGCGACTGCGCCCAATGCCACCGCGCCAGCGGCTGGTCACCGGCACTCTTGCCCGTCGAAGCGCTACCGTTGGCCCTGGCGCAAAGCAAGGCGCAGAGACATGACCACGAGTTGAGTTTCCCCCTGCGCGTGGGACCACACCGCGGAGCGCCCTGCGGCAGCTGCCACGCCAGCGAAAACGGCAGCGGTCCCCTGCGCTGTATCGGCTGCCACGCCCACCGGCCGAGCCGCCTGCGCACTGACCACCGCGGCACGGCGCCTCCCCAGGCCGGGCGCACTTGCCTGGGGTGCCATCCGGGAGGCAGCGCGCGATGACGGCGCAAACAACCCTGCGTCATCCGCCATGGCACCTCGCGAGCCTCGCCTTGGCCTGGGCGTGGGCTTCCCTGGGCAGCCCTGCGGTGGCCCAGGAGGGCGAAGCTGGGACGCAGCGGCTCGAAGTGCGCGTCGTCGAGCTCGCCGGTGGCCGCGCCTACGTCACCCCCGGCGAAGAGGCCGGCCTGCGGCGTCACGATCGGGTGCGCTTCGGCAAGCGCAGCCTCCGCGTGGTGGCGGCCAGCGCCCAGTCGGCCCTGATCGAAGTCGGCGCGGCGAAGCTGCGGGTGGGCCAGCGCGGGCTCGCCCGTGTGCGTCCCGCATCGGACGACGAGGTCAAGCGGCTGCCCAAGCCGGAAGCACTCGCGCGCTTCTCCGGGCAATGGCCGCGGGCTCGCCTGCCCGCCAGGGACCAAAAGCCGCGCCCCATACCTCTGGGTCAAGCCCTGGTCGACCAGGGCCAGAGCGAGCTGACCCTGTGGCTCGGCGGCGCCGCCCGTGCGCCGCTGTCGGGCCCGGCCGAAGCCATCGGCAGCGGCCGCCTGCGCGCTCGACTGCGCTCGGAGCCCATCGCCGCGCTTCCGCTCTTCTTCGAGGTCGACGCGGCCGCCCAGAAATGGTTCGCCGAAAACCTCGACGCCCGCGACGGCAGCGACTCGCGACCTCCACTGTGGGTTTACTCGCTACATGCGCGCTACGGCGCCGCAGCCGGAACCTACGGCGCAGCCGGACGCCTGCGCTACGCGGCGCAGAGCCTGGGACCCATGGACGGCGCACGGCTGTCTGCGCCCCTGGGGGCAGGGCTGTCGCTGTCGGCCTTTGGCGGCGGCGTGCCCCAGCCCCTGGACGGCTCGCCGGACTTCTCCACCCAACGCTTCGGCGCCGAGCTACTCTACGACAACGTCGAGTCCGAGCTGCGCCCGCGGGTTTCGCTAACGGCCCACGGCTCGCACTTCGAGGATCGACTCGACGAGCGGCGCCTGCAGCTACGGCTCGACCTGGAGCCGGGCGCCTTCCACGTGGGCGGCTACGCCCAGGCCTCGCTCTTCGACGAAGACAACCCCTGGAACGCCGCGCCGCAAGAGCTCAGCGCCGCCGGTGCCCGCGGCGGTGCGCGCCTGGGCCCAGTGCGCCTGGGCGCGCGCTTCGACATGCAGCGCCCTGAACGCTCGCGCTGGCTGGCCTCCTTCTTTCCGCAAGACGCCCTGTGCATCGCACTGCCGGCCCCGCCGAGCGACATCGCGGAAAGCTGCCACGGCGACGAGGCGCGCTACCTGGCCCAGGCCGACATCGGCCTGCACTTCGAGCGCGTGGCCCTGCGGCTCGCGTTCACCGGCAGCCAAACCAAGTTCCTACCCTCGGAGCAGCTGGGCGCACTGCTGCACCTGCGCTGGCTCGAGCCCCTGCGCGCCACTGGCCTCGATGCCAGCCTCGTCGTAAGCGAAGGCTCCCTCATGCGCAGTGCGGCATTCACGCTGGCGCCGAGTCTCTCCCTGGGTGCAACGACGGAGCTGAGCCTGCGCTACCGCCCCGCCATCGCGCGCTACACGGCCGACGTCGGCTACTTCATCGAACACGGCCTCGGCACCGGCCTGCGATTGATGCCGACTGCCGACATCGACTTCAGCATCGACGCCGACTTTGTCACCGGCCGCGATGTGGACATGGTGCTGATCCAGGCGCTCTGCAGCGCGCGCTTGTGAGCGGGCGCTGGCAGCTACCAGCAAGCGTTGATCATGCCCAGGAGGCTGAACGACCCGCCCTCCAGCGCGCGCGGTGGGCTCGCCAGCGCATACACGTAGCGGGTGGGTGTCAGCGCAGCTGGCGGCGGCCCGGCAAGCCAGTAGGCAAAGTGCACTTCGACCAGCCACGATTTCGGTGTGAGACATGGACCCTCCGCAGTTCGTGATATCACAGGTCGCCAGAGCGCGCCCGCAGCCGGGACCTCACCCCATGATCCGCTGCTAGCCCGAAACCTGAACGCCATGATCCAGCTACGAATCGCCACCCACGTGGACGCCCCGACCATCCTCGGCTTCATCAAGGCCCTGGCCGAGTACGAGCGCGAGCCCGACGCGGTGCAAACCGACGAGGCGACCCTGCGCAGCCAGCTGCAGTCGAGCGTGCCGCCCTTCGAATGCCTGATCGCCGAGGATGAGCACGCTCCGATCGGCTTCGCCCTCTTCTTCCACACCTATTCCACCTGGCGCGGGCGCCGCGGCATTTGGCTCGAAGACCTCTTCGTGCTCCCTGAAGCGCGCGGCCGCGGCGCCGGCAGGACCCTGCTCGCGCGGGTGGCCGCCATCGCCCACGCCCGCGGTTGTGCGCGCCTGGAATGGAGCGTGCTGGACTGGAATCAGCCGGCGCTGGACTTCTATCGCGCCCTGGGCGCGCTGCCGATGGACGCGTGGACGACCCACCGCGTCACCGACGAAGCGCTGGAGAACCTCGCGTCCCTCGATGGCGTGGCAAACGCTTGAGAGTGCAAGGCTCGGTACGCCGTCAGCCTCACGCCGCGTCTGGGCTCGCATCGCGGATGTCATCGATTGAGCGCTGACAGGTCAGGCCCAGAACCCTTGATGGCTCCCCACACGGCCACGACGATCACGGCAGCTCGACCCTTAACGTAGTACACGTGATTTTTCGTAGCTCGCCGATGGATCCTGCGCCCCCCCCCCTGCACTCGGGTGCGGATACCGCGTGCCGGCGTCCGGAGCGTCAGCGATGGTGACGGGGACGTGCGCGATTGCTTCGGCGAACGGTTCAGGCGCCGCGGGCCGATTCTCGCGCCACCAGGCATCGAGTTCGCCCCCACTGCGCTTGAGTACTTCGTTCATAGTGCGACCAGTCCCGGGCCGTCGGTAAAATCCAGAGACCTCGACCTCGTACAGCAGAATCTGGCGCCGGCTTCTGTCGATTCGGTCGAGCACCTAGATGTGCTCGGCGGGAGTGCTGAGCCGATGATCGGGGTCGGTACGATGCCAGATGCAAGGACGGCCTCCGCCGGAATACTCCGTGTATTTCAAGGGGACCGGACGCCGCAGCTGGCGCCGTAGCGGTCCCGAGAGCGGATCATGACTCCCGCCGAGCACATCTAGATGTGCTCGGCGGGAGTGCTGAGCCGATGATCGGGGTCGATACGATGCCAGATGCAAGGACGGCCTCCGCCGGAATACTCCGTGTATTTCAAGGGGACCGGACGCCGCAGCTGGCGCCGTAGCGGTCCCGAGAGCGGATCATGACTCCCGCCGAGCACATCCAGCCCGTTACGTTTCGCCGAGCCGCAGCACCCTGCCGCCGGTGGTCACGATCGCATCGCGCAGTTCCCCCTCCGCGCGCGCGCCCGGCCACAGCACCACGCGCTCCAGAACGGCCCCGGAAGCGATTTTCGCGCCGGCCCCCGCCACGACAGCCTGCAGCCGCGTTGCCGCCCCCACGCGGGCGTCTGGGGCCACGAACGAGCCCGCCACCGGCTCTGGTAGTCCGGGCCAGCGCAGCTGCCCCTGTGCGAAGGCCAGGTTGGCCTCCAGGTAGCCCTGCGGGCCGACGCCCACATCGCGCCAGTCGCCCCCGTCGAGCACGCCCATGACCACCTCGCCGCGCTCCAACCACGGCAGGTAGGCCCGCTCGATGATGTCCCCTTCGGCCGGCAGTTGGGCCAGCGCCCGCGGGCTCAGCACCTGCACGCCCGTGTACATCGCGGCCCGCAGCGACCCGTCGCCAGCACCGGTAGGCAGCCCGCGAATGCGCCGGATACGCCCATCGGCAGCGAGCTCGACCGGCGCAAAACCCGCGTCCGGCGGCAGCGGGCGCAGGCACATGGTGGCGATGGCACCGCTGTCGCGGTGCACCCGGAGCAGCCGCTCCAGATCTGGCGCAAAGACCAGCTTGGCGCTGAAGACCAGCAGCTCCTGCTCGAGCCCCCCCGCGCCCTGTGACGCCGCATTGCGCACGCCGCCGCCGGTACCCAAGATCGTCGGCTCGTGCACGAAGCGCAGTCGCGCGTCGGCCGGCACCCGCGGCTCCAGGGCAGCGCGCAACGCCGCAGCCAAGTGGTGGGTGTTGACCACGAAGTCGCGGATACCGAAGCGGTGCAGGTGCTGCAGCGCAAAGGCCGCGACCGGCTGATTGGCCACCGGCACCGCCGGCTTGGGCAGCTCCTGGGTCAGCGGATCGAGGCGCGTGCCGAAGCCCGCCGCCACCAGCATCGCGCGCATGGGCAGTATCCTAGGCCTTGACCACCTTGGCGTGGGCGCCGCGATAAACGCCCCGGGTGTCGATGATCAGAGGCGCATGCTCCAGCACCGCGCTGTAGTCCACGGCGTCGTGGTCG
The DNA here is from genome assembly GCA_029880325.1 of Myxococcales bacterium. Classification (GTDB taxonomy): domain Bacteria; phylum Myxococcota_A; class Polyangia; order Polyangiales; family JAFGIB01; genus JAOUOP01. The sequence continues at coordinate 16,959 of JAOUOP010000016.1, read as the reverse complement.
GTCACCACCACCACCGCGTCCTGGGCGGCGAGCTGCGCGGGCGAAAGCGCCTGGGAGCGCAGATCGGGGCGACCGGGCCAGGTGCGCGTCTCGGGCACCTCGGGCACGTGGGGATCGTGGTAGCTGAGTTCGGCGCCCAGATCGTGAAGCTTGCGCAGAATCTGAAACGCCGGGCTCTCGCGCGTATCGCCCACATTCTTCTTATAGGCCATGCCCAGCAGCATCAGCGTGCTGCCGCGCACCGCCTTGCCGGCGGCGTTGAGCGCGTGCTGCAGGCGCGCCACCACGTAGTCGGGCATGCCGCGATTGACCTCGCCCGCCAGCTCGATGAACTTGGTGTCGATGCCGTGCTCGCGGGCCTTCCAGGTGAGATAGAACGGATCGAGCGGAATGCAGTGACCGCCCCAGCCGGGGCCGGGGTTGAAGCGCATGAAGCCGAAGGGCTTGGTGGCGGCGGCGTCGAGCACCTCCCAGACATCGATGCCCATGGGCTCGTAGATCACCTTCAGCTCATTGACCAAGGCGATGTTGACGGCGCGAAAAATATTCTCGGTAAGTTTGGCGGCCTCGGCCGTGCGCGCGCTGGAGACGCGCACCACCTCGCCGATCACCATGCGGTAGAGCGCCTCGGCCAGATCGCCGGAAGCTTCATCTACACCGCCCACGAGCTTGGGAATGTTGGTGGTGTGGAACTGGGGATTGCCCGGATCCTCGCGCTCCGGCGAGAAAGCCAGGAAAAAGTCCTCGCCCAACTTGAGGCCGGAGGCTTCGAGCACCGAACGCAGCAGCTCGTCGGTGGTGCCCGGATAGGTCGTCGACTCCAGCACCACCAGCTGCCCGGGGCGCAGGCGCGCGGCCACCTCGCGTCCGGTGCTCTCCACGTAGCTCAAGTCCGGCTCGCGCTGCCGCGACAGGGGCGTCGGCACGCAAATGGCGATGGCATCGGCCTCGGCCAGGCGGTCGAAGTCTTCGCTGGCCTCGAAGCGGCCCGAAGCCCCGCCGCCCAAAGCCGCCGCCACGCGCGCATCGGCGATGTGCTCGATGTAGCAGCGACCGGCGCGTAGGGTCTCGACCTTGCGGCCATCCACGTCGAGCCCCAGGGCGCGCATCCCGCGCTCGGCAAAAGCCAGGGCCAGCGGCAGCCCCACGTAGCCGAGCCCGATCACCGCCACCGTCGCCTCACCGGCCTCGATCTTCGCCTTCAGGTCCTGGGCTCGCGTCATATTTTGGGCACCTCGGAAGGATTCGAGCCGCCGATGTAGCGCACAACGCCGGAAGCGACCAGCCCGAGGCGCCCGGTCGGCACGGTGCCCCCCCCGGAGGTACCCCGAATGGGAATCTGCTATACCGCGCGACGGACAACGGCGGCCGCTGAGCGCCGCGAAAGGGAGCCAGGCGAATGAAAGTGTGTGTCATCGGGGCCGGATACGTGGGCCTGGTCACCGGAACCGGCTTTGCCGAGACCGGCAACGACGTGGTCTGCGCCGACCTGGACGCGGCGAAAATCGCCCAGCTCGAGGCGGGCGAGACCCCGATCTTCGAGCCCGGCCTATTGCCCATGATCGAACGCAACGCCCAGGCCGGCCGCCTGCGCTTCACCACCGACGTCGAAGGCGCCTTGGCCGACGCCGAAATCATCTTCGTCGCCGTCGGCACCCCCCAGCGCTCCGACGGCGCGGCCAACCTCTCGGCCGTCGACGCCGTGGCCGAAACCGTCGCCAAGGCCTCCAAGCGCGAATGCGTACTGGTGCTCAAGAGCACCGTACCGGTGGGCGCCAACGCCCGCGTGCGCAAAATCATCGCCAGCGCCGGTGCCGACAAAATCCACGTCGTCAGTAACCCGGAGTTTCTCAAGGAAGGCGACGCCGTCAACGACTTCATGCGCCCCGACCGCATCGTCATCGGCTGCGAGCCCGACGACGACTTCGCCCGTGAGCTCATGCGGCGGCTCTACCACCCGCTCTCGCTCAGCCACGACAAAATCGTCTGGATGGAGCCGGCCAGCGCCGAGCTCACCAAATACGTGGCCAACACCATGCTGGCCATGCGCATCAGCTTCATGAACGAAATCGCCGCCCTGTGCGAACAGGTGGGCGCCGACGTCAACGACGTGCGCGTGGGCGTCGGCCTCGACAACCGCATCGGCCCCAAATTCCTCTACGCCGGCCCCGGCTACGGCGGCTCCTGCTTTCCCAAAGACGTGCAGGCATTGATCCACGTGGCGCGCGAATACGGCGTCCCCCTCGAACTCGCCCTGGCCACCGACAACGTCAACCAGCGCCAAAAAGGCGTCATGCTGCGCAAGCTCAAGCAATGCTTCGAGGGCGACCTGCGGGGCAAAAAAATCGCCATCTGGGGCATCGCCTTCAAACCGCGCACCGACGACGTGCGTGAATCGCCGGCGCTCACCCTCATCGACAGCCTACTGGCCGAAGGCGCCCAGGTCAGCGCCCACGACCCCGAAGCGCGCGCGCACGCCCGGGCTCGCTTCGGCGACAGCATCGAAATCCCGGACAGGCCCTACGACGCCGTGAGCGACGCCGACGCCCTGGTGCTCGTCACCGAATGGCGCGAATACCAAAACCCCGACTTCGAGCGCATCAAAGCCGCCATGCGCACGCCTGTCTTGCTCGACGCGCGCAACATCTGGAGCAGCTACGGCCTCTCTGGGCAGGGCTTCACCTACCGCGGCATCGGCGTCCAGGGCTAGTCACCTGTGTCGGTAGTCTTGGGCAAAACTCGCCGGCCCTCGCCGGCCCTCGCCGCGTCGACCGCCCTTCGGGCTATCTCCTCGAATATACTCTGTATGTCCTTCGTCGATTCGCCACGCCGAGGGCCGCCGATTGCTCGCCGAGTTTTACCCAAAACTACCGACACAGGTGACTAGCTTGGGCCCGATGGCCAAAACCATCCTCGTCACGGGAGCCGCCGGCTTCATCGGCAGCCACGTCAGCCAGGCCCTGACCGGCCGCGGCGACCGCGTCGTCGGCCTCGACAACCTCGACCCCTACTACGACCCGGCCATCAAGCGCAGAAACCTCGCCGAAGTGCGCGCGGCGCTGCCTACCGGTGCGAGCTTCACCGTAGTCCAGGGCGACATTCGCAACCGAGAGTTAGTCGAAGCGCTCTTCGCCCGCCAGCGCTTCGACGCCATCGTACACCTGGCGGGCCTGGCCAGCGTCCGTTACTCCATCGGCCGGGCGGCCCGCTACAACGACGTCAACGTGGGTGGCAGCATCCATTTGCTCGACGCCGCCATAAAGCAAGGCGAGACCGGCAAAAGCCCCAACTTCATCTTCGCCTCCACCAGCTCCGTCTACGGCGACACCGAGCGCATCCCCTTCCTCGAAAACGACCCCTGCGACCGCCCCCTGGCCCCCTACCCGGCCAGCAAGCGCGCCGTCGAACTCCTGGGCTACGCCAGCCACAACGCCCACGGCCTCGACTTCACGGCCTTGAGATTCTTCACCGTCTACGGCCCCCGAAACCGCCCCGACATGATGGCCCACATGCTGCTCGACAGCGTCACCAAGGGCCGGGAACTGGAGCTATTCGCAGGCGGCCAGCTCAAACGCGACTGGACCTACGTCGACGACATCGTGCAAGGCGTGGTGGCGGCCGTGGACCGGCGCCTTGGTTACCAGACCATCAACCTCGGCCGCGGCGAACCGGTGCTGCTGGCCGACTTCGTGGAGATCGCTGAAAAGCTCGCGGGCGGCAGGGCCAGCGTGAGGAACACCGCGCGACCGGCGGCGGACGTGGAAGCGACGTTTGCGAACATCGACCGGGCGCGGGAGTTGCTCGGGTACGCGCCGAGCACGAGTGTGGCGGAGGGCATGGGGCGGGTTTGGGAATGGTATCGGGGGGTCTACGGCCCGTGACCACGCAAAGCGTCGCCATCGTGCTCGGGACCCGCCCCGAGATCATCAAAATGAGCCCGGTGCTGCGACTCTTCGAGCGCGAGGGCGTCGAGCACTTCGTCATCCACAGCAACCAGCACTACTCCGAAGCCCTCGACGCCATCTTCTTCGAAGAGCTGCAGCTGCGCCGCCCGGAGCACAACCTGGGCATCGGCTCGGCCGAGCACGGCAACCAGACCGGGCGCATGCTCGTAGCCATCGAAGAAATCCTCCTGGCGCGCAAACCGGGCTGGGTGCTGGCCCAGGGCGACACCAACACCGTCCTCGCCGCCATCCTCGCCGCCTCCAAGCAGGCCATCCCCTGCGGCCACATCGAAGCCGGGCTTCGCAGCTACGACCGCACCATGCCCGAGGAAAAAAACCGGGTCATCTGCGACGCCATCGCCGACCACCTCTTCTGCCCCACCGAAGTCCAGCGCCAAATCCTGCTCGGCGAAGCCGTACCCCCCGAGCGCATCCACGTCACCGGCAACACCATCGTCGACGCCGTGCTGCAAAACCGCGCCCTGGCCGATCAAAGCGACGCCCTCGCCCGCCACGGCCTCGAGCCCGGCGGCTACGTGCTGCTCACCGCCCACCGCGCCTCCACCGCCGACCGCCGCGAGTCACTCGAGGCCCTGCTCGCACTCATCAAAACCCTGGGTGAAATCTCCGGCCGCGAAGTCGTCTACCCCATCCACCCGCGCACCGCCGCCAAGCTCGAAGCCTTCGGCCTGCCCGTCGAAGGCGCCCGCCTGCTACCGCCCCTGGGCTACCGCGATTTCCTGGCGCTGCAATCGGGCGCACACCTGATCGTCACCGACTCCGGCGGCGTGCAAGAAGAAGCCTGCATCCTGCAAGTTCCCTGCCTCACCATTCGCGAAAACACCGAACGCCCCGAGACCCTCGACGTCGGCGCAAACCGCCTCGTCGGCCTCGACGCCGCGCGCGTGCGCGAAGCCTACGCGCATTTCCAGGGCGCCGCGCGCGACTGGCCCAACCCCTTCGGCGACGGCCAAGCCGCCGAGCGCATCCACGGGGTCCTATGCCGCGGGTAACCGTCATCGGCCTGGGCTACATGGGCCTGCCCACGGCGCTGCTCTTGGCCCGCGACCAGCGCCTCGAAGTCGCCGGCTGCGACATCTCGGGCGCCCGCATCGAGGCCCTGCAGCGCGGCGAGCTACCCTTCGACGAGGCAGGCCTGCCAGAACTCTTCGCCGAAGTCCGCCAACGCTTCAGCGTCAGCACCAGCGCCGCCCCCTCCGACGCCTTCATCCTGGCGCTGCCCACGCCCCTGGGCGCCGACCGCCGCTGCGACCTTGGCGCCCTGCACGCCGCCACCGACGCGCTGGCGCCCATCGTGCGCGACGGCGACCTGGTCATCGTCGAGTCCACCGTCACCCCGGGCACCACCGCTGCGCTGGGCGTGCGCTTGCGCGAGCACAGCGGCAAGCGCGTCGACCTCGCCTACGTCTCGGAAAAAGCCATCCCCGGCAAAACGCTCCACGAAATGGTCCACAACGACCGCATCATCGGCGCCGACGACCCGGCCATCGCCGCGCGCGTCATCGACCTCTACCAGGGCTTCGTGCGCGGCCAACTGGTCACGACCACAAGCGCCACCGCCGAAGCCGCCAAACTCTTCGAAAACACCTACCGCGACGTCAACATCGCCCTGGCCAACGAGCTCAGCGAACTGGCTGAGCACCACGGCATCGACGTGCACGAAACCATCGCCCTGGCCAACCGCCACCCGCGCGTCCAGCTCCTCTCGCCGGGCCCCGGCGTCGGCGGCCACTGCATCGCCATCGACCCCTGGTTTCTGGTGCAGGACACCGAAGCCGGCGCGCTCATCCGCACCGCCCGCGGCATCAACGACGGCCGTCCTGAACGCGTCGCCGAACGCGTCTGCCAGCACGCAAAACCCGAAGATGGCCCCATCGTCCTACTCGGCGTCGCCTACAAAGCCGACGTCGACGACGAACGCGAAAGCCCCACCCACGCCATCGCAGCAGCGCTACAGACCCGCGGCCACAGCGTACGCCTCCACGACCCCCACGTACGCCGTCCGGGCGTCGAGCACGACCTCGAAAGCGCCCTGCGCGGCGCCGCCGGCGCGGTTCTCGTCACCGACCACAGCGCCTACCGCGACCTCGACCTGGCGGCCCACGGCTTCAGCGGCCGCTGGGTGCTCGACACGCGCGGCCTGTGGAGCGGGCGCGAGCTGGGCGAGGTGCGCTACCTGCGCATGGGCGCGCCTGGGCGGGAGGCCTAGGACCATGTGCGGCATCGCCGGCTTCGCGGGCGACTTCCCCGACGAGCTACTCGGCGCCATGGGCGCGCGCATCGCCCACCGCGGCCCCGACGACGCCGGCGAACTCCTGCTGCGGACCCATCCCCAGGCCCCGCGCGTCGGCCTGACCCACCGCCGCCTCTCCATCATCGACCTCTCGCCGGCCGGCCACCAACCGATGAGCGTCTGCTGCACCCGCTGCCAGCCGCCCGACGCCCCCGAAGCCGAGCGCCTCTGGCTCGTCTACAACGGCGAACTCTACAACTACCGCGAGCTGCGCGCCGAACTCGAAGCCCGCGGCCACCGCTTCAGCAGCCACAGCGACACCGAAGTCATCCTCCACCTCTACGCCGAGCACGGCACCGCCATGCTCGAGCGCCTCGAAGGCATCTTCGCCTTCGCCCTCTATGACGGCCGCAGCCACAAGCGCGCCGACGGTCCCAGCGACCTGCGGCGCGGCGAAATGCTACTCGCGCGCGACGGCCTGGGCGTCAAACCCCTCTACACCGCCGAAACCGACCGCGGCCTACTCTTCGCCTCCGAGCTCAAAGCCCTACTCTGCTGGCCTGAACTCGACCGCGACCTCGACCCGGCCGCCATCGCCCACTACCTCACCTTCATGTGGGCGCCGGCCCCCGAGACCCCCCTGCGCGGCGTGCGCAAGCTGCGCCCGGGCGAAGCGCTCATCGTGCGCGACGGCCGCATCGCCCGCCGCTTCGACTTCTACCACCTGCCCTACGACCTTCCTGTGCGCCGCGAATCGCGCGCCCGCAGCTCGGAAAGCATCCGCCAACACCTGCTCAGCGCCGTCGAACGCCAACTCGTGGCCGACGTCCCCGTGGGCGCCTTCCTCTCGGGCGGCCTCGACTCCAGCGCCATCGTCGCGGCCATGCGCCGCCTGCGCCCCCAGCAACCAATCCGCTGCTACACCATCGCGTTTGAAGGCGGCGGCGGCCTCGACGGCCACAGCCCGGACCTCCCCTACGCCCGCCGCGTCGCCGAACACCTCGGCGTCGACCTGGAAGTCATCGAAGTCGGCCCCGACATGATCGACGAGCTAGGGACCCTGCTCTACCACCTCGACGAACCCCAGGGCGACCCGGCGCCGCTCAACGCCCTGCGCATCGCCCGGCGCGCCCGTGCCGACGGCGTGCCTGTGCTCATGAGCGGCGCTGGCGGCGACGACATCTTCTCCGGCTACCGCCGCCACCAGGCCCTGCAATACGAAGCCCTGTGGAGCTGGCTACCGCGGCCGGCGCGAACGCTCCTGGCCCGCCCCGGCCGCGCCGTCCTCGAAGGCCAGAGCCCCCTGCCTGGCGCCGGCGCGCCGCTCATGCGCTCCCTGGCCCGCGTCGCCGCCCACGCCGACCGCCCGGCCGACCAGCGCCTGCTCGCCCACTTCGAGTGGCAGAGCCCCAGGCTGCGGGGCGGCCTCTACAGCGCCGAGCTGCGGGAGGCCCTGCGCGGGCGCGACCTGGACGCCCCCCTGCGCGGCTCGCTCGAAGCCGCCGGCCGAAAGCGCGGGCCCCTAGACCGCATGCTCTACCTCGAAGCGCGCCACTTCCTGGCCGACCACAACCTCAACTACACCGACAAAACCAGCATGGCCACGGGCGTCGAAGTCCGCGTCCCGCTACTCGATCGCGACCTCGTAGCCTACGCCACCTCCCTGCCGCCCGAGGCCAAGCTGCGCCACGGACGCGCAAAAGCCGCCTTCAAAAGCGCCATGGAGCCCTGGCTCCCCCACGACATCATCTACCGCCCCAAGACCGGCTTCGGCGTCCCCCTGCGCCGCTGGCTGGGGCAGGAACTGCGCCCGATGGTCGACGAGCTGCTTTCGCCGGCCTCGCTCAACCGCCGCGGGCTCTTCGACCCCAGGGCGGTGCAGGGGCTGCTGGACCTGGACCGCGGGGGGCGCGTGGATGGTGCGTATACGATCTTCGCATTGCTGTGCGTGGAGCTGTGGTGTCGCATCTTCGTGGATGGTGGCGGCGTGGCGCCTTGAGGGCGGGGACGGCGGTTTCAACCTGCGTCCCGCGCCTCGACCAGCACCGCCAGCAGCTCGCGCGCACAGCGCTCCCAGTGATAGCGCCGCGCTTGCTCCACGCCGCGCCTCGACAGCGCGGCCCGCGCCTCCGGATCGCGCCACAGCTCCAGGATCGCGTCGGCGATCGACCGCGGCGAGTGCGGATTGAAATAGCGCGCGCCCTCCCCGGCGATCTCCGGCATCGGCCCCAGCGCGGCCGCCAGCGTCGGCGTACCAGAAGCCAGCCCCTCGACCAGGATGTTGGGAAAGTTCTCGCAGGTCGAGGGAAAGAGAAAGACCTCGGCACCGGCATAGAGCGCCGGCAGCTCCTCGTAGGGCACATGCCCGGCGAAGACCACCCGCTCGCCGAGCCCGTGACGCGCCACGGCGGCCCGCACCCGCGCCACATAGTCCGGCTCGTGCTCGGCCCCAGCCAACACCAGCGACAGCTCCTGGGGCAAGTCCTCAGCCGCCAGCGCAAAGCCCTCCACCAGCTCGACGAAATTCTTGTAGTGATAGAACTGCGACACCGACAGCAAATACGGCCGCCGCGCCCGCTCCGGCCCCGGTTGCGCCGACGCCTCCGGCGCAAAACGCTCATCGCGCCCCAAATAGATGCGCCGGCAGCGCGAGTCCGGCACCCCCAGCTGCGGCGCCACCGCACGCTGCGAATAATCCGACAGAAAAACCACCCGCTGGCAGCGACGCGCCGACGCGATCCCGAGCAAGCGCAGCGCCTCAAAGCGCGCCTTCTGCATGCGATTGGCCCGGGCGACCACCTCGGCATCGAAGGGCGCCACATTCTGAATCACGAGCACCTGGGGCACGGGCGAAAGCCCCAGCGCCAGATTCGCGGGAGAAAGCAAGACATCCGCCTTCTCGCGCAGCGAGAGCAAGGGCCCGGCCAGCTGCTCCCAGGCCAAGCGCGCCGGCAATCCGAAGCGCTCCAGCGGCAGCGGCACGAAGCGAAGCCGGTCCTCGGGCGAGTCCAGCGCCTCGGCGATCTCCGAGCTCGCAAGCACCGTATAGCGATGGCGCCCCTCATCCACCTCCAACATCGCCGGCAGGAGATTTCGCAGCACCGTAATCCCCCCGCCGAGCCGGGCCGAGGTTGCATTCACGACGACGTGCATCGGCGCCTGGGTAGCACGGAAGGCGGGCCTCCGGTAACGCGCCAGCAGCCCGCGCTTTGCGCCGCGCTCGAAGTTTGCGACCCTCCGAACCGCCGCTTCGTGTCCTCAGCCAAAGCGTATTTTCGCAGCCCCGATGCCTGAAACCAAGCCCCGCAGCACCTCGCGCCCCCGCTGGCGCGCCCTCGTCCTCAAGCTCGCGCTCGCCAGCGCCAGCCTTGGGATCATGCTCCTGCTCATCGAAATCGGCTTCCGGCTCCTCGGCTACCAAGCGATCTTCGACACCTACTCCAAATCCTCCCTCTTCTGGCAGCACCATCCCCTGCTGGGCTGGGTCCACACCCCCAACTCCACCGGCACCTACGTCGGCCCCCGCCCCTGGCCCATCGAATTCTCCACCGAGATCCACATCAACTCCCTCGGTTTACGGGGCCCGGAGATCGAGCCCCTGGCGCCGGGAGGCAAACGCATCCTCTTCACGGGCGACTCCGTCGTCGCCGGTTTCGAAGTCGAATACGAGGAGACCTTCGTCGCGCTACTCGGCAAACAGCTCAGCGAAGACCTCGGCGTTCCGGTTCAGACCATCAACGCCGGAGTGCGGGGGTACGGAACCGACCAAAGCTACCTGTACTACAGGGAATATGGCCACAAGTTGAAGCCGGACGTCGTTGTCTTTGTCGCTTCGCACAACGATCCAGTCGACAACGTCACGCTGCATCGAATGCGCCGTCCCTTTGGCAAGGCTGCGTTCAAGCTGGGTGACGGCGGAGAAATTGAACTCGTGGGCACCCCTGTCGAGCCCTATCCCCTCTGCTCCGCATATGCGCTCGATGCCCGCTTCGAAATCACGCGGCAAGACACTCCCCGCGCCCGAGCGGTCTGCTGGCTGCAGATGAACCTGGCCGATCATTCGGCGTTTTTCACCTTCGCCGCCAACGTTATCCGGCAAAATCCCCGACTGATGCAGCGACTCTATGACACCGGTGCACCGGACGAAAAGAAGGCCATCCACAAATCCTTACAGGCCGGCACCGGTTCTCACCAGCGCCGACTGACGGCCGCCATCATGCAGAGCTTTGCGACGCGCGTAGCCGCCACAGACGCTGGCTTCCTGGTAGTCGGACACTCGCGCGCCCTCGGTGCCGTCCGCGACGACATCTCGCGCCCCGCCACACTCAGGACACTCGAGATCGACCCCCTTTGCGAAGCCGACTGCCCCGACCTCCACTTCCGCCGCGATAGCCACTGGAACGCTAAGGGCCACGCCCACGCAGCTACATTCCTGAGGCCGAGGCTCCGAGAGCTGCTCCTACCGCCCCTCTTGGATACAAGGAACGCCCCCCGTAGCCACTAATCGACAAGCGGCCTTTCTGGAGACACCATCGGAGTCAGCGCACCGCTCCGCCTACCAAAAAACTTGCGCCAGACAACGTACGCCCCGATTACAATACAACCGTTGATCGCCCCCCGGCAAATCTGGGCCCATCCGTACTCGTAACCCATAAGCAGGCCCGGCCCAAAGTTACAAAGCATCATCAGCCAGGCTGCACTCCCTCGATATCGCGTATCGCATAGAAAGGCGAACCACGCGAGCAGGGCGGACAGCGTAATTACGCAGAGATACCCACCGTTCCAATAGAACTCACCGATGACATTAATCCCCCCACCGTGGATGTAGTAGTCGCCGAGTTCCCAGGGCGCCTCCTTTGAGCGCTCCAGCCCAAGGGGCTTGAGCAAGAACGCGGGCTTGAACGTGTACTCAATCGGCGCATAAGCTGAGCGCCAGCTACGTGAATACCCCGAGTCGTGCAAGGTAATGCATTCAAGTACGTGCTCTGCGCCTTGGATTCCATTGGCGAACTTTTCCAGCCCTCTACCCGTCTTGGCTCGTTCACTCTCCTGAGCGCCAACTTTCTCCAATGCCTCGAAAACGACATTGATGCCCTCGGTAGAGACATCCTGCCTCGCAATTCGCACGACGACCACAACGAGTGCTGTGGCCAAGAGGCTGGTCATCACCAGCGGAAATCCCCTTGCGAGAACTGAAAGCCCCGAACTCGTGCCGATCCCAAGGAACAGCATCACCGACGAGGTAAATAGAATTCCAATCGGAATACCGGTCGATCCCCTAATTAGTTCAGCGATAGCACAGAGAAAAAAGATCCCGACAATGCCGGTGACCGGCGACATCTCCTGCATCAGAACTCGGCGGTACGCTTCGTAGATCAGTATCGCGTACATGAGAACGCGAGCCCCCCCGATATTCAATGCGCTACGATTGAGATCCTCCGTACCGTAGGAGTGTTCGAGAATAGTCCCCGCAGCAAACGAATAAGCTAGAAAGTAAATACCGATGAGCGCCAGCACGACGGCCGGTACCCTAGGCAGCGACATTCCCGGCACTTGCTGAGACGACTTGCTCCTTGGACCCACGAGCGCGGCCACGGCGAAAGCAACGGTCGAACCCGCGAATATGAAAGTAGCAGTCTCTATATTCCCGTCGCTAAAGATTGCTCCAGGCAGGAAAGCGGCCGTCTGACCGAAGTCGCGAACTGATGACAGCCCGCGCAGAACTACGACTTGACTCAGTCCAAGGATGACCGCCGCCGGCCGAGCGCGGATCAACGCAAGGCACGCGACACCCAAGTTGAGAAAAATGAGCAGTTCCAGCATGCGCGAGCCCAATTACTAACGCGCAATCGTCCTCCACTCCAGTTCCCTTTGTCTCGCCCACCTATCACCTTCCGAAAATGTTCAAGTGCGCCTGAAAACAAAGTTGTATGCCGGTGGCGCCCCGCCGGAAACCCAGGACGCGACAGCCTTTGGACTAATCGCAGTTTCAAGATCGTTCAACTGAAAGGCGGCGTATCCAGCCTTCCAAAACGTTTCGAACGTCTCTAGAAATCGCGGATTTTGTCCATCCGGGGAATGTTCCCGTAGGCAGATCTCCATCAACCAAACTGGCGACGGTTGGAGCCTCAATGTTTCCACAGCACCTTTCAACAACGAGTACTCAGCGCCCTCGACATCGACTTTGATTAGCATTCGCTGTCCCGACCGTTCCAGGAGCACACGATCTAGTGTCGTTGCCGACACAATTGTCCTGTAGCCACGGGAGGTTCCGCTCCACCCTGGGACGAGTGAAGCCCCTGTCCTGCCCCCATAGATCGCCAGTGTCCCCCGCTCCACACCAAGAGCCACCGGCCAGACTTCGGTATCTCCCCAACCGTTTATCTCGAGATTACGATAGAGCAGCGCCAAGTTCGTCGGCAAAGGCTCCGCGGCAATCGCCTCTCTGCCCAAATGCCGCGCGAGGCAGGTATAGATTCCAAAATTGGCACCCACATCGACTAGTAAATCCATCGACCGCAGAGTACTCGCGACGAATGCCAATTCAGCCGTCTCGAACTCGCCCAGCTGCATATCCTCTGCGCCTGCAAAATCAAAGCCCCAGGGCGTGCGACGGACGGGAACACGCCTTGCGAACCACTCGTCGCGCGCGCTACGCCACACGGCAGCCGCAACCGTTCCCTCAAGCGAGCGCCGAGCGGCTCCTAGGATTGCCCGTACAAACATTTTTTCACGGGAAGGCAACGTTTTCGGAAACGCCGGACCGCGCTTGCGCCTCGAAAGTGACCCGGGAGCCGTTGCCGGGCTGACGCCGAGGCAGTTACTGATTGTTTACTCGTCCGCTGCCCAGGATTCAAGCCCCCCCAGGAGACAAGCCAAGCGTTGGCCGAGTCTAAAGATCAGAACGCCAGGAGAAGTGCCTTCGTGTTCACGTCGAATCCCGGCCCCTCCCCTCGCGAACGCGACAGTGCCGGCAGGGATGGATGGTTGAAGTTGATTCTCAGCACAGCAACTGCGCCGCCGGGTAACACCTATCAGCAACCACTGTAACCCCGCCGCCCGTTCTCGGCATGGAATTCCGGTTCGTTCCGTGTTACCGTCGAGTTCGGAGGCTAGTGATACCACCGCTATCACCGGTCACCAGGGCCCCACCGGTGGTGGATTGGGCGCACGACCCCGACCATCCGTACGTGGCATGTACCCGGGCTACTGGTTCCCTCCGGGTAGGGCGGGAGCGGGGCTTCCACCGCATGCGCACATGATTGCGACGTGCTCGCCCGCGTCAAGGGTTCGTTCGCTACGCTCATCGCTTCGCGCCCTCGACCCGAGCTGCGCGCGTCTCCGAAACGTGCAGCTACGGGGAGTGGGTCCGGGTCCCGGTAGAATCGGTGGTAGTGGTACCCTCGGGGGCCGGTGGTAACATCGTTCCGCCCATCCTGAGGACTCAGTGTCCTGCACTACGCAATTCGCACGCTACTATCTCACGATCGGCTACCGGCACCGAGCCTGAGATGGTGGTGGGGTCTAGTCAGCATCCGTCAAGGCTAGGCCGCTTCGCGGCGCCTTCGGCGGCCTTCACGGATGCTGCGTAGACATCACGCACCGGCAGGTGCGGCTCGTGGACACGAGTGGCCCGGTATTTGCTGAGGTGAAATTGTATCGGCAGAGAAAAGTGGCACCGGACAGCTCAGCGAGGCACGATCGTCCCGCAGATGCAAGGTGCTGGCTGGTACCGCTGTCGCCTACCGCTACCATTTCACCTCTGCAGGTGCCGCGCCGGTCGGAGCAGCGGCCGCGACAGCGAGCCAGGAGGGTGTGGTCGCATTCCGTCAAACCAAGGCGCTGGGCCGCACCTTCAGCCGCCTTGACGGATCGCCACCAGACACCACCATCAGCATGGACTCTGTACCGGCAACTGACCGGCCGACGATTCCGAGCGACATGCGTGCTACAGGACTGTCAACGGAGTACCGCCGGATGCTGGCTCTACACGAACGCCTAAGGCCCCTAAAAATTCTGGCAAAGAACCGCCGAATCCTCGCCGAAGGTGGTTGGATTCTAGTGGCACAAGCTCTGTCGGTCACCAGTGGACTGGTGCTAGTGCGCATTCTTACGGCGCACCTCAGTCCAGTGCAGTACGGAGAGCTAGCTCTCGGGCTCACCGCTGCGGGGCTCGTCAATCAAGTCGTTATGGGTGGTATCTCTGCAGGGATCGCTCGCCACTACACAATCGCGAGCGACGCGCGGGATCTGCACAACTATCTCCGTGACTCTCGCCTGCTGCTGCAGCTCGCCAGCATCGCGGTGCTCGGCATCGGAGGGGTACTGTCCGGTGCCCTGCATGTACTGGGACGCGGGCAATGGCTCAATTTGACGGCAGCTTGTCTGGTCTTTTCGGTTTTCGCCGGGTACGTCGGCGCCCTAGACGGAATCCAAAATGCGGCACGTCACCGGTCCGTCGTTGCCTTCCATATGGCTCTAGTTGCCTGCTTGCGGATCGCGCTTTCGCTTGCATTCCTGCACTGGCTCGGGCCATCCGGGGCGTCTGTCGCAGGTGGCTATGCCTGTACCATGGCCTTGGCCACCGCATCGCATATCCTTGTACTCCGCCGTACCATCTCTCAAGCCACCCCCGCTTCGATCACCCGCGCGTCCTGGGCGAGAAAGATCTGGGAATATTCCTGGCCGATATCAACTTGGGGGGGATTCACCTGGATGCAGCAGGTGTCGGACCGCTGGGCACTCGAGACCTTCGCATCCCTTGACGCAGTTGGTCAGTATGCGGTGCTTTTCCAGCTCGGATACACGCCAACCTTGATGCTCGTGGGAGTTGGCACCACCCTTGTGGGGCCGATTCTCTATCAGCGCGCCGGGGATGCGACAGACCACGTGCGTACCGCGAAGGTGCATCGCATTGGATGGCTTTTGACTATCGCAACCTTGTCGATTGCGGCCTTCGGGTTTACCAGCGCATTCTTCCTACACGATCTGGTGTTCCGCATCTTCGTCGCCGAAGACTACAGATCTTGCTCCTATCTTTTGCCATGGATAGTTCTTGCAGGGGGAGTGTTTTCTGCAGGTCAGGTGCTAGGGTTGAAGCTAATGAGCGAACTGCGAACACGTACCATGACCGTGGCGAAGATCGCGACGGCACTTGCTGGGGTATCCTTCAACTTCATTGGGGCGCGGTTCATGGGTCTTCAGGGTGTCGTGGCTGCCCTCGTGCTCTTCTCTTCTATCTACTTGGCGTGGATGCTCGTACTCGGGCGCTCACCCGAGACGAGAAGCAGCCGTAGCCCCGACAGAAGCTGATGCTGCAGCCATTGGACCACCGGGCCACAGACTCACATGCATTCAACAACCCTTTTCACTCCAACAGCGACGCTCCAGCCGTCCAAGTCGGCCGCACGGATTTCTCTGCAGTCCGCCTCTCCCGCACACACCAAGGGATTCGAATAGGCCATGTGGATTCACAAGACAGACTTCAGGCCAATCGCCAAGATGGCGTCAGCCGGCAGGCGAACCTTGTCGGCCGTCGGATTTTACCCGGAGAGGGCCTTCGGGGCGCTGCGCGGCGGCCCTTTTTTCGTACGATCATTGAAGGACTTCAAGCAAATGATCGCTCACGACGATTTCGGCTTCCCGCTCACCGGGCTCTATCCGTGCCTCAACGACCGAAATCAGCAGAGTGGCCAGGCGAACGGACACTACTTTCACCAAGACCTGCTGGTTGCGCGAAAGATATACGAAGCGAACCCGACACATCACGTTGACGTTGGCTCCCGCTTGGATGGCTTCATTGCCCACGTTGCGAGCTTTCGCGAAATCGAGGTTTTCGACATCCGCGAGGAGCCGCCAACCGTGCCCCACGTGAGCTTCAGGCGCATGGATTTCATGTCAGAGAGTCTCCGGCTATCGGAGTATTGTGACTCCATCTCGTCCCTGCACGCGATTGAGCATTTCGGACTCGGGCGCTACGGTGATCCTATACGTCCAGACGGTCACCTAGTCGGGTTGACCAATATTCATCGCGCATTGACGCCGGGCGGCAAATTCTACTTGTCCGTCCCCATAGGCCCGCAGCGTGTCGAATTCAATGCGCATCGCGTATTCGCACTGCGTTACCTATCGGATCTCCTTTCCGAGAACTACGAAATCGATAGCTTCGCCTATGTCGACGATCGAGGCACTTTGCACGAAAATGCAGACCTCTGCTCACCTGCGGCGTTGCAAAATTTCTCCTGCTATTTTGGCTGCGGAATCTTCGAACTCACGAAAAGACCGTCGTCGATGAATGCAGCAGACCCGGTCCGCTGAACCTCAAGCTTCGTGACGTCGATGCAGTCACCGCTGCAGCTTGACGTGGCCAGGGCGTGAGGCACACCCAGATGGTCCTTGAAGGCGTCCTCAAATCTTCCGATATACTCATAGTATCCTCACCCAGCCAGTGCGCGCGGCCTCAGTAGAGTAGGCCACTTTTAGCTCAGCATTTGAAGGTTTCGTGTAGTGTACGCGGGTCGTCATGTCACCACCGCTTCCCAGAGGCACAACCAGCCACTCTCTTCACGTCAAGGCGTACTGCAGCCGCTCGGCGATTTCGAGTTGAGTATTCCAGTAACGAACGATGACCGTCCCCGCCTTGGCCTTCACCAACCAGCCCTTTCAAGGTGCGTCATAGGCGACCTGGGTGACGTCAACATGACATCGGGTGAAATCATTCGGCCAGCAGTCGTGCGGTCGAGACGTGAGGTCTGTTTTTGC
>JAOUOP010000072.1 GCA_029880325.1 Myxococcales bacterium | reverse complement strand
GAGCCGATCAGGTTGGCCGGGGTGTGCAGATCCGGGTATTCCTTGGCGTTGTGGCAGACGCCGCCGGTGGGTCCGCAGGTGCGCTGGACCACGTCGGTCTGCAAATCGATGCCGGTGGGCAGCTTGGCCTGGGCTTCGAGCACGTAGGGGTTGTCGCCGGTGTAGGGTTCGGCTTTGATGACTTCGGCCACGGCGGGGCGATCGGGCTCGAAGTCGACGGAGTCGCCAGCGAGCGGGTCCTGGACCGTCTCGGTGCAGGCGACGGCCGCAAGCGCGCAGGCGAGCTGCGCGACCAAGAGATTGGAGCTGGTGTTGCGCCGAAGTACGAGCACGGGTACGGGCATCTCAGGCGAAGAGGTGATCGAAGGGCTCGTCGGCCGGGAAAAACTCCTGGTGATCGCAGCCCAGGCCGTCGAGCAGGGTCTTGAGCAGGGAGCGGTAGGAGAAGACCTCGCCGGTGGCGGTCATGTCGGAGCTGCGGGTGGCGCCGATCTGGCGTCCGGGCCTGCTGACCATGCCGCCCATCACGGGCATCGACATCCAACGCGTGGCCAGGTCGCCGCCGTGGTCGCTGCCGCGCGCCGAGTTGAAGCGGCTGCCGCGCGCGGTGCGCGAAAACTCGCTGCCCAGCACGATCATGGTGTGGTCCCAGTAGCTGCCGCCGGCCTCGTGCTCCATACGGCCCAGGACGTTCTCGAGGCCGCTGAGCAGGCGGTTGAGTTCTTCCATGCGTCCGGGTAGGCCATCTTCCTCGCCCGAGTGCATGTCGTAGCCGCCCTGGTCGAGGTAGACCGCCGGACAGCCGTAGTGGAATAGCCTGAGCGCCAGGGCAATGTTGTTGGCGCCGCCAGAAGTGCCCAGGGCCTGGCGTAACTCGGTGTTGGTGATGCCGTCGACGCGTTCGTCGGAGTTGGATCGGACCTTCAGGAGATCGCTGTTGAAAATATCAGAGTAGGCGCGGGTGGCGCGGCGGGTGTCGAGGAAGCTGTCGATCTGGGCGCGAAGCTCCGGATGCTGCCGGTCGCGCTTGCGCTCGTCGGTGGCGATGGCCATCTCCTGTGCCCACTCGGGGATGGTGGCGTCGGAGTCGATGCCGAAGGCCTCGAAGCCGCCGCCGCTGAGCACCGGCGGGCGCGAAGCGGCGTAGGGGCCGACGCCGCGGCCCATGGCCGAGCCACCGAGCACGAAGGGGGGCAGCACGATGCGATCTTCGGCCGCGGCCTGCTCCTGCACGGCCTTCATGCCGTGGTTGATCATGGTGAAGAAGCCCACGGTGCCATCGACGTAGCCCGTGTAGTAGCGCTCGAGGCCGGTGCCGTGGTTGCCGTCGGCGCTGGCGGACAGGGGCTCGTGGTCGACGCAGGCGAGGACGGTCATCTTGTCGGCGATCTCGGGTACCGGCTTCATGCCCAGCTCGCGCAGGGCCATGCCGTCTTCGCCATCGAGAAAGCCCGAGCGCGACAGCAGCGACCCGACGCCCCACTCGGCGCCCGCGGCCACGCCCTTGGCCCTGCCGAAGGGGTTGAAGCGGTCGGCGACGTCGGCGTTGAACGCCACCTGAAAACGAAAACCGCCCGAGAGCCGGATGTAGAGCAGGTGCTTGATGCTGCCGCGGCCGCTGGTCTGGGCGATGGCGGGATTGGGGATCCAGATGTGCGGGGCGGCCACAAGCACGCCGGCCGACGCCGCCGCCCCGACCAAAAACTCGCGGCGGCCGAGCCTTCCGGCGGCGCGCTCAGGCTTTTTGGATTGGGCTTTTCGTCGCTTGCGCATGGCGGTGGTCCCGATCAGTAGAAGAGCATCTCGCTGCCGCCGAGCAGCGCGTAACACAGGGGACGGGCGAAGGCCTCGGCGGTGCAGGGCTTGGGCGCGCAGGCGTCGGCGTGTTCGCGCGCGTCGAGTCGTTCGGCTTCGCGGCTAGGCCGTCCGAAGAAGCGCCGCACCTGGGCTTCGAGAATCGACTCGGCCAGGTCGGCGTCGAGCGCGGTGTCGGCTTCGATATCTGCGGGCAAGAGCTTGGCGATGGCCGCGCCCCGGCCGGGCTCGAGCGTGGCGTTGCAGACCTCGGTGACGAACCCCAGCTGGGTCGCCGTGGTCAGGATGCTGATGGTCTTGAAGCGACCGCCGACGGAGTTGTCGGGGCAGCCGCCCAGGGTGCGCGCCAGGTTGCGATAGTCGCCCACGACGTCGCCGTCATCACCCAGATCCCAGCGGCTCTGGTGGACCACGGCGGTGCCGAGGAAGCCGCTCTCGATCAGGTTCTCGGGCACCGGTAGGCGGTGATCGCAGCTGGAGAGGTCGTAGCCGGTGATGGCCTTGACGCTGTCGATCCAGGTCTCGACTTCGACCTGCTTGAAGGGGCCGTAGGTGTAGCGGGGGGCGCTGGCGTCGGCCGTGGCCGTGCTTTGCAGGTAGACCTGGGAGGTGGCGACGGCGTAGTGCACCGCGCGCAGATCGCCGTCGTGCTCGAGCAGGTACTCGATCAGGCGCTGGCGCACCTCGGGCAGCTGCTTGCCCAGGTCGTAGCCCAGATACTGCTGCAGTACGTCGTCGACCGCGTGTTCCCAGAAACCAAGGAGCCCCGACAGAATGCGCCCCGGTGCCGACAGCGCTTCCCATTCCTCAGCGGTCAGCAGGCCGCTCCACATCTGGCCGTCCTGGGCGCGAAAGTCGGGCTCGAGGATCAGCTCGTTGTAGCCCCACAGCACGCTGGTGCACTCACCCTTGGTGGCGTCGTCGACGCCGCCGGCTTCGTCGATGCAGCGGTACTCGATGACCGCATCCGGCAGCCGCGTCTGAAGCTTCGGGTGATCGTAGTAGCCGTTGCCCCAGAGCGCGTAGAGGCGCGCCAGATCGCTGCGCTCGTTTTCGTAGGGCGGTCGCCCCAGGAGCAACGAGAAAAGTGCCTCGGCGCGGTCGCCGGGGGTGTCGTAACGCCGGGTCAAAACTGGGTGGGCGCTGATCACGGCGGCGAATTCATCGTAGGCCACCTCGCCGCGGTAGAGCTTGCCCACCAGGGCGTCGGCGTCGTAGATGCGCTCGAAGTTGACCGCTTCATTGTTGTAGCGCAGGGCGTCGGCCCACTGCCGCTGCCCGATGAGCACGAACTCGGGCTCGGCCATCAACCCGGAGACGACTTCGCCCAAGGGGCGCTCGCGGCAGTCGTCGCGTACTTCGCCGAAGCCGGGCAGTCGGCCACCCAGGTCGGCGTAGATGCGGCGGCAGGCTTCCAGCGCGTCGATGGGCTGCGTGGCGAGACCAACGCCCCACAGGCTCGGGCACATGGCTTCATCGACGGGATTGTCGAGGCCGAGGCCGTCGCAGTGGGCGCGGCAGGCGGCGTCGCAGTCGGGGATGGAGCCGTCTTCGGGCAGCGTGACGGCAGCGGCCTCGGGGGCTGGACTTGTGCCGCCGGAGAACTCTGAGTTAATAGCTTCGTCGCTTCCGGCGAGCGCGCCAGGACCGCGCGCGGGATCGCCGACGCTGAAGTCGTGCTCGTACCGGGTGCATCCCCCAACACCAAGGGTGAGTGCGAGCGCTACAAGTAAGACGCGGACGCGAGGTTTCGCGTTGCAGCCAACGGTTGCAACATCGTCGACGCTCATTTGCACGCGCTTACGATAGCTCGCTTTTGCTGTGAGCGGTAGCGCTTCAGAAGAGCAATACGAGCGCGGCACCCAGCCGCAGCCGGATCAGGTCCAGCCGCCAGCTGAAAGAACCCTCGAGGCCACCCCTTTCAGCCGAGGAGTCGATCAAGAAGAGCTGCTGCCATAGCAAGCCAAGCTCGCCGCGCAGGGCCAGCCACGGCAAGAAGCGATATTGCACGCCTGCCTGTGGCCCGATCACGTAGCCCAGGCGCGGGCCGGGCAGGGTGCTGAAGTCCATGGCGTCGAGCGCATCCAGACGCGACTTCAGGTCGCCTCCCGGGAAGAGCAAGGCGAGCCCCAGCTCGGCTCCGATGTGGGCGTCGAGGTCGTCGGTGATGCCGAGGACGTATTCGCCCTGGCCGGTGAGTTCGAGCAGCTGTCCGAGGCTTCTCGGATCGCGATCGTTGTCGATCGTGTAGCGGTAGTCGCCGTAGTACCGCAAAAGGCCACCCACGCGGATCTTGGGGGCGAAGAGGGTGCGCAGGGCCAGATGGCCGGCGAAGAGATCCTCGCTGCTTCCTTCGGCGTCGCCGCGGCCACCGCCACCGGTGTTAACCTGCTCGAGCGATTGGCTGACGTCGTCGCTGTAGGCGTCGAGGCCCAGGCTCAGGGAGGAGTCGCGGGCGGAGGCGTCCTTGGCCTTGTCGGCGTCGGCGGCGGCGGGCTGTGCCAGCGCCGCGAGCAGTGGCAGCGCGAGCACGATGGCCAGGAGACGTTGCGCGAAGTGGTCGCGGGCGGGCATGGCGGGGCGATCCTCGCGCAAGCGGTGCCTGGCTGTAAAGGCAAATGGCGCGCGCTCCGCCTGGGAGCACGCGCCATCGATGCTGTCGGCGCAGTGCGGGCGCTACAGGCAGACCCCGGTGGCCGACATGCAGTCGCTGTCGATGCCCATGCACTTGCCCGCGTCACAGACGAGCTCGCCGCAACGGCACGCCAGCGTGCACGCGAGGCCGCCTTCGACGAAACTCGCCGAGTACTCCGCGATCAACGCATCGAGCTGCGTGCGGTCTGCGCTGGCATTCAAGAAGTAGGCGTCGCAGGAGAAGGGCAGGGTGACGTTGGTGCACTCGGCAGCCGAGGTGCAGCTGTTGAGCGCGTCGGCTTCGTCCAGGATCGACTGGCGCAGTGTCGCCTCGTCCGGGCCGCTACCGCTGCCAGCGCTGCCGCCGCTACCGCCGCTTCCCGCAGGACTCGGACCGCTGCCCGGGGTGGTCATCACGCGTTCGCCGTCGGCATCGACGCAGTAGCCGTCGTCGCCGCAGCCCACGGCCTGGACCAGGCGGGTGCAGTCCGCGTCGGTGGTGCACGCTTGCCAGTGCGTGCCGCTCGAGACGTCGGGGCCGCCGCCGTCGTTACTTTCGGCGCAGCCGAACAGACCGCTGCCGACCCACAGGGCGACCGTCAGCAAGTGCCCGCCGAGGCGGGGGCGCCCGTTGGTACGGCAAGCGCCGCCGGTCCCATGACCGACCCCCGCGTTCCGGTGATCCCTTTGGTTTCTTTCATCGGAGATCATCGTCCACCTCATCCTGTTTGATGAATTGCCCGAGATAAAAAGTCACCGCGTCCAGGGCGTCGGGCTTGCCGTGTTCGCGGTTGTAGTCGTCGATGCGCTCGCGCAGGGCTTCCACGCTTTCGCGCGTGGCGGCGAGCAGGCCCTTGGCTTCCTGCTCGAGGGGATGGCCGGGCCAGACCTCCAGGGTGAAGGTGCTGCCACCGGTGGCGTCTTCGAGGTCGGCGCGCAGCGCGCCGCCCCGCAGCTTTACGCAGACTGCAGAGACCATGGCCTGGAAGTGGTCGAGCACGGCCACTTCCCAGCCACCGCTGTGGCCCATGGGGATGTCGAAGCGGCGGCTGTGGTAGTGCAGGCCCTCGTGGTCGCGCGACTCCACCACGCGGCCGTCGGCCATCAGCGTTGCCAGCGCCTGGCCGAGTTCTTCTTCTTCGAGGCCGCTGCGCTCGCCGAGGGTCGCTGGCGAGGCCTTGCCCAGGCGGTAGACGTTGAGCCAGACCAGGTACTCGTTGGCTTCCCTGCGCTCGTCGGCCTGGCTGTGGGCGAAGTCGGCTTCTTCGGCGAGGCGAAAAATCGAGGCCTCGCCCTGGCCGCTGCGGTAGACGAAGCCCGATTGGGTCATGTCGCCGAGCACGCCGCTGACGATGTTGGGGTCGTCGTAGCCGAAGCGCTTCTTGATCTGGCGCAAGGACACCGGCTGGTTGTCGCGGATGAAGTCCAGCACTGCGTCCCAGACGATGCGCCCGCTGTCGGTCTGGGATTCGGTCAGGGTGCGGATGCGCCGGTGATAGGTCCGAAGCGCCATGCCGAACATGTCGGCGATGACGTTCTTCTTGACGCCCTGGCGCTGCAGCTCGTTGGTCAGGTCGATGAAGACCTGGTTGGCGACCTGGGCCAGCGGCGCGCGGGTGCCGCCGAAGGTCGCCACGTGGGCGATGAGCACGGTCGTCTGCTGCACGATGCCGTTGATGAGCGCTTGGATGTTCATGGCCTCTCGGGTGTCAATCTAGCCGCGGGTCGGGTCACGACAAGTGTCAGAAATGGCAGTCGTGTCGCACCACCCCCCCCCCCCCCCCCCCCCCCCCCCCTCCGAGAACTCGCGACGCCAGCGCGAAAGCTCACCGCGAGTCGAGCAGGCCCGGGCAGTAGGCCCGCGCCAGCATCGCCGGGTAGCGGATGCCCGCGCTGCCCAGGGCAGCGGCGGCGCGCTTGATGATCTTTGGTCCGCTTTCGGAATCGGTCAGCACGCCGTAGCAGTAACGGCAGAGGTGATGGAGCGGGTCGTCTTCGTTGCTCTGGTCGGCGCCGGCCTCCAGGTAGGTCAACGCCATGTCGCGGTTTTCCTTGCGCGCCGCCAGCGACGCCAAAAGGCAGAAGAGGCGCGTGCGGAAGCGCGGCAGATCGAGGGCGCGCAGGGCCTCGGCGTCGCGCTCGGCGCGCTTGAGCCAGGGTTCACCCTCTTCGTCGGCGATGTCCAGCGCCAAATAGGCGCAGGCGCGCGTCGCCAGCGCTTCGGCACGCGGGCGGGGGGGCAGTCCTTCGAGGCTGTCGAGGAAGCGCTTGGCCCGCGGCAAAAAGCGTTCCAGGCCCGCCACGTCGGCCTTGATCTGGGCCAACATGCACTCCATGACGTCGATGGGGAAGGTGACCTCGAAGCGCACGTGGGAGGTTTGCTCGCGCTCGCGTGCAATCATGCGCTCGGCCAGCACCATCTCGCCGCGGGCCATGGCGGCGCAGGCGCCGGCCAGGGCCGCCGGGAACGTCAGACCGCGATCGTCGTAGGAGACCGCGTCGGCGCGCCACTGCTCACCGAGCTCGTGGGCCGCGCCCCACATGCCAAAGGGCGTCATGTCGGCCACCATGGCGGTGCTGCAGAAGGCGCGTTCCAGGGTGCTCTCGGCGCAGCGACTGCGCAGAAGCTCCTGGGCGCATTCCAGCAAGGCAAAGGCTTCCGGGTCGCCGACAGCGAGCCGTTCGGCGCCCCGTGCAAGCATGAGCCAGGCCTGCAGGCGTGGATCGTCGTCGCCGCGGGCGATCTCGGCGGCGGCATCGAGGGCGCCGAGGGGGGGGTGGCCGTCGACTTGACTGATGGGCAAGTCGACGTAGGCGTGGTGAAAGCACAGCGCCCGAACCAGGCGGTAGCGCTCGCCCACTTCGAGTGCGTCCATCAGGCACTCGAGCGCCAGTGGGAAGGTGCGCACGCCTTCGACGCGGTAGAGCCCAAAGCTTGCTGCCCACAGAGTATCGAGGCGTTCGAGATCGGCACCGGTGACCTCGCGCTCGGATTTTGGCGTGCACGCAAGACCCCGTTCGACAAGGTCTGGATAGCGGTAGAACCAGGTGGTGAGGCTGGTCTGCTCCGAGTCGTAGAAGTCCAGCGCGTACTTGCGCAGGGCCTCGCGCAACAGCGACAGCCCGCGCTCGGTGTGACCGCCGAGCACGTAGGCGACGCCGGCCCGACGCCTGAGGGCCAGCGCTTCGTCCGGGGGCGCATCGGCGGCGACCCAGAGCAGATTGCTGGCCGCCTCGGAGCGCCGCCCCGCCAGCTCCAGGGCCTCGGCCAGCTCGATGCTCAGGCCGCGCTGCTCGTCGGCGTCGAGGGTTCCGTACTCAACTGCGAGTTGGTAAAGCTCGGCCGCACGGTCAAAAGCGAAGTCGCGCGAGGCCTGGCGGGCGCCGCGAATGGCGTAGGTCGCCGCCCGTTGTTGATCGCCGGAGCCGCGGAAGTGATAGGCGAGGGTTTCGAGGTCGGTGCGTTGATCGACTTCGAGCACCTGTGCGAGCTGGGCATGCCAGCTGCGGCGCTCGTCGTCGCTGACCTGCGCCAACATGGCCTGGCGGATCTGGCCGTGGTAGGGCGAGAGCGCGCCGCGGGCGGTGGAGGCGACCAAGCTGTGGCCGCGCAACTCCGAGACCGCGCGCTGTAGGTCCACGTCATGCATACGCAGAAGCGAGTAGATCCTGCGTGTCAGGGGGCGGCCGGCCACGCACAAAAGCGTCAGCAGCGTGCGACCGTCGCTGGAGAGGCGCTCCAGGCGATCGGCGATGGCCGACTCCAGGTCCACCGTCGCGTCGGCGCCGCGCCTGCGACTGCGGCTGGAGCGGGCGAAGCGCGCGAGCTCGGTGAGCAGGAAGGGGCTGCCGTGGGCTTCGGCGGCCACCGCGACCGGATCGATGGTCACGTTGTCGGCCAGCAGGTGGCGTGTGAGCAGCTCGGACTCGGCCTCCGAGAGGGGGCCCAGGGCGATGTCGCGCAGCTCCGTGTCGACCGCTCGCACGCGCGAGGCTTCGAAGGCCTCGATGCAGGCACTTCGATCTTCCTTGCCGCTGCGATAGGCGCACAAAAGCAGCATGGCCGGGGCCCCCGGACCGTCGACGAGGGCTTCGAGCAGCTTGACGCTATCGAGATCGGCCCACTGCAGGTCGTCGATGTAGACGATCAAATGGGCCTCTTCGGCCAAGGTCGCCAGCAGCTCGCGCAGGGCGCTGAAGGCCAGGCGGCGCACCTCGGTGGGGTCGCTGGGCAGTTCGAAGCGCTGGCGGCGCCGATTGCGGATCTCCTGCACCGCGGGCACGCGCCCGAGCACGGGGAAGACCGAGGTAAGGGCCGATAGGTGCCGCGGCAGGTAGCGGGCCGCGCGGCTGCGCCCGAGCTTCGACAGGTGCCGGCTGAGCGAATCGATGACGGCGTCGAAGGCCTTGAAGGCCATGGCTTCGTGTTCGTAGCAGCGGCCCGTCAGCACCACGGTGTCGCTGTCCTGCACGCGTGCGCGCAGGAAGCGCGTGGCCAGGGCGCTTTTGCCGATGCCGGAGGGGCCGTGCAGGGCGGCCACGATGGGAATGCCGCGCCCGCAGGCCTGTAGCGCGTCCTCTAGGGCCAGCAGCTGCTCCTGGCGCCCGACGAAGGGCGCTTCGATCAGGGCCGCGGGCATCATCGTCGGACGCTCCGACTGGCGCATGCCCTGGCGCAGGGCCGCGATCACGGTGGGGCCGTCGGGGCGTTCGCTGCGGTCGCGGGACAGCAGTCCGATGCAGAGGGTGTCGAGGTCGCCCGGCACGCCCTGCACGCGGCTGGAAGCTGGCGGCGGATCCTGCTCCTGCTTGATGATGAAGAGCTGCTGGTAGTCCTGGTCGTCGAAGGGCACCTCGCCGGTCAGGGCTTCGTAGAGCATGGCGCCGAAGGCGTACCAATCGCTGGCTTCGTCCAGACCCTCGCCCCGCGTCTGCTCTGGAGACATATAGGCGGGCGTGCCGGCCACGCCGGGGCCATGGGTCTCGTAGACGCCGTCGGGCTTGCGCTCGATGGCGATGCCGAAGTCGAGCACCACGGCCCGCCCCTCGCGATCGACGATCACGTTTTCGGGTTTGAGGTCGCGGTGCAGGGTGCCGGCGTTGTGGAGGGTGACCAGGGCCTGCGCGATCTGCAGGAAGACCGAACGCAGCTTGCCCATGTCCTTGGTCGGCGAGGGAAATTGCGCCGCAAGGTGGCCGGTGGCCGGCAGCGTCTGGTCTTCGTCGAAGAGGTCCCGGTCGCCGTGGTGCAATGTCTCGAGCAGGTTCTCGCCCTCGACATACTCCATGGTGAAGAACCAGTTGTCGCCGTCCTGGAAAAATTCGTAGAGTTCGACCAGGTTCTTGTGGCGCAGGCCGGTGAGCGCGCGGAACTCGCGCTTGAAGCGATACATCGCCTCCGGATCGCTGCTGCGCAGGGTCTTGAGTGCGACCCAGGAATCCCGTTCCCTGTCGTAGGCGAGCTGCACCACACCCATGCCGCCCTCGCCCAGGGGGCGTTCGACGGTGAAGCGTTCGGCAATCGCGAGCGAGGGCGAAAGCGCCTCCAAAAGCAGCTCTTTGGTGTCGATACGCAAGGGCGAAAGCGTAACACGGACCCCCCACCACTACGACGGTGGTGGCTTGGATGCATGGTGGCAGGACGTGGGCGACCCACGTATGCGTGCTCACATGTCCTGCGGTGGCCAGAACCCTGGAACAAACGAGCCCCGGAGCACGTTCGCCCCGGGGCTCGTCTCGAGCCATCGCTCCTATGCTATCGACTTCACGGATAGTTACAGAAGGCGAAGCCGCCGCCACCACCGCCGAAGCTGATGCACTCCATGCCGCCGGGGCAGCCATCGGTCGCATCGGCGCAGTTGAGCGAGCAGGTTCCGGCGAAGCCGCAGTTCGGCGTGACGCTGCCGTTGCTCGGCTGCTCGGTGCACTCGTCGTCGGCCGCGCAGGCCTGGGTGCAGTAGCCGACGCCGCCACCGAAGGCGTTGCAGCTAAGGCCGCTGGCGCAGTCGTCGCTGGTGCTGCACTGCTCGAAGGCCGCCGCACCGCCGCCACCGCCGCCCGTGCCGGGATCGGGTTGGGGCGCGGCCGCTTCGGTGTAGACGCAGCGCCAGGACTCGGTGCCGCCGAAGCCCACGTTGGCGCACTCCATCAGGTCGGCGCAGGAAGTGTCGTCGGCGCCGCTGCACTCGGCGCGGCAGACGCCGGTGGTCGTGCCGCCGCCGGGGCCGCCGCCGGGAAAGCCGCCGCCGCCGGGGCCGGCCAGGACGTAGCAGGTATAGCTGGCGCCCAGGGCTGCGCAGTCTTCGTCGACGCTGCACTCGGCCGAGCAGTAGTTGCCGAAGGTGTAGCAGCTGAGGCCGTCATTGCAGTCGGCGCTGGCTTCGCAGAAGGCCAACTGGGTACCGTCCTGGGGCGCACCGGTGGCCGGTGCCGTGGTGTCGGTGGCCTGGCCGCCGCCGTCGGTGGCCCCGGGGGCGGTGTCGCTGCCGGCGTCGCTGTCGGCGGCGGTCATGTCGCCGGGGTTCGTATTGCCGGTGCTCGGCGTGCCGCTGTCGAGGCCCGAGCCGCCGGTGTTGGTGTTGCCGGGGTCGGCGTTGCTGCCGCAGGCGCAATCCGAGAGAGTGCCGTCGGCCTGGCAGAGCTGTGTACCGCTGCTGCCATCGTCGCACTGGCACGCCATGGGCGCGCCCGTACCGGCATCTGCATCACAGGTCGCGCTACCTTCGCCGTCGTCGCCGCCGCAACCGGAAGTCAAGGCCAACGCCACGAGCAGCAGCACGCTCCTTACAAACCATATTCCACTGAATCGCATCATCCCTATCCTCACTCCGACCGGGTCTGTGGGCTCACGGACCCAGAAGCTGACTTCACCTGGCGTCGCGGAGCCGTCCCAGCTCCTGTCCGGCGGACCCATCGGTCCATCCGAGCCAACGCCACACCCGAAATTCGTGCCAGCCACGTCCCGAAATCTGTACCACACATGCGCGATCGTGCCCACCGGGCGCCGACTCCGACGACCGATCGATGCGTGTTTACGCCAGCTGATTTACGGCGCTACCATGCGGCCTCCCACAAGGACCCGAAGACCCCCAGTGGAGGCCAATGTGGACTCGAACGCCAAGAAGACCGCCCTACGCATGATCCCCTACGGACTGTACGTCCTGACCGCCGAAAACCAAGCCGGTGAAGTGGCTGCGGCCACCATCAACTGGGTGACGCAGGCCTCCTTCGAGCCGCCGTTGCTCGTGGCGGGCGTCAAGGCCGACTCCGGCGCCCACGCGCTGCTCAAGGAGACCGGCGCTTTTGCCCTCAACGTGCTCGGCAAGGATCAGCAGGGCGCGGCGTTTGGCTTCTTCAAGCCCGCGCAAAAGGATGGCGAAAGCATCAGCGGCGAGCCCTACAGGAAGGGCGAGACCGGCGCGCCGATCCTCACCAACATGCCGGCCTACCTGGAGTGCAAGGTTGTCGAGGTCGTCGAGAAGGGTGACCACTCCGTCGTGGTTGGCGAAGTCGTCGCCGCCGGCGTGAGCGCAGAACCCGAGGGCCGCCCCGACGACGTGACCCTGTGGCTCAAGGACCTGGGCGAAAAGATGTTCTACGGCGGCTGAGCACCGGCAGGCGCGCGGCCCGGCGCGGCGCCAAGATGAGCGATCAGCGCCGGCACCACGACCATGTTGAGCGCGGTCGAGGTAAAGAGCCCCGTCAGGATCACCAACGCCATCGGCGCCTGGATCTCGCTGCCCGGTTGTCCCAGCGACAGCGCCAGGGGCAAAAGGCCCAGGGCGGCGGTCAGCGCTGTCATCAAAATCGGCGCCAGCCGCTCGCGCGCCGCCTGGGCCGCAGCTTCCATGCGCGCAACCCCCTGCTGCTCCAGATCGGCGCAGCGCGTCGCCAGCAGGATGCCGTTGCGCGTGGCGATGCCGAAGAGCGTGATGAAGCCGATGGTGGTCGCCACGCTCAACGTTCCGCCACCCAAATAGACGCCGATCACGCCGCCGGCGAGCGATAACGGCAAGTTGACCAGCACGATGGCCGCGCGCCGCACGCTGCCCAGGGTCGTGCCCACGATCAACGCGATACCGAGCGCCGACAACAGCCCAAACAGCAGCAGGCGCCGGGTGGTCGCCGCCTCGCGCTCCAGCTGCCCGGCGTACTCGACGCGCACCCCGGGCGGCAGCTTGATGGAATCCGTCACGCGCTTGGCCAATAGCTCCTTGGCGCGCGCCGCATCGGGCCCCTCCAGGTTGGCCGTGACCACCACCCTGCGCTGCACGTTCTCACGCAGGATGTAGTTGGGACCGGCGTCGCGTCGAATCTTGGCCAGCGCCGAGATCGGCACCAGCGCTCCCGAGGGCGTCGGGATGCGCGTGCGCGAAAGGGCGTTTTGATCCTCGAGTGCCGTTGCCGGATAGCGCACCACGACTTCGGTGGCCATGCTCTCTTCGAAGACGTGGCCGCCCACCGAGCCCCACAGGGCGGTGCCCACGGCGCTGGCCGCTTCGCCGGCCGACAGCCCATAGCCGGCGGCGGCCGCGCGGTCGATGCGCAAAACCAGCTGCGGAATGTCGACCACCTGCTCTACGCCCACGTCGACCAACCCAGGTGTCTGCTTGGCCAGCGCCTCGATGCGTCCGGCGATGCGGCGCAGGCCGCGCAGGTCGTCGCCGAAGACCTTGATCGACAGCGCCGTGCGCTGACCCGAGATCATGTGCTCGATGCGATGGGAGATCGGTTGACCCAAAGTGAAATTGGCTCCGGGCACCGCGCGCAGCCGTTCGCGCACATCGCTGTGGACCTGGGCCTTGGTGCGCGGATCATCGGGCCGCAGCCGCACCTCCAGCTCGCTGGTCTCCACGCCCAGCACGTGTTCGTCGCGTTCGGCCCGCCCGGTGCGGCGCCCCACCGAGACCACGGCGGGATCCTCGAGCAGGCGGCGTTCGGCCATTGTCGCCAGCGCGTCGCTCTGCTCGAGCGAGGTGCCGGGTTCGAGCACCATATTGATGGTCAGGCTGCCCTCGTTGAACTCGGGCAGGAAGCTGCGCCCGAAGCGCAAGAGCCCGACGCCCCCGAGCGCCACCACCAGCGCCGCCAGCCCGAGCACCCGCCACGGCCTTCGCAGGCTGCCGCTCAGGATCGGTTCGTAGGCGCGTCCGATCAGCGCCAGCACCGGCGGTTCGCGCCCGGCGCTCTTGTCCACCGCCCGCGGCAGAAGCAGCGAGCACAGCGCCGGGGTGACCGTCACCGCCACGATCAGCGAGGCGAAGATGGCCACCAGGTAGGCGATGGATAGCGGGCGCAGCAGTCGCCCCTCGAGCCCGTCGAGCAAGAGCAGGGGCACGAAGACCAGCATCAGCACGTAGGTGGCGCTGACGATCGAAGAGCGCACCTCGA
The DNA here is from genome assembly GCA_029880325.1 of Myxococcales bacterium. Lineage (GTDB taxonomy): Bacteria > Myxococcota_A > Polyangia > Polyangiales > JAFGIB01 > JAOUOP01. Next base: position 19,010 of record JAOUOP010000072.1, on the reverse strand, counting down.
GCGAAGCGCTGCGCACGGTCTCGAGCAGGGGTGGCTGCTCGGCCTCGGGTCGCTGTGCCCGCTGGCGCAGGCGCCGGCTGACGTTCTCCACATCGACGATGGCGTCGTCGACGAGTTCGCCGATGGCGATCGCCAAGCCGCCCAGCGTCATGGTGTCGATGGAAAGCCCCAGCGCATCGAGCACCAGCAGCGCCGCCAGCATCGACAGCGGAATCGCCAGCACGCTGATGAGTGTGGGCCGAAAGCTCCACAGAAAGAGCGCCAGCACGGCGATCACCAGCAGGGCGCCGTCGCGCAGCACCTCCATCAAATTCTCGACGGCCGTGGAGATGAAGTCGAGCTGGCGAAAGACGTTGCGGTGCAGCGAGACGCCGCTCGCGCCCAGGTCGGTCTCGAGCGCGTCGAGCACCGCATCGAGCCGGCGCGTGGTGCCCACGGTGTCGGCGGCGGGTTGCTTGACCACGCTGAGCATCACCGCGGGCTGCCCGTTGTAGCTCGCGGTCCCGCGGCGCACCGCCGGCCCCGCCCGCACCTGCCCCAGATCCGACAGCCGCACCGGCGTGCCGCCGCGCGTGGTCACCAACAGCTCGCTCAGATCCTCGAGGCCGCGGGCGCGCCCCAGCACGCGGATCACCGACTCCTGGCCGCGATCGACCAGGTAGCCGCCGGGCGCATTGCGGCTGCCGCGCTGCACGCTCTCGAGCACGTCATGCAGTGTCAGCCGGTAGCCCTCGAGCCGATGTGGGTCGAGCAGGATCTGGTACTGCTTGACGTCGCCGCCGATGGCCACCACCTGCGAGACGCCCTCCACGGCCAGCAGGCGGCGTCGAATGCGCGCCTCGGCGAAGCGCCGCAGGGCCATGCCGTCCAGCTCGTCGCTGGTGACCGCCACGAAGGCGATCTCGCCCATCACCGACGAGGCTGGCGCCAAAAGCGGCATCTCGGCCTCGGGTGGCAAGCTGCTGCCCAGGCTCTGCAGCCGCTCGGCCACGCGTTGGCGCGCGGTGGAACCGTCGGTGGTCCAGTCGAACTCCACCCACACCAGCGAGATCCCGGGCGCCGAAGCCGAGCGCACCCGGCGCACGCCAGCGGCGCCATAGACCGCGCTCTCGACCGGAAAGGTGACCAGCTCCTCGACCTCTTCCGAGGCCAGTCCGGAGGCCTCGGTCACCACCGTGACCCGCGGCGCGGTCAGATCCGGAAAGACGTCGACCGGCATCGACATGGCGCGGTAGCTGCCCGCCACCATCAGCGCCAGGGCCGCCCCCAGCACGAGGGCGCGATGGCGCAGGGAGAGGGTGATCAGGCGTTCGATCATCGCCCCTCAGTGCACGTGACCGTGGCCGCCGCCGGCGCTGTCGGCACGGGCTGCAAGCCGCACCACTTCGGCGCCGCGCACGACCACGCGCTGACCCTGGTCGAGGCCCCGCGCGATGCCGACCCGGGAGCCGCTGCGCGGTCCCAAGGCCACGGCGCGCTCCTCGAAGTGCTCGCCGTCGACCTGGCTGTAGACCAACGTGCGGCCGCCCACCTCGATGAGTGCGCTCTCGGGCACGACCAGGCCTTCGAAGTCGTCGCCGGCCGGCAGGCTGACGCGCAGCAATCCGCCCACCCTCAGACGCGCGTCGGGCTCGCGCAGGGCGTAGATCACGTCCACCGTGCGCGCCACCTCGTCGACGGTCCGCGAGACGCTGACCAGCGATGCGCTGGGCGCCTCGCCGCCCAGGCTGATGGGAAGCCATTGCTCGGTGCCGGGCAGCTTGAAGTGGGCGTCGCGGTCGGAGCGGAAACGGGCGGCGTCCTGCTCGGGCACCTTGGCGCGGATCCACAGCTCGTCGGCGTTGACGATGTGAAAGAGCACGTCCCCCTGGGCCACGCTCGAGCCCGGCGTGGCTTTGACGCTGGCGAGCGTGCCCGCGATCGGGGCGATCAACTTCCAGCTACCTGCGCCGCCGCCCCCGGTGGCGCCCGAGAACAGGGCCGCGGCGCGCCGGGCCGCGGAAACCGCCTGTTCGGCCACCTGGGCTTCCCGTTCGGCATCCTCCAGCTCGCGGCGGCTGATCGCTTCTTCTTTGATGAGGCGCCGGGCGCGCTCCACCGCCACATGGGCCGCCGTCGCGCGCGCGTCGGCCTCGACGATGGCCAGCTGGGCCCGGGCGGCGCCCTCCGGCGACGAGGGCGCCGGCGCCAGCGTGGCCAAGAGCTGCCCCTTGCGCACGCTCTGACCGGGGCGGGGCAGGCCCTCGCGTGGCGCCACCAGGCGTCCGGCCACGGCGGCGCCCACCACGGCGGAGCCACCGGGCGGCGTGTCGACGGTGCCGGCGACCTCGATGGAGGCCACCAGCGCGCCGCGCTCGACCTCCGCAATTCCAAAGGGCACGCCCCACTGCTGCTCCTTGAGCAGCTCGATCACCGCGTCCTCGTCGAGGCCCGCGGGCGCTGCTTTGGCCGCGGCCTGGGCGCTTGCGTGCACCGTCAGCGTCAGACCTTCGATCTCGGTGCGCTCCGCCCCTTGCACGAGCAACTTGCCGCGATACTCGCCCGGCTTCTGCGGCGTAAAACGCAGGGTGAAGATGCCGGGGCGCAGGGCCTTGCCCTGCTGTGCGCGCAGCGTTGCCGGGCCTTCGAGTTCGAGTTCGAGCGTGGCCTCGCTCACCGGACTGTGATCCTCGAGCCGCGTCAGGTGGGCGAGAAACTCCAGCGGCTGGCCGGCCACCGCCGGGCCGTGCTCGGCGAAGAGTTCGTGGCCGGCGCCGAAGATGGTGATGGCGGTGACGGCCGTCTCGCCGTGGCCGTGGCCCGGCTGATGGTGGTTATGGCCCCTGGGGTGCTCGTCGGCGTGGGCGTGGCCGTGGCCGTCCTCGTGCTCGCCCTCGTGACCGATTCCGTGATCGTGGCCCTCGCCGTGATCATGGCCATGCTCGTCGCTTGCGGGCGGGGGGCAGCCCAGCAAAAGCGCGCAGCTGGCCAGCAGATAGAGCGACCTCATTGAAACTCCCCACGCGCCGCGCGCAGCGAAAGCTCGGCCTGGCGCGCGGCCAGGGCAAGCTCCAGCTCCCGATAGGCCACCGCGGTGCGCGTGCGCTGGGCGTCCAAGAGCTCGATCAGCGTGCGTCGGCCTTCGAGATAGCCCTGCTGCACGGCCCTGCCCAGCAGTTCGACCCGCTCGCGCGTGGCGCTGCCGAAGCGCTGTAGCTCGGCCTGGGTGCGGCTGAGCAGCAGGGCGGCGCGGGCCCGCTCGATCAGCAGTGTGCGCTCGAGGCGCTCGGCCTGGGCCCTCGCCTGGGCGCGCGCGGCCTTGGCCTGGGCGCGCAGGGGAGCGGCGGGTCGGTTCAGGGGCAATTCCATCGACAGGCCCGCCTGATAACCCCACTGGCTCTCGTTTTCTTCCACCCGGCGCACCCCGCCGCTGAGCGAAAAGCGCGGCACATAGGTGGCATCGGCGGCCTCGCGGGCGTTGTCGGCCGTGCGCTCGGCGGCGCGTGCCTCCCGCAGGGCGCTCGGCTCGGCCTCGTGTTCGGCTTGGGCGGCCTCGGTCGGGGCCAACGGGCCCACCAGCTGCAGCGTTTCGCCGCCGTCGATCCCCAGCTGCAGTGACAGGGCCAGGCGCAGCCCGTCGCGGGCGATCTCGGCCGTTCGCAGGGCGCTGCGGGCCAGCTCGCCCTCCAGCTCCATGCGCGTCAGCTCGTAGCCGCTGGCGGTGCCCTCCTGGTGGCGCTGGCGCAGCACCTCCGCGGCGCGGTCGAGGCGCTCGAGTTGCGTGGCCGCGATGGCCAGCCTGCGCTCGGCCACCATGGTCTCGTAGAAGCGCAGCAAAGCATCGAGCACGCCCTGGCCGCGCTGGCTGGCGGCGCGGCTGCGGGCCAGCTGCACGGCGGTCGCGGCCAGATGTCGCCGGGAGGCGCGTTGGCTCGAGAGGTCGATGGGCACCGTCAGCGCCAGCGCATCCTCGAAGCCGTGGCCAGGCTGGTGCTCGCGCTGCCAGCCGAGCTGGGGATTGGGGTAGCGCCCGACACCCACGGCGGCGGCTTCGGCGCTGTGGACCTGCTGGGCGATGGCCGCCATGCCCGGTCCGTGCTTGCGCGCCAGTTCCACCACGGCGCGCTCGTCCAGGCTGCGCGGGGCTCCAGCGATGGCCAGCGCCGGCGCCAAAGTGCAAAGCAGTCCGCAAAGCAGGGCGCACAGGCTCATCAAGGGTCGCACGGCCGCGAAGAGTAGCCTCCCGCGCCAACCGGGTCACGCCGTTCCGCCGCCGTTCCGCCGGGACTGCGCCCATGCGCAATTTTCGTGCGGCATGGCTGTCTCCGGCTTTGCCAGGTCGCCCCGCCCATCCCCAAAAGCTTTTGGATGCCGCGCACTTGGCTTCGCAGCCATACGCCCCAATTCGGGAACTTGCGTGCGCACCTCGGGATCGGGTCCTATGTGTGTGTCTGTAGTTTCACACTCGTGTTGGGTTTTCAGGAGAAGTTCATGTCCAGGGTCACGTTTCAAAGCGCTTTGTCGGTTCTGTTGCTCATGGTCGGCTGTGCTACCGAAGGACCGGCCTTGACCCCCTGCCCGGAGGGTTCGTGGCTCGAGCAGCCCTACACCTGCGAGTGCGAGGGCGATCCCGAGGGCGCCTATTCGGGCGTGACCCACTGCCTGGCGGATGGTTTCCTGAGCGACTGCGACTGCAGCGGCACGGCCGTGATCGGTACCGGCGGGCAGCAGACCGCCGATCAGCAGCCGGCGGGCGGCAGCAACCTCAACGCCGCAGCGGGCGCTGGGGACGGCACGGCCAGCTCGGCGCTGCCGGTGTTGGCCGATCCGAGCGGTCAGGCCGGTGGTGGCGCCGTGGACATGACAGCGGCGGACGCTTCGACCGGGCTCGAGATGGCCGACGCGGGCGCCATGGACACCACGACCTCGGCAGACGCCGGCTCCTCGGACGCATCGAACACCCCCGATCCTGGCAGCAGCACCGGGTCCGATGGCGACGGCAACCAGCTTTCGCCCTGCGCCACCGCGGTCGACTGCAACAAAGGTTACGACTGCTACGTCCAGGGCGGCTTTTGCTCCCTGGCCTGCGCCTCCGACGCTGACTGCAGCTCGCTCAGCGGTGGCTACACCTGCTACCTGGAAGCCGGCGCTGGCGTCTGTCGTGTGGAGTGCAGCACCGAGGGCGGCAGCGAGGGCTGCCCGGCGGGCACCACCTGCAAGAACGTGGCGGCCGCCGGCTCACCGGCATCCCTGCGCTGCGCGCTCTGAGGCCGGGCCCGCTCGCGCTCGCTCGCTTCTCCCCCCGCTCCCCCCCGGCTGCTCCCGCTCCTACTCGAGCGGGGGCGGCTCCTGGTATCCCGCCTGGGCGAGACCGAAGCCGGTCATATCGCTGTAGGAATAGGCTCCGTTGAGGCCGGTGTAGCTGGAGACATCGCCGGTGTTGGGGTCGACGCGCCAGGCGGTATTGGCGGGGATCTCGCCGTTGGGGCCGGCCAGCACGGCGCCAACGTTGACCGCGCCGCCCGAGCCGACGCCCCAGACGAAGCCGTCGACGTCGATGCTCACACCCTTGACCGGGCCCACGGCATAGGAGCTGACGTGGGCCAGGGTGTCGGCGTCGTAGGCGTGCAGTCCGGGATCGCCGAAGTCCACGCCGCCGCCGACCCAGATCTTGCCGGCACCGTCGGTCATGCAGCCGTTCATGCCCAGCAGCGGACCGCCGGCGCCGCTGTTCTGCCAGGTCTCGGTGGAGGGGTCGAAGCGCGAGAGGCCGAACATGCCGCAGACGAAGATGCGGCCCTTCTCATCGAGCGTCAGGCCGTAACCGTTGCCTGCGGGCTCGATATTCCAGATGCGGGGCTGCAGGGTCACCGCGTCGATGCGGATCAGCTGGGTGGTGTTGGACACGAAGGTCCAGAAGTTGCCGCCCAGGTCGGCGGCGCCGCCATAGGGGCCGTAGTTCAGGATCACGACGCCGCCGAAGGGGATCGCCGAGCCGATGAAGTCCACGCCCGACAGGCCCGGCACCGAGACCATGTTCTTGATGGCGCCGGTCGCGCCGTCGAGGCGGGCGACCTCGATGGTGCAGCCGAGCACGCCGTCGCAGGTGGTGGCGCCTGCGGTCCAGACGTCGGCCAGGGCGTCGGGGGCCGGGGGAGGCGCCCAGGCCACGGGGCGGTTACTCCACCAGGGCAGGGGGGTGAACCAGGCCACGCACTCATCCTCGCCCCAGGGGCGCACGTCGGTGGCACCCTGGGAGGTGTCGATCATGCCGTTGCCGTTCTTGTCCTGGCACTTGTCGATCGAGGCGTAGATCTTGATCACGCCGCCGCCGTCGCCGCCGATGGCGTTGGAGGCGCCGCCGCGGTTGGCGACCGCCACGTCGCCGTCTTCGGCCACCGACGTGCGTGAGGGCAGCCCCAGGCCCATGGGGCTGGTCAGGTAGCGGCCCTTCTCCTCCAGCGTGCGCGTGTCGAGCTTGGTGACGGTGCCCTCCAGGGAGTTGGCGATCCAGATGTAGGAAGCCTCGACCGCCGCCATCGGCACCGCGTTGGGGTTGAGGACCTGCTGCTCGCCGATGGGCGCCACGGCGTTGGTGTTGCCGAACCCATCGGTCGCGGTCGTGGACGCCGGGTCGGTGGCGGGTGAGTTGCCGAATTGGCTGGTGTTGCCGCTCCCGCGCGTGCCGCCGTTCGAGTCGGCCTCGGCAGAGCATCCAAGCGCCGCCAGCGCGGTCGTCACCAGCAGGTGACCCATGGGGTGAGTAAGAACTTTCATCAACGCCTCCAGATATCCCGCAATTTGCAGGTCGCGCTCCACACCGATCCCAACACCATAAATGGTGGCTAGATCATGGGGGATCGGCTCGTACTTTCAGCCGTCGGGGGTTGATTTCGATCAGGTGTACTCGGTCGGCGGTACCAAGAGGGCTCGCGCGTTTCAGTAACCAACCATACGGTTAGCAGTTAGGGCTGCCATTTGTGCTAACAGGGCGGGCCATGGAGCTACGCGACAAATCCGCCATCGTCACCGGCAGCGCCACCGGCGTGGGCCGCGAAACCGCCCTGGCCCTCGGCCGCCTGGGCTGCAACGTGATCATCAATTACACGCGCTCGCGCGCCGAGGCCGAGCAGACCGGCGCCGACGTGGCGGCCCTGGGCGTGAAGGTCGAAGTGGTTCAAGCCGACGTCTCGGTCGACGCCGACTGCAAGCGCCTGGTGGAGACCGCCACCGCCCACTTTGGCGGCCTGGACGTGTTGGTCAACAACGCCGGCACCACCAGCTTCATCAATCACGCTGACCTGGACGGCGTGGGCGACGAGGACTGGACGCGCATCATGGCCGTCAACGTGCAGGGGCCCTTCCAGATGGCGCGTGCGGCCCGCGAAGCGCTGAGCGCTGGCGACGGCGGCGCCATCGTCAACGTCTCATCGATCGCCGGCCTGCGCGCCATCGGCAGCTCGATCCCCTACTGCGCCTCGAAGGCCGCCCTCAACAACCTCACCGTGGCCCTGGCGCGCGTGCTTTCGCCCAAGGTGCGCGTCAACGCCGTCGCGCCCGGCTTCATCACAGGGCGCTGGCTGCAGGGCGGTCTCGGTGGCGCCTACGACATCGCCAAGGCCGCCAACGAAAAGCGCGCGCCGCTGCAGCGCGTCTGCGACCCCAAGGACGTCGCCGACGCCATCCTCTCGCTCATCACCGGCTCCAGCATGATCACCGGCCACATCGTCCCGGTGGAAGGGGGCCTGCTGATCGGCGGATAGGTCCGGGGATGGAGGCGGGTCTGGAAGAAAAGGGACGCCCCCCCGTCTCCGCGTCCGGCGAGGGGGAGCCGGATATGCAGGAGACGGGAGGGACTTCTGTGTGGGGATGGTCTGGTTGTTGGGTAGCTAGGGAGGATCGATGTCGATGAAGAGGACCGCAGCCAGCGTTGCCCTACTCGCTGCGCCCTTCTGACTGTCAAACCCAGCTCCCACGGGCTTTATTCCGCCTCTGTTTGGCGTTTATGTCGCCGCGGCGATTTTTTTCGCGACCTGACACCCCGCGGTGGCCGTGATATCTCCACGGCGTCGGCGCCCGTAGCTCAGCCGGATAGAGCTGCCGCCTTCTAAGCGGCCGGTCGCAGGTTCGAGTCCTGCCGGGCGCGCCCGGCTTCCGCCCGAAAGCCATGCACACGCCGAGTCCGAGTCGACGCGACCCAGCCTTCTTCGACTCGCTGGTCGCCGCGATCGTCGACGGTTTCCCCGCGGCTTTGTCGCTGTACGTGATCGGCAGTCATGCCGATGCTACGGCCGTCGAACTCAGCGACGTGGATCTCGCGCTGGTCTTTGCATCGGAGCCGACGCGGTTTGCACATGAGGCAGCCCATTCGCTTTCCCAGCGTCTGGCGGAGCAGCATGGCACGCGGGTGGATCTGATACTGAAGAACGCGAGTGTCCTGCGCGAGCGCGGCTGGGAGCCGTTGCGGGGCGGGGGGGCGCCTGTTGTGGGGCAGGGAGATGGCCGAAGAAGTACCCGCCGAGCCGCTGTCGCCGTACTTGCTGCGGCGCGTGCACGGCTTCGTGGTCTACGGTCAGATCGTGCGCGGCCGGCTCGGCAGGGCCTTGCGCCACCCGCTCGAGTATCCAGATCCGGCAGCGCCTTTCCTCGGCTACGAACGCTTCGGCTTGCTCACCCAGGGCGGCTACGAGCCGGGCTTGCGCACGCTCGTCAATCTGGTCACCGCCGGTACCAGTGTGCGCTTGGCGAAACTCGCCGGGATTCGGGTGGGCACCAAGAAGCTGTCTGTCGAACTCTATCTGCGCCATGTCGATGATCGCTGGGCTGAGTTCGCCCGTGGCGTCTATGCCCTGTGCAAGCAGAAACTGGGCTACCGCCTGCCGGCGTTCGGGGAACATGAGGTGTCCAAGGCCGTCGCCGAACTGTGCCGGCAGACCCTGGACTTCGAGAATCAGACTCTGCTCGATGTCCGGGAGTTGATCCCCGCGTTCCCCTTGCTCGAAGCGCCCGAGATTCCCTGACGCGGGGTCGAGGGGGCCTGGGGCCGCCCGCGTGACAGCGACTCGCGCGCGCCGTACGCTTTTGTTTGCGCGCTCCAGCGGAGCGCACGGGAGGTTCCATGGGACGTTCTACCGGCTTCGCTTTTTCGTTTTTGCTGGCTTTTGCGCTTTTGCTCGCGGGCCTGTCACCGCGGCCCGCGCGCGCCTGCGGTGGGCTCTTCTGCAACTCGTCCATGCCGGTCAACCAGGCCGCCGAGCGCATCATCTTTTCGGAAAATGGCGATGGCACCGTCACCGCCATGATCGAGATCCAATACCAGGGGCCCGCCGAGCAGTTCTCCTGGGTGCTGCCGGTGCCCGGCATTCCCGATGTGGATGTCTCGAGCTTGGCGGCCTTCGATAGGCTCGATGGCGCGACCAATCCCATCTACCAGCTGACGACGAACTTCGCCTGCGACTCCGGACTTCAGGGCAGCGTTGCCCGAGGGAGCAGTGGCCCGAGTTCTGCCGGCGATTTCGGGGCCGACGAGGGCGTGACCGTGCTCGCCAGCGGCAGCGTCGGTCCCTTTGACTTCAAGGTGATCTCGGTCGACGACGCGCTCGCCGACCCGGCCGACATCGCGCTGATGTGGCTCGAGGACAATGGCTACGACGTGACGGCGCTCGGGCCCGAGGTGCTGCGTCCGTACTTGGAAGAGCGGCTCAATCTCTTGGCCTTCAAGTTGAGCAAGGAAAATGACGCCGGGTCGATTCGCCCGGTGGTGATTTCCTATGAGGCCGAGCAGCCCTTCATCCCGATCCGGCCCACGGCGGTGGCCGCCAATGACGACATGGGGGTCAAGGTCTTCGTGGTCTCGGGCGAGCGGGCGATCCCCCAAAATTACAAGGCGTTGGAGCTGAACGAGGCGCTGATCGATTGGTTCAATCCCAACGACACGTATAACGACGTGGTCAGCGCCGCGGCCGACGAGGCTGCGGGCCAGGGCTTCGTGACCGAGTTCGCCGGGCCCAGTGCCGATTTCGAGCAGCTGATCGTGGCCGAGTGGGAGCGCTCGGAGTGGATGCGGATCTCGAGCCAGAGCTATGCCCGCGGTGTCGACCTGATGGTCGATGTTCGCGATACCTTCGGGGCGTGGGATGGCTTCGAGGATGCGCTGAAGAAGGCGGTGATGCTGCCGGCAGGTCTGAGTCTGCAGAGCCTTCTGGATTGTCCCAACTGCTACGCCGATGACCCCGAGTTGGTGCTGGAGCCGGCCACGCTGCTGCAGAGCGTCTTCGAGCTGGTCATCCAGCCCATGTTTCGCACCGAGGAGCTGCTGCAGTCGCGGCCCTATCTGACGCGGCTGTATACCACCATGAGCGCCGACGAGATGACGCTGGATCCGGCCTTCGACTTCAATCCGGATCTGGACGACGTCAGCAATATGCACACGGCCGAGCGCACTATCGAGTGCGACGACAGCTGGAGTGTGGAGCTGCCCCAGGGCGACATCGTCTACGGCAGCGAGCCCAATGTCTGGCCTATGAGTTTGGCGACCTCGGAGCAGCCGGCCGCCCGACGCATCATGCAGCTGGGCACGAGCGGCATGGGCGAGGTGCTCAAGGACAACAGCGAGCGCATCGCGAAGCTGATCGTTGCCGGCGACAATGGAAGCGGTGGTGTGGTGCGGCTGGCCGACGGCGGCCTGGCGCCTGCGGAAGGTGGCGACGACGGCTGCGGCTGCAGTGTGCCCGGTGGCGGCGTGCGCTCTTCGAGCCCTGCTGCGTTGCTCGGGGCGAGTCTGCTAATGCTGGTGCTCGTGCGACGCCGAATGCGCTGACGCCAGCGACAGTTGGTGCCGGCGTTGCCGTCAGCGGCCGTCGGCTTCGAGCTGCACGGCTTCCAGCTTTGCGATCAGCGCGTCGAGCGGGCCGCGCATGCAGGCGAGGCAGTCGCGATTGGCCTTCCCGCAGCCCTCCTTGGCGCGTTGGGAGGCCATGACCAGTGCGGGAAGTGCCCTGCGATCGCCGAGCTCGGTGAGCTTCAGCAGGTGCGGCTTCTTCCTGTCGCAGGTGTTGGCCAGCTGAAAGTGCGCCAGAAGCCTTGCGTAGCTCGGCACTTCGTCCATCGGCACGTGGGCCAGCAGCGCCTCGGCGCCGTCGACGCGCTCGGCTCGCGTTTCACCGTTGACCAGCTGTGAGAGCCTGGTTGCCAACGCTGGCGACAGTCCCGTGGCCTCGGCCGCCTGCGGCGTGACCTTGACGCTGGCTCCGGGGCCGCCGGTGGCCGACGTCTGCCCCCTGGGCGCATGCAGGTCGATTTCCCCCGCGACTTTGTTGGCGATTTGATCAAGGTCGCTTCCGGGATTGATGGCGATGTCGAGTTGCCCGGTGTAGACGAGGGCGCCGGCTCCCGCCGCCACCAACGAGAACAGCAGCAGGCTCAGGTAGGAGCGGCGCGGGGGCGGCTGCGATGGGGCGACCGATGGCGGGGAAGAAAGGGGCGAGGGCGGTGCCGAGGAGGGGCTCGCCGCGTTGGCAGGTGGCCAACTATCAGTTATTGATTTCGCTGGTCCCATGGCGTTGGCCGAGGGGCCTGTGGCGCCGGCCAGGCGCTCGACCAGGGGCGCCATGGGGAGCACAAAGGCGCCCGAACCGCGGCCGGCATCGCCGATCAGGCGCAATATGTCGCGAACCTCGCCGCCGCTCGACGGGCGGGCGTTGGGATCGACTGCCAACAGGGAGGAGATCAGGCGGTCGAGCTCGAGTGGTATGGTGAGGTCGCCCGAGGATTCGCGCGCGCTGGGCGGTTCGGTGCGCAGCTGGGTCTTGACCAGTGCGACGAAATTTTCCTCCTGCCAAAGCCGTCTGCCCACCAGGCACTCCCACAGCACGGCACCCAGGGCGTAGAGGTCGGAGCGATGGTCGGTCCTGTCTCCCACCGCTTGCTCGGGTGCCATATAACCAGGAGTTCCGACCACGGTGCCCTGGCGCGTGAGTTGAGCGCCCGAGCCCTTGCCCGTCGGGACGCTGCTCTCCTGGTCGAAGCGCGCGATGCCGAAGTCCAGCACTTTCACGGTCTCGAGGCCGCCGTCGCGCAGCTCGATCAGGATGTTTTCGGGCTTGATGTCGCGGTGAACGATGCCGTGGCGTTCGGCCGCCGAGAGGGCGTCGGCGATCTGGGCGCCCACCATGCAGGCCCGCACCCACGGCAAAGAGCGCTCTGCGTTCAGCAGCGCCCTGAGGCTGCGGCCATGCACCAGCTCCATCGCCAAAAAGGCGCCGCCATCGGGCAGGCGGCCGTAGTCGAGGGCAGCGATCACATTGGGGTGATGAAAGCGCGACGTCACCATCGCTTCGCGCGCGAAGCGTTCGGCGGCGCCTTCGATGCCCGCAAGCTCGCGGCGGATGATCTTCAGGGCGACGCTTTTGTTCAGCGCCAGCTGCTCGGCCACATAGACGGCGCCCATCGCACCCTCCCCCAGGCACTCCAGGACGCGGTAGCGGCCTTCGATGACGGTGCCGATGAGGGGATCCGATTGCATGCTGAACGGGCGGTCCATCGCGGGCGACCAGCTCCCAGTATAGCGATCCATCCGAAATTGGACGCCTTCCAGGCCTCGGAGGTTCCGGCTCTCCGTTTTACCCCCAATGATGCCGGGGGTGGTCGACGCACTACAGCCGCTGCACGCCGATGACCCGGTAGCGCTGGGTACCAGGATGGCGTGCCAGGTGCGCGATGGTCGGAGGTAGCTCGCGCTCGCCGCGGCGGGTGTGTACCACCACCATGGTGTAGCCCGCTCGCTCCTTTGGGGGCAGAAGTCCAGCGGCGCAGACGCCGCCGGTCGCCGTCGCCGCCAGCTGTCGCTGCCACTGCAGGGGCCGGCCATGCCAGTCGAAGGCTTCGAGGCGGTAGCGGGTGTCGCGATGGCTTCCCTGGCGATGCCAGATCAGCAGATCCTTGGCGCACAGACGATGCTGCTGGCTGCCATCGTCGAGCGGGTGTAGCTGGAAGCCGTCCACCGGATTGACCTCGGCGAAGTAATGACGCACGAGTTTGTCGCGGCGTCGGGCGATGGTGTCGGCCATGTAGCTGGCGGCGCGTGGGTCGCTATAGCGGCCGGCGCGCACGGCTGCTTCGATGTGGCGTCGTTCGAAGCGCGCGATGATCTTGGCCGCCCAGTAGGCATCGAGCCGGTCGCGATAGTAAAACGGTGCATAGGGGATGGCCGGGCTGTAGGCCTCGGGTCGGTAGTGCCTGCTGTCGTAGCGCCCGACGCCGCGCAAGGCCGGTCCGCGGTGGCCCTCGTAGGGCCTGCGCCACAGGCCCAGGGCCAGCAACGAAAGGCCCGCGTCGCCGTAGTCGAAATGCGGCGCCCAGCCGTCGTGTTCGTGTGCTCCGTCGCCGAACCAGATGCCGAAGGACTTGCCGAAGTCGAGCAGATGGTGCCGCACGTGGCCGAGGCCCGAACCGGGCTCGCTTTCGATCCAGGTGTCGAGAGTGTTGGTCGATTTGACGTCGCTTTGGCCGAGCCAGGAGAAGAAGAGTTCCTGTGCGCGCACCTCGCGCCGATGCTCGTGGGGGATGAGATCGTTGGGATCGTCGGTGCGTACGCCCGTGGAGGGAAAGCCGCCAATGGGGATGCCCTCGAGATAGCGGCTGGCGACGGCGCGATAGAAGCGCCCATCGGCCGTCTTGGCGGCGTGGGCGAGCGCTTCTTCGAGCATGGCGTCGGTGAAGCGCAACTTGCTCCCATCCTCGACCGTGATGGTGGCCCCATCGGCGATGCCCAGGTCTTCACGCCGAAAATGCACGATGAAGTTGTCGGGCACGTGAAAGCCTGCGGCCCACAGCAGTCGTTGAACGACAACCTCGGCGGCGCTTTCGCTCTCGGGAAATTCCGCGCGGTCCATCTTGAAGATGTAGCGTCGACCCTGGCCATCCTCGGCCGTAAAACCCGGTGCCGCGCCCAGCGATTTGCCCCGCACGACCGTCCAGCCGCCTTCGGCCATGGGCGTGGCCGAGGCGTTGCCGCGCTCGAGCTCGCTGGGATCGATGGCGAAGCGTCCGATGCGGTTTTGGAACCAGCTCGAGTCGGGAACTTCGCCCAGCGAGTTGATGCCGATGGCCAGGCGCGGTGTCGGCATTGCCATGTGTAGCAGCACCGGCCTGCGGAAGGTGTTGTCGACGCTCGCGATCTGGCCGGCGAATTCGGTTTCCACTGGCAGTGGAACTGGGGAGCGGTCGTAGACAGCGAAGATCGGGTCGCGGTTTTCGAAGCGCAGCGTGGTCAGCGGTCCGGCGCCGCACGCGCTCGTCAGCAGCAGCAGTGGCCACAGCCAGCAAAGTCGCACGCGGCCTCGAGTGGAGGCAGCAGCGGTCGGCCGCGTCGAAGGGGGCTCAATGGGTGTCGGAGGGATCATCGCTCGGATTGAGTCTCATGTGAAAAAAGAGTCCCCCGTCGATGGAGGAGGCCAACTGCAGCCGAAAGCGCGCGCCGGTGTGGCCCATCCAGTGCAGGCCCGCGCCATAACCAAGGCGCAAGTCGGAAAAACCCAGATCCTGCAGGTCGCGGTAGGCGCGTCCGGCGTCGACGAAGAGGTAGGCCGAAAGCCGTTCCTGCACGGGGTAGCGGTATTCGGCGCTGCCCAGGGCGGTGATGCGCCCGCGAAAGCGGTCGCGTCGATAGCCGCGCAATAGCAGCGATCCGCCCAGTTGGGGCAGGTCGACGAAGGGGATCGTGTGCAGCTCTCCGATCACGGCTGAACTCCGCAATCGCAGCAGCAGCACCCGATCGCCGCGGTAGAGGTCGAAGAAGGGCTGTAGCTCGAAACCCACGCGGCCGAAGCTGCTGTGCGGTCGCAGAAATTCGGCCTGAAAGCCGCCCCATACCCGAGCGCGAATGCCGCTCGAGGGAAGCGGAAGGAAGGGGCGGCTGCGCTCGAGGTGGCTGTAACTGAGGGCTAGCTCGTTATAGGAGTCGCGCAGGGGTGCGCCAAAGCCGGTGAGCGTGTTGGGGTCGTAGCGAGCCGTGATCCAGGCGCGGTCGGGCTCGGCAAGGTTTCCGCCCTCGCTCAGCTCGCGATGGCGCAGCAGCTGTTTCAGCTGTAGCTGAAAGCCGCCTCCGAGGCGGGATAGGGCTTTGCCTTCGATGTGCACCTCTTCGCTCCGATAGATGCTGCTTTCGGCACTTTCGGGATCGAGCGCGTCCATGGGCAGCGATGGAGCGGTCTGGAGGCGGTCGGCGTTGCCGACGCCGTAGAAGGGTCGGCTGTCGTGCACTTCGTAGCCGGCCTCGAGCGAGAGCTGACCGCCACCCAGGGCCTGGCCGCTGTCGATGCCCAGCTCGTAAATCTGGCGGCCGACGCCGGCGTAGCCCGCGCGCATCAACAGATGCTCACGCTCTCCGAAGAGGTCCCGGTGCACCAGCCGCGCGCCGATGCTCGGCGTAAAGCCGGTCTCGACAAAGGCCGTGGGAAAGACCCCGAAGATGCGTCGTTCGTCGAAAAAGAGGCTCTCGGCCCGTTGCCTCAGGCGGTGATCGCGTTCGAATTTCGACCCCTGGATCAGAGCCCCCGTGCTCACGCGAAGCACGAGGCGCGGGATGCCCAGCAGCACCCGCGGGACCAGGCGCAGGTCGAGGGTGGGTCGCTGGTCGGGGCGTGCCAGGGGGCGGGCATCGGTGGAGCGCACCCGGGCATGGGCGGCTTCGGTTTCCTGGGCTCCTGGCTCGCTGGTGCTTTCAGCGGCGGCGTTTGCATCGGGCTTTTCTTGGGCGCGAGCGGGGCTCACCAGGCCCGCGATCAGCGCCACCCAGAACGCGCCGCATCGCAATCGCCGCCCCATCCGAAGCCCGAGTCGCATAATCGTCGATGGGCGGTTCCTTGCGGCGCCGCCGGCTTCGCGATGAGGTAAGCACCCTCGGGCCGCTGTCCAGGTGCTGGTCACGGCCGCCAGCGTGCGTAGGTCAGCGGCGACGGCATTATCGACTGGAGTTGCCATGGCCATCACCTGGTACGTCATTGCCAATCGGGCCGGCGCGCGCATTCTCGAGGCTCGCCCCGATCGACCGCTGCGGTTGGTCGAGGTTATCGAGCACGAGAGCGGCCGTCTCAAGAACCGCGAGCTGGACACCGACCGCGCTGGTTCGGGCTACGACAGCGCCCGCGCCGGCGTGCGCGCCAAGACCAAGAGCGAGTCCGCCCACGAGCACAACGCGGCGGACTTCGCGCGCGATCTCGCGGGGGGGCTCGAGGCCGCGCGCAACGATCGCAGCTTCGACTATCTGGTGCTGGTGGCCGAGCCCCATCTGCTGGGGTTGATCCGGCGCGCGCTGGACGTGGCGACCGCCTCGCGCGTGGGTTTCAGCATCAACCGCGACCTGACCCACGTTCCGCTCCACGCGCTGGCATCGCAGCTGCAGCGCCTGGCCGGTTGAGTTCACTCGGCAGCAAGCCCGAAAGCTTGCGCCGGCGGCCTGTGGGCTTACTGATCGGGCATGGGTCTGGCCAAACTCGTCGACCGCGTCGCCGCCTTGGGCGGTCCCAGCGAGCCTGCTGCGGGCCGGCGGCTGCTGGAGCTGCTGCTGCAGGCGTTGACCGCGGAGCTGCATCCGCCCGACCGGGCGCCGCTGCGGGCCGGCTTGCCACAGCAGTTACACCCTGGCCTGGAAGGCGGCTATGGGCCGGCCCTCGAGCCCCTCGACGCCCTGCTTTCGCGCCTGTCAGCCGAGCTGGCACTCGAAGCGGGTGCGGCCCTGGAGCAGGCGTCGATCGCCGGCCGCGCCGTCGGTGAGCTGCTGAGCGCCGATGGTCGCAGGCAGCTGATACGTCGATTGCCCGATGGGCTCGGGGCGTTACTGGAGTTGCCCGAGCCGGCTGCCAACACGGGGCGCCGTCAGGTGCAGCGAGTGACGCCGCGGGAGTTGCCGCGCCCGCGCCTGGCCGCCGGCCGCCCCGGCAGTGAGCATCCGCTGAGCGAGGCCGTCGCCGATCGCACCCAATCGGGCGCCGTCGGAGGCCCGGACGTGGCGCGCACGGCCCATACCCTGGGCGGCTACAGCGACGAGCGGGATCGCCAGGGTGAGAGCCTGGCGACCGGGGCCCCGGGCAGCAAGCGTGGTCTCGGCGACGCCGAGCGTTGAATCCGCGGATGTGGTGATGCTTGAGCGCCTGCCCTTCGATCCCGGGGACGCGCGCCTTTGGGGGGTGGCATTCGCCCTCTCGGTGATCACCCTGGCAGCGGGTCTGTTCTTGATTCCGGTGGTGCTGATCGGGCTCGAGCCCGACCACTTCGTTCACGAGCGCGGCTTGCCACGGCCCCCGCGCCGCCATCCCCTGGTGCACGCGCTGCTGGTTTTTTCGCGCAATGCCCTGGGCCTCTTTCTGTTGGTGCTCGGGGTGGCGATGCTGGTACTTCCGGGCCAGGGACTGCTGACCATCATCGCGGCGCTTACGCTGATCACGCTGCCGGGCAAGCGACGGCTTGCGCGCTATCTGCTGTCGCGCCGCTCTTTGCACCGCCTGGTCGACCGCCTGCGCGCCCGTGCCGGGCGGCCTCCCTTGCAGCTTTGATTCAGGAGGCCTCGCCGCCCGCGATCTCCACGTGGTCGAATTCCTGCCCCGTGGCGTCGACCGCCCGCAGTGTCAGCGTATCGCCAGCGATGGTGACGTGTACGAAGTGCAGCACGTCTTCGCTGAAGGCGGTGAACGAAGAGACCCCGGCGCTGCGCGTGCCCCGGCCACCGCCGCCGGTGATCACATAGGTGATGCCGCCGATGGGCTTGGTGCGCTCGTAGTGGTGGTCGTGGCCGGCCAGCACCAGCTTCACGCCGTACTTTTCCAAAATCGGCGAGAAGGTCTCGCGGAAGCCCAGGTACGAACCATGGCTACCCGACGAGTAGGGGCTCTTGTGGGTGAAGACCACGGTCCACGGTTGCCCGTTGGCTTGCAGGTCGGCTTCGACCCACTGGGCTTGCGCTTCGGAGGGTAGCTCGGTGTCGATGGCGACGAAGTGCACCGGACCCCAGTCGAAGGAGTACCAGCGCTCGATGCCCTCGGGGCCGCCGTTGGCAGGTAGGTCGAAGACCTCGCGGAAGGGGGCGCCGTTGTCGGTGTAGGTGTCGTGATTGCCGAGCACGGGGAAGGTGGGCACCGAGACCAGCATCGGTTCGTAGACGCTGAAGAAGGTCCGCTCGTACTGGTCGAGCGTGCCCGAGTCGTAGGCGACGTCGCCGGTGACCACGACCAGGTCAAAGGCCGTCTGCCGCATCTGGTCGAAGACCGCGTACTGCCCGTCGCCGCCGCTGCCAGAGTCGCCGAAGGCCACGAAGCGGACCGGCGCTTCACTGTCCGAAAGCGGCGCGGTGCGGAAGCCTGCACGCGGCGCCATCAGGGTATCGCCCGCACCGTGCAGGCTGTAGCAATAGATGGTATCGGCCTCGAGGCCCGAGAGTTCCACGTGATGTTGGTGGGCGTCGTGGGGCGTGGCCTCGATGTCGTGGATCGAGTCGTAGGAGCCGACGGAGCTGCCGTCGGGAAGGGTGACGTCGACGCGGTAGGACTCGATCGACGTCGCGGTGAACAGCACGTTTGTGGAATCGGTTTCGGTGCGCTGCAGATAGGGCGCGCGCACCAGCTCCGAAGCGGCGAACGCGTTGTCGTCGTCGCCGCAGGCCAGACTTAGCTGGTGGTCGAAGGCCTGCCGCATCAGCGGCATCTCCGGCAAAGATCCGAGCTTTTCCGACCGGATTTTTGCGCTACCTGCCGGTGCGCACGCACCCAATAGGGCGAGCGCAGACGCCGACGCGACGGAAACGAGCTGTAACTGCATGTAAGCCAATATGTGTCGGCTTGCAGCGCTTGCAAGCCGACACATGGGCCCGTGCAGTTGAGTCATCAAGGCGCTTGATCGAGCGCCTGCGGGAGAGGCTACCAGTCGTCGCCGCCGCGACCGCCGCCGTCGAAGCCGCCGCGACCGCCACCGCGCCCACCGCGACCGCCGCCGCGCCCACCGCGACCGCCACCACGACCGCCGCCGCCGCCGCCGCCGCC